>CAXBML010000001.1:0-271063 GCA_963976875.1 uncultured Coxiellaceae bacterium
ATTTCCAAGATTTAGGCGAAGGGGAAACCCGAGATGTGACGTTTACCTATACGGCGACCGATGATTCTGGTGCTGCTAATGCCACAAGTACCGTTAAAACTGTGACCATTACGGTCACAGGGACCAATGATCAACCGGTCGCTAGTGATATCGTCATTAATGCGGTGGAAGACGGGGCCACAGTGAATGGCAACTTTGTGGTCAGTGATGTGGATGTAAACAACACGCCTGATACCCATACTTTTGCCATTGTCACCGACTTAAGCGCCGGCGAAGGCACAGTCACGAATAATGGAAATGGTACCTTTACCTATGATCCCGGCAGTGATTTCCAAGATTTAGGCGAAGGGGAAACCCGAGATGTGACGTTTACCTATACGGCAACGGATGATTCTGGGGCTGCTAATGCCACAAGTACCGTTAAAACTGTGACTATTACGGTTACGGGAGCAAACGATTCCCCCGTTATTGTTGCGATGAATAATGCTTCTGCGTTAACCGCTATAAATGAAGATATTTTGAGTGCCGCTAATACCGGTCAGGCAGTGAGCAGTTTAATTGAGTTTAATTCTACTGGAGATGCCAACCTAGCTGATGTTACCGATATCGATGCTAGCGCGAGTTTACAAGGGGTTGCCATTGTGGGCAATGCCGCCATAGCAGGCGAAGGAACTTGGCAATATGATAATAGTGGTACATGGGTAGATATCTTAACCACAGCGAGTGAATCCAATGCGATATTAATAAATGCCGCCACACTGATTCGGTTTAACCCCGCACCAGATTATAATGGTGACCCTGGGAGCTTAACATTTAGAGCCGTCGATAATACCGCAACTGTTTTTGTAGATGGAGACAGCATTGATTTAAGTGGTGGTGGCGCGACGGGAGGCATCACGCCTTATTCTACTGACACTGGCACAATGGATGTCACGGTCAATGCTGTAAATGATGCTCCAGTGATCCAAAACAATGTCAGCTTAAATCCAATTAATGAGGATCCAGTTTCTAATCCCGGCCAAACAATTAGTTCTTTTCTAGCGCTTGGATCCGATGTCACAGATGTTGATACGGGTGCCTCTTTATCAGGCGTGGTGATTATATCAAACCCAGCAAACGCAGTGACACAAGGTTCTTGGCAGTTTTCAACCGATGGTGGTTCAACTTGGTTAGATATTGGTGTTTCTAGTGTTGCGGCAAGTGTCGCTTTAAGTGAAAGCACTTTGCTTAGATTTGACCCAGTACAAGATTATAATGGCACAACAGATTTAATTTTTAGAGCACTAGATGATACATTCACAGGTTCATTTTCAGATAGTACAGCAATGATTCAGACGGTTGACACCACTTTAAATGGTGGAACAACGGCTATTTCTAGTTCGGTAGGATTAATGGAACTTGAGGTAAATGACGCCCCTATTCTTTCAACTAACCTGGAGCTTTTAGCTTTACACAATGGCACAACAGCCACTAATGTCATTATCGATAACTCACTATTAAACACTACGGACGTTGATACGCCCGCAGGTTCTATTACTTATACTGTTACTACCAATGTCGCCAATGGAACATTGTATATGGATGCCAATAATAATGACATGTACGATAGCGGAGAGGATGTTACCAGCTTTACACAAGCCGATATTGACTCTGGCAGTATACAATACGTCACCAATGAAACCGGGACCAACTTTACGCAAGACAGTTTTGTTTTTGATATGAGTGATGGCGTCAATCCAGCCATCAGTGACACCTTCCATATAGCCGTTGGGGTGAATACTACAGCTGATACGCCAGCCGATAATACAGACGGTATATTATCATTGCGCGATGCTGTGAGTATTGCAAACAGTGCAACATCAGACGTGAGTGTTATACTACAAAACGCCACTTATTTATTAGGCGGTACTGAGTTATCTCTTAACAATGCGAATGCGGCTATTAGTATTGATGGAATAGATTCAACCATTGATGCACAAGGCAATAGTAGGGTGCTTAATGTTACCGGTGCTAGCACCAATGTGACCATAAATGATATGACGATTACAGGTGGTAATAGCATTATGGATGGTGGTGGTATTTCTAATAATTCTGGTGCTAGTTTTACAGCAAATAATAGCTCGATAAGTGGCAATACGGCTAGTTTTTTTGGTGGTGGTATTTATAATCAAAACGCTGATTTAACCTTGAATAATAGCACGATAAGTAATAATGATGCTACTTTTGAGGGCGGTGGTGTTTACAATGATCAATCTAATTTTGTCGCAAATAATAGCACGATAAGTAACAATGCTGCTGATAACATTGGTGGTGGGGTATACAACTTTTCATCTGATTTTACCGCAAGTAATAGCACGATAAGTAGTAATGATGCTTCTGATGGCGGTGGCATTTACAATGATATGAGTAGTAACGTTACAACCAACAGCACAATCATTGTTGGTAATACTGCGACAACAAATAACGAAATCAACAATGATGGTGGCACTGTCGTTTTAACCGACAGCCTTCAAGGCGGTGTAAATTTAAACGGACTTGGCATTGCCACAGTCGCCAATGTCTTTGGCACTAATGTACTCGCCGACAACGGTGGCCCCACACAAACAATTGCACTCTCCTCTACGAGTATTGCGATTAATAATGGTGTCGCTGGTGGTCCAGGTGCAGATGATGAATTTGCCGACCAACGTGGCGTGGTTTATGTAGGGCAGACGGATATTGGGGCATATGAAGCTGAAAACCCTAATAGTGCGCCTGTGGTAGTTAATGGTAAGAGTTTCCCGATAACACAAGAATCTAATATTTCTACTATCCAGTCCATTAGCTCATTATTATTATTTGGCACAGATATTACAGATGTAGATAGTATGTCTTCTATGTCTGGTGTGGCGATTGTTTCAAATCCAGCTAATGAGGTAACTGAAGGGACATGGGAGTTTTCTACAGACAGCGGTGTGAGCTGGATGGATGTTGGGGTTGCTAGTGACGGAGCTGGCGCTGTCGCGCTAAGTGAGAGCACAGAGGTACGATTTAATCCTGCATCTGGTTACTTTGGTTTAGCACCTGCTTTAGAGTTTAGAGCTTTGGATAACACCTATACCTCAGGATTTTCTACTAGCAATCCAGTTTCAATTATAAATGTAGATACCACCAGCAATGGTGGTGCAACTTCTATTTCAGCTAATACGGGCACAATAGACATAATAGTGAATGGTACACCCATTGCGGCTGATGATGCAGTAAGTCTTGAACAATATGATAGCGCATCAGGAAATGTATTGACAGATGGAACAGCAGATAGTGATCCTGATGGAGATTTGTTAACGGTTATTGAAGTTAATGGGAACCCTGCGAATGTGGGGACAAATATACTATTACCTTCTACGGCAGATCTAACGCTTAACTCTGATGGTTCTTACACATATGATTCTAATTTTTCTTTATTCCCCGGTGATATGGATAGTTTTACTTACACTATATCAGATGGTAAAGGTGGTTCTGATACTGCAACGGTTAATATTACTATTACGGCGGTGGCTCCCCCTGTTGTTCTGGATTTAGATGGTGATGGTATAGAACTGGTTTCAGCAGAAGACTCAGCCGTTACATGGGTTGATGAGCAGGGTAATGAATTTGGGACTGGCTGGGTTTCCCCAGATGATGCCTTATTAGTATTTGATGCCAATCAAGATGGTCAATTTAGTGGACTAGAAGAAATCGAACTGGTTAACTATCATCCTGATGCTAAAACAGACTTAGAAGGCTTAGCCTTAGCATTTGATAGTAATCAAGATGGTGTTTTTGACATGCAAGATAATCAATTTGAACAATTTGCTATTTGGCAGGATGCGAATCAAGATGGTATCAGCCAAGCGAACGAATATACCCCAATTGTAGATTCAAATGTCGATAGTATAAACTTAACTTCAGATGATGTTGTAGAAATAGTCGAAGGCAATACAATATATGGCACGGCCTCTTATGTAGACAAAGAGGGTAATATGTTTGATGTTGGAGATGTCGGGCTACAGATTCAGAGTGTCCTAGATGATACTGAAACAGATTCACTTGAGAGCTTAGGTGAGACTCAAAATGACAGCACTGAACAAGCATCATTGCCTGTTGAGTCAGATAATTCAGCACCCACTCAAGATCAAACTTTTAGTATCACAATTGAACAACAAAACAATCCTGATGATTTTGGTGTGTAAGATTTTTTATGACAAAATAATGTCGGACCTATCTCCATCTATGCATTGTAATTATATTTTTAGCGGTCTAGGATATTAGCTATGTGTGAAGAAACTCAATATACTTTGTATTTCAAAGTTTCCCAAGACCCTATTTATCGGAGGCGACTATGGCGGCATCTGGTCCTGAAAATTTAACAACAGAACAAATATTAACGATGTGTAGAGGGATTTTTTCCCAATTTGAAGAGAATGAAACGCTCAGAAAAGTCCAAGGTTTGCTCAGGGTCGCTGGGGGAAAAGCCGATACGGATCGCATTTTAGATTCTGGCATTATCCCAGAAATTAACAAAAGTAATGTACATACGGTTTTAGATGCAGTCAAAAGACTCTTGCCAGTTTTGAGTTCACGTATCGCGGATGCGGCACCAGATGAATTAGCAGAGCTACAGTCAGTGAGTCATGCGCTCAGCAGTGATGATGATGCAACTGTGACAGCTGCTTCTAGTGCCTTAATAAAGTTTATTGACACCATGGCCGAGAGTGGAAATCAAAACAAAGAATATTTAGCTGAGATTTTATATGGTTATATTCATTTTGCCACAATAATAAAAGAGTTTTCTGATATCAATAAAATGACATCTGATAACTGTGCCATTGTGCTGGGGCCTAAGTTTGATGCGATGCTAGATTTAGTCGATAAATCGGATAAAGATATTATGGCCGCAGCAGCTAAAATCGGTCTTGTAAATGACCTTGTGTGTCAGGCTATTGATTCAGGAAGCTTTGATTTATCATTTGCTTCTAAATATATTGAACAATTAATGTCGGCTCGTCAAAAGGGATTTGCTGAGGCTAGTATACAAGCAGAGAAAACCAGTGGGGTTGTGATCGGGTTAATGGATAGGTTACATAATGTTACAACTGACATGGATGCAACGAAGAGCTATCTAGACTCCTTGCTGGACAAAAAAAGTGCAATGCCGATAGCAATACGTAGATCAAAACAAGAAAAAAAGGCAGCATCATTGATTAAATCCATGATAAAAACAACAAAGGCTAAATTGGGAGGATTAGAAGAGAAACTGCAGGCGTTACAATCTGATATGCATGACTATGAGATGAAACGAACAGGGTTTGTCAATGCTTTAAATAGTTTAAGAGATTCGATGTCTAGGCTAGAAGATGATGTATCTGCCTCTGCCTCTGCTTCGGCTTCTGGTTCAGAACTTTCCAACCTTTCAGATAGCTCTTTATCCTCTGATGAAGAACCATTAACACCAGAACCTGCGAGAAAACGATCTCCTCGGTAAAATTCAAATCTACCCATTAAAAAAGAGCGCTTATAGCGCTTTTTTTATAATTGGTTAGATATATTGCATTAGCATGTTGACTCTTTCGATTGGGCTTAAATATTAATCATGGTATTCTGACAGTAATAATTGAAAGTAGTAATTTAGCATTAAAACTAAATTGAGCATTAAAAGGACTTTGATAATAAATGTCTGACTCTAATAATAATAAAATACCCACAACATTACAGAAAACATTAAAGTGGCAACAAGATAGCTTACTAGTGCCGATTAAAATGTCCTTAGATGATGTGGATATTCCTATGGAAGCAGGCGTGCTTTATTATGACAATATCGTTCAGTCATTCGAGGATACCATGACTCAATTAGCCGCTTTAGATGAGGTGGCTTTAGAAAAAGCAATAGCGGATATTTTGGCTAAAAATTCTACAGAGACAATAGAACAATTTCTTGATTTAGAAATAGAAGAATTATTTAAAGTCCCTGTTGAGCATAGAGGAAGTGAGCTAAAAACTTTGGTTGTGTTGTCTAATTTTGGCGCTGTGGAGTCTGTTGAGACACAATTAGGCAAAGTGATAAGAAATAGCTTCATTCGTCAGCTAGAATCAGTTAGTTCGGTGGGAAGAGACCTAAGCGATGCTTATGATCCAGGCGCTGCGAATAATAATGACTTGCCTATTATTCCAGCAGACTTTAATGATTTTCCTACAACACCCTATATTTTAATGGGTGATTCTGATGAGCTATTATTACGCACAAACCCTAATGTTACCATTCAAGCGAATATCTTTCAGAAAGGGGCTCGTTTTGGAACAGATTCAGAAGATGCGTTAACCATAGATTCAACCCGAGTAGGTTCTGCAAAAAATACTTTAGCAGACAGAGTCGTCATTACCACGCCAGAAGGCAATACGCTCACGCTATATTTAGAAGCTGTGGGTGGGTTTGTAAAAGGGGATATTGTCTATGAGATGTCTAATCCTGTCAGCCATATCGATGGCCCAGGCGTGGATGTTTACATTGATGGCGATACCGGCGAGCAAATCTTTGTCGATAAATTCACTTATACCTTGACCGACCAAGATTTTGATAGTGCAACCAACAATATTGAAATTCATGTAATAGATGATGCGCCTGTAGCGAATAACAATACGAATAATGTAGATGAGACAGCATTATTTGTTAATGGTATTGGCAGTGAAACAGCAATAGGCAATGTGTTAACCGATAACAATGGCTTTGGGGTTAATGCATTAGGTGGTGATGGCGGCGAAATTTCGTTAGTCAACGGTGTTACTGATGGCGGAGTTGGGGATCAAGATGGTTTAGCCAATGGCGTAATTGTGATTAATACGACTTATGGTCAGCTCTCCATGAACGCGACAACAGGTTCATACACCTATACATTGATTGATGCGACAGCAGTGCCAGATGGTAACGGCACGGCAAATGATATTGTAACTTACCAAATTATAGATACAGATGGTGATACAGCAACGGCCAGTTTAAATATTACAATTAATTTGAATCAAGCCCCTACAGCAAATAATGATGCTGTGGGCACAGATGAAGATAATCCCACTACCTACAATACCCCTGGTGTATTAACGAATGATACGGATCCTGATGTGGGAGATGTGCTTCAGGTCGTCAGTATTGACACGACAGGCACAGTTGGACAGGTTAATTTTTTGGCGAATGGCCAAATATCATATGATCCTAATGGCTTGTTTGAAAATTTGGCCGAAGGCCAAACCACAACAGATACTTTCACTTATACAATAGAAGATGCTGAGGGCTTGACGAGTACAGCAACCGTAACGGTCACTATCACGGGGGTAAATGATGCCCCTGTAGCGGTTGTCGATACGGATAGTGGTGCTGAAGGTAATGAAACGGTCGCTTCTGTTGCCGTGACAGGAAATGTTCTAACAAATGATACGGACGTTGATAGCCCTCAAGTTGATTTTACAGCCATTGCCCAGTTAGCTATTGGTTTATATGGCATATTAACACTCAATGCGGATGGCAGTTATTCTTATACGATTAATGACGCAAATGCCACAGTGAATGCAATTAATGTTGGGGATACCTTGGTAGATGTTTTTAATTATACAATGTCTGATAATAATCCGACAAATGCCAAAACCTCGAGTAGTACTTTGAGTATTACCATTACCGGCACTAACGATGCGCCTGTGGCCGTAGCTGATACGGCTAGTGGTAATGAAGGCAATGAAACAGTTGCTTCTGTGGCCATCACCGGCAATGTACTCACCAATGACACCGATGTGGATACCCCTCTGGTGAATTTAGATGTCACAGCAGCCGTAATAGTCGGGACATATGGTACGCTGACGCTCAATGCGGATGGTAGTTATAGTTATGCGATTGATGATAGTAATGCGACAGTGAATGCCTTAAATACGGGCAGTAGTGTACAGGATGTTTTTAACTATACGTTAAATGATAACCATGGCACAGATCCCAAAACAGATACAGGCACATTGACGATTACTATCAATGGCACTAACGATGCGCCTGTGGCCGTAGCTGATACGGCTAGTGGTAATGAAGGCAATGAAACAGTTGCTTCTGTGGCCATCACCGGCAATGTACTCACCAATGACACCGATGTGGATACCCCACTGGTGAATTTAGATGTCACGGCAGCAGTCATTGTCGGGACTTATGGCACGCTGACATTAAATGCTGATGGTAGCTATAGCTATGCAATTGATGATAATAATGCCACAGTTGATGCCTTGAATACGGGAGGGAGTGTACAGGATGTTTTTAATTATACCTTGAATGACAATCATGCCACAGATCCTAAAACAGATACGGGTACATTGACGATTACTATCAATGGCACAAATGATGCGCCGGTTATTGCTGATTTAGATGGTGATGTATTTATTCACTTAGATGGTGGTGGTGCGCAGATTTTGAATCAGGGTGCTGCTGCTAGTATTACAGATATCGATTCTTCGGATTTTGATACGGGTACTTTACGTGTTGAGATTACGGCTAATGCCGTTCCGGCAGAAGATGTTATTAGTATTCAAGATCAAGGCATGGGTGCCGGGCAAATTGGTGTGGCGGGCATTAATATTACTTATGAAGGCACCATTATTGGTACGGTAGATGGTGGCTCTACAAATACTTTACTATTGATTAATTTTGATAGTGATGCCAATGCAACCAGTGTTAGTGCGTTATTGAATGCGGTTACATATGAGAATACTAATGCAGTTAATCCCAGTACCCTTGATAGGACGGTAGATTTTACCGTGACAGACGGGGATGGGGGGACCAGCACGGTTGCTTCTGTTACGGTAACAGATTTAGACATAGATGCTGTGATGAATGCAGAAATAGATTCTGGGGCACCTATTGCGCCTGGAGACGTACTGGATGGAGTGGGTGATATTGATTTGTCAGCAATCAGTGAACCTGGCCCTTCGAGCGTAGAGCAATCTGGGGTTGATTTGAACAGTGTATTAGGATTTTTAGGGCCAGAAATTTTAGATTTATTTGACGATTTTAATTATACACCTGAGCTTTGATGAGGTACACGCTTTTTACGACCATAGTCTAATGTTGTCCAAAATTAGTTTGGGATAAGCTTAAGCTATATTTTTCTGCACAAAGAGCAACTAGAATGGAAGAATTTAAGCCTAAGTCTAAGCCAAACAATGTTCCGGCATCTCATATCAATATTGTAAAAGCGGCCCTACTAGAAGAGTATCAATTTTTCGTTGATAGTAAAAAGCAAATTTTCTCTGAGTCATTGCCCAATGCGCTTGCTTTGGACACATCATTTAGTATGATGGAGCAGTATGCAAGCGCCGATTTGAATCAAATAGAAAATATTGTTCAATTAGATATTATTATTGAGCGTGTTAACACGAGAATTGCAATGAGTTATTTGAACATGGTTGAAGAACATGAGGTCGAACTCAAGTTTCTCACCCGAGTCCCGCATATGCTTTTTAAATTGCATATCAATAAATTAAAGATATTGAAAAAACTAGTCTTAAATGGAGATAATTGTAAAATTATTCACATGTCTCCTGAGATAGGGTCTTTGATTAATTTAAAAGAATTAGAGATAGGTGGTTGTTTCATGACACAATTGCCGGATGAAATTCAAAACCTTGAAAATTTAGAAATACTTAAAATTAGACATAATAGCATCCAGCGTTTGCCAGAAAATCTAGAAACATTATCTGAATTAATAGAGTTAAATATTAGCCATAATCCTGGGCTAAAATCATTGCCTCAAGGGCTTAGTCAGCTGAAAAATTTACAAAAATTATCGGTCGATCATGATGATTTAGAATATTTGCCAGAAGATATTGGAAACTTAACAGAGTTAAATGAAATTGTGGCGGATCATAATCATATCAAAGAACTGCCTCAGTCAATCCAAAACCTAAAAAAATTAAAAATTTTGGATTTACATGATAATGATTTACGGCAACTGCCCGCGCAGTTAAATCAGTTGCCGTCACTAGAATATATTAACTTCAGTGGTAACTTTATAAAAGAGACACCTGAGTCTTAAGCTAAAAACCACAACCCCAAACCAAAAACAATAAAGCCAATCAGCATGCATAAGACTGTATACGGTAATACTTGATAAGCTTTCAGTTTAGTAATACCCAATAGTGGTAAAGCCCAAAATGGCTGTAACATATTGGTTAGCTGATCGCCGTAAGCAAAAGCCATAATGCCTGATGCCTTTGGCACGTTGAGCGCAGTAGCGGCTTCAACGAGGATAGGGCCTTGTACGGCCCATTGCCCACCACCACTGGGTACAAAAATATTCACTAGGGCTGAGCTCAACATGACATATAACGGATAGGTTTGTTGCGTAGCAACCTCAACAATAAAATCTGAAAATACATGAATTAAGCCCGAATATTGAATAATGCCTGCAATACCGGCATAAAGCGGGAATTGAATGAGAATACCCACGCTACCGACAATCGCTTCTTCTAATGCAAGCATATAGCTTTGGATATTTTTAAAGGCTAATAACCCAAAAGCAAATAGAATGAAATTAATAAAATTGAGACTTAAGAAGTTCAATGAAATGTGCTCAGGTACAATAAAGGCAATATAGATGGCTTGGCATAGCATCAGAATCGCAAAAAATTTACTAAACCAGGGGGACAGATCTAGTTTTTCAGCACCAATGGGGTTTACAGACGGTGTTGGTGGCTCTGCATTGGTTAAATCTTTTGGCAAATTAGGACATTGGTAGTTCGATGTATTTTTACCTAACCAATAAAACAATAGTGGTAATATAATAAGCAAAGCTAAATTAACACTCATGTTCATGAACGAAAAAATTGTTTCCGTGACAGGGAGCTGCCCCATTTGGGAGATCAAAAAGTGATCGGGTTCTGCTACTTTTAGAGTGGCTGAACCGCTTAACCCCCCATGCCATACAAGCATGCCAATATACCCGGCTGCACCCACTAATGGATAATTAATGACGTTACCTTGGTGGGCAGCTTGATCCCCAATTTTTCGAGCAAAAACAGCACCAATAATTAATCCTAAACCCCAGTTGAGTAAGCCAAAAGTCATTGTGATAAGACAAACAAAAAAAGCGGCTTTAGAGGTAGAATCACATAAGCGAGATACTCGATGAATAAGACGGGATAAAACTGGGGAGAGGGCTAGTGCGTGCCCCAAGACCAAGATAAGCATCATTTGCATGGTAAAGGTTAGGAGATCCCAAAACCCTTTTTGCCAATATTGACCTATCTGTAAAATGGCAGAAGTGGTTTGACTAGTGGGGGCCGTTAAGCCCCAAGCGAGTCCAGCAGTTAGCAGGGTGAGTAAAATAGCAATACTGAATGGACTGGGCAGCACATACCGGCAGCCCAAGATAAATTTTTCTGATAAATTCATAATACAACTTCTAATTTCTCATTAATTCTCTATGGATGTCAGGGTGACTAAGACCCCATACATTGGGTGGTCTAAATATTGCACTTCATTTTTTCTAATACGCACAAGACGTTTTAGACGGAAAGGTTGTAAGCGTGAATTTGATTCTCGTTCCCAATTGTTTCTGTTTCTCACGTTAGTTAATTTGACTGCTGAGCTAGCACCAGACGCCGGTGTTAACACCCGCATAGGTTTGGTGAAAATGAGATCGGTATCAACATGAAAATAGCGGCCTCGGATAAGCTTAATTGTGCCATCTATTTCTAATAATTCGGATGGATTAGGGGCCATACTATTTTCGTCTTTGTATCCATATTCATCCACATCGTAATTATTTTCAGAATAGCTGCTTGTTTTTTGAGCGTAAGTTTTTCCTGCCGCAAGGCGTACAGTGATAGCCTCTTTTTTATTAAGAACAGGCTGTATCCATGCTTTATGCGCAATAATTCTATAACTGCCTTTGGCTTTGATGCGTGCCTTGGCATCTTCTAACTGTAGTTGCGTTGCTTCAGATATTTGAATAGTGGCATCGGCTGTCTGCTCTATATTATTTTGATCATTATTGCTATTTTCATTTTCAGCCATACCAAATTCAGAGGCGTTAAGTTCGGCTGTACCTATTTCTGGTGCTTCTTGTTTATTATCGTTTAGGGTTGATAGTGATTGGGCATGATATACATTAGGTTTTCCAGGTTCTAAAGGCCAGGCTTCTTGCAGGCCACTTTTGTCCAAGTGTTCAAAGATAATGAGTTCAACTTGATAAAGCGGTTCTGTTTTTTCATCTTTTGATTTTGCCTGTAGTGGAGATAGCCAGATGCTAATCAATAGCAGACAGCCGGTGACAAATTTTTTCTTATTGTCCGTAAAAGAATAATTTTGCATAATTTTAACCTATGTCCTTAAAATATAAAAATTCGCTAACCAACAGATCATTTAGCTAGTTCCCCAAGAAGATTGTCTACTATTTTAAAACGTTCTGCCATGTCTGTCATATCAAACATGAATTTAAAAGATTGAGAGCCAACCAACTTGAAATTTTGGGGTTGGTTACGCATCAATTTAATAATGGTGTCTGGGTTAATATTAGGTTCTGCCTCAAAATCAATTTGGCCACTCAGTTTATTCGCTTTTATTTTTAAAACATTTAGAGGTTTGGCTTTTACTTTTAAGCTAGCTACCTTGAATAAACTTTGTGTTTCATACGGGAGCAATCCAAATCTATCAATCATTTCAACCTGAATGTCCTCGAGGGCAGATATATTTTTGCAGGAAGCAATACGTTTATATAATACCAAGCGAGAGTGTACATCAGGGATATAAGAAGCTGGAATCAAAACCGGCATATTCAAATCAATATCGATAGCATTTAGAATGGGTTTGTCTGCGGATAAAGTCTTGCCTTGTTTATAAGAATGTACGGCCCTGTCTAAAAGCTCCATATAGAGGCTGTAGCCCACTTCGTTGATATTACCACTTTGTTCGTCGCCCAATAATTCCCCCGCGCCCCGAATCTCCAAATCATGTGTTGCCAGATTAAAACCTGAGCCTAATTTATTGAGTGATTCAAATGCGCTTAGTCGTTTTTTAGCATCAGACGTTAAGCTGTTTTTAGTCCGTGTAAGACAATAGGCATAAGCTTGGTGGTGTGAGCGTCCCACACGTCCCCGTAACTGGTGAAGCTGTGCTAAACCAAACTTATCGGCTTGCTCAATGATAATGGTATTGGCGCTGGGAATATCGATTCCCGTCTCAATGATAGTCGAGCAAACCAAAACATGGTAGCGTTGGTGATAAAAATCAGCCATGACTTGCTCTAATTTTCGCTCCGGCATTTGTCCATGTGCCACAATGATTTTAGCATCAGGACATAGCTCTTGTAGGTGACTTGCGGTATTTTCTATGGTGGAGACGTCATTATGTAGGTAATAAGTTTGTCCGCCTCGCATGAGCTCGCGGGTAATCGCTTCTTGGATTAAAGTATCATTTTTTTCTTGGATAAAGGTTTTGACACTGAGTCGTTTTGCGGGGGGTGTCGCAATGATTGAGAGATCACGTATTGTTGAAAGTGCCATATTCAATGTTCGGGGAATCGGCGTCGCCGTTAGAGTAAGTATGTCAATTTCAGCGCGCAATTTTTTAATTTTCTCTTTTTGACGAACGCCAAAACGATGCTCTTCATCAATGACCAGCAGACCTAAGTTTTTAAAGATGATATTATCTTGTATCAGTTTGTGTGTGCCAATCACGATATCAACATGGCCAGATTCTAGTTCTTTTAATATTTGCGTTTGCTCTTTTTTAGAACGGAATCGAGACAAAACTTCTACTTTAATAGGCCAATTTGCAAATCGATCGGAAAATGTTTCATAGTGTTGTTGGGCCAACAGTGTTGTGGGCACTAAGAAGCAAACTTGTTTCTGGTTGTTAACCGCCAAAAATGCGGCACGTAGTGCAACTTCTGTTTTGCCAAAGCCCACATCACCGCAGATAAGTCTATCCATAGGGTTTTGAGATTGCATGTCTTCTAAAACATTATCGATCGCTTTTTGTTGGTCAGGCGTGGTCTCAAAACCAAAAGAATTCGCAAAAGCCATATAATCATCGTCAAGAGTAGGAAAAGCAAACCCCTGTTTAGATTGACGGCAAGCGTGAATTTCTAATAGTTCTGCGGCAACGTCAATGGCTTTTTTCTGTGCTTTGGTCTTAGCTTTTGCCCATTGGTCGTTTCCGAGCTTATGTAAAGGGGCATGTTCCGCTTGAGTGCCACTGTATTGGCTAATCAAATCTAAAGCAGAGACCGGAACATATAATTTATCGTTGTTCGCATATTCTAGGGCTAGATATTCTGTGAGATTATCGCCCACATCTAGGCTGACTAGGCCCAAATATCGGCCTACACCATGCTCTAAATGTACAACGGGATGTCCAATGTTTAATTCAGCTAAGTTTTTAACGGCAAAGTCAACCGATTGGGGGGTGTCTTTACGTAACCGTCTTTGCATGACTTGTTGACCATATAGGTCGGCTTCAGCGATGAGAATAAAATTTTGCTTTTCGCTAATCACACTTTTATCAATTGATAAAATAACAATACCATAAGCGGATTTATCTGGGTCGGATATAAAATCTTGCCATGAACTATATTGCTTGGGATGAATATCGATTTTTATGAGTAACTTGAGAAGCGCCTCTTTTCGGCCAGGCGATTCCGCACAAAATAAAATAGGGTGCTGAGCGGATTTTACAAAGTCTTGGAGGGCGGTTAAAGGGGCGTGAGTGTTATCCAAGGCAATATTGGGTAGTGCGCTGTAGGCTAAATTAATATTTTGCCCTTTTGGGGTTGCGTGTGGCGCTTTTTGTATAACAATCTGCTTGTACTGTTTTATTAAACCAAATAATTCATTTTCTTGTAAAAATAGTTGCTGTGGTGGCAACAAAGGGCGCTGAACATCATGTTGGTACTGTTCATATCGATGTTCTACATCTGTCCAAAAATGGTGGAATCCATCAATGGTATTTTCTAAGCGTATTACAGAGGTTGTATTGGGCAAATAATCAAATAAAGTTTCCATTTTCTCGAAAAACAAAGGAAGATAATATTCAATACCGCCTATACTTTGTCCCTTTGAGATGTCCTCATAAATTGAACACTGAGTAGGATCGCCTGCAAATTTTTGCCGCCACTGAGATCTAAAATAAGCAATATTTTCATCCTGGAAAGGGTATTCTCTAGCGGGAAGGCAGATTAAGCTATTGCAGTCTTCATGTGAGCGCTGA
Organism: uncultured Coxiellaceae bacterium; assembly: GCA_963976875.1. Lineage (GTDB taxonomy): Bacteria > Pseudomonadota > Gammaproteobacteria > Berkiellales > Berkiellaceae > Berkiella_A. The sequence goes on from CAXBML010000001.1 coordinate 15,248, forward strand.
GTTTCAATATCAAATTTTTTAATGCTTTCAATTTCATTATCAAATAAGTCAATGCGAATAGGTTGGTCTTGCCCCATGGGGAAAATATCAACAACACTACCTCGCACGGCAAATTCACCATGGCCCATAACCTGGGAAACTTTTCTATATCCATACTCAACCCATTTTTTTCTTTGCTGTTCAATTTCAAAACTTTCCCCAACATTCAGTACAAAACTGTTGGCTTGTACAAAGCCTGTGGGTATACAGCGATGGGTTAAGGTGGTTATCGGGACAATCACGACCCCCCGTTTGAAGCGGGGTAGTTGGTGTAAGGTTTTTAATCTATCGGAGATAATATCTTGATGGGGGGAGAAATGATCATAGGGTAATATTTCCCAATCTGGAAATTGAAAGCAGGAAATGTCTTTGGCCAAAAAATTTTTAACTTCTCGAAATAGTACATTCGCCATTTGCGAGCTAGGTGTGATTAATAAGATAGGACCGTCTGCTTGCTCAGCACTTTGGGCAATGCTAAGTGCTAAGCCTGCCCCAATCACTTGCCCCCAGTTTAAACGGTCGCCATTTTGTTGAGGAAGAGCTAAAGACTCAGGAGAGGGATGTATACTATTCACTACCAATACCATAATTGTTTTATTTTGTATAAGACTTTGCTAATTTAGCGCGATGCAAATAGCATTCACGGACATACTGCATATCTTCTAAATACCAAGGTAAATTTTGAAGGCTAATGGCTTGTTTGCTATCTACCACGGCTTCTGGTGGCATTGGATGGATATCTGTTAGCAGTAAGTTAGCGCCTGATATGACAGCTTGTGCACTTGCATGGCTGATGTCACTAATTTGGTCGTCACCCACACTTAAGGTGCCTATAGAATGGGACGGGTCAAAGCATACAGGCATTTTGGTTAAGCGTTTGACAACACTGACATGCGCCATATCAGCAAGATTACGGTGCGGGGCGCCAAAAAGGGATTTAACCCCCCTCAAACAAAATACCACATTTCTGTTTCCCGCTTCCGCTAAATACTCAGCAGCCAGTATGGATTCATGTAAAGTGATGCCAAACCCGCGCTTAAATAATATAGGGTAAGTGGTTTGTTGGCCTAGCGCGCGTAGTAACTCAAAATTCTGGGCATTACGTGTTCCAACCTGTAGCATGACACCTGTTGGAGAGCCCGTTTGCTGTAAGCACTCATGAATTTCAGCCACTTGGCGTTCATGCGTCACTTCCATTGCGATGACTTTGACGCCATATTTACCAGCGGCCTCAAATACATAGGACAAACACGCCTGGCCTAGACCTTGAAAAGAGTAGGGGCTGGTTCGTGGCTTATAGGCGCCCATGCGTGTGCAAACTTGATTATTTTCACTTAATACTTTAAATGTATCTGAGACATTTTTTTGGTTATCAACCGCACACAAGCCTGCAAAAATATGAAAGGTATCTTGGGAGAATTCAACGCCATTATAATCAAAAGAGAAGCCATGTTCATTATGATGCTTGCCTAGGAGCTTATATTCATTCGAAATTCTAATGACTTGTAGCACAGCGGGCAGGGCTTCAATATTTTGGGTTAACAGCTGACTGGTATCCCCTAGCAGTGACACTTCAGTAATTTGGTTTTCGCCGCTTTGGGTGAGATAAACTCTTGCTTCAATATTTGGAAAAGAGTTTAATGCTTTTAATGTCGCTTGATATTCGCTGCTATTAGATTTTAAATTGGGTTTTAATATAATTATCATAATTTTCCACTTAAGTAGGATATCATCGCTAGATATTTGTTGAATAATTAATAAAGAATTGATTCGGAAGATTAATTAATTCATCATAGTTTCAGTTCATGCTTACATCGATTATCAAACTAACTGTATAGTCAATAGCTGACTAAATGATACCAGAATGATGAATTACAAGCGAATAATAACAAGATAATTTAGTTGATTAACAATGTTTAAACCATTTTTCTTATACATCGGCTCTCGATACACTAATTTCAAGCAGCGGGATCATTTTATTACATTTATTTCCATGGTTTCTATGATTGGCATAGCGCTTGGCGTTATGGTTTTGATAACCGTGTTATCTGTTATGAATGGGTTTACCAAAGAAATTCGCTCTCGGATTTTAAGTGTGACACCCCATATTATGGTCAGTGAGGGAGGCGGCGAGTCTCTTAAAGATTGGAATATGGCCATTGATTATTTTATGCAAAATAAGCAGGTAGAAGCTGCTGGGCCCTTTATTGAGGGGCAGGGCATGATAACGCGTGGTCGCGATGTGCGGGGCGTTATGGTAAAGGGCATTGAGCCTGAGACTGTTGATGCGGTGTTTCCATTACGGTCAACGCTGTTGTCTGGTAAGGTTGAAGACTTGCAACCAGGCAGTTTCGGGGTCATTTTGGGCGGTCATCTCGCCAAATTATTAGGGGTTGGTGTCGGCGACAGCATTACTCTAATTATTCCTGAAGTGACAGTGAGCTTGGCAGGGGTCACCCCTAGAATGAAACGACTCAAAGTCGTTGGTGTATTTGAAGTTGGCTATATCTATGATAGCACGCATATATTTTTACATTTAGAAGACAGTGCAAAACTATTTAAAATGAATGATGGTGTGACGGGGGTTCAGCTACGTTTAACCGACCCATTTAATGCGCCACGATTAGCCTATAAATTTAGAATGGATAGTCAGAATGCTTATCATGTTGTGGATTGGACGGTACTAAATAGTGCTTACTTCAGTGCAGTCAAAATGGAAAAAACAATGATGTTTTTTACCTTGATTATGATATTAGCGATTGCGGTATTTAATTTAATATCAACCCTAGTGATGGTTGTGACGGATAAACGAGGCGATATAGCGGTCTTTAGAGTGCTGGGTGCATCTAGACGGAAAATTATGGCTATATTTATTGCTCAAGGGGCTATTATTGGGCTCATGGGAACCGTGCTGGGTGTTATTGCAGGCGTTTTACTGGCCTTAAATGTAACGGACTTAGTCACATTTATCGAGAAAGTTTTTGAAATGAAGTTTTTGTCAGCGGAGGTATATTTTATTAACTTCTTACCTTCTGACTTGCAGATTTCCGATGTCTTGCTTGTGACCGCTTGTGCGATGGGCTTAAGCTTATTGGCGACAATACACCCAGCGTGGCGTGCCTCTAAAATTGAACCCGCGGAGGCATTACGTCATGACGCTTAAAACAAAAAAGCAAGAGCAAAGTATGGTACATGATGCAAAAAGTTCAGTTCTACGTTGTGAGAATGTTAGCAAAACATTTCAAGATGGCGACAAGATTATTCCTGTATTAGAGAATATTAGTTTTCAGGTGCCATCCCATGAGAGTGTTGCCATTGTGGGGCGTTCTGGGACAGGAAAAACCACGTTTATGCATATAATGGGTGGTATTGAGAAGCCCACTCAAGGCAAGATTTATTTAAACGATCAAGAGCTGCATAATTTATCCGAGCGTAAACGCGGTTATTTGCGAAATCATGTTTTGGGATTTATTTTTCAATTCCATCATTTGCTGCCAGAGTTTACTGCTTTTGAAAATATATGTATGCCTTTACTGATTCGAGGAGAATCCTTAAAAAAAATTAAGTCTAGGGCCACATACTATTTAGATAAAGTTGGCTTGCTGGATAGAAAGGAACATAAGCCCAATATGTTGTCTGGGGGAGAGCGTCAGCGTATTGCTATTGCGAGAGCATTAGTCGCTGAGCCTAAGTGTATTTTAGCAGATGAGCCTACGGGAAACTTAGACACAGAAAGTTCTGAGCAAGTATATGATTTGATGATGCAATTGGCAAAAGAAGTGGGTACAAGTTTTATTGTTGTTACTCATGATATGGCATTAGCCCGTAAAATGGACAGAATAATGCTTCTAGAAGGCCGTGGTCTTAGTCAAGTTGAAAAATAATAACTAATTAATTAATAGATATTTTAAAGGCATCCTCAGTGCATTATTTAAATTGCACCAAGGATGTCTTGCTTAGTCTTTGTCTTAGCCTTGTTTTTATCTGGCCTCAAATTATTTATTTTTTTTGAAAGGTAAACGTTTGCGGAGCCTTCTAGCTTTCCAGTCACGCGACACACTATATCGCCAAACAATACGCACAATAATGTTTCCTGCTATAGCCAAGGTAGTACCTGTTAGAAAGCAACCTAATAAAAAAGGCTGCCATATAGCCGCTAAACCACCTGTTAACCATTCAAAAGATAACTCAAACTGGAATCCTTTCGCTTCTCGGCCTAGAATAAAGGCGCCCACCCTAAAGCAAAAGTAAAAAATAGGGAACATGGTGACAGGGTTTGTAAACCACACAATGACAGCGGACAACGGTAAGTTCGAACGTACAACTATCGCTAAAGCAGCGGCTAGCACCATTTGAAAGGGCACCGGAATAAAAGCAACAAATAACCCAACGCTAAATGCCGTTGCAACAGAGTAGCGAGTAAACCGCCAAAGATTTGGATCATGCAATAAAGAGCCAAAAATCTTGAGATGTTTGTGCTCGCGAATTGTCTTAAGGTTGGGTGAAAACTTTTTAAATAATTTTTTAGCCATAGAAATACAAATATAAAATAAAATACAAAATATGATTAGCGCAATCGCTTTAGGCACTTTAACGGGTGCTTTGTTGTTGGCAAATTGCCACGCATTACCACCAAGCTCGGTTTTAATATGTTTGGTGCCAGTCACGGCTCTTATAATATATTGGAACTCGAGAACTAGCCAACAGCGTTTTAGATTTTTTCGCTATTTGACCCTGGGAATTATCCTTGGCTTTAGTTGGTCAAATTACCATTATGTCAAAATATTAGCCTGGTATCTACCCCAAGAGATAGTAAACAAAGAAGTAATTATAAAAGGGCAGGTAATAGAAGAGGTTATCCAGAAAAATCAAAATATGAAGTTAACCATCCAAGTAACTCACTTGGCGCAGGAAGCTTTAACACCCAATAGGCCAAAGTTTGAGATCAACTGGTATAAACCCAATAAAAAAATCAAAACAGGTGATATTGTAGAGGCCATTGTTAAGATAAAACCTATTCATGGTTTTTCTAACCCAGGTAGTTGGGATGAAGAGAAATTTTACTTTTTAAAGGGCGTGCGTGCCAAGGCAAGCTTACGACAATTAATAGCTATAGAGTCAGGCCATAGTGACCCAATTATGGCTTTTAGAATGAAAATAGCGAGCCGGCTAAAGCACCTGTTTCCCGATGAAAAATTACTTCCCGTTATTGGCGCATTGACTATCGGTGTCAAATCAGATTTACCTTATGACGTAAGAACTGTTTTTCAAAAAACAGGCACCAGTCATTTACTGGCAATATCGGGTTTGCATATTGGCTTATTGGCGACATTATGTTTTTTTATCAGTCGTAGAATAATTTGTTTGTTTCCAAGGTTAATATTGTTTCAGCCTGCAATGTGTTGGGCCGCGATTATCACGATACTGGCTAGTTTAGCGTATGCCTTACTCGCAGGATTTTCGTTACCAACACAGCGAGCCTTTATCATGATTTCTGTTGTGATGTTGGGCATTTGTTTTAGACAAAAAGTGATGAGTTGGCAAAGTTATTTTATAGCCATGTTACTGGTTATTCTATTGAATCCTTTATCTGTTCTTCAAGCTGGGTTTTGGTTGTCTTTTTTAGCGGTGCTATCACTGATGTTAGTGAGCCATAGTTCGTCTAAAAATAAGATCATTGATTGGCTTAAGCCACAATGGGCGGTTTTTTGCATGCTGATCCCTTTGACCATCTTATTTTTTAATATGGTAAGCTTGATATCGCCTATTGCCAATATGATTGCGATACCGGTCGTGGCGTGCATCATTGTGCCCTTGAGTCTTTTTGGGGTGTTTTTGTTATCGATTTGTGAACCGCTGGCTGAATTCTGCCTATCTATCGCACTTTCGATATTTTCTTATGTCTGGAGGTTTTTAGATTATATTAGCCAGGTACCGTTTGCGAGTTTTAATTTTGCAACACCGTCTATGTTGGCTTTAGTGCTTTCTGTTGTTGGCGTCATCTTATTACTTTTGCCCAAAGGGATATCTGGAAAACGTTTAGCGTTATTATTATTCTTGCCATTATTGCTATCTAAAAATCAAATGCGTGAATCCGAACTAAAAGTCAGTGTTTTAGATGTGGGGCAAGGGTTGAGCGTAGTGCTGCAGACTAAAAATCACATCATGCTATATGATACAGGCCCTCGGTTTGGGCGCTTTCGAAATGCGGGGAATCAAATTATCACCCCTTTTTTACAAGCCCACCAGATCCACGCTCTTGATCGCATACTGATTAGTCACCTTGATATGGATCACCGTGGTGGCTTAAGTGGATTGCAAGATTTTAAAATTGCAGACATACAAACTAGCGAACCCGATAAGCTCATACCCTCAGCCATATTATGCGAAAAAGGTCAAAGTTGGAACTGGGATGGTGTTCGGTTTGAAATATTACACCCCGATGGTATTGAAGCCGTCAGAAATAATCGCTCTTGCGTGTTGAAAGTGACTGCGAATCAGCAATCTATATTATTGAGTGGCGATATTACACAACAAGTAGAGAAAAAATTATTACACCAACAAAGAAAGTCATTAAACAGTGATATCTTAATTGTCCCCCACCATGGCAGTAGAACCTCATCTTCAATGGATTTTATTCAAGCGGTTGCGCCAGAGTATGCTATCTACTCTGTTGGGCAAAATAATATTTATGGTTTGCCTAAAAAAGAAGTCTTAGAAAATTATAGTCATGCAGGTGCAAAAAATTTATTAACCTGTCAAACTGGCGCTATAATGTTTACCTTGGGGCGAGGTGCTTATTTGACACCTCCTGTTATATGGCGAGACACTGCAAAGCGAATTTGGCATAAATAAGTAGGGAGATTTAGTGTGTTAGAATTATTTCAATCTGGTGGCTGGCTTATGTGGCCTTTATTACTTTGTTCTATTTTAGCGTTGGCGATTGTCCTTGAAAGACTATGGACTTTACGCGAGTCAAAAATTTTACCGCAAAAATTAGTGCAGAATATTTTGGGTGAGTTTGCTAAAAAATCCCGCACCGTTCATCTACCTAATTTAGCTTATCAAAGCCCATTAGGCTCTATATTAGCAACAGGCTTGAAATACCGGGAGCAAGGTGTCAGCACTATGCGTGCTCGTATGGAAGAACAGGGGCGCCAAGTTGTGATGCAATTAGAAAAATATCTTAATGCGCTTGGCACCATCGCCGCTATAGCCCCATTATTAGGATTGTTAGGTACGGTGGTTGGAATGATTAATGTCTTTTCGGTATTGAATTTAGGTGGGGCAAGTAATGCTGAGGCTTTGGCAGGGGGGATTGCTCAGGCGTTATTGACTACAGCATTTGGGCTGAGTATAGCTATTTTAAGTCTAATGTTTCATCGACATTTTCATCGTAAGATGGATGAGTTATCAAGCAAACTTGAGAGTGAGAGTTTATCGTTAATAGATGGTTTAAGGGCTATGGTGTCAAAAGACAAAGATATAGTCATATAGATACCAGTAGTTGATTAACTATTTTTAAAATAATGTCGAAAATAATTACGAAGACTAGATTATCAATAATGGTACAAGTAAAATGAAATTTAGAATCAAAACTAACCGAGATGTTTCAATCAACCTAACTCCATTGATTGATGTCGTGTTTTTATTATTAATATTTTTTATGGTTTCTACAACATTTAAAAACGAAAGTCAGTTAACTGTAGATTTGCCGCATGCATCGCATAATGGCACTGAAGCGGTAGGGAAACCCATCTACATCGCGATTGGTTCCGATGGGAACTATGAAGTAAACGGTCAGCAATATATTGCGGATAACTTGACACTGCTTCACCAGGCATTATTAGAAATCAAGGAACCCGCAGAAACGCAGATTTTTATTGCGGGTGATAAGAATGCCCCACACCAGTCGTTAGTGACCCTATTGGAAATGTCTGCAGAAGTGGGGATCTCTAAGATTAGAATTTTAGCGCAAAACAAACAATCACATTTATATCAAACGGCAATGAAGTAAAGTATGAAAAAGCAGCAAAATAATATAGATCATAAAAAAGTATATCGAAAATTAATGTCGCATGTCTGGCCTTATCGATGGGCATTTTTTTTGGCGTTATTGGGTAATATTCTATATGGTATTGTTGATGCCAGCTTCATCAAATTATTTGAGCCGTTATTGGATAAAGGTTTTGTCGATAGAGATCAATCCTTTATAAAATGGATTCCTTATGTGGTTGTTGCCATATTTTTATTACGAGGCTTGGCAACATTCTTGTCGACATTTTTCATGGGCTGGGTAGGCCGTCAAGTGGTCATGAATTTTAGGCAAAAAATGTTTAAGCACATGATTAATTTGCCTGCTAGTTTTTTCGATCGCACAACCTCCGGCGAAACGTTATCCAAAATTACCTATAATGTGGAACAAGTCGCGAATGCCTGTACAGATGCGATTACCGTTTTAGTCAGGGAGTCTTGTACTGCGTTGGCGTTATTTGGCGTGATGTTATCTATCAGTTGGCGTTTAACCTGCTTGTTTATTGTCCTGGTTCCCTTAATGGCTGGCGTCATGCATTTTGTGAGCCGCCGTATGCGGATGGTGTCAGGTCGTGTGCAAGATTCAATGGGCAGTGTAACCCATGTTGCGGGAGAGGCCATAGAAGGGCAAAAAGTTATTAAAGCTTTTGGTGGGCAAGATTATGAGTTTAATCGTTTTGTAGAGGCCACCCAGAATAATCGACGTCAAGAAATGAAACTGATTGCAACCTCTGCGCTTAGTATTCCCATGATTCAGGTGATTGGTGCTTTCGCTTTAGCTTTAACCGTTTATTTGGCGACACTCAATCCCGATAATGCGATGGGGACTGCGATGTCAACAGGTGCTTTTGCGGCAATGATATCAGCCATGATAGCCTTATTAAAGCCCATTAAGCAGTTAACGAAGGTGAATGGGAATATTCAAAAAGGCATTGCAGGCGCTGCGAGTATTTTTAAATTTCTAGATGAAATGGCAGAAAGGGATCAAGGGCGTTTAGAGATGCAAAGTTCCACTGGGCATGTTGCATTTAATCATGTTTCCTTTAGTTATGAAAATCCAGACATTTCAGGCATAGCAGAAAAAACCCTAGATAATATTTCTTTTGAAGTTAAAGCCGGGGAAACCATCGCCTTAGTGGGGCGTTCTGGTGGTGGTAAGTCAACTATTGCTAACTTATTGCCCCGTTTCTACGAGTGTGAAGGTGAGATTTTAATTGATGGGGTTAACGTACGAAATATTCCTCTAAAAGATTTAAGAAAGCAAATAGCAATAGTCACTCAGCATGTCACTTTATTCAATGACACCATAGGCAACAATATTGCGTACGGTCAATCAGCCACCGAGGAAGACATTAAGCATGCGGCTGAACAAGCCCATGCGTTAGAATTTATTGAACTATTGCCGGAAGGTTTTAACACAGTCGTTGGAGAAAATGGCGTACGTTTATCAGGTGGGCAAAGACAACGTTTGGCGATTGCCAGAGCAATATTAAAGCGAGCACCGATATTAATTCTAGACGAAGCCACCAGTAGCTTGGATACGGAGTCCGAACGACATATACAGTCTGCGTTAGAGCAGCTTATGCGTCAATGCACAACATTAGTCATAGCGCACCGTTTATCTACTATACAAAAAGCAGATAAAATAATCGTCATCGATAAAGGTCAAATTATAGAAATGGGCACACATAAAGAGTTAATGCAATCGAACGGCGTCTACAATACGCTGCGCAATATGCAGTTTCAAGAGCACTCCGAGATTATGACGGACTCATTATTGTAGAATGAAACGTCATGTATTAGAAAAATTCTTGAATAAAATTTGGTATCCAGAGCGGGATCAGGTTGGCACACATGTGGTACAGATTCTGCTTTGGCCCGTTTCATTATTATATAAACTCATTATTTTTTGTCGCTATTATCTGCTAAAATTTCACTATAAAGGTAAAACCAACCCTATCCCAGTTATTGTTGTTGGTAATATAACAGTGGGCGGGACCGGCAAAACCCCTTTTGTGATATATTTGGCAGAATTTTTGAAGCAAAACGGCTATGTGCCGGGCATCATCTCCAGAGGCTATGGCGGCAAAAAAGGTGTAGATGAGACGCTAGCCGTAGAGGCACAGGTTACCGCACAACAAGTGGGCGATGAGCCTTTTCTCATCCATAAAAATACGCAATGCCCTGTTGTGGTAGGCGTTAAGCGCAACAACAGCATCGCTTATATGGCCAAGCATTATCCAGATGTGAATATTATTATCAGCGATGATGGTCTACAGCATTATGCGATGGCGAGAGATATAGAGATTATATTAATAGATGGTCAACGCCGGTTAGGAAATCAACATTGTTTGCCTGCGGGACCTTTGAGAGAGCCCGCCAGTCGATTAAGAAGGGCTGATTTTATTATTGTCAAAAATGGCGAGTACCATAATGCAACGACTATGCAAATTGTTATGTCGGACTTGGTTAATATCAAAACACCAACTCAAAAACGATCTATATCAGATTTTTCCGGGCAAGCAGTACATGCTGTGACGGGCATTGGGCATGCGATGAGCTTTTTTCAGTTGTTGCTCGATCAGGATGTGCGTATAGTGCAGCATCATTTTCCAGACCATTATGCCTTTCAAGCAAAAGATATTATTTTCCCCGATACAAAGTCCGTTATTATGACTGAAAAAGATGCCATTAAATGTACTGGCTTTGTTGGAGATAACCATTGGATGTTACCTATACAGGCAAAATTGCCTAAAGCATTTGAAGCACAATTATTAAAATCAGTAAGGAAAACTAGTTGTGGATAATAAATTATTAGAAATATTGGCTTGCCCTATTTGTAAACAATCTTTAGTTTACGATAAACCTAAGAAAGAGCTTGTTTGTAAAGCGGATAGACTCGCTTTTCCAATCAAAGAAGATATTCCGGTTATGCTAGAAGAAGAAGCGCGTAAAATAACGCTGGAAGAGTATGACAACCTTGCCGGTTAAAGTTCTATTTGTCTGTATGGGCAATATTTGTCGCTCACCGACTGCGGAGGCTGTATTTGCCGCAATTGTTGCAGAGCAGGGACTTGAGGCACAAATACACACAGATTCAGCTGGGACACATGCTTATCATATTGGCAATCCCCCCGATAGTCGGTCAACAAAAGCGGCGGAAAAATCAGGTATCAAAATGTCGCATTTAAGAGCGCGACAAGTGACAGAACGTGACTTTTATGACTTTGATTATATTTTGGCGATGGATGGGGATAACTTATCCGACTTATTGAGTATTTGTCCTGAGGCACAGCAACCCAAAGTAAGCTTATTATTAGCGCACGTGGAGGGCATAGAGCAACTGTTTGTGCCTGATCCTTATTATGGTGGTCCTCAGGGATTTGAGCAAGTCATAGAGTTAGTGGGCTATGGTGCAGAAGCATTATTAAAGACAATCAAGAAAGAGTTTGTTTAATGTTATGATTGTGATGCCAACAGCCCCTTGGCATCACATTGTATATATTGTGTTTCAGTGCTGTTAGCGAGTTGTATTTTTTGCGACTGTAGGTTTTGTTTCATCTGGATTTGAGTTTGCTGCTTTCGGGGCACTCGTTCTTGCTTGATAGGCTGCAAAAGCGGCCAGTCTTAATTCACGTAGCTCTTCTTTGGGTGGTAATTGCTTTTTGTTATCTGATTTTTCTGTTTTTTCTGTTTGTTGTATTTGTTCGCCCACTTTTTTATTGCTTGTATTGGCGGGTTCAGATATGCGAGGCTCTTCAAGTTCCTGAGTGAGTTGATCTAGCTGGGACACAATATGCTTAAAATTTTCACATAGTGTATAAATCCATTTGAACAAATGCATGGATTGTATTGTTATATTATTGAAAGATTCTTGACCGGCCTTTTTTTGAATTAAATTTGCATACAGTTTAAGTTTTTGTTTTTGTTTATCAGATAGAAAATAAAATTGGGCATGAAAAGCATGCTCATGTCTATTAATTTGCCCACCCATACTGGCTAGCTCATCTTCTACGACTTGGTAATTCTGGTTCATTTCGTCAATTACACTTTGGTCTAGACCAAGCTTTCGAGCGATAGCCGCTAATGCATTATCGTTATTGAATGGCAAGTTACTGATTACAACTTGAAGGATTGAATCTAAATCTCGTTTTTTATAAACGGCGTAAAAATTATTTTGACCTAGTAGATCATATTTTTTTTCAATAAATGTTTTAGTTTCATTATAGTAACTATCCTTGATAGCAAGGTGACTCATACCTAATAAAGCATTTCGTGTTTGTAGCGTATGTATAAACATGTTTTTTAAGCCTTCGCCGTTACTCGGTATGGCTGCGTCATTATCAGCTTGTCTTGCACGAAGACTCTGGAAATGTCGAATGCCTAGGATAGTGGCTCCAACAATAGCGAAACCAAAACAGGCGTACGCAAATAGACTACTTGTAGCGGCAGAAACAGCTAAGGCGGAACTCGTTACAACGAATGTAGATACATTAAATTTATTTAAAAACATATACCAAAAGACCCTAAAATTCAGAAGACTGTAAGTTTACTTGCTTACAGTATAGATAGCAAAGAGTTTGAGAAAATTGGGCGGGTAGTATTTATTCGGCATAGTATCGTCAGCTGTTAGATTTTTCGTACAGATTTAATATTTTTTGTTAAGACTCAAACGCTTAAATTCAAGCTCTAAGTTTTCTTGGGTAGGGTCTATTCCTTGTGCTTCGAGTGATTTCTTTTCGCGGCCCACAAAACCAACATTAGTTTTTGGGATGGTAGTGCTTAAAGGGGTATATTCAACGGAATCCATGAGTGCCTTTTCTCTGAGTAAAAATGCTGCCACCGTATTCATTTTGTGAAATTCAGCCCAGTACATCAAGTCTTTACCATCTTCACTCTTGGCAAATATAGAGCATCCTAAGTTATTAATATAGTGCATAACAGCTTGCCAATCGTCTGTTTCAGCTGCTTGGAACATGGCTTTTATATTATTTTTTTGTATATTGTTTACGATTGGGGGCGAGTTTAATCTAGCTTGTTCTTCCAGATTTTGAATGAACGCGATATCTTTTATATTGCCATCCGGCCTGCTGGGCTTAGGGCAAAGAATAGGAGAAGGTGCTTGTTTAATTTTAATATAGTGGCTATTTTTTTCTGAGTAGTAGTATTCAGCCATAGGTATTTGATTTTGTATAAAAGCATGATCGGATAAAGTCATGCCTACGGAACCCAGCATAATATCTTTTGCATGAATATTCAGGCTAGGCAATTGTGCGATTAGGTCCCACCGACTGGCTCTAGCACACTGAAAAGCATAGATATTATTATAACTTAACGCATTATATTCATTTTGTAATAAAAGTAATATTTCTGGGGGGGCCCCCCTAAAAGCTAAGTGATCTAATAAGGTAAATTGTTGTTGGTATTGATCAAAATAGGGGTATGGAGCAATCATTTGACCATGAACAACTGGATAGTTAATAAGCAGGCTGTGAGTTTTGACTATTTGAATAATTTGATCCCAATTGGCAGATTGACAAGCTTTTTTAATTTCTGTGTAGGGAAAAATAATGACCATTGGTTGCGATTTTTTTAGTGCGCCTTGATGCATAAATATTTATCTCTACTAGGGTTGCTTGTTTTGATACTGCTAATTAGTCAGCTAAATTGTTTTGAGTTAAAGTGCATTAGCCACATACAAAAAACAAGTGCATAAGCGCAGTTCCAACTAAATTTTCAGTAGTGAGTTTACTTGCTACCAAGGGTTAAATCAATAGAATAGGCATGAAATGCATAAAAGCATGGCCAGTCGTTAATTGAGAGATTCAAATTTTTTGAGTGCTTCTGCTTTCGCTTTTACCAAATACTCTGGCTGGGGTATTTCTTGGACTTGAATAGACTCAGAGGTTTGCTCTACTACGCCAAACCAATTCGGTTCGTTTGATGATTCAAAATAGCCTGGTGTGACAACATCCATAAAGCTGACATCAGTGATAGCTTTGATGTGGTGTAAGTTATTTTCTTGAGGCGTCATGAGTACGTTGTCTGAGGTGCGAAATACCTTGGATATAGTGGGCTTTATCCAAATATGTTTATCAGGTTGACGAATATAGTCGAAACAGTCCATTTGCAACTCTCCGGCTGTAACATATAAGAAAACATGCGTATAAGGGTGATCATGCAAAGGCACTTCTTCCCCTGCTTTAAGATGAATAATGACAGTTTGTATTTCTTTGGTTTTATTGAGGATCTCGATATGCATCAGATCATCCTTGTTTTTATGTGTTAACGTCCGTTGCTAACAAAAAGCTTGTACCGACACCAACATTAGGACAAATATGGTGTCGATACAATATTGTGGTTTAACTGCTTTCAGAGTTTTCCTTTTCAGGTGAGCTTGGGGCAGGTTCAACCACTTTAGGTTTTGCTTGCAATGTGCTTTGAATCTTAGGTAAAGCTTTTTGTAGCGTGTCCTGCTGCATAGCCTTGCTGGTAATCACTTGGCTAAGTGCCGCAGAAGTTTCTGCTGCAGGTTTTGTTTTGTCTTTACTTAATGTGACAACTGTTTTTTGTTGCTGGTCTGGATTTAATTGACTAAAACTAGTTTGATTAAAGCGTTTATCAACAACTTTAGGCTGTACTTCTGCTTTTTTAGGTTGCGGTATTACAGCGACAGATTCTACAGTCTGAGATGGTTTAGGTTGCACTTGGGGTGCGCTTTTTGCCTGAACCTGGGGTTGGTTGTTCTGAGCTGGCGCCGCCTGGGTCTCCGACACATTGCTTTTAGCAGTCGCGGCAGAAGGCTGATTTTGTCTTTCAGCTTGTTGCTCATGCGACTGACGATTTTCTTGCTGGTGCTTTTGATCACTAGAGTGTTTTTGCTGTTGTCCGCGTTGCTGTTCTGTTGATGTGTTACGTTCAGAACCCTGGGCACGGTTAGGCTGTTGAGCTTTACTCTGTGTTTGTTCGTTTTGATTATGGTCGCGATTTTGCTCGTGATTATGGTCGCGATTTTGGTTGCGGTTTTGGTTGCGGTTTTGGTCGCGATTTTGGTTGCGATTTTGGTTACGATTTTGGTTGCGATTTTGGTCACGATTTTGATCGAGATTCTGGTCGCGGTTTTGATCGAGATTCTGGTCGCGGCTTTGATCCAGATTCTGGTCGCGGTTTTGATCGAGATTCTGGTCGCGGTTTTGGTTGCGATTTTGATTACGATTTTGGTTGCGATTTTGGTTGCGGTTTTGATTCCGGTTTTGATTCCGGTTTTGGTTCCGGTTTTGGTTCCGCTGACTACCTTGCGATGTTTGGTCAGCTTGGTCATGATTTTGGGTTACTGATTGATCATTATCAGCAGTATCATGGTTTTGATTTTGATTATAGTTATTATTGCGGTTACTGTTTCGACGGTTATGACCGTGACGTTTTCTATTGTCATTACGCGTGCTACTACGATAGTTTCCACTTTTACCACCACGACGCTGATTGTTCTGATTGTCCCCTGTTTGACCAGCTTGCTTATCAGTACTCGCTTCATCATCGGTTTTACTCACTGCGCCTAACACCGCTGACCAGATTTTTTTAATGATACTGTCATCTCTGCGGATAGTTGGAGCAGGTATCTGTGGTGCAAAATATTTTAATGCGGGTTCACGTTCATCTGTCTGTTTCTCATGAACATGAGAAGACTCATTGATTGATGAATTTTTTTCTGAGGCATGTTGATAGCTATGTTTATTTTTGGCATGTTGTATGTCGTCTTTCTTAAACCATTGTAACTCATACTGAGGGGTCTCAAAATATTTGTTAGGAATAATGACAATAGAGACGAGATAGCTGCTTTCTAGCTTGCCTAGTGCTGCACGCTTTTCATTGAGTAAGTAGCTAGCGACTTCTACGGGCACTTGCACATGAACTCGAGCAGTGCGTTCTTTTCTGACTTCTTCTTCAATAACCCGAATTAATGCTAATGCAACAGATGGGGTTGTACGAATATTGCCTTGGCCACTACAGCGAGGGCAAGGAATATGATTGATATCCCCTAGTGCTGGGCGCAGGCGCTGTCTAGACATTTCCAGCAATCCAAAGCGAGACAAACGTCCTGTTTGAATTCTGGCGCGATCAGATTGAAATTCGTCTCTTAGTTTATTCTCCACCATACGTTGGTGACGGGTCATGGTCATGTCAATAAAGTCGATGACAATTAACCCACCCATATCCCTCAAACGTAGTTGCCTTGCAATTTCTGCTGCAGCCGCTAGATTTGTCTGTAGGGCTGTTTCTTCAATATCACCACCTTCAGTTGCTTTAGCCGAGTTGATATCAATTGCCACTAAAGCTTCAGTGGCATCAATGACAATAGAGGCACCATTATCTAATGAGATTTCACGTTGGTGAGCGGATTCAATTTGGGATTCAATTTGGAAGCTTGTGAATAAAGGGATTTCACTTTCATGTAATTTTAAGCGGTTAACAAAATCAGGGCGTACTAAATTCAAATGATTTTTGACTTGTTCAAATGTTTTTTCAGTATCCACAATAATTTCGCTGATTTCAGGCCTGAGATAATCACGTATCGCTCGGACAATCACGTCACTATCTTTGTGGATGAGAAAAGGGGCGCTGTTGGAATCAGCGACAGACTTAATGGCTTGCCACTGAGACAAAAGAACTTCTAAGTCCCATTGTAGTTCTTCGGAACTACGACCCAAGCCTGCGGTGCGCACAATAAGTCCCATGTCGTCTGGTACAGGTAACTTATTGAGAGCTTCTCTTAGTTCATCTCTTTCTTCCCCTTCAATGCGTCTTGATATGCCACCGGCTCGGGGATTATTGGGCATTAAGACTAGGTAACACCCTGCTAAGCTAATAAAGGTGGTGAGTGCAGCGCCTTTATTTCCGCGCTCTTCTTTATCCACTTGTACAATAATTTCTTGCCCAGGTTTTAATGCTTCTTTGATAGAAGGGCGGCCTCTATCAAAAGATTTGGTTTGGAAGTATTCTCTGGAGACTTCTTTGATAGGTAAAAAGCCATGGCGGTTAGAGCCATAGTCAATGAACGCCGCTTCTAAGCTGGGTTCTACTCTGGTAACACGTCCTAGGTGGATACTTGCTTTACTTTGGCTTTTGCCTTTACGCTCAACATCCAAATCATATAGTCGTTGTCCGCTTACTAATGCAACTCTTAACTCTTCTTTTTGTGTTGCATTGATTAACATTCTTTTAGTTGTCATATTAAACCATTTAGTTATTCAATTAAGTTTAGTTATAATTTGCGCATATATACACGCTTTAATGTTTTGAGGAGTGGTGTGCCTGTAGGCCTCTAGTTTTTATGGTGAACCAGTGGTTTGCTTTACGTGAAAGCTTAATTTATCAGGCGGAACGACGAAGCTATATTTTTGAGAGCATTCGATCGGTTATCACAAAACCCCATAAATGTAGTTCACAAACTAACTCTTACGGTTAGTCTCTACTACACATTATCTCCATATTAACAGTAATTATAAAATTGAACCAGGTGAGACCTATCTTTAGTCGCTTCGACGGTAGAATAGTGCGGATAGATTGCGACTAGCGGATAACTGGGGGCACCAGTTATGGGATTATTCTGATATAATTCCCTGATGTCAGCTAATAACCATACTAATTCGATAGAAGCTATATCTCATGTGACAGAGCATGAAGCAGGGCAACGTATCGATAATTATCTAATCAACAAACTTAAACCTTTGCCTAAAAGTCGTATTTACAAAATGGTACGAAAAGGTGAGGTTCGAATTAATAGCAAGCGAATTACTATCAGTTATAGATTAGGGTCGGGCGACAAACTAAGATTGCCACCCTTTATTGAGAAGCTTGTTTTAGAGCAAAGGAGCCATAAAGCTTCTGAGCCAGAGTTACCGTTAAACGTAAAAAATAATATCATCGGTAATATTTTATACGAAGACGATGGCATGATTATTCTCAATAAACCTAGTGGTCTCGCGGTCCATGGTGGTAGTGGTATATCGTTTGGCCTGATAGAGTCTTGCAGGAAAATCTGGCCTGACGCACCATTTTTGGAATTGGTGCACAGATTAGATCGAGATACATCTGGTTGTATCATGATCGCTAAGTCTCGAAAACGTCTGTTGCAACTGCACGAATTACTAAAAACAAATCAAATAACAAAACGTTACTATGCTTTGGTGTCAGGTAAGTGGCAGGGGGGACGCCAAGTATGCGCGCCTCTGAAAAAGCAGACAACAAAGTCTGGTGAGCGTATGGTTAAGGTGCATACGGAAGGCAATGACTCTAAAACGTTATTCACTATTGAACAAACTTTTCAAAATCACACGCTCCTTAAAGTGCAGCCGATTACAGGGCGCACACATCAAATTCGTGTTCATGCGGCTTTTATGGGACACCCTATTATTGGGGATAGCAAATATGGGCATAAAGGGAATAACCAAGAAGCAAAAGCGCTTGATTTTAATCGCTTATTTTTGCATGCTTGCGAACTATACATTCCTTTGGAGAATACCATACACATAAAGTGTCCTTTACCCAAAGAATGCCAAACCTATTTAAATCAACTAGAAAATCTTAAGGAATCTTCATGACGGAAGAAACAGAACTATCTTGGGAGCGTAAACTCATTGAAACCGCGCTTTTGGCGCAGACAAAAGAGCAAACCAGGAGAAGACGTTGGGGTTTATTTTTTAAGCTATTTTTTCTAGGGTTAGTTATTTTTATGATAGCAATGGGCTTTAGAAATGCTAAGCCCCGTGGCGTGATAAAAGAAGAACATACTGCCTTAATTGATGTTAGCGGTGTGATTGGTGAACGTAATGGCACATCTGCTGATGAAGTAGCAGGCGGCCTAAGACATGCGTTTGAAGCTGAAAAATCTAAAGCGATTGTTTTGCGCATTAATTCACCAGGTGGTAGTCCAGTACAGAGTGCTTATGTTTATGACGAGATCGTCAGGTTGAAAGCAAAATACCCAGAGAAAAAAGTCTACGCCGTTATTTCGGATGTGGGTGCCTCGGGTGCTTATTTTATTGCTGCCGCAGCAGATGAAATTTATGCCAATGCCTCTAGTATTGTGGGTTCAATTGGGGTACTGATGCCAAACTTTGGTGTGCAAGAAGCCGCCGAAAAACTAGGGATAGAGCAAAGAAGCTTGCATGCCGGAAGCAACAAAATGTTTTTGGATCCTTTGTCGCCAAAAGATGAAAAACAAATCGAATTTGCGAATAATCTGTTAGCCAATGTGCATAAACACTTTATCAAAGCGGTAAAAGATGGTCGCGGTGATAGACTCAAGCAAAACGATGAAATTTTTAGCGGTCTATTTTGGAGCGGTGATCAGGCTATGGCGTTAGGTTTGATTGATGGTTTGGGGAGCACTGGCTTTGTTGCTCGCGAAATTATTAAGCAAGAAGATATTATTGATTACACTATGTCCGATAATTTGTTAGATCGCTTGGCATCTCGTTTTGGTTCCTCTATGGGAACCAGCATTTCTAGCAAGCTGGGACTAGGTCCAGTACCATTGCAATTAAACTAATAAACTAAGTGATATGGGGACGGTTTCCCGTCCCCACTCACGTGAACAATACAAGATTTTATATTTCTGCTATATTCATTAAACCCTGTGATAGATAAGGTTATGGATAATGAGTCAGTATTTCAGGAAGTTCACTATAGGTTTCGTTGCCGGTTTATACAGCTTCATTGCTATTGATGTGATGGTTTATGGTTTAAGCCCTACTATTGGCCAGGACACCGTTGTATCACAACAAAAACAAGCTCATTAGCCCCCCAGTACAGATACGCCGACATCACTCAGCATTTGACTCACCGTAATTAAGGGTAAGCCAACAATCGCAGTGGGATCGCTGCTTTGGCAACAATTAATCAGTGCAACCGCACTGGTCTCAGATTTAAAACTACCACAGCTTTTATAAGGCGCTTCCTTTTTTAAATAGGTATGGATCATCTCTTGGGTTAATTTTTTAAACTGTACCGTTGTAATAACATGGGCTTTAAGTGGGCTACGATCAGGACTGACGATAGCGATGCCCGTATAGAATAAAATTTCTTGACCACTCATTTCTTGTAGTTGTGCCAAAGCAACCTCATAATTTAGTGGTTTACCTAAGCGAGATTGGCCTAAGGTAGCGATAGTATCTGAGCCAATACAGACAGCATCAGGGTAAGATTCTTGGGCTTTTTGGGCTTTTTGTATGGCGAGCGTCTCCGTTAGACAACTATGATCGGTTATATCTAGATTTTCATTGATATCGGGAGAAAAACAAGTAAAATCAAGTCCGAGTCTGGAGAATAATTCTTTTCTGTAGATCGAACTTGATGCAAGTATGATGGCTGCCATATCAGTTATTTACCTTTATATTTGTAAATTTTTATTTCCTGCCTTTTGACTCTATGTCTTGTAGGCTATATTATTGACGCCCTATGTTACCTAATGAACTGCCAGAAATCATCGACCCTGTAAAATTATGTCGCCAAAATGGCGGGGCAGGGGCTGTTCTGTCTGGAATAATATCAGTTAACAGACTTTCAAGCAGAGAAGTATATTCCTCTCTGATTTCTCAACAGCCTATTGCTGTTGAGCTTGATTTTTCTCATGATTTAAACAAGATTAATCTTGTAACTGGGCATATTTCGAGTGTTTTAAGACTTAATTGTCAGCGATGCCTGGAAGACTTTGACTTCACGCTGTCTCAAAAAATATATGTGGGTGTTGTCACATCGCAAAAAGCAGCAGAAGCGCTACCGTCGGAATATGAGCCGCTCCTCGTTGAGGGGGGGAAAGTAAATTTATTGGATTGGATTTCTGAAGAAATTAACTTGTCTATTCCAATGATACCTAAGCATTCAGAGCCCTGTGGCTTGCAACAGAATTTTTCAGATACAAACAACAATATCGAAAAAGAAGAAAAAAAGGAAAATAGTAATAAAATTTTTCCTTTTGCAGATTTAAACAAAAAACTTAACTGAGAGGTTGAATAGCAATGGCTGTACAAAAACATAAAGTGACTCGTAGTAACCGAGGCAAACGTCGTACTCATGATGGCGTTGCAGCACCGACTTTATCTGTCGACCCGACAACTGGTGAAACACATCGTCGTCACCACATAACGGAAGATGGTTTTTATCGTGGTCGTCAAGTTATTGAAACTCAAGTTGAAGATGACGAAGAATAGTCGTAATACTAATCAACATGTTTCTATTGCATTAGATGCAATGGGCGGGGACCACGGCCCAAAGGTTGTGGTGCCTGCTGCTTTAGATGTTTTAAAAATGCATCTGAATGTTCGTCTGATTTTAGTGGGCGATCAAGAAGCAATTGAGACAGAAATTAAAAAATGTGCGGGTTTTGATGAAAGTCGCTTAATCATTCATCATACTTCAGAAGAAGTCAAAATGGATGATAGTGCATCTCAAGCTTTACGCCGTAAAAAAGATTCCTCTATGCGTATTGCCATTAACATGGTGAAAGAAAACAAAGCGCAAGCCTGTGTGAGTGCCGGTAATACAGGTGCTTTAATGGCGATTGCTCGTTTTGTTTTGCGCACATTGCCAGGAATTGATCGTCCCGCCATTATTTATTCTATGCCAATCAATGTCGATAAGAAGCAAATGGGTCGCATGCGAATGTTAGACCTGGGGGCGAATGTAGACTGTCAGGCAGAACATTTATTCCAATTTGGGGTGATGGGGGCTATTTTAGCAGAAGCGGTTGATGGCGTATCAAACCCGAGAGTTGGGTTATTGAATATTGGCCAAGAAGCGATCAAAGGCAGCGATGCAGTTAAAAAAGCAGCACAACTTTTCGAAAATAGCGAATTAAATTATATTGGTTTTATTGAAGGCACCAATTTATATCAGGGCGACGCGGATGTGGTTGTTTGTGATGGTTTTGTTGGGAACGTTGCCTTAAAGTGTACTGAAGGTGTGGCTCATATGTTAATGCAGGCCATAAAATTTTCGTTTACTCAGGGTTGGTATGCAAAGTTTGCGGCTATCATTGCTTTGCCAGTACTCAAAAAAATGGCAGCTCGGGCAGAGCCTAGTCAATATAACGGTGCTACTTTTCTGGGGTTAAATGGTATCGTCGTAAAAAGCCATGGCAATGCAAAACGTGAAGGGTATAAGAATGCCATTTTGGAGGCAATCCATGAAGGCGAACAGAACATTCCTGAGCGTATCAGTGTTGAAGTGCAAAAGACATTAGGAGCTTCAAACCTAGCATGAAGTATAGTCGAATTATAGGGACTGGCAGCTATTTACCCGAAAAAATAATGACCAATGAAGATTGGGAGAAAAAAGTCGATACCTCTGCGGAATGGATTTATGAACGCACAGGAATCAAGCAGCGTCACATTGCGAATCACACAGAAACAGCTTCTTATATGGGGGCTGAAGCCGCTAAAAAAGCATTAGACGCTTGTGGTAAAACAAGTCAAGATATAGACATGATTGTCGTTTCTACAGCGGCTTCTGATAAGCTTTTTCCATCCACTGCTTGCTTTATCCAAAAATCCCTAGGAATAACACACAATTGCACTGCTTTTGATGTTCAGGCAGCCTGTTCTGGCTTTATTTATGCATTGAGTGTCGCAGACAAATTTATTAAAACAGGCGAAGTTAAGCGAGCCTTGGTTGTTGGCACAGAAGTGATGAGTCGCCTAATTAATTGGTCTGATCGTTCAACTTGCGTATTATTTGGTGATGGTGCGGGTTGCGTTATCCTTGAGGCCAGCGAAAAGCCAGGCATACTGTCTACGCACCTGTATGCGGATGGCAATCAAGATAAATTACTGGCGGCTGATAATATACAATTAGCCGATCACTCAGGCTTGTCTCGTGATACCGAAATTACAAGTAATGCAAGTTTACCTATTTCTGACTTTTATCCATATATTCAAATGGAAGGCAGAAAAGTTTTTAAAGTCGCGGTGACCCGATTAGGCCAATTGGTAGAAGAAATTAAAGAGAAGCATCAGCTCACAGAACATGATATTGATTGGCTGGTACCCCACCAAGCCAATATCCGCATTATTAAAGCCGCTGCAGATAAACTCGGCGTGCCTTTAGATAAAGTAGTATTAACCGTTGAAAAACATAGCAATACATCTAGTGCTTCCATTCCCTTGGCATTAGATACGGCTGTACGAGATGGGCGCATAAAGCCTGGGCAAACCTTACTGTTAGAGGCATTTGGTGCCGGCTTAACTTGGGGCTCTGCTTTAATAAAATATATTTAGAGGTTTGAATCTAGACATGAGTAGTCATTCTTTTGCATTTATTTTCCCTGGACAAGGTTCCCAACATCTAGGCATGTTGGCAGACTTTAAAAATGAATCTGTCGTACAACAAGTTTTTGAAGAAGCCAACGATACGTTAGGCGCTAATTTGGGAACCCTTTGTTTAGAAGGCCCGGAGGCGCAATTAAATGACACTCGCTGGACCCAGCCTGTATTATTGACGGCCTCTGTTGCGCTGTGGCGTTTATGGCAATCACGCACCGATTTTGTGCCTCAGTTCATGGCTGGGCATAGCTTGGGCGAATATAGTGCTTTAGTTTGTGCTGAATCTTTAGGCTTAGCAGACGCTGTACGCTTAGTCCAACAGCGTGGCAGCTTTATGAGCGATGCTGTGCCTGCGGGCGTAGGTGCGATGGCAGCTATTATTGGCCTAGAGGCAGAAGCGTTAGTAGCATTATGTCATCAAGTACAAAGTGAGTCAGCCGATAGTGTGTGTGAAGCGGTTAATTTTAATTCGCCTGAACAAATAGTGGTTTCGGGGCATGCGAGTGCGATTGATACTTTAATGACTTTAGCGAAAGAACAAGGCGCTAAACGCGCTATTAAGCTACCTGTTTCAGTACCCTCTCATTGTGCTTTAATGCAGCCTGCAGCAAAAAATTTACAGAACTATATAGAAAAAGCAGAATTACAATTTAGCACACCTAAAATTCCGTTACTCCACAATGTTGATGTAGCAACCCATAGCCAACATGATGAGATTAAAACAGCATTAGTGAAGCAATTATTCCAGCCTGTTCGTTGGGTGGATACAATTCAAGCCATGGTCACTGCGAATGTGGGGTGCATGATTGAATGTGGGCCTGGAAAAGTATTGTCTGGTTTGAATAGAAGAATTGATCGTTCTATTCAATGTTTTGCTTTGGAAACGGAAGCCAGTTTCAAGCAGGCCAGTGAGCACAAACTAGAAAGAAGTTTATAATTTTGATTTTGGAGTCGTAACCTATGCAGTTATCATCATTAGAAGGCAAAGTCGCTATAGTGAGTGGCGCAAGTCGTGGCATTGGTCAGTCTATTGCTTGTGTTTTAGGCACTATGGGGGCAACCGTTATTGGTACCGCTACCAGCGAAACAGGTGCTGAAAATATATCAGACTATTTAGAAGAAAAAGGTTTAAAGGGGTTTGGTGTTGTTTTAAATGTGAATGATCCCGACGCGATTATAGAGACGGTAAAAAAAATAACCACAGATGTTGGTGCACCTCAAATTCTCATTAATAATGCGGGTGTAACACGTGACAACCTGCTGCTACGTATGAAAGAAGAAGAATGGGCTGAGACATTGGAAACTAACTTAACAGGTGTTTATAGGTTAACTAAAGCGTGTTTGCGTGGCATGATGAAAGCCAAATGGGGCCGTATTATTTCTATTAGTTCTGTTGTTGGGATTACGGGTAATCCAGGACAAGCAAATTATGCCGCAACAAAAGCGGGGGTTATTGCATTTAGCAAATCCTTAGCAAAAGAAGTCGGCTCACGTGGTATTACCGCCAATGTTGTTGCCCCTGGATTTATTCAAACCGATATGACTCATGCCTTATCAGAAGAACAGCACGAGAGTCTTTTAGAGTCTATTCCTTTGGGGCGCATGGGTGAAGCGGTAGAAATTGCAAATAGCGTAGGGTTTTTAGCATCCGAAGAAGCACGCTATATCACTGGAGAGACCATCAATGTGAATGGCGGCATGTTAATGGACTAGAGCTGGGAGAGCCCAAGCAGTTAAACTGCGCTGTTATTTGAATAATATCTGATAAGTGAAGCGAATCAATCCCTCTCCCAATGTTGGGAGAGGACGGCCGTAGGCCTGGTGAGGGTTGGTTAAGTTGAGACAATGCTCAGTAACCCTCACCGGGTTTATTGCGCATTCGCTTCGCTCATCATCAAAGAGTGTATATGTATGTTTAGATAGTAGAAGTCAAACTGCAGCGTTATTTATGATTTTTTGCAATTTAACAAACTTTTTATAAGGATTGGGTAGCATGACTTCCAGAATTTTGGTAGGATTTGCGCTCAGTATGAAACAAGAATTTTTAATGTTTGTTGTGTAACTTAATTCGTGGAGTGTGACACATTATGTCAGAGGAACAAGGCGTTATGACCAGTATTGAAGAAAGAGTAACTGATATCATCGTTGAACAATTAGGTCTTGAGCGTGATAAAGTTCAGCCAGAGTCCAAATTTGTAGACGATTTAGGTGCAGATTCCCTAGATACCGTTGAAATGGTAATGGCTTTAGAAGACGAATTTAAAATTGAAATCCCTGACGAGGAAGCAGAAAAAATTGCAACCTTGCGTGATGCGATTAATCACATCGAAGCACACCTTAAAAACAAAGCGTAACATTTGCGTTCCCCTCACCTAACTCATTGAGTGGGGGGATGTTTGCTACATTTATCAGATAATGTGATTACAGGCAGGTTTATAATGACGAGTTCGCGTCGTGTTGTTGTGACAGGAATGGGTATCATCTCTTCTCTCGGGAATGATGTTGAGACTGTTTGGCGAAACATTTTATCTGGTAAAAGTGGTGTGAGTGTTATCGACAAGTTTGATATGGCTGCTTTTCCTTCTCGGATTGGCGCTATTATTCGAGACTTCGATTCAGAAAAGTATGGCATCATGAAAAAAGATGCTCGTAAAATGGATGTTTTTTCACAGTACGGTTTTGCCGCTGCTATTCAAGCAATTGAAAATGCAGGCTTAACACAAGTAGAGGATCCTAGTCGCTGTGGCGTTTCTATAGGGTCTGGCATTGGTGGTTTAGCTTTCATTGAGAAAAGTCGCGACCTATATGTTAAATCGGGTCCTCGTCGTATATCTCCTTTTTTTATTCCTGGTGCTATTGTTAATATGATTTCCGGTCATGTTTCTATTCGCTATGGATTTACAGGCCCAAATTTAGCTTTTGCAACAGCTTGTACCACAGGTGCTCATAGCGTTGGTATGGCCGCGCGAACGATTGCCTATGGTGATGCGGATGTGATGGTCGCCGGTGGTGCAGAGATGGCAAGTACGGAATTAGGCTTAGGTGGATTTGCCGCTGTGAGAGCATTATCCACTAACAACGATAATCCAGAGCAGGCAAGTCGTCCATGGGATAAAGCCAGAGATGGATTTGTTTTAGGCGATGGTGCGGGCGTATTAGTTTTAGAAGAATATGAACATGCTAAAAAGCGTGGGGCTACTATTTATGGTGAGCTGGCAGGTTTTGGCATGAGTGGCTCGGCACATCATATCACTTCTTATTCTGAAGGGGGGCTTGGTGAAGCACAAGCGATGACAGTCGCTTTACAAGATGCCAAATTGAACCCAGAACAAATTGGCTATGTGAATGCACATGGCACATCAACACCTGTTGGTGATATTGGTGAGACTTTAGCGATTAAAGTGGCTTTAGGCGAGCATGCGAAGGCCATTCCGGTTAGCTCAACCAAATCTATGACAGGGCATTTATTAGGTGCCGCTGGCGCTGTTGAATCTATTTTTACTATTTTGTCACTGAAAGACCAAATAGTGCCACCAACCATTAATCTAGATAACCAAGATGAAGAATGTGATTTAGATTATGTGCCCCATACCGCCAGAGAGCTTAAATTTGATGCCGCAATATCCAATTCTTTTGGATTTGGTGGTACCAACGCTGCTTTGATATTTAAGCGGATATAATTTTAAGTTTGTTGTGTCGGCCTATGCTGGCATGGCAGAGTACAAGATGAATACATTTCTTAACGGCCAACGAACAGATAGTCCTTTGCTATTAGATAGGGCTTTGCATTATGGCGATGGTTTATTTGAAACAATGGCTATACGTTCTCCTATAGAAGATATATCTCACCACCCACTATTAACTTATCATTTAAAACGCTTGCAGCATGGATGTGAGAGGCTTTTTTTTCCTGCGCTAGAAGCCCAAAATATAATAAAACAAATAAATAATTTTTTAGCGCAGGTACATATTTCTCAGCCAGATTTTGAGCCTTGGGTTTTAAAATTAATTTTAACGCGCGGTGTCGGGCAAAGAGGGTATGCTATTCCCGAATGCCAAAAACCTAATATTATTTTAATTCAGTCTAAATGGCCAAGTTATGCTGTTGATTACTCTCTATCAGGTATTCGAGCAGAATTTAGCAAAATAACATTATACCCAGAACCAAACACGGCTGGCGTAAAACATTTAAATAGGTTGACCCAAGTATTAGCCTCCCAGTCTTTGTCACTAGATTGCCAAGAAGCTGTTCTGCTTGATGACGATAACTTTGCTGTAGAAGGGATAAAATCTAATTTATTTGCGGTTATAGATGGGCAGTTGCATACGCCTTGTCTTAATAGACAGGGAATTTTAGGGGTTACTAGAGCTTGGATACTAGACCTTTGTCGCGAGTTAAATATAGACGTAAAAATCTTCCCTATCCAGAAGGCTAATCTACTAGATGCGGAGCAAATTTTTGTGTGTAATAGTATTATGGGAATTTGGCCAATTATAAAGTTAGAGAGCAAACAATTTGTTGTTGGTGATTTATCACGGCATTTGCAACATGCTTGGGAAAAACTAGCTAGGACTAAATGCAAGAGGGAATAAAGGTGCGTATATGCATTAGCAGAATACTGATGATAGCCACTCTATGTGGCATACTAGCTAGCTACTTGTTTTTACGAACGATATACACGCCTTTAAAGCAAACTACAGAACCTCAAACGATTAGTATTACAAAGGGGATGTCTGTTCGAGGCGTTATGGCGCTATTAAAAGAACAGAAAATTTTAAATGATTTTCAAACGAAAGCATTTTTTATTTGGGTTAAATTGAATAATGTTGAAAAGAACTTAAAAGCAGGCACTTATATACTGCAAGGCAAGTTATCCCTGAATCAAATTATGAATATATTGGTCAGTGGCAAAGAGGCTCAGTTTGAATTAATGGTTATTGAAGGTGACACGGTTGCTGATTTCAAAGCGCAGCTGGTTAAGCACCCTGCGATTTTAAAAACCATAGGTAGCATGTCTGACAAAGCCTTAGCGAAATTGTTGGGCTCATCATATGAAAATTTAGAAGGAGTTTTATTTCCTGACACTTACCATTTTCCAAAGAATACCCCTGATACAATAATATTAAAGCTGTCCTATGATACTATGCAAAAGCATTTGAATAAGGCATGGGATAACAGAGCTAAGCATTTAGCGGTTAAGACACCTTATGAGGCATTAATACTGGCATCGATTATTGAGAAAGAAAGTAAGGTCGCGGAAGAAAGAGCTATTATTTCAGGTGTCTTTCATCGCCGGTTAGAAAAAAATATGCGCTTACAAGCGGATCCGACTGTACGCTATGGTATGCCTGCAGAAGCAGAGAAAATTACACGTAAAGATTTGAGAACAAAACACCCGTATAATACATATGTGCATAAGGGATTGCCGCCAACCCCCATTGCTTTGCCTGGGTTAGCATCCATTCAAGCGGCCCTGCATCCGGATAGGAGCGAGCTACTATATTTTGTGGCCAAAGGAGATGGTAGTCACTATTTTTCTGAGGATTTAAAAGAACATAATTTAGCAGTTAAAAAATATCAATTAAAACAAAAAATAGAGGAAGGGGGCTTAATTGAGTAAAGCACCAGCAGCCAAAATGATCTCTTTAGAAGGGATTGAAGGGGTCGGTAAAACGACCAACATGGATTTTTTAGAAAAATTACTCCGCCAGAAAAAAATAGATCTTGTCCGGACACGTGAACCGGGTGGCACCGTTATCAGCGAAGCCATTCGTCAAATCCTATTGCGCAAAGATGATGAAGCCTTATTGCCTTTGACAGAAGTTTTATTATTATATGCCGGTCGGCACCAGCATGTACAGCATGTGATTCAACCTGCGCTGGAAGCGAACAAATGGGTTTTGTGTGATAGATTTTTTGATGCCACAATCGCTTACCAAGGTGGTGGTCGAGAAATTTCTGTAGAAAAAATACTGGAGCTAAATAAATGGGTTTTGGGTAATTTTAAACCAAATGATACCATTATCTTGGATGCGCCTGTTCCTGTTGCGTTAGAACGTATCCAAAAACGCAAAGAACTTGATCGTATAGAGGAAGAAAAAGTAGATTTTTTTGAGCGGGTTCGCGCCCAATATCTCGCCTTGGCTGAAAGAGAACCTAAGCGTTTTTGGGTAGTGGATGCCTCTGGTGACCTAGAATCCGTGCAGAAACAATTAGAGTATATTGTTGGGGAAATTGTTCTTTCAGCTGATACCATTACATCATAGAGAAAAAAATGTCTTTTGAGCAGAGCCCTATTTGGCAGCAATTATTATTAGCAAAGCAGCGTCAACATTTACATCATGCGCTGCTTCTTTCTGGCAGCCAGCAAGGCAAAGAAAGATTTGCCTTGGCATTTGCAAAATACCTGTTGTGTGCCAATCCACAGGATGATACTGCTTGTGGTCACTGTCAAAGTTGCCATTTTTTTGACGAAGACTATCATCCAGACTTGTGTGTCCTGGGTAAAGATGTTGAAACTCGCGTTAAAATTGACGATATTAGAGAAGTCATACAGTTTTTATCTCAATCGCCTCATACCGCGCAAGTTAAGATTGTTGTGATTTGCCATGCACATTTATTAAACGTCGCATCTCAAAATGCTTTATTGAAAATCTTAGAAGAGCCACCGCAAAGTGTTCATTTTATTTTAACTAGTGCCAAACCACATTTATTGTTACCGACAATAAAAAGTCGTTGCTTAAGCTATGTTTTTAAGAGCATGACACAAAAGCAAGTATTGGAAAATCTAAAGACAGCCATTCAGCAACAATCAGAATTGAGTGCATTAACACGCTATTCAGAGCAAGAGTTACAAGCGCTATTATACTTGGCCGATGGCAATATAGAAGAGGTGTTAACTTGGTCTCAATCTCCTATATGGGAGCATCGAAATGCGTTGATCGGTGAGTTTATATTGGGTAATCTGCAGCACAATACAAATTTACAATCACACATGGTGCGTCACGCAGAACACGCACTATACTTTATATATTTGGCATTAAGTGAATGGATTCGCCAACAGATGAGCAGCGTGCCTGTAAATAGCTACATACTAAATCGTGAGTATACAAAACGGCCTCAATTGGATTTACAACCTTATTTTGAATACTTGTACCACATTGAGCAAGCCATTCAATCCGTCGCTCAGGTACCCGGGATAAATAAACTATTATTGTTTCAGTCATTATTAGTAAAAAGAAAGGCTATTATAGCTGTTAGCTAATAGCTTGGTTACAGGATACTCTCACCACCTACAATGTCCCGCAGTCAAGCATGGCAACGTAGGTAGAGGGGGAGCCGTTACAATTAAAGATAAGGATTATCGATGAATCAGGTTGAACCGGAATCAACGAGCGAGCCTAAAAAGCCGCGTACAGGTATGTTATCATTAACCATACGAGATAAAGCAGTTTTATATGCAGCATACATGCCCTTTGTAAAAGGAGGGGCGCTCTTTATTCCTACAAATAAAGCGTATACTTTAGGGGATGAAGTTTTTATGATGCTGAGTTTGATGGAAGAAAAAGAAAAACTATCCACTTCAGGCAAGGTTGTTTGGATTACACCAGAAGGCGCCCAAGGAAATAAAGCAACCGGTATTGGTGTTCAATTCACCGGGGACGAAGGACAAACTATCCGCAATAAAATTGAGACATATTTGGCTGGTTTATTAGAATCCGATCGTATTACTCATACCATGTAAGATATTAAAGTAAATTATTAAAGTAAATTATTAAAATAGAGAGTTTTCATGTTAATCGACTCCCACTGCCATTTGAATATGTTAGATTTAGCTGAATTTGATGGCAATTTAGATAATGTCATGAAAAAAGCAGAAGAAGCGGGTGTTAAACAGTTTTTATGCGTTTCAGTCACATTAGAAGATCATGCGGCATTATTAGATATCGCAAACCGCTATCCTCAAGTTGATATTTCTATTGGTGTGCATCCCAACGAACATGCGGGTATGGGTATTGATATGGCTGATTTGTATCAAAAAGCCCAACACGCACGTGTGGTGGCGATTGGTGAAACGGGACTAGATTATTTCCGCTCTGAAGGTGAGTTGGCTTGGCAGCAAGATCGTTTTAGAGGTCATATTGATATAGCAAAGCAATTGCAAAAGCCTTTAATTATTCATACCCGTGCAGCTAAAAAAGATACTATTGATATTATGCGTGCAGAAAAAGCAGATCAAGCCAGAGGCGTGATGCATTGTTTCACTGAAGATTGGACTATGGCAAAGCAAGCACTAGACTTAGACTTTTATATTTCATTTTCAGGCATAGTCACATTTAACAGCGCAAAAGAGTTACAAGAAGTGGCGAAAAAAGTGCCCCTCGAGAGGTTTTTAATTGAGACAGATTGTCCCTATCTCGCGCCAACACCGCACCGTGGCAAGATGAACCAACCTGCTTATGTAAAACATGTTGCTGAGTTTATTGCTCAACTCAGAGGTATGACTTTTGAAGAAGTTGCTAAAATTTCGACTGAAAATTACTATGCTTTGTTTGGACATACATCAAAAGCATAAAAAGTATTGATATATTTTTAGGCTCATCTGAGCCATTCTCGCTTTTGGGATAAGACAAGATGGCTCAGTAAACAGATTTTATGGATTATCAACGTCGCTTTCTTTTGCATGGACGAGGTGACGAGGTGTCTTTTTCTTCTCCTTTAGTTTCATCTTGTCGCTCTTCCTCATCGTCCGAAGAAGCTTCAGCTTTGAGGGCTGGGTTTGAAACCGGGAAACGAGCGGTCTGCTCTTGTGTTTCGTCATCACTACAGTCAGTACTATTGCCACTACTACTGTCACTTATTTCATCAGACGTTCTTTTGTATGGATGGGTTAGAGGTTTGAGTATTGCCCCAGCCGCGGAAGCGTCAGGTGCGGCTCCCCCCCTAGCTGCTAAAACTGCACTATTCAAGGTATCAGCTGCCCCAAGACTGCTCCAATAAAATGACGGTGGTTGAAAATCACTATCACTAGTCTTAAGTCTGTGTTCCAAAACAATTATGCGAGAATCCTCGTTTTGACCATTCATTGCCGCAAAAGAGGTGTTGTGTCTTGGTAGCGTGCGGATTCTCTCAGGTAGGGTATCCCTATTAATCAGTGTTGTTTCATAATACAATGAACTAAGATTAGGACACCTGCAAAATATTTCTTCTGGTAGCGAACTAAGAAGAGGGGTATGCATAAAATTTAATGAATTGGTTTTTGCGTGACTTTCTGTAAAGAGAGCGCAGGCCATGTCAGGAAAACGGGTTATATGCTTAATGTTAAGTTTTCGATTAATATCTTGGTCACCCCCTCGCATGTATCTTAGAGTTCTCCATATGTGAGTCGATGCTTTAAGACTATCGTTAATGAGCTCGATATTCATTTGAATAAGAAGTTTTTCCAGATGTATTAAAGTGTCGAGGTTATCGATTTTTGTAATACTTTTAATCACATCTAAGGCTGTTGATATTGATTTAGTAAGAGTTATGGGATGATCAGTAGCCGTTTTCTTGAAAAAAGCAATTTCTTGTAATTGGCGAGCCCTCATCGCTTGGAAGTGTAAGTCAAATGTTGCTTTGACATTTCCTGGGGCAATATTATCAGGAGCAGGTATTGTTTGATTAACTTGCCTTAAATCATTTAATTTGTCTGTCCATAATGCATCTTGAGCTAATACCTGGCGAGCGATGTTAGATGTTTGTCCAATTTTAGCAATTTCTACTTCTGATAGATGTTTCAATATGTTAGATAGTACATCAGGTGAGCATAGTTCTGCTTTTTGCCAATCAGTTAGTCTAGGAGCGGGTGCAGCAGAAGCATCAGCGGCAAAATCAGCAGAAGCGGCAGCAGCTGAAGCATCTGGATCTAAAGATTGTATTGGTGAATCAGAAAGTAAAGGCATAATTGTATTTACTACAGTAGTATTGTAAGTTGAATTACTATATATCTGTTAGGAAAACTTTATAAGGGGGAGAAATCCTATCCTAGATAAATGGTCTCTCTGGTTTAACAAAGTGGTTGTCTAAAAAGATAAATCTATTTAAAAGAAATTTTGTTGATATTTTTAACTAATATTCTGCTCACACATATTAGTTTTGTTGAGAGGTTATTGTGCCTGTACATACAACCAGTAGATTTTATAGCAGCGAGTGATAATAATAAAATACATACTCATGGATTGGAGTTAGTGTTGCTTGAATCACTTATGTCTGTGATAGGCCGTTTTAGTTTTGGAGCAGTCAAGCCGAATACAACAGAGGCTATCGAGCCATTTGTCTGCAGTGATAGTTTACCTATCATGAAAAATATATCGATGATAGATGCGCTCCAACAAATAGATTCTGCGTTATCAGAACTCCATGTCAGTTCGACAACAGATTTGTATCAGTTAAAATTTCTTAAGAAAATCGGTAAGCTTATATTAGATTTAGATACGCCTGGGCTTGCTTGGGAACCAGCCGTTGTAAAAATTTTAATATTAATCAATACACAGCATTTTAAGCTGGATTTGAGACATCTTAATCCGTTATTTCTGAAAATTATCATAAGGTGTGTTCTTTATTCACAGAGTCGTGCTATCTCAAGTAAAAGAAAATATTTTTTTTCTATTTTAAATAAGTATAAATATTTTAAAAAAGTATCACACATAGACGATGCTTTTAAAATTGCATTTTCCAATAATAACGCACTTGCTTTCGAAGATTTATTAGATCATAAAAACATCTTACCCAATGCAGACTTAATTAAATATGCCAATAAGTTTCAGTCAGGGGCATTGCCTAATTTACATTGTTATAATTTATTTCCATTATTAAATCCTGAGGACTATAAGAATAAAAAATGGCGCCAATTAACTTCATATGAAAAATTATATTGGTTGGCCTTTGATCAAGAGCACATGAAAAAACTGGCCCATAGAATAGGTTTAAAAGGCAATATTCAGTGTTATTGGCAAGGACATAGTTACTCAACATTGGGTATTAAGTTGCTAGATAAATCTGATGATATCGTAGAGCTTGAAGGAGAAGAGGAGGGGCGGTCTTTATTGCAATTTAAACGAAATTTACTCTTGTTTCAGGTGTCTATGCCGCAAGAAAAAATCATACTCGATGAGGCATTGTCTCATGCAGTCGAGTTAATCTCAAATGTTGAACCTATGCTTGAGCATCAATTTAAACATAAATTGAATGATAAAAAAAATCATATTTATATTTTCCCATTTATTGATGAGCATACTGCAACTGGATACCATACGGTTGATGGCTGGTATTATCAAATTAATATGGGTTTTTTAAGTGGTGATGAGCCTGGGATACATGTCTATAGAGTTCCTAACGAGTCAAGAGTGCTAACACATGGGCAGTTAACTAATTTGCAGTATAAGCATAAAACAGAGCATTTATACAACATAGAAAATCTTTGTGGCTTAAAAAAAATAGCTTATATTAAATTACCAGGCCAACCTTGTGGTAATTGTAGTTATGAAAGTTTAAAAGGGTTATTTTGTGCTATTTTGTTTGATAATTTATGTCAGACATATAGTTTGCCTGTTGCTGCAACAAAAACATTAACGTTGTACAGAATGTTTTGTGAGTATGACATTAATGATGCTATTTTTGACTATCGTCAGCATGCTTTATCTATTAATCAAGAGTTGATAAGGCTAGCATATTCTAAAAAACAAAGCTTGCTGGAAAGTCAGGTATTTGATGACACTAATTTTAGTGTAACAGTATTTTCTTCTGAAACAGACGATGAGTTACATTTTAATGAGTATCAAACCACATCACAGTCACGTGTATCTTTAAAGTGTCACTAAGTTGTACTTTAGTGTCGGTGAAATCAAGTATATAGCAGTATAAATATATTATATATTTAAATCTCACTTTGATTTTTTTCTCGTGACGCCAGGCGGTAGTTTTTTATCTGTCTTTTTTTGTTCGTTATAAAATTTTGCGAGCTTTTCTAATCTCAATTGTTTTTTGTGTTCTAAAAGCAGTGTTGAGGGCATAGCATTTTGCCTTTGCAACTTATTAGATTCAGAAGAAGTCGCTTGTATTTCGTTTGTTTTTGACGGCTGATTTTCTTTAGCGCTAGATGTTTCAAGTGATAAATGTTTGTATTCTTCATGTCTACTTTTTGTCCACTTGTTTACTTCGCCAGGAACGTCAAGTTTTAGCTCTTCTTCTGATAATTCAACTTTGGGATATTTTTTATATAAATCTGGTTGTGTTTGTTCGAGCATTTTTTTTAATGCGATACCTTTATCGTCATTCCAAATGCCGCCGCCAATAACAGAGGATATTACCATGCACTCTATATTTTTGAAGCGCTGCCATATTTTATTTGTGGCATCAAGACCTGTAACCTCAATTAGAGGTTTGTATGTTGTCCTTAATTCATCAGGCGTTGGTGCGGATGGTTTAATGTATTTTGCATGTCCCCCTTGATAAACTAGCGTGGCTCTATCGAGAGGTTTTTTTGAATCTTTATCAGTTATTCCCTCAAAAGGAAAATATGTATCTTTAAAACCAGATGAAGTACCACTTGATTCATAAAACCTTTGTGAAGTGGTTTCCCCTGTTTTAATAACGGTTATTTTTCGTGTGGCTTCTTCACTGCTAAACTCTATTGTGTTGTAAATACTCACGATTATATTCTCAAGTCTTAGGAATTTATATTGGTTGCTCTTTAATTGGATTTGACAATAAAGAGTAATAAAAGTTCAAGTGTTATAGCCAGTATAAGCATATATACACTATATTAGATCTAGCCACATTATTTGAAAAAGCACACAGTAAATTTTGATTATATTGGGTGAGTCAAAAACTTTGAAATGATATTGGGACACACGAGGTGTTTAAAGACACGCAATATAAAAAATTTTAGACAGACAAAATATCTAGCGCCATTAAAGGACGCACCATAACAAATATTGAAAAATATTGGTATATATGAACTAAAATTAGGGCAAAACTTTATAGGGAATCTATAAAATAATTGGTAATGTAGCTAGAGAATTGCTTCAAACACTATAGGAAGATAAAAATGTTTTAATGATACAATCTTTTAGTAACAGGAACTATTAAGAATATAAAATTCGCGCAGCCTGAATACCTTTAGCATTTCTAGCTCTATTTTTACTGAAGTTAATAAGGCAGCCTTCGCCTCCAATAGCATGAAAAAACTTATTCCGATGCCGTTTGATCATATCTATCCAAGTATTAGGGCAGAGATGAATACGTTGTAAGATTGGTTCAAGCACTTTGGGGATGGAGCCAAATTTATCATTCCTTAAAATTCTGCCAGTGTAGTCTACCAGTTCAAAATAATTGTTGAGAGAGTAATCAATTGAGGGGGCGCTAGACTCCGAGGTTAGTTCTTTGCTTGCAAACGGAGCAAGAGAATTGGGTTGTGTTATATTCACCCCATCTTTGTTTTTTTTGTGCGCTTGTTTTGTCGACGACTTAATTCGTTCATAAATTGATGTGAATTCCGATTCTTCCGGAGTTTGTGCCATTCCTGCTCTAATAGGATTGAGATCGACATATGCCATAGTATTGAGTAAAGCCGCATCATCTAATAATGCTTGTGACTTAAAACGACTTTCCCAAAATTTACCTGTGACTTTATCCTCCAAATTAGAGGCTCTCGCTAGATACTCATTTAAACATTTCATAAACCAACTGATGTCATACAGTCTGGTGCGCCAAAGCATTATTTTGTCACTTTTATTGTAGTTTGATTTGGCGTCAGTTGGAAAAATTTCAGCCCAACGAGATTGTACTTCGTCGTCCGACCAATTTAGAGCAGCCGGTTGATCTACAAATAAAACAAGGTGGTAGTGATTACTCATAATTGCATAGGCACAAATTTTAATTGAGAAAATATTTGAAAGTTCTTTGATTTTATTGACGAGCCATTGTTTTCTGTGGGAATAGTCCTGTTTAGTTTTTTTATTAAAACCACACAAATAGCTATGTCGAACACAACGCGCCGTACAGTGATAATATGGCGTTGCTTCAAGATTAATTTGCATAGAACGAGCTGACGTCATAACTTAAAAGTGAATTAATTAATGATAGGCAATAATACGCTGTTGTTGTTTTTAGAGTCAAGCTAGGCAGTGGCATATTATTAATTTCTTTATCATGGATGTCCTATTGGTTCATTATTAATGACGTAGACACACAAAATAATTTAATTTCCAGGAAAGATTATTTATATTAAAGGGATTGTGGCTCCACAAATAATCTTTTACTGGAATGGCTCTATTAATTTTGGCCACATATCTGAAAAAAAATACCCCCTATCTTGATTATATCAGTTGAATTATAAAAAACCCTTGAAAAAGATAAGGTTGTAAGACATGCGTGTTATTTGTTAAGAAAATTTCCTATGCTAAATTTGGAATGGGAAAAATAGAATAGAGCTCTATTATTTTTCTTTTAGGGTTGTTATGTTTAGTCTTTTATCACAAACCGTAGCCTGGGTCAGTGACACTTATTCCGATTTATATTACAGGTCCAGTGGACTATATAAAGGTCGTACAGATGAGCAAGCATTTTATCATGCTTCAGTAAATGGCGATTTAGATGCCATGCGTTATTTTGCGAAAAAAGTGGATGTAACACAAGCACGTTCGAGTGGACAATGGCCTTTGCTGGATACTGTCGCAATGGGTAAGACTGATGCTGTACTTTTGTTGATTGAACTAGGCGTGCAGACTGATTGTATCAATTCTCAAAATCAAACAGCCATACATATAGCCGCTAAGCATGGATATACAAAAATTATTACGTGTTTAATTGCGCAAGGTGTGAATGCGACGGCGCTAGATAACAAAAGCCATACGGCATTATATTATGCAGCAAAAAATGGACGACTTGATTCAACGCATTACTTGATTTCGATTGGTCGGCGTAATCATCAAAGAAATATGGGGCAGGATTTATCCGCAAAAGGTAACTTAATATTATATCGATCTGTTATCACGGGGGATTCTGCTTTAGTTGATACATTATTAACTTATCCGGAGGTAAGCTCTGCTGCTGAAAAAAATGAGAATCTCGCTTTAAAATATGCATTAAGATATGACCATGTTTCCATTGTAGAAAGTTTGCTTAGAGTAGACTCTGTGAGAACAAAAGCGCTACTCGAAAGTGAAGATTCAAGATTAGCATTGCAAGCTCAAAATAATGAAAGCTCGATGACTAAGCTTAGTAGCGGTGAAGAAGGCGTTTTAAGTGCTGTGAAAAAAGCATATCAGCATAAATTTGATGAATATGGTCTTGGTGCGGTTTTACAGAACTTTCGTGAATATCTCGAATCTCAATATGAACTAAATCCAGCGAGATCAAGAGCTGGTATATTACCGCATGGATATAATACAGATCTTGAGTCTCAAGAACCCTACTATAAAAACATATATCATTCTGCATGGCGTTTTGTGTTTGGTAGACCAAACAATCCTTGGATGTCAGAGGATGCCCTGTTTGTTAGGCGTTACCAAGATGGGCGGAAATGTGCGGTGATACCTCAAAAAGCTATGATAGATATAGCCTACTTATGGTTAGCGGCATCAGATAAAACCTTTAGACCTTTGCCTGGATTTACCCATGAATCAATTAAGGCTCTTTTCACTAGGCAAATAGCATTAATCGGCCGTTCTCATAATTGGGATGATGGTATCGATAATCTTCAAGGCGATAAACCTTCTTGTCCTGGAGGGCTTGCCAAA
Organism: uncultured Coxiellaceae bacterium; assembly: GCA_963976875.1. GTDB lineage: Bacteria > Pseudomonadota > Gammaproteobacteria > Berkiellales > Berkiellaceae > Berkiella_A. Next base: position 54,424 of record CAXBML010000001.1, read on the forward strand.
CGGCTTATTCAGTCTGTACAAGGGCATCCCCTATTAGAGTTGCCAGAATCGCGCAATTTAACAGTTAGTATTTTAAAAAGATTTTTTACTGAAAATATTGTTGCTCAAAACCCAAAGAGTTTACAAACCGTTTCAAAAAAATTGTCGTGCTTAAGTTATACGCAACTAAAGATGTTATCTTCTGCACTGGATAATAAGTATATTTTGCTTAGTTCGTTAACGCGAGAGCAAGAAGCCGCTCTTAGATATTTAACGCCTTCACGAGAGACGATTGAGTCGTTCAAGCAACGTTGTTTTATCAGGTTTGGTTATAAAAGAATTCTGTGGCCACAAACTAGGCAGCTTGATTTTCATGGCTCTAAGTTCGTTGATTATAAATCTCTTATATTATATTTTTCAAACAATATGGGGGCTTGCTTTTATGGTGAAATTAAAACCATCCTGAAAAGGTTGATTGAGGCTAAACGGCTGCATAGAGAACGTGCTGATACTGATGGAAAATCATTATTTTATTCGATTGAGCCTAGTCAGCATGCCTCGTCATCGTCCGCTGTTTATACCGTGAATAATGATTTCGAGGCATCAAAAACAACCAGAGGCAGGAAAAGAGATATTTCAGAAAAAGTTGCAAGTGATATTTTGAGTGGTTCAACTCAAGTAAGTGCTAGTAAGCGACAGAGAAGATAACATTACTGTTGCGAGCGTCGCTGTCAGCTTTGAAATGAATAGCTTGTAAGTGTATGCCGCAAACTTTTATAGTAATTTACGAATTAGAATTTATTAGAGCGGAATGAGTTTTTGATATAGTTGATCAACTTGTTGGGTTTTATAATATATATTTTTTGTAGTAAGCATTACCCTATATAAAATACCCTGTTTACTTTTTGTTTTTTTTTTGCCTAGAATAAGCTAAGGCTAATAACTTCTGCATGTAAGGGAATATATGTTAAAGTTTATCTACTCTTGTATTGTGGCTCTATTTTTATATGTCAGTCCAGCTTATGCTGCTAAAGTTGCTGTTATCGGTGGTGGTGCAGCGGGTGTGAATACAGCTTTTTTAACAGAAGAAGCTCATGATGTGACAATATATGAAGCAGGGACCAGTGTCGGAGGCCATGTTAAAACTGACTTGGTTAAGGTAGCGGGGCAAACTGCCGTCATAGATGCCGGCGCTGAATACTTCAATAAAATTTCCTATCCAAATCTTGTTAAGTTATTAGAATATTTGTTAATTGCGACAACCGCCTTTACATTAACGGTCAATTTTTTTCATCTTAATAAAAAACAGAATTTGGTTATGCCCCCAATTCACGATCATACAATTGAATTTAATTCTTTTAGACCAAGCAATTTACTAAAATTAATTCAGTTAAAATGGGTTATATATCGTGGACGGTCGATATTGGATAGCAAAAATTATAGTGTAACACTGGAATCTTTTTTGGAAAATCTAATATTATTTCGTGGCTTTAAGGATAATTTTTTATATCCTTTTTTAGCGGCACAATGGGGTGTGAGTGTTTTGGATGTAAAAAATATATCTGCATATCAAGGTTTAAAATATTTAATTAATGGAAATGACGCAAATAACGAATGGTTAGAAGCAACCAATGGTTTACATAGTTATATAGAGGCTTTAACCAGTAAACTCAGTAATACTAATATACAAACAAATGCAGCAGTGCAGTCGGTAATTAAGCAAGATCATCAATATAAAGTAACGCTTGAGAATGGCGGGTATGAATTATTTGACCATGTTGTTTTTGCGGTTAATCCCAAAATTGCAGGGAAATTATTAGAGAACTCTAAAGGCACCGAAGCTTTATCCGATACATTTAAAAAAGTACACACTTTCCCTACAAAAATTGCTTTGGCAAAAGCGGAAGGGGAGAATATGAGGTTTTTACCTAAAGAGAATCCTCAGGTTATTAATATTCGTTATGATGGTCAAAATTCTGCTCTTGCAATGTATAAAACGTGGAAGACAAAAGATGATTTACCTGCGGTTATCAAAACATGGGTTACAAATGATATTCGTGCCGATGATGATAAGTCTGGTCCATTAGCTAATGATGTTTCTATTCATGAGTTTGAACATGTTTATATGGATGTTAAGTATTATGAGGCATATAAGGCCGCTAGAGCAGAGGAAGGCAAAAACGGTCTCTGGTTCCCAGGTATCCATGAAGACGATTCGCATGAAGGGACACTCAATGCAGTGATTAATGTTGCAAGGCAGTTAGCACCAGAGAGTCGCCGTCTTGGTATCTTTGCTTAATAGATCTGAAAAAAAAATTAAAATTGGTTAAAATAGGCCAATATAAAATAAGTATTTTTTAAGGACTCAATTGTCAAAGCTCAGCCCCCTACAAAATTATTGTCTAGAGCATATGCAAATAACGCAATGGCGAGAATTTAGCCAGGAAGATGTTTTTCGTAGCCAGAGTTGTTTTAAATATTTTGTGTACTACGAAGCAGAATCCTTGCATGCAGAGCAAGATGTTATTTTGTTAAATAACATATGCGGGGCGTTAGCTTGGGATAAAAGCGAAATTAGTTTTAAGGGAGTAAATAGTAGTTTTGATGTTTCTGAGCTAAATACTTCAGGTATTGTTTTGTGGTTTGGTTTTCAGACCGCTACTCGATTAGGCTTAATTCAAAATAGCGATATTCAGCAGGTTGGTAATATTATTTTCTGCCCCAGTCCGCAAAGCATCCAGAAAGATGTGGCGTTAAAAAGGCAGGTATGGGAAAAGTTAAAGCCTTTGAAAAACTAGTGTTTTATCAATAGCAATGAAAAATAAATTTGTATAGCTGAATTATGTTGAATTGGTTTACTGTCTATTCTATGGGGTTGGCCATTTAAGTTTAGAATTTAAATACCAAAAAAAAACGCTCATATTGAGCGTTTTTTTATTTTAACAGAAGAATTAATCGTCTTCACTCAACTCTTCTAAGTCTTCTATCAGCTCGTCAAAGTCTTCATCTTCTTCTGGCTCAAGCATGGCAATGTGATACACCGTAATATCTTCGCTAAGCTTATAAATAATGTCACCAAAATCAAAGCAAGATAGGATAATGCTCGCATCATCATCTTCACGTAGAACAAGATCAACATCTTCATCCAGTTCTTCATCATCTTGCGATAAACGCTCGATAAGGTGGCCAATCAGTTCGATTTGCTCTTCTTCATCAAGCGCATCTAATTCTTCCATTGCACGGGCATGAAAATTGATATCAATATCAAGTTCTTCTTTAATTTCAGGGAAAGAGATAACTTCATTCTCATCTTGGTCATCAACCCTAGCAATGCCTTCAATAGCGTTGTCTAAAGTGTCTTGCTGCATTATAAAAGAAAGAGCCAACATAACTGTTTCACTTGTAGAGATTTTGAGTTGCTCTGTGATGTCTTCTAGTTCTTCAAGCAATTCGTCAGGAATTTCAATCGTTAATTTTGCCATAATGGTTAAATCTCTCAAATGTTAATGTTAATTTATATCGAGCATACTATGGGGCTTACCCTCAATAATCAAGCCTTCTTTACCAATATCCTAAAAATTTCCACCATGGAATGCCAATTCCGCACCAGATAGCAATATTAATTAGGCTGACAAGAAAACCAATGCGCCACCAGTCTTTTATGTCGACATATCCGACGCCATATAGTAGCGGGGCTGGAGCGAGGCTGTAATGAGTTAGACCACCAAATAAATTGCTGGCAAATGTTAGGACAAAAACAGCGAGTAACGGTGGAGCGCCTAGCACAATAGCAAGTCCTAAAAATGCCGGAAACATTGCGCTGACATGCGCTGTGGAGCTCGCAAAGAAATAGTGTATATAAAAATAAATTAAACAAATAATGGGGAGAGCTTTTGTCCAATGATAGTCACTGAAGTAACCTTCAACATTTGTGGTGAACCAGGATAAAACGCCTTGATCGGTCAATTGTCCTGCCAACATAATAATAATACAGAACCAAAAAAATGTTTCCCAGGCCGTGTCGATTTTCACTAGAGATTTCCACTCTAAGACACCGGAAACCAGCAGTACAGTCAAGCCAACCATGCCAGCAACAGCGGGGTTGATATACTTATTTAGCATCCACAATGTGAGTAATACGATTACGGTGAAGCCCATGATCCATTCACTGCGGCTTATTTTTCCCATGTCTTTTAAGTTTTGTTTAGCCAATATCGTGGCATTTGGGGTAACTCTAATTGAGGGCGGATAGATTTTGAATATAAACCAGGGAATAACAGCAAGGCTGATAATTCCTGGGACTATAGCCGCCAAGGCCCATTTGCCCCAAGTAAGGGCGATACTTTGGTCGGCGGTTAATTTGGCGATTAAAGGGTTAGCAGCCATCGCCGTCATAAACATAGCAGACGTAATGGTTGTGACCTGAAATGCGGTAACCGTTAAGAAACCACCAATTTTTTTTGAGGAGCTACAATTGGGGAAGCTTTTATATGAAGTGGCAATACTGCGAACAATGGGAAACACGATACCGGCAGCTCGACCTGTTACACTTGGAATGGCAGGTGCTAAAATTAAATCTGTTAGCATTAAGCCATAACTTAAGCCTAGGGTTTTTTTGCCAAAAATTGCGGTAAAAAAGTAAGCAATGCGTTTACTCAAGCCTGTGACATTAAAGCCTTTTGCAATAAACAGCGCAAAAAGCACGAGCCAGACGACCGTGCTGCTAAAAGCTGAAAATCCTTGTTTCGCTGTAATGAGATTCGTTAAAATAGCTATTTCTAAAGATATTAAAGCAACAGCCCCCATGGGTAAGGGTTTTATCACCAAAGCTAGGATAGTAGTAACAAATAAACCTAACACATGCCAGCCACCTACCTCCAGACCGTTTGGGGCAGGTGAAAACCAAAATGTAAGACCAATCGCAAGGCAAATGAACAGTTGTATAGGCTTTAAGCTACGTTCAGTTTGTTCTGGCGTAGATTGTTCATTATCAGACATGCAGTGCTCCACTGTTGATGAATTAATTTGAAATAGGTTTTAATTTAATTTGAATTGAAAGGCGAGTTAATTAGCTTAGTTTTAATTCTAAATGATACGTTGTATTTTCTAACTAAACCGTCAAAAATGCAATGTGTGATTTGCAAAAGTTATGTGTTATTGTGCTGAGTTTACAAATGAACGAAAAATCCCACAAAAATATCAGGCGCTTATTTGTTATTTTGGTCTATATACTAAAGACCAGATGGCGCTTATATGGTCTAAGTAGACCAAAATAGATTAAAATATGTGCAGTTGTGAATATGCACAAACGAGGTTTTAAAAGAATGTCATCAAGCGCAGATGAAATACAAAAAAGACGCACTTTTGCGATCATCTCTCACCCGGATGCGGGTAAAACCACGCTCACTGAGAAGCTATTGCTTTATGGTGGTGCGATACAGTTGGCCGGTACGGTAAAAGGCCGTAAGGCCAGTCGTCATGCGACATCTGACTGGATGGAGTTAGAACAGCAACGGGGCATCTCTGTGACCACATCTGTCATGCAGTTTCCTTACCGTGAGCATGTCATTAATTTACTGGATACCCCAGGGCATGAAGATTTCTCTGAAGATACCTACAGAACGCTTACCGCGGTTGATTCCGCATTGATGGTAATCGATGGTGTAAAGGGGGTAGAGTCTAGAACCATTAAGTTGATGGAAGTTTGCCGTTTACGAGATACGCCAATTATTACTTTTATTAATAAGTTCGATCGCGAGAGTCGTGATCCAATAGAGTTAATCGATGAAGTTGAGCGTATTTTAAATATTCGTTGTGCACCGATGACTTGGCCAATTGGGATGGGTCAAGGTTTTCAGGGCGTATATGATTTAATCACCAAGGAAATTTTAGTGTTTCAGCCTGGAAAAGGGGAAAAGCTCAAAATCGCAGAAAAAGTAGAATCACTAGACGACCCCAAGTTCATAGAGAAGTGTGGTATTCATTACGATGCTTTTATGGAGCAATTAGAGCTGATTCAAGCGGCTGGAGATGGATTTGATCAAGAAGCATTCTTAAAAGGTGAGTTAACGCCCGTCTACTTTGGTTCCGCATTAAATAACTTCGGTGTTGATGCCATATTAGATGCCTTAGTAGAAAAAGCACCTTGCCCGCAATCTAGAGAAGCTCAAAGTCGTGTTGTGGAATCTTCTGAGTCAAAATTTTCTGGCTTTGTCTTTAAAATTCAAGCCAATATGGATCAAAACCACCGAGACAGGATTGCTTTTTTACGTGTTTGCTCTGGGCAATATAAAAAAGGTATGAAAATATATAGTGAACGTCAAAAGCGAAAAGTACAAATTTCAAATGCTTTAACGTTTATGGCAGGTGAGCGTGAGCATGTGGAAGAAGCATGGCCAGGCGATATTATTGGATTGCATAACTATGGCACAATCCAAATTGGTGATTCTTTTAGTGAAGGCGAAGATTTAAAATTTTTGGGTGTGCCTAACTTTGCGCCTGAAATTTTCAGAGCGGTTCGTCCTAAAGATCCCTTGAAAATGAAAGCGCTGCAAAAAGGCTTAACGCAACTATCAGAAGAAGGGGCCACCCAGGTCTTTAGGCCACTAGAGACCAATCAGATTATTTTGGGTGCTGTAGGGGTTCTGCAGTTTGATGTCGTCGCACATCGTTTATTGTCTGAGTATCGTGTTGAATGCGTCTATGATGCTGTTAATATGGCGGCTGTGCGCTGGGTCAAAGTGAAAGATGCAGAAATGTTGAAAAAATTCAAAGACAAGCACGCATCTAACTTAGCATTAGATAGTGCAGATTATCTCACTTACCTAGCTAGTAGTTATGTTAACCTGACGATGGCAACAGAGCGTTGGCCAGAGATTGAGTTTTTAGCCACTCGCGAACATTAATATAATATAGTTGCATCACAAGGAAGTGTTTCATGAGTAAAATAACCCACCAGCATAATATTGAAACTAGGCGTATACGCTTTGGGATCAATTTTGATCTACCAAAATATTGGAATCAAAATTGTCCTGTGAAAACACATATGTTTAATGCTGTGGCTATGTTGGCTCCTGCTTTTGAGAGATTGGCTATTACCAGTGTATTACCCTACCAAGCTCAGATTACGGATGCTGTTTTAAAGCAGCAAGTCCAGGGCTTTATTGGGCAAGAATCTTCCCATGGCAGTGAGTTTATACGCATGCAAAGCGTTTTAAAAAAACAAGGCTATGATCCCAGGCAAGTTGAGAAAAAAAACGTCAAAAGGTTTGTGGCATTCAGTAGTGCTTTATCACCAGAGATGCACTTGTCGTTTACATTGGCCGCCGAGCATGTCACGGCTATCATTTCAGATTTATTATTAACGGATAAGCAATGGTTAGAAAATGCAGAGCCAAAAGTCGCTGCGCTATGGCGTTGGCATGCCATAGAAGAAATAGACCACAAAGCCGTGGTGTTTGATTTATATCAATCTTTGGGACTTGGGTATTGGACGCGCATGAAAGGTATGTTGAGAATGACATTTGTGCTCAATGTATTTTTGATGGCGAATTACTGCCATTTAGCAAAAAAAGATGGACTGCTTTATAAACCTTCATTTTGGTTTAAAACGCTTTGGATTTTATGGGGTAAGCCAGGATTTGTTCGCAAGCAGTTTTGGGCCTACTTAAGTTATTTCTCACCTAAATTCCATCCTTGGAAAAAAAACAACCACAATCTAATCGAAGCTTTTAAGCGAGCATTTGCCCGGGATCCGAATCTCAATGTAATTGATTTTTTGAATAAATAATTATTTTTATCCTAACTCTAGAATTTATATGAATTTGATTGCTCGCATTGGTTCTTACTTAGCGGTAAAATAATTTCACTGTTAAAGGGAAAATAGCAAGTTGGAAAATTAAATGGATTTAGAGCAAAAGCAAGAAATCGTTGATTTAGAACAAGCTCAATACGATGGTGAGCTTACTTTTAACCAAGATGAAGTTATCACGTTAGCTCAGCAAGAAGATCCAAGCGAGCTTTTAAATTTGGATCTTATTTCAAATCCTCCAATCTCCCTAAAAAATGAAGAGCAAAAAAGTACTGATGAAGCATTTTCAAATGGGCATGTTGGTTTAGTCCCAAAAATTTCTCTAGCAGATACGGGCAGTTTGACACAAGTTGACAGTGTCGCACGAGATTTAAGTATTTTGGCACCTGGACCTAAGCTTGCAGAGTCAACAGCATTAGATTTTACTTTGAATGTGGTGACTTTACCTGCTATCAGAGCGATTGATAATCAATATAATCTCAATAAAATCGGTCATAAAGTTATTCATGAAATAACACATAATGTCGATTTTAACTTGATGCCAGAAGGATCTATCATTGATTCTAATAATTGGCTCGTTGATAATACCAGTATCACTGTTTTGAACTCAGGACTGGGGCCAGATAAAGCAACCGTCATTAATTCTAATAATGTCAATAATGGTGAACAGAATCTACAAGCGCCCTGGAGCAAAGGGAATATTCAAAATGAAGTAACGGGTCATATACTGATTATCGCTGATAATGATATTGATAGTAATCATGATGGTTTAATTGATCATCCGCTCCCAGAAGGTGCTAATCCAAGTGGGATATTAACCTTCAAGTTTGATACACCAGCTTATGAGTTTGGTTGGGATATTTTTAATTTAGAGTATGGGCCAGAAGTTCAAGCGTCTGAGATTATTTTTTATGATAAACATGGCCGAAATACAACCGTGCCATTTGAATCTTTTTTAGAGCCTGATTCCCCATTTTACGATAGTACCATTAGTTTAGGTTCGCATTCTGCCAATCGTATTAGTCCTATTAAAGTCGAAGATTTAGAGCTGTCTGAAATTATTAAGGTTAAGATGGTTGTTGCGGAAGAAGTCGGTGTGTCCCATTTTACATGGGAAGCACAGCAAACTGAGCTTAAGTCAAACCAAATACATGCTAATCTATTAGATAATGATGTGCTTTACGGACAAGTTGTCAACATTCAAAATATTCGTTTTTCCTTTGAGAGCGAAGCTGCAGCAAATCAGTATATTTCAGATAACCCTGCATTAAGTACTTCGCTCCATGGTTCGCAAGTTTGGATCCATTCTTTTAATCAAGACATTCCAACACCACTAGGCGGCAATCTCAAGATACAAGCTAACGGAGATTTTTTATATACGGTTTCTGATGAGTATTCCAAAGGCGAGCAAAGTGAAATCTTTACCTATGAAATACAATCAGCCAATGGTCAAAGCTCTCAAGCAGACGTTATCATTAATTTGCATGATAATGTACCCGTTGCCAATAATGTAGATAATTTTGCTCAAGCAGGCAATGGTGTCCACAATTATAATTTAATGTTGGTTTTAGATGTCTCCGGAAGTATGGGGGCAGAAATCTATAATCACACTCGATTAGAACTAGCTCAGGATGCCTTGATTCAGCTTATTGATAAATATGACCTAATTTCTGATAATTTAAATATTACGGTTATGCCATTTGCATCAAATGAAGGCTTAGATGGTGCTTTTGGATACCGAGCCACCAGTATAGATGATGCCAAAGATTTCATTTTGCGTAAAAATGCCCACCAGGTAGATGGGATAAAAATACAAATGATTAATCCTGATACGGGAGAGGCTTTGGGTCGGTCTACGCATTATGATACTGCTTTATACCATGCTCGAGAAAATTTAGAGCAAGATATTACTAACCCTGATTTAAACAATTTCCAACATACGGTTTACTTTATTTCAGATGGTGTCGCTAACACAGGACATTCAGCATTAGATCAAGGTAATTGGCCAGATGAGTGGGGTAGTTGGCATGACTTTATTCAAAACACAACATCTGAAGTGCCTACTGCACAGGTTGCCAATATTGATGTGTTTGCTGTAGGAATTGATGCTAATGAAAGCCTATTAGAACCCTTAGAGCCTATTGCCTCAAAACCAGAAAATATCATTGAGCCCGATTCTCAATTATTTACTTTTTCTCAGCAGTTATTGGGCACTTTGCCTGAAATGTTAGAGGGCAATGTCTTGGTTAATGACTTATATTGGGCTAATGAAGGCCTTGTGACTAAGATAAGCTTTATCGTAGAAAATGCTCAAGACTTTATTGCTATACATCAGCTCAATAATATTGGTGCGACTGTGAGCAACAATAACCATACTGTTAACATTCCATTGCCTGATGATGGCTCAATTATTACTATCCCTACACCTACGGATGGAAAATTAATCTTAGACAATGGCGGTAATTATCAATATGTTCCTTCTTTTGTCGAGAGTCAGCATAATGAAATTTTCACCTACACTTTATTTGATAAAGCGACCAAAATTTCTAAAGAGGCCAACTTAACAATACATTTATATTCTGATGATAATGGGGCAGAGCAGTTATTAGGTAATCATCATAATGACTTATTATCAACCGAAGGTCTGAGTGGGGCGATTTATATTGAATCTGGTCGGGGCGATGATAATATCGTGATTGATTTCATGAATCAGTCAGTGTCATCGATTTACATTAATGACTTATTGTCTGCGCAGCAAAACCAGTTACATTTCAAGAACGTATTTGATACAAATTTTGATGGACAAATTAATATTCAGGATGTCTTTTCAAGCTTTGAACAAAACCAAGAAAATGCAAATGTCGTTGTGCAACTGAATAATGCGAACATAGGTGCTAATTTTTCAGGAACAGAATTAATATTTGAAAATATAGGGACTATCCCAGGACCACAAGTTTCTGATTTAATTGAACACTTAGATAATATGACCAGTGTCTTAGATGTGATTTAGAATCATCTCATGTGCTGAAGTTCATGAGCGTAGCGAATAAGCACTCCCACTTCAAAAAGTGGAAATATTATTCGCTTCGCTTATTAATAAAATATATTTCATTATGTATGCTAAGTATGCCCTAAACCTATTCTAACCTGTTCACAAGCCAAGGCCATTGCTTGTTTGGGGATAGTGATATTATTATAAAATCGCATGAACCCATGGATCATGCCATCGAATCGTTGGTGGAAAATAGGCACATTTGCTGCTGCTAGCTTTTTCCCATATGCTTCTCCTTCATCTCGCAGTGGATCATATTCTGCGGTAATGATGGTAGCGGGGCATAGATTATCAAAACTGTCTGATAGTAAGGGTGAAATTAAAGGGTGTGAGCGGTCTTCTTCAGGCTCAAATCCTCGTTCATCTAGCCAGTCAATAAACGTATCATCTAGCATATAACCTTGACCGTATGCTTTTTTTGAGGGTGATTTATTGATGAAGTCTAGCATAGGATAAAAAAGTGTTTGATGCTTTAAAATAGGATCTGATGCAGATTTTAGTTTGTGGGTACAACTTGCCGCAATTGTGCCGCCAGAGCTTTCACCCCAGATAGCTAATTTATTAGGGTCAATTTTATATTGAGCTGCGCGCTCTCTTACATGGTGAATGGTATCGATGCAGTCATACAAATACTTAGGGTACTTGTGTTCTGGTGCCAATCGATGGGCAATATTTATGACTTTCATATTAGATTGGTTTGCTATTAAGCTACAATATTGATTACAGGGATCTAAGCGACTCATGATAAATGCTGTTCCAGAAATGAAGAATATAGCGGGTAGTTCTTGTTCTGGATCAGTATTTATTGGTGTAAAGCACCTAGCGTGTACTTCTGGATTAACGGTGATATCAATAAAAGGCGCTTCAGAAGTACGTATGACAGGATGATTTAAGTAACTTCTCATCATTTCAATAGAAAATGTATGTAATTGATCAAAATTATTTTTATAAGCAATTCTAAGGAGTCGCTTTATTGCAGGATTTAATGGCATAGTAATGTTGACTTCTTTTAGGATATTTTGGTTTGTATGTGATTAAGATTTCTAGAATTTTGAACTTAATATGTCAGTTCTAAAAAGCTTAATATTCTTTGTTCCATATAGCTATAAAATGGATTCCATCGGAGTCTGAGAATGTCGCCAGGTGGAATCTGTAGAATACCACGCTCGCCATATAGGGCAAGGGCCCCCAATTGTAATTCATTATCTTTATCCATTTCACCATATAAACTATCATTTCTCGGGAAGGGTAGAGCCACGTGAGAAAGTGAGTATAAATTAGCTGGCCAATATAATGCTAGTTCCTCTTTAACTTCTTTGGATTTAGTGTTGTCGTAGGTCACTGCATGCACTTCTGCGCTGTTGGGCGATATATTTGTGATAAGCGTGGTTTTGAATTTATTCTCTTGTTTTGTCACTAAATGAAACAATTCATCTCTACTGGTGAAATTAAGCAGTGTTCTCATCTCACTATAACGGTTCATATCAAAGATAATTAACTCGTGTTTTGGACTGGATAATTTACGATATAAATTATTAATCAGCGCGGTGGTTGAGACGGTATTATCAACTGCAGATTGAAAAGTCATAATCGGAGGGAGTTGGTGAATATTTTTTTGTTTTTGATGTTTGTTCAAGTCGGAATGTAAATTTTTTGTAATTCTATTCGCTTGAATGCCTGCGTTGAGGGCAAATGAATTATATTTATATGGGTCGTATTCAGAATGAATAGAATTCCAGGCTAGTTTCTCCAGCCCGAGAAGGTGTCCGAGTCTTTCTTGTACAAATGCATACCCAGCTAATTTTGTCACCCCAATTTCGGGTGAAATAAGTACAATGTTTTTAATTTTAGGCAGGCTTGGGTCATCTATCGTATTTAAAGCATAATTTAATGCCAGGGCACCGCCATTCGAGTAGCCTACGATGTAGATTGGTTTATCGCCAATCAGATTTTTTAAATGTTGGATGGCAATTTTAACGGCGCTGGCCATGTCTTCCCATTGGGTGTTTAATAATCCAGAAGGCGCGGTACCATGTCCAGGTAAACGTAATCCGATGACATGGGCCTGGTAACGGTGCAATGTTTGCCCAATACTGCGAAGGCTATAAGGTGAGTCTGATAAGCCGTGTAGTAGTAATACACCGGCTTTGGGTGTTGGGCGAGTAAACTCAAAGCTTTGATTCCAATTTTGTGGCCATCTTTCGGGAGAGGATAAACTTTTAGAATAAAAACGATTTAATTTTGTTTTTTGTGCTGCGGGTATATTTTGAATGATTTTTTTGTCAAGTTCTTGGAATAATTTTTCTTCCAATGCCATGTATTCTTTAAAATTTTTAATCTTTGATTTTGTTGTGTATTCCGATTTTAAAATATCCAGATGCCAAATGGATAATCCTTGTCGGTTTTGAAGATAAAGGACAAACACAATTGTGGCGGTAATTATGCTGCCTAAAATACAATAGAACAATCCATGTATTAGCTTCCAGCTTAGGTGGGCAAAATCCATTTTGCGATCTCCTGATGATTTAATACCAAAGTATAGCCATTCTATTTCTATATACAATAAAGACTTGCTAGGGGCATTTTCCTTCTCCTGATGTCAGGAGAAGGTGCCCGGAGGGCGGATGAGGTTAGATATGAAAAGGTATATCTTATTTGGTCAAACCGTTTATTAACCCTCACCCGGCCTTCGGGAGCCCTCAGCCAAAATTGGTAGAGGGGAAAGATTCACTTCGTTTATCTACAAATTTATTTATATATTACAAAGCCGCTATTTTCTCATAATGCTCATTAAGCTTTGCCAGCTTAGCTTCGGCAATTGATAATCTATTTCTTTCTGTTTCAACAATTTCGGTTGGTGCTCTTTTGATATAAGCTTCATTTTGCAATTTGTTATTAAATTGCGCTATGTCTTTTTTCAGCTTGTTCATTTCTTTTTCTAAACGAGCACTTTCTTGTTCTTTGTCGATTAATCCTTTTAACGGGATGAGCTGCGCCATTTCACCAACAATGCTGGCTGCTGACACTGGGGCATCTTCTTTTGATTCAATGCAATGAATCTCTGAGACTTTGGCCAGTTGTTTTAAGTTGTTTTCATAAGCCGAAATAATTGCTTTGTCTTCTGTGTTGCCACCGACACACACCACGGGTAATGGTTGACTAGGTTTAATATTCATTTCTGCACGTATGGTTCTGACATTCGTGACAAAAACTTTAATCCAAGCAATTGTAGATTCCGACGCATCATCTAAAAGCTTCGATTCAACAACAGGGTATTTTTGTTGCATGATGGTTTGATTTTCAGATTGCCCGGTATTCAATAAAGTGTTGGTTTTTTGCCAGATTTCTTCTGTTATATAAGGAATAATCGGATGGAATACACGTAATAACTCATCCAGTACTTTGACCAAAGTATATCGGGTGCCTTGTTTAAGCTTTTCATTCTCCGAATGTGTCAGTATGGGTTTGGTAAATTCCAAATACCAGTCACAGTATTGATCCCATGTAAACTCATATAACGCGTGCACGACTAAATCAAATCGATATTCATCGAAATGCTTGGACACTTGTTGTTTTGTTTTTTGCCATATGGATAAAATCCATTGATCATAAACTGATAATTCACGGTCCTTGTCGGACTCACCTAAGGAATGATTTTCAACATTCATTAAAACAAATCGTGATGCATTCCAGATTTTATTGCAAAAGTTTCTATAGCCTTCAACTCGTGGCAGTTCAAATCGAATGTGCCGTCCATTAGTTGCAAGTGCGGCAAATGTTATGCGTAGTGCATCGGTGCCAAAGCTTGGGATGCCATCTGGGAATTCTTTGCGCGTGGCTTTTTCGATTTTTGTTTTCATTTTCGGCTGCATTAAGCCATAAGTACGCTTTTGTAATAGTGACTCTAAATCAATCCCATCAATCAAGTCGATTGGATCTAAAATATTGCCCTTGGATTTAGACATTTTTTGTCCATGAGAGTCTTGAATCAGACCATGTACGAATACAGTATGGAACGGTACTTTATCAGTAAATTTTAATCCCATCATAATCATTCTAGCGACCCAGAAGAAAATAATATCAAAGCCGGTGACCAAAACATTTGTAGGATAATATTTTGCTAGCTCTGCTGTATCATGGGGCCAACCTAAGGTTGAGAAGGGCCAAAGAGCGGAAGAAAACCAAGTATCAAGTACGTCTTCATCTTGTTTTAGATTAGCTGTGCCTAAGCTATATTTATTCCGAACTTCTTCCTCATTATGTCCAACATAAATGTTGCCGCTATCATCATACCAAGCAGGGATTCTGTGTCCCCACCATAATTGACGACTAATACACCAGTCTTGGATATTGTTCATCCATTCGTAATAGGTGTTTTGCCAATTTTCCGGGACAAATTTTACTTTACCATTTTGAACCACTTCAATTGCTTGGGCTGCTAATGGCTTGGCTTTGACAAACCATTGCGCTGTCAAATAAGGCTCTAATACTTCTCCAGAGCGGTCACCACGAGGTATCTTAACTTTATAAGGTTCAATTTTTTCAAGTAGGTTTAATTTTTCTAGATCTTCAACAATACGCTTTCTTGCTGCGAATCGATCTAAACCTTGGTAAGCGACCGGCGCATTGCGGTTGACTTTGGCGCTATCATCAAAAATATTAATCATTGCTAAGCCATGGCGTTTGCCCATTTCATGATCGTTAAAGTCATGGGCGGGAGTGATTTTAACGCAGCCGGTTCCAAACTCTGGGAGCACTGTGTCATCGGCGATAATATTAATTAAACGATCACTCAAAGGCAACTTAAGGTTTTCACCAATCAAATGTTTATACCGTTCATCATCCGGGTGTACGGCAACGGCGACATCACCTAACATTGTTTCGGGCCTAGTGGTTGCGACAATCATATGCTTTTTATCATTATTAGCTAGTGGGTAACGCATATACCATAAAAAACCGTCTTCTTCTTCAGAGACCACTTCTAAATCAGATACCGCAGTGTGTAATTTGGGGTCCCAATTAACCAAGCGTTTGCCTTTATAAATGAGTCCTTCATCAAATAAACGCACAAAAGCTTCTCTTACCGCTTCGCTGCGTTCTTCATCTAAGGTAAAACATTCACGGCTCCAATCAACGGATGCACCTAAACGTCGCATTTGTTGACTAATTTTACCGCCTGATTCCTCTTTCCATTCCCAAATTTTATCAATAAAGGCTTCTCGCCCTAAATCATGTTTAAATTGGTTTTGTGCTGCTAATTGACGTTCTACGACCATTTGTGTCGCAATACCTGCATGATCGGCGCCACTTTGCCACAGGGTTTGATAACCGCGCATACGATGGTAACGAATTAAAGCATCCATCAATGTGTCCTGAAAAGCATGTCCCATATGTAAGCTGCCCGTTACATTGGGTGGCGGTAACATAATGCAATAGGCTTTTTCATTGGGTTGAGGCGCAAAATAGCCGCTTTCTTCCCAATGCTGGTACCATTTTTTTTCAAGACTGTGCGGTTCGTATGTTTTTTCCATCATGGCAGTTATTATCTTATTTACATCTGTTTAATAGGTATTGAATTAATAAAGGTATAGGTTTGCCAGTAGCACCTTTTTTGTTGGAGGCGGTTCCAGCAATATCCAAATGCGCCCAATGAAATTTTTTGGCGAATTTAGATAAAAAGCAAGCGGCTAGTATTGTGCCTGCGCCTGAGTTATCAGTTGCAATATTACTCATATCAGCAAAATTTGACTTTAGGCTGCCTTGGTAATCATCCCAAATGGGTAGTTGCCAACATCTATCTCCGGCTTGATTACCGGCATGCAATAGATCATTTGCTAAAGGGCTATGATTGCTCATTAGGCCTGTCGCATGATAACCCAAGGCCACAATAACCGCTCCGGTTAGCGTTGCCATATCAATGACCACATCTGGGTTGTAACGTTCACAGTATGTCAAAGCATCCGCTAATATGAGCCTGCCTTCTGCATCGGTATTTAAAATTTCTATGGTTTGGCCAGACATACTCGTGACGATATCATCAGGGCGAGTGGCTTCAGGGCCAGGCATATTTTCACAACTGGCGATTACACCAATAACATTAAGCGGTAACTCTAATTCAGCAACGGTATTGATTGCGCCTAAAACAGCAGCGGCTCCACACATATCATATTTCATACCAATCATGCCGGTACTTGGTTTTAATGAGTTCCCGCCGGTATCAAATGTAATGCCTTTACCAACCAGGACAATAGGCTGCTGGCTTTTATCTCCTCCGCTATGGGACAAAGTAATAAATTTAGCCTCACTTGTACTACCGGCCGTAACGGAGAGCAAAGAGCCCATGCCTAAATCGGCCATCTCTTTTTCTTCTAATATGGAGACGCTGACAGATTTAAACTGTTTTGCAATATTTTTAGCCGTTTCTGCTAGATAGCTGGGTTTGCAAATATTGGGAGGCGTGTTACCTAAGTTTCGAGTCAAATTCATGCCAGTAGAAATAGCCGTGCCTATTTGTACCGCTTTTTCACACTGGTTTAGCTCGCGGCGGTTGCTTACCATATAGATAAGTCTTCTTAACGGCCTGCGGTCTGAGGTTTTTTTGCTTTTAAATTCGTCAAACCGATATAAACTTTGTGCACTGGTAACCGTGGCATCTTGTATTTTCCAGGCAATATCTCTGGTTTTGACTGAAATTTCAGGTAAGTAGGAGCTGACCTCCATTGAGCCGCTATCATTGAGTGTTTTGGTGGCTGTTTGAATTATTCGACGAAACTTCGCATCATCAATTTCTCGTTCTTTTCCGCAACCCACAAGCAGCACCCTATCTGAGAGCATATTTGGCACATTATGTAAGAATAATGTTTGTCCTATTTTACCTTCTAAATCGCCTCGTCTTAAGATATTGCTGATGTAGCCATCACTTGCCTTATCAATTAACTCTGCCGAATGACTTAATTTGCGTGGTTCATGTACGCCGACAACAACACAGGCTGTGCGTTGCTTTTCTGGTTGACCACTTTTAACAAGATGTTCCATTTTTGCCCCTAAATTCATATCAATAACTAAAAATATCGAATAGAATGTTTATTTTTTTCGTTGCAAGTAGGTATAATGACTTTTACATGCCGCTGTGTCAAAAGCCAAAGACCTTAATCAATGCTTAAAGAATATCTTGAAAAATTAAGATATTCTTGAATATTTATGCTTATTGTAACCAAATATAAGATTTAATGAAATTATATGATGATATTTTATTAAATTTCAACGGCTTGTGTCTTTCTGATTCTTTATTGCTATTGATGGTGGCAGATATGATAATGGTTTGGTTGGAATAAGGCATAGTTCAAATGGCAAAACTCAAAAGATGATTCTCAGAAAGTATTTATACAAAGAAATATTACAGACTTTTTTTGCAACTGTATTGGTTTTAATGCTGATTGCCGTTAGCAATAAGTTTGTTAGTTTGATATCTAAGGCGGCAATAGGCGAGTTTCCCCCCGGCGTACTATTGCATATGATCTGGTTTATTGTGCCTGAAATTTTGGCCATTATTTTGCCGATTAGCTATTTTTTGGCTATTTTATTAAGTTTTGGCAAATTATTTGTCGATTTAGAAATCCCCGTTATGTTGGCTTGTGGATTAAGTTGGCGATTTTTGACGTCAACAGCCGTTATTCTGGCTGTCCCTATTACCATCCTCTCTTTTGTACTGACCTTGTATTTAAGCCCACAATGTTATCAACATCGAGATATGCTTTTAAAGTCTGAAGATCCTGTGATGTTGGCTCAAGCCGTCGTGCCAGGACGCTTCCACTCGTTGCAACATGATAAATGGATATTATATGCCGGTAGCTTAAATCCTGAAGAAACAGAGTTACAGGATATTTTTATTGCCGAGCAGCCTGTATCGATAGCGGCGGGGAGTCCTGGCAATGTTTTAACCGCTAAAAGTGGTAAAATTGTGAAAGATCAAAACACGGGCAACACTTATGTTTATCTATCTGAAGGTAAGCGTTATCAGGGGCGCCCGGGAGGACAAGATTATTCTGTGATTATGTTTGATGATTATCAGCGCTTAGTTGAGCAGGTGGTACCCAAATCAGGCGTATATCACCATAAAGGTATGCCAACAAAAATGCTGTTTGAAAATCTTATGCCCAGCAATATGGCTGAGTTGCAATGGCGGTTTTCTGTACCTTTAGCAACGTTATTGTTAGGTTTTTTTGCGGTCCCTATTAGTCGACTGAATCCTCGAAAAGGTCGTTTTTCCAAAATTTTTGTTGGGGTCGTCGTAGCCATTGTATATTTTAATTTGCTGACACTTTGCAAACGATGGATCGAAGCACAAATCTTGCCAGGTTATATAGGGATGTGGTGGGTGCATTTCAGTTTGTTTGCACTAGCGTCAATATCACTCATGCATGTTTCCGGACGTTTTCACAAATTACGCCAACCATGGCAGCGATTCATTAAGCGTTTTCAGCGGTTAACTAAGTTGAGGACCAAGCACCAAATATGAAAATTTTAACCCGTTATATTTGGAAAACATTAGGCGTGACTATCGCCTTATCGATGTTCTTGGTCTTTGGTTTAGAGCTTATCTTTTCTTTGGTCAATGAACTGCGTTATGTAGGCAAAGGCGATTACACGATTTGGCATGTGCTGATGTTTAATCTGCTTTCGATGCCACAAAATATATATCAGATGTTTCCTATGGCAGCTTTGGTTGGCACTTTGTTAGGCTTAGGTGGCCTAGCCTCAAATAGCGAACTGGTGGTCATGCGTTCCGCTGGCGTAAGTGTTAAGCAAATTATTATAATGGTTTTAAAATTAGCACTTATTTTGTCTACGCTTGCTTGGACTTTAGGGGAGTGGGTTGCACCGGTAACAGACAAATGGGCACAAAATCAAAAAGCATTCGCACTCAGTGGCGGCCAGACCTTAAAAACAGAACATGGTATTTGGCTTCGAGACGGGCCTCACTTTATTAATATTCGTTCGGCAGATGTGGGTGGGCACCTAGAAGGTATTGTCAGTTACGAATTTAATCAGCATCATGAAATGGTAAAATCTAGCGAAGCCTCTTATGCCGATTATATTAATGATCTATGGGTTCTAAAAGACGTCAAAGTCAGTGTGTTTGAAGATGATCGTGTTCTGCAAAAGCATTATGATCAATTAGAATGGCGTAGTACTATTGATCCTAATATATTAAGAATTGTCGGGACTAAATATTTAGATGAATTATCTTTGGTGGGGTTATGGCAGACAATCAAATATCGGAAACTTAATAATTTAGAGTATAAGCCCTATCAGCTAGCATTATGGCAAAAAATCGTGCAACCGCTGGCGATTGTGATGATGATGTTTTTGGCAATACCGTTTGTATTTGGGCCATTACGATCTTCTAGCAAAGGCTTCAAATTAGTTGTGGGTATAATGGTTGGCTTTACCTTTTTCATCTTTGACCGCTTGTTTGGCCCCTTAACTTTAGTCTATCAAATACACCCCATCATAGGGGCTTGTTTTCCCACGGCATTGTTTTTTGCTTTAGGGCTTTATGCGTTGAGGCGCTGGCGGGCTGATTAGGTTATCTGGGCGCTAAACTCAATGCTCTAGAATGCCTTCCAAGAAATCTAACATAACTCGGGTTTTCTTGGGCGTGTATTTTTTATGGGTATAAAATAAATATACCGGCCAAGTTTTCTTATGATATTGTGATAATATTTCTATCAGCTGCTGACTAGCCAATGCCTCTTTTACTTTGTAATCGTGTATTTTGATAATGCCCAAATTATTGAGCGCACATTGCATTAAGCCATTCGCATCATTAATTCTTAGCGTTGGGTTCAATGTTATATCAGGATGTCCATCAAAGCTGAGCACATTATCGGGTTGTCTCATTGAATGGGTTATATAATGGTGGTTGAATAAATCTTCTGGTTTTTGCGGTGTACCATGTTGTTTTAAATAACTTTTTGATGCACACATAATATAACGTGTTTGGGTGAACTGTTTTCTGACCAAGCCATCATAACCCGGCATGCTAGCACCAATAAATATATCAATTTGTTCTTTTTCTAGATGTGGAAAGCGCTCTTCAAAAATAAGCTCTAATTGCAGCTCTGGGTATAGTGTTTGGAATTTATGAATATTGGGAATAAGGTATTTTTCACCAAAATAAGCAGTACTCATAATCCGTAGTGTGCCTTGAGGCTGGGCCTGATAGCGAGTGAACGCGTCGGTTAGCTCAGCGCTTGCCGCTAAGATATTGTTCGCGTGTTGTTCTAAGTTTATGCCTTGCTCTGTTATATTTAATTTTCGGGTGGTTCTATTAAATAAAGTACACCCTAATTCTTTCTCTAAAGTTGATATAGTCTTGCTGACTGCGACTTTGGATATGCCTAGGCGGATACTGGCAGCAGAAAAACTATGATATTTTACCACCGTTAAAAATACGTGTAATTGCTCAAGTTTGATATTCATTTGCAATGCATAAGTTAACAATAGTTAACCATATTGTATATTGTTAACTAAATATGTTCAAGTTAAAATAGTCACAACATTACAGGAATACCCATGAAATACTTGGGTGATACAGAAAGAGACAGCCATGATTCATACTCAGAATACGACCATAATAAGTGCAAGGAGTTCATATAAACCCAGCATTATGCTTTTGGTTTTGCTTATTTCCTTTGGAACAGTATGTGCTGTTTTATTTAGCCCAGCATTACCGGAGATTGCCCGGTTCTTTCATGTCTCTAAAAATAGTGCACAATGGACTATGACTTTGTTTTTATTGGGATATGCATTGGGGCAGTTGCCTTATGGTGTGTTGGCTAATCGATTTGGCAGAGTCCCTACCATTAAGATGGGAATCACATTACAGTTGCTAGGCTGTTTGCTTTGTATCATATCTTATTACTTGGGTATTTTTTCTGTATTACTTTTGGGTAGATTTATTATGGCTTTGGGTGCCAGCGTAGGGCTAATGATGTCTTTCACCCTAATGAACGATTTTTATGATAAAGCCCAAGCTAGGATCATTTCATCAAAATTAATGATGGCTTTTGCAATTTTACCAGGCCTTTCTTTAACGATGGGGGGGTGTATTACCCATTACTTTGCTTGGCAATATTGTTTTTACTTTTTGTTGGGATACGGTTTATTTGTTTATTTTATAATTGGCGGTCTGCTAGAAGAGCCTGTGTTTCAAAAAAGTACTGAGTTAAATATTAAAACTATTTTAAATGACTTTGCTCATATTTTGAAAAACAAATCTGTTGTATTGTATGCTTTAATGATGGGAGGTGGCGGCGCAATTATTTATAGTTATAACGCGATGAGTCCATTCTTAGGTATTGATCAGTTAAATTTAACCGAAGCAATGTTTGGTATATTTGCAATGCTGCCACCACTGGGAATTTTTTTAGGCTCATTTATAACGCAAAAGCTAAATAAATATTTTCAACCGTTGCAAGTGATTCAAATGGGTATTGCAGGTGCATTTATGGGTGCTTTGGGAATGCTGGTCAGCTTTAAACTGCAGATATCTCTCATCGGTCTGTTTGGCGTGATGTTTCTTATTTATATATCATTGTCATTAGTCTTAGCCAATGCTTCTGCTTTATCAAGCGGTGCGGCGACTGACAAAGCCAATGCCTCGAGTGTGATGAATTTTCTGAATATGAGTATGGGCGCATTAGGGGTTGGGGTGGCACAATGCCTACCAGTAAATTGGTCGCTTGCTTTGCCAATAGTTATATTGAGTGTGTTGGGCTGTATGGCGCTGTTAGCTTTGTATTTGAACCAATCTCGTTCCACTTAACCTATCATGCAAACTCTGGTGCTCTTTGTCAATCAAGCACCAGAGTAGCCCAATGCCGCAAAACCCTAAAGAAGGGAAGGCCAGCACATAACGAAGCCAAGCTTTTCGCCAGGTTAGTTTTGATTGATCCGCTTGGATTAGCTTCACCTTCCAGGAAAGCATTCCCAAAGTTTGGCCACTTCTACGCCAAAACCAACATACGAATAAGCCCACGACTAATAATAAATAACTCAAAAAATAATATTGTACTGACAGAAATGATTCGCCTTTATTAATCAGCAGAGCAATGCTAGTGGCCAATATGACGAGCGAGATAATAATAAACGTATCGTATACCAAAGCGGCGAATCTTCTAAAGAGGGTGGCTGATTGACAATTTCTCATGCTATTCAACTAAATATTCCTGATAAGTGATTATGAAAACAACGCGAAACTGGCTTCGCTTTTGTTAAAAAAGGGTGGTGCGAAGCACCAGGGGGGTATATCCCTAGTTTTGCTCGTGTAAACTTTGCCATAAATTTGCGAATGTTTATACCATAAATCATTCAAAATAAATATTGTTAATAGTGGTCAAACAGAGATATAGCAAAGACAGCATTAATTAGTTAAAAAGCTCAAACCATACTAAGTCACAGATTTACAGAGTATTTATTAGATTTTATGTTGTTACTGAGTTTACAAGTGCCGCAAAATTTTACAATGTTAGAAAATCAGCATTGAACAAAAAAGCTGTATAGCTTTTATTGTTAAATGTTATATTGTAGAAACTATAGAATATAGAATAATAAAAAAGTACTTGCGAATTACCTCTCTCTACGTCCCGCGGCCTGACCGCGGGATCTAGACGTTATTATTTCTAGATTCCGCGGTCAAGCCGCGGAACATATGAAGTAGAGAGTGGTGAGTTGTTATAAAAGAAGTCCAGGGAGGATATATGGGGCATAACAGACGAATTTCAGTGGTGGGTTTAGGTTACGTTGGTTTACCCGTTGCTTGTGCATTTGGCGCACTTCACGATGTGATTGGTTTTGATGTCAACAAAGAACGTATAAATGCATTACAAAATGGCCAAGATCATACCGAAGCCGTGACAGCAGTAGAACTTGCTGAATCAAATATAGATTTTACTTGTGAAAAATCAAAACTTCAAACAGCGGATTGCCATATTATTGCTGTACCCACGCCGGTGGATGAAGCACACCAACCTGATTTAACCTGCTTAATAAAAGCATCTGAGACGATTGGCAGCATACTCAAAAAAGGCGATATTGTTGTTTATGAATCGACGGTCTATCCAGGTGTCACTGAAGAGATTTGTTTGCCGATTCTAGAAAAAATATCTAAGCTTAAGGGTGGCAAAGATTTTACGGTAGGGTATTCTCCAGAAAGAATTAATCCGGGCGATAAAGAAAGATCTTTTCAATCTATTGTCAAAGTCGTTTCCGGACAAGATGAGAAAACTACTGAAATTTTAGAGGCTGTCTATGGCGAGGTGGTGAAAGCAGGCATTTTCAAAGCGCAATCGATCAAGGTAGCTGAAGCGGCAAAAGTCATTGAAAATACACAACGAGATTTAAATATCGCACTAATGAATGAATTAGCAATAATATTTGAAAAAATGGGTATCGACACACACTCAGTGATTGAAGCGGCTAAAACCAAATGGAATTTTTTACCATTTTATCCAGGTCTAGTCGGCGGACATTGTATAGGCGTCGATCCCTATTATTTAACGTTTAAAGCAAAACAATTAGGATATAGACCAGAAGTCATCCAGGCTGGTCGGCGCATTAATGACAGTATGGGACGTCACGTGGCACAACAAACGATTAAGCATATGATTCAAGCAGATAGTCACGTAAAAGGCGCTCGTGTTGCTATATTAGGTTTAACCTTCAAAGAAAATTGCCCAGATGTTCGAAATACAAGAGTAGTCGATGTCATTGCCGAATTACAATCTTTTGGAGCAGAGGTTGTTGTACATGACCCTATCGCTTCTAAAGTAGAAGCTAAGGCAGAATACGATGTAGATTTAGTAGAATGGCAAGCCATTAGCGATGTTGATGCTATTGTTCTTTGTGTGCCACATAAAGAATTCCTAGAAAAACAGCCACAAGAATTTGCGAATTGCTTTGCGAACTCCAGAATTATTTTTGATGTTAAATCAGTCTTGAATCAAGCTGAGTTTAAAGCGCAAGAAATTCAAGTATGGAGACTATAATGAAAGTACTGGTTACAGGCGCCGCGGGCTTTATTGGGTCTCATGTTTCTCAGCAATTATTAGATAAAGGCATACAAGTTGTCGGCTTAGATAACCTGAATGATTATTACAGCGTACAACTTAAAAAAGATCGTCTCGTTAGTTTGTTAGAGCATGCTGCTTTTGAGTTTGTAAAGATAGATGTGGAAGATACATCCGAGCTGAGCCAATTATTTGAGAAGCATCGTTTTGATAAAGTGATACATTTAGCCGCACAAGCAGGGGTTCGATATTCTTTAGATAACCCTATGGCTTATATTAATTCTAACGTCGTTGGCTTTACAAACATATTAGAATCGTGTCGTCACAATAAGATTAAGCATTTGGTTTACGCTTCTTCTAGTTCTGTTTATGGTGCAAATACAAAACTGCCCTTCTCAACCAAAGATAATGTAGATCATCCCATTAGTTTATATGCGGCGACTAAAAAATCAAACGAGCTTATGGCCCATGTATATTCTCACTTATTTGAGTTACCCACCACCGGCCTTAGATTCTTTACCGTCTATGGTCCTTGGGGACGTCCAGATATGGCTTTATTTAAATTTGTAGATGCCATTTATAATGATAAATCAATATCTGTATTTAATCAGGGTGATATGATTCGAGATTTTACTTATGTTGATGATATTGCTAATGGCGTCGTATCAGTATTGGACATACCGCCTGAAGCCAATCCCAATATATTAGAGTCGGAACGCAGTGCAGACAAGAGTCATGCACCTTATAGATTGTATAATATTGGTAATAACGACCCGGTGTCTTTGATGACATTCATCAAAGCCATTGAAAAAGCATGTGGTAAAAAAGCCAAAATAGAATATTTGCCTATGCAACCAGGCGATGTGCCAGCAACACACGCTGATGTATCACCGCTCGCAAAAGAATTTAATTATCACCCTAAGACCACTGTTGATCAGGGTATAGAAAATTTTGTTACATGGTATCAGAAGTACTATAAGGTAAGTTAATATCCCATCCAGTCTTTAGAGGAATATATGGATATATTCGTCCCATTTCCGGTGAATAGTGATCAATCTATTCACCAACGCATGCTCTCAGCTTTAGGTACCATTCAAAGCAACACAGGAGAAGTACGTGATTATATTAGTATTTTTAATCATGATGTGGGAGCGCTTAACAATCTATTGAACAATCCTTCTAGTATTTATGCTTATCATGAAGACGCGCTTAGAAAACAAGAAGATTACAATGCGGCTTTGGCTGACTCTAAATCCAGATGGGATAGTGATGATAAGCAGTTAGAAATTGGTAAAAGCGTCATTAAAAGCTTGTCTGAACATAAAAAACGTTTTAAATATGCCGTGGCCAAAATGGAGTCTGTCAAGGAGAAGTCTAATCAATTATTAGATATGTTATCTCTTAATAGTCATAGTGGGGATTTTTGGCATCATTTGGATCAACTGGCTGCCGAATTAGATGAAAAAGATAAAACACATTATCTGGATGCGCTGTTTGGCGCTGCTGAAAATCTAGATGCGATGGATTCGGGTAATCGTTTTGATTTGCTGAACGCGCTCATTGGAGATTTAGACAATTTATCGCAAGAAGCGGTTCAAAAAATGGCGAGACAAAAGGATAACGCAGGCGAGTATGAAAAGGGTGATCAATATACTCTTTTGGTCACCGAACTAAATAGTGTGGTTTCTAAGCGACAGGAAAGGTTAAAATACTTAAGGCTTGATTGGCAGTCTCAAGATATTTTTGTTTTGGCTAACGCTGACGATTTGCTTAAGATGAGACAAGACCTTGATAATTTTAAGCAGTTTTTAAAGTTTATTGAAAAAGGGGTTTCCATAGATGCTGAAAGCCCAAGTGATCAAAAAATAAAGCATATTATTTCATTGAACAAAAATAGATTAGATAGGCTGAATAAAGCAATTGTTCAAGCAATGAGCTGGCGTATACACGCCGCAAGTTTAAAAAAAGATTTGCAATTTGATGATAATCAATATGCTTTGATCAAGGAAATTAAACAGTTAGTGTTTTTATATGATGATGCAGAAGCACTAGCGCCTGTTTCTCATCTACTGGGTATACCCTCCCAAAGTTTATCGACGGGCATGGATTTTGAAAGTTTTGAATTGTTGATGCAGGTCATAAAAGAATCAGGAAATAAAAGTGCCATTAACAAATGGAAGCATTCAAAATGGGTCAAGGATATAGAAAATGAAAATTTCATTCCAATTGAAAGACGAGGGTTAAATCTTATACCACAAGTACTTTCACCTTTGATTTCAGACAAGCCAGGTTGGTCTTTAGGTAGCTGGACGCGATATTATTATTTTCAAACAACTCAAATTACAAACGATATATTAGGTTGGTTACGCAAAAAATTTCTGGGTAAGCATTCTGAATTTGTCACACTGCTTAATGAGAGCATATATCAAATTAAGAAATTTAGCGAAACTATTGACCAAGCAAAAGAAGATAATAAGAGTCTTAATTTATATCATTTGAGTCAATCCTCTGCTTTCAAAGATGCTTTAAGTATTCCACATTATATTAAAGCAGAACGATTAAAAGGTCGCTCTCTGAAGCCATCTTGGACAGTCGGTGTGTTGTTAAAATGGGTGCCTTTTTTTAATAGAGTTCATACATTTTTATTTTTTGATATATGGAATTCTACAATAGATAACGCTTTAGTTAGTTATAAAGAAAACTGCCGAAATATAGCAGAGAAGATAATTCAAGATTTTGAATTTAGTTTGTTTGAAAGCATTAAAAATAAAGTGTTTTTGTTGCCGCCCAATTTATTAGCGGATATTCGTCGTTTCGTCTCTGAATATGGGGACGCAATGATGATAGCAAAATTTGAAAGAATGAACCAACCTATCCACATATTAAAAAAATTCAAATTTTTATATCCACCTGCAGATAGTGAAAATAACCGTAGGTTAAATGAAGATAGTGTTCATGCATTTTTATCTTTCGCAAGAAAATATTGGTCCGACGAGGAATATCAAGCCGCAGAAGAGGTCTCCAAAATTATACTGCGAGAGAAAGTGCCTGCGTCTGACAGAGAATTAACTGAGCTATTTCATAAGACTAAAGTACTGTATACCAGTAAAACAAAAGAAAAAGAATTTATGTATTTTTTAAAGCATATTGCGCATGAATATGTTTTTTTAACCGGTGATCAAGGTGATAATAATTCATTAAAATTTTTAGAGCGATTCTATCCTAATGCCGCCAAAAATTGGCGCAATGAGCGAATTGAAAACTTAGATGATAAATTTATTTTTATACACGCGCTTTTAGATATACAACCTAATTTTGAAAGGAAATTTAATTTATCGGACCAATATGATGTGGGGCAAGCAAAATTAGAATATAGGCTCATTGGTAAATATATACAAGATTTAAATTTAGTCAGAAAAAATCAAGCCCACTATATTAATACCCTGTGTGAAAAGGCGCATGAATATGTCAAATCATACCAAGGGGGTAATAATGAATATAGGGAGATTATATTAGCAATTGGCCAAATTCAACCTACAATAGCAAGCGATTATATTAGTACGCGTCTCAAATGGGTATTTTCTCATTCTGATTATAGTTTTGATGAGAATGCAACGGCATTTTATTTGAGGGCATTTAAAATACCAGGCATGACAGATGCTTTGTGCGAAACGATCGATAGGCAATTTAGTGGTAAGCCTAGTCACTTAGATAGTTTGATTGACAGTTTAGATAATGGCCAGATTAAGGGTGTATTTTTGGCCAAAAGATTACAGTACTTGATGAAAAATAAAAGTTACGAAGAAATTGTGGCAACAGAGTTGTTTGACGACATGTCAAATAATAAAGTATTTATCAGTAGTATGAATGATTATTTTGATAAGATAATCCAAGATGCAATACAAAAAGATGATTTTAAAACCCTGGAAACAGATGGCTTCTGCCACATGATTGAACGTTTTGGTTCGTTAGTCAATAAAGAGGCCTACAGGATTTTGCGTCTAAAACGGCTGTTGGCAACAAATGATTTTGAGCGCATACAAGTATATGTGAATTCATTGTTGCCCTATGTTAAAAATCTAAATGACGATCTGATCACTTTAGATAAGGGTAAAAAATTATTGGTATCGATGTATGAAGAATACGTTGAAGATATGTATTTAAATAATCAGTGGCATGCGCATGCTCAGTATTTACTAGAACATTTTTCTATGAATTTGTGTCCAGAGCTACTGCACAAAGTGAGAGTACTATGGCTACGTAAATATTTAACGCATCCTCAAGTCTTTTCTGAACTGGCCTCTATGACGCATCCCACTTTGGACTTGAAGTTTCATCAGGATAATAAACAAATACCCAATGAAGATATCAATTTAAAACAGTTTTATGGAGCTCAAATTGAGTCGGTTGCCGCTTTGGTCAATGCAAGATTAAATCGATATACGGTCAATATCAGTGATAGCATGATTCAGCTTCTAAATCGATATTTAAAAGATCCAGGTTTGAAAACATTAGATAATCATCATTTGTATAAAAAGAAAATGGAAGATTTTCAACGAGCCAGGGATATCGTTTTGGCACTCAAGCAGTCGAACTACGACCTAATGTTTGATTTGGTCGATCACTTCATTGAAGATCATGTTGGACAACAACGATTACTTGATTCGGAGCAAAGTGCAGCTAGAAGGACAGTGATTGAATATCAGGCTAGTATATTAGAAAGTATATATGAAGCCATGTTTGAACAAATTAGAAAAGAATTTTTATCGTCCGGCCAATTATTTTCAAGTGAGCTGAAAGTAAAAGACCAGGTTTTAGGTCGCATTATGAGACGGGTCTATCACTCAAAATTGCCTGATGTTTGGAAAACAGAAACTTTATTTTTACATGAAAATTATCAAGCTGCATTTTCACTGTTAAACAAAATTCAAGATAACTTGGTTATTAATAACTTACATCTTTTGAATATTTCCAGCGAAGATGCGATACTTTTAAGACGGTATTTAGCAAAAGCTGTTAAAAAAGGTTTAATGAGTCGGGTCCGATTGGTCATGAGTATATTGTCCGACACGGATCCTTTATATTTAGCTCTAGAGGCCTTCGGTGACATTTTGACTGACACAGCATTACGCCAATCTCAAATTGATATCAAAGCGAAAGTTTTGAGTCAGTTTGAGAATAAGCATAACCGTTTCGACAAAAAAGTGGAAAGTTTGACTCAGGATATTATTGCTCGGCTAAAGCAAGGACAGCCTTTAAAAAATTTACCTTTATTTGTGGACAAGAAAAGTAGTTTACAGATTACTTTTATTCAGGCGTTGTCACCTAAAGTACAACAAGAGCTACAGGAAATGCTTTCTACGAGAATTTGCCTCATTATGGAAGCACCTATGCCGGAAGATGAGCTTGGGGCTCGGGAAGAGTGGGAGTGTTATAGTTTGCTGGTTGAATGGTTATCTTCTTCTAGTAAATTGAAAAAACAAATTGAGCAAGAGGTAACGCCATGTGTGGACAGAAAGTTAACCGAAGCAAGAGAATATTTTAGAGCGCTTGAAAGCACTATGGATCGTGTACTCAGTGTTGAATCTAAAGAAGTGCACTCTGCTAAAGAATGGGGCTCATACCTTTCTGGTCAGTCAAAACAAATGCACATGCATCTTGAACTGAATACAGATGTATTAGACAAAGAACGACAATTGTTGCAATTATCAATGTTTACAAGATTGTTTGGTAGTCATGAACAAAAATGCGAGCTAGATGAACTATTGCAAAACGTTTTAATACGTTTAAGACGGGCTATGATGGATGGACAATCTGATCCCTTTCGAGAGCATTGTATTAAATTTGCTGAAAAGCTTGTTACTTTAACAGGGAATAAGGCGCAAAGTGAACAGTGTGCCAGGCTGATAAGTTTATGGAATAAATTTACCGCCCATGAGGAGATGAACATAGATACTTTGAAGTCTATGGCTTTAAAAGAGAGCTTGCCTGTTTTTTTGAAAAAATTTGATAATGACCTGTTTCAATATTTTATTGATAAGTATCATCTTTCTGATGGATTTGTTAAATTTTTAGAGGTGAAACTTAGAACATGGCCCTATGAGGATGGACATTTTGATTTTACTAAGGTCAAAAAGCAGCATACCTTGAAAGATTTCAAAAGTTGGATGGAACAACATAAAGTCAAGAAGCGTTTTTTGACTTTTGGTGGTAAGGTAAACGACAGGGCGGCTAAGAAGCTGTATGTTGCGTTTTGTTTATCAGCCCAGGCACATCAAATTGCTCGGATTTTAGAGCAAAGAATTGCTGCAAATGACTTACACACTTTTAACATTAAATTATTTACAGATGTCCTGACAGATTTAAATGAAAAAGTAAACGAAGACTTAGGATTCAGCAGTAAAAGTTTGGAGAAACATTTTTTTGAAGTTATGGGTGTTGATATAGAGTACTTTGTTTCTTGGGAGGAGAGACCCACCACGTTAACATCTTCAAATGATGGTGATGAGGCAATAGATTCATCAATGAGAATTGGCTCAGCGAAACATGCAGTCCACTAATATTTTATATTTATTCTATACCACTGCTAAATAGACCAGTGTTAATATTTACTCAAATAGTATTTTGATAAATGTATGCTATATTTTCAATTCGTTGCGCTTGATTTCTATCCATAAGCCAAAGCTAGGTACTCAATGAATGAACATTAAATCCATGCTCAAATTCTTTATGATTATAACGACTTTGGCCTCACCCCTACATGCACAGGCTCAAGATGTAACACCAAGCGAAGCGCGCGTTATAGCCAAAGAAGCTTATATATACGGTTATCCTTTGGTGGATAACTACCGTATCCAGTATGCTTATTATATCGATAAGAATGATTCTGGGTATAAAGCACCTTGGAATCAGATACGAAATATTTCCAATGTCTACACTCCAGCCGATACCGCAGTGCAGACACCCAATTCAGATACGCCTTATTCTTGGGCGGGACTAGACTTGCGCGCTGAACCCATTGTGCTCTCTGTACCTAAGATTGACAAAAATCGTTATTATTCTATTCAGTTTACCGATGCGTATACCTTTAATTTTAATTATGCTGGAACGAGAACGACGGGCAATGATGCTGGCAACTTTATGGTCGTCGGGCCAGGATGGAAGGGAGAGACCTCTAAAGGAATTAAGAAAGTGTTTCATTCGGGAACGGATTTTATTTCTGCCATCTACCGCACGCAGCTTTTCAATGCTGCTGATATAGACAACGTGAAAAAAATTCAATCACAATATAAAGTACAGCCATTATCTTCTTTTCTTGATACACCACTTCCTGCTGCCGCGCCGGCTATTGATTTTATTAAACCTCTCACCATCGACGAGCAAAAGACGTCGCTGGATTTCTTCAACATTATGAACTTTGTGCTGACATATTGCCCGACTGACCCAACGGAGATTGAACTCATGACACGCTTTGCCAAAATAGGTGTTGGCGGGGGCAAGGTTTTCGATTCCACGAAGCTCTCTTCTGAGATTAAAAAGGCTATTGAGCAAGGGCGAAGCGATGCTTGGGAGGCCTTTGAAGCAGGAGAAAAAGAGTTAAGCAAAGGTAAGATAACGGCGGGTGATCTCTTTGGAACCCGGCAATACATGAAAAACAATTATCTTTACCGATGGCTTGGAACAATCGGTATTTATGGTAACTCAAAGCTGGAGGCCATGTATCCAGTTTATCGCATCGATAGTGATGGCCATAGCCTCAGTGGAAGCAATCGCTATACAATGACTCTTTTATCAGGTCAGTTTCCTCCGGTCAATGCTTTTTGGTCTTTGACGATGTATGAATTGCCGCAAAGTTTGTTATTGGCTAATCCCATTAATCGTTACCTTATTAATTCACCAATGTTGCCTGATTTGAAGAAGAATAAAGACGACTCAGTGACGCTTTATATTCAGCACAACTCTCCAGGCAAGGAACTAGAGTCTAATTGGTTACCCGCACCAAAGGGGCCTTTTGCGATGTATATGCGACTCTACTGGCCCAAAGAAGCCGCGCTTGATGGCTCTTGGAAAGCCCCTAAACTGGATAAGAATTAGAGTTTTATAATATTATGATCTGGCCTTTCTAGGTTGAACCGATTATTTATAATTAATGAGTCCCACACGTTATAAAAGTTTTATTGTAGCTATAAGGAAAAAAAATGAGATACAAAGCTAGTTTGGCATCAGTCATTACGCTCGCAACAATACTTTCAAGTATTCAGGCAAATGCAGAAACATCGACAAGCATCAATGAAGAGCCTGCTATAGGCACCTATAGACAAACGACGGATATTCCTAAAGGTATTTTAACGCCTGATATTGTAGAAACATCTATTGGCACATTAAAATTTTTTGATGGGACACCAACTCCCCAGACATCTAAATTAGTCTACGATAACTTAGATCGCTCGCGTGCTATTGATGCTTTTTTAAAAGGTATTCAAGGTGCTTCTGTCAGAGAATTGATAGAAGGGCCTAAGGCAATTGGCGCGAACGTAAAGTTCAACGATATACTATATTTTTCAAAGTTATTAGATTCAAAAGAGCTGTTCCTTACAGGGAACACCTCCACATTATATGTCATTCCTACGTTAGATCTTAAAAAAAATGGTCCCATGGTCGTTGAAGCACCTCCAGGGTTGCTTGGTGGGTTCAATAGCGCCTGGTTTGAGTTCATTAGTAACATAGGTGTTTTTGGCCCAGACAAAGGTAAAGGTGGGAAATTTTTAGTGTTGCCTCCAGGATACGATGGGGATGTGCCTTCTGGTTATTACGTTGTACATTCACCCACATATAAAGTATGGAACTTCATGCGCGTTAATATTGCGGAAGGTCTTGAAAAAGCTGTTAAATTAGCAAAAGAAACTGTAAAGGTATACCCTTTGTCGATGGCAGACAATATCCCTGAAATGAATTTTGTAGATGGATCCAACAATCCATTTAATACCATTCATCACAACGACTTTTCTTTCTACGAAGAAATTAACAAAACTATTCAAGAAGAACCATTAGAAATGCTAGACCCCGAAACAAGAGGCCTATTTGCTTCTATTGGTATTCAAAAAGGAAAACCTTTCGCGCCAGATGAAAGAATGAAAAAAATTCTAACAGATGCCGTTGCAATTGGTAATGCAACAGTACGTTCTATTGTATGGTATCCAAGAACCAGTGGCAGTATAGATACAATGAAAGGCATTCAAATTTACCCAGATACGAATAGTTCTTGGTTAATGGGATTCTTAGATAAGAATGTTTTTTTTAATGGTAAAGATGGGCATACGATGAACAGTGATGCCAGAGATTTTTTCTACTACTGCTATACTGTTGTCACACCGGCGATGGCCGTGTCTATGCCAGGTAAAGGATCAGACTACGCAATCGCATTTGTGGATGGTAATAAAAAAGCGCTGGATGGATCAAAAACTTATAAAGTAACATTGCCTCCCAATGTGCCAGTCAATAACTTCTGGGCATTTACAATTTACGATACTCAAACAAGATCTATGTTACAAACCAATCAACCAAAACCGAGTGTTGGCAGCCAAACTGAAGGATTTAAGGTCAATGCCGACGGTTCTATGGATGTGTATTTTGCGCCAGAAGCACCCAAAGGATTTGAGAGTAACTGGCTACAGACTATTCCTGGCAAAAGCTGGTTTACTATCTTAAGAATGTATGGGCCGCTTGAGCCATGGTTGGATAAAACTTGGAGACCAAGCGAGATATTAGAAATACAATAAATATAATGTATACACTATTTAAGGCTCCTCATAGGGGCCTTTTTGATTTTATCTATTATCATTATTTATTAGAGCTCTGAAGAGAAACACTGTAAGGAATATGCGACTGAGGAAATAGTACCTCAAATAATAATTTAGCTAATTAAGGCTGTTCATTATTTGAAATTACTATGGTACCGAAGGCGAGACTCGAACTCGCACGATGTTGCCATCACCAGATTTTGAATCTAGCGCGTCTACCAGTTCCGCCACTTCGGCACGGACAGGAATTATACCAGAAACTTACCCCATATCAAATACATATATAAAAAGTTTGTATACAGGCTTTTTATTGGATTATTAAGAGGATTATTGGAAATTATTAGCGAGTCCTTAGGGCATGCGTATAGAGTTTTCAGTAGATGTTTAACTAAAAATAATCATTTGTTAGGTACCAGACACTTTTGCTTAGTACTCTATATAACAGTTGCTTATACATACATAACAAGGTAGATTGCCAGACTGAAAAGTAATAAAGTGAGCAAAAGTTTAGTTATTCTAGTAACATTTTTTTAGCAACCTTAAATACTTTAGAATTCTGTTTATATAATAGTTAGGTGTTACATGTTTAAATCAATTTTATCTCTATTCGTTCTTTCTTTTTCATTTGTGGGTCAGGCAATGGCGGGTGCCAGTGCAGAGGCAGGTCCAAATCCTTGGAGTCAAGTGATATTTTTGGGCGGCTTTATTTTAATCTTCTATTTTATGCTAATCAGACCCCAATCTAAACGTCATAAAGAACAAAAAAACTTGATCAATAGCATCTCTAAAGATGATGAAGTTGTAACCAGCGGCGGTATCATCGGGAAAGTTTTAAAAGTAACCGATCAATTTCTAGTCGTTGCGATTGCTGACGGTATTGAAGTCAAAGTTCAAAAACATGCGATCAGTACAACATTGCCAAAAGGTACAATGAAAGATATTTAACCCAATATAAGTTCTTATTAGATTCAACAAAAGGAATATTATGTTAAACAGGTACCCGCTTTGGAAGAACCTATTATTAGTCGGCATATTATTGGTCGGCTTTATTTATGCTTTACCTAATTTATTTGGGGAAGATCCAGCTGTTCAAGTGATTCCAACCACAGGCTATAAAATTGATGCTCAAATGGAAAAAAACATTGGGTCTCGGCTTGAGCAGGCGGGTATTGCTTTTAAATCGGTGAGTAATGTTGATAATACATTATTGATTCGTCTGAGTGATGAAGGCGCACAGTTAAAAACAAAAGAAATTATTAAAGCAGAAGTTGGCGGTAATTACATTACAGCTTTGAACTTGGCTCCTAAAACACCCTATTGGCTCTCTGTGCTTGGGGCCAACCCTATGAAACTAGGCTTGGACTTGAGAGGTGGCGTCCACTTTCTTATGGAAGTTGATGTTGATGGGGCTTTAGATAGATACGTCGATAGTGCATTAGGTGAAGTTCGCTCTATTATGCGCGAAAATAAAGTCCGCTACAGTCGCTTACATAAATTGAAGACTGAGTTAGGCGTGAAAATCGTATTCGATTCTGAGGCGCGTTTACAGCAGGCCAAAACGCTGATGAACAAATCTTTCCAAGAATATGATTTGGTTCAAAAAAAAGAAAATAATGATTTCCAGCTAATTTGTCACATTAAGCAAGCACGCTTGCAAGAGCTTAGAAATGCAACTGTAGAGAAGTCTATTACCACTTTGCGTAATCGCGTGAACGAATTGGGTGTTGCTGAGGCTGTTGTGCAAAGACAAGGTGCGAATCATATTGTTGTAGAGTTACCTGGTATTCAAGATACCGCTCGAGCAAAAGATATTTTGGGCAAAACGGCCACTTTAGCGTTTTTTCTTGAAGCAGAAGAAGCGGCAAATCAGCGTAATGTTAATGTCGCTCCAGCTGGAACAAAATGGTACAACGATCGAAATGGTCGACCCATATTGTTAAGTAAGCGTGTGATTTTAACCGGAGACTCAATTATCGGGGCTATGGTTGGCGCAGATGGTCAAACAGGGCAACCGGCTGTTCATGTTAATGTGGCGAATAAAGGCCTGGCCATCTGGCAAAAGGCGACTTCTGCGAATGTCGGCAGAGGTTTAGGGGTTATTTACCAAGAAACCAAAACAGACTTTATCCAAATCAATGGTGAGGTGGTTAAAAAAAATCGTACAGATGAATCTTTAATTAGTTTTGCAACGATAAATAGCCCGTTGGGTAGCCGATTCCAGATTACCGGACTTACTTTAAACGAAGCACAAGATTTGTCACTTTTACTCAGGGCCGGCTCCTTACCCGCTATTATTACTATCGTCGAAGAGCGAACAGTAGGGCCTAGCTTAGGGCAAGAAAATATCAAGTTGGGACAAATCTCTATTGCGGTAGGATTAGGATTAGTTTTGATTTGCATGGTCTTGTATTACAGTGTATTTGGTATTATTGCCAACTTAGCTTTGGTGATTAATGTGATTTTACTTGTGGCTATTTTGTCACTTGTGGGGGCAACCTTAACCTTGCCCGGTATTGCGGGGATTGTTTTAACCATAGGTATGGCTGTTGATGCGAATGTCCTTATTTTTGAACGTATTCGCGAAGAGCTGCGAGCAGGTGTTTCGGCTCAAGCGGCTATATATAGCGGTTTTGAAAGAGCTTTTATTACGATTGTAGACGCTAACCTCACAACATTGATTGTGGCGGTTATTTT
Organism: uncultured Coxiellaceae bacterium; assembly: GCA_963976875.1. Taxonomy (GTDB): domain Bacteria; phylum Pseudomonadota; class Gammaproteobacteria; order Berkiellales; family Berkiellaceae; genus Berkiella_A. The sequence continues at coordinate 91,831 of CAXBML010000001.1, forward strand.
GTTTAGCGTTGGGACCGGACCTGTTCGTGGGTTTGCCGTAACCCTGAGTATCGGTATTTTGACTTCTATGGTCACCGCTATTGCAGGGACACGCGCCATGGTGAACCTGGTCTATGGTGGTCGCACAGTACAGAAATTAAGAGTGGGGATTTAATTCATGGAACTTTTTCACAATCTTCCTCATATTGATTTTATGGGGCAACGCAAGTGGGCGGCAGCATTATCTACAATTATTTTTGCCGTATCTATCTTCTTTCTGGTCACGAGAGGTTTGAATTTTGGTTTAGACTTCACAGGTGGAACTCAGTTAGAGTTGCGTTATGAACATGCGGTTGATTTTGAAGCCGTATCTGACCAGCTGGAGGCTTCTGGTTTTGATGGCGCCAAAGTAACACAATACGGTACTGTCAACGATATTTTGGTTAAAATAGCTAATCGTGAAGGCGTATCAGAGCAAGAGTTAGGCCAAAAAGTTGTAAATGCACTTAAATCTTATGACGAAAATGTAAAATTAAGGCGAGTAGAATTTGTGGGATCTGAGGTTGGCGCGCATTTGGCGGAACAAGGTGGACTAGCCGTTTTAGTCGCCCTTATTGCAATTATGATTTATATTGCAATGCGATTTGAGTATCGTTTTAGTATTAGTGCTGCTGTGGCATTAATGCATGATCCTATCGTGATTTTGGGGATATTTGCTTATTACCAACTTGATTTTGACCTGGCAACACTGGCTGCTGTATTAGCTATTTTGGGTTATTCCTTGAATGATAGTATCGTTGTATTTGATAGAGTGAGAGAAAATTTCCGAAAAGTTCGTAAGGGCACAGCCTCTGAAATTGTGAACCTCTCTATTAATCAGACTTTATCACGCACAATCATGACATCTGTATTGACGCTTTTAGTGGTGTTAGCCTTGTTTTTCTTTGGCGGCGAATCATTGCATAGTTTCTCTGCTGCATTACTAATAGGCATCATTGTTGGAACATATTCCTCCATTTATGTTTCTGGTGCTCTAGCGGTTGTTTTAGGCTTAAGTAAAAATGACCTGATGAGCGGTGCTAAAAGAGCCACTGATGATATGCCTTAATTTAGGCATATCATTTTGCGTCTTCTTTAGATGTATCTTCTGACTTTGATTTACTTTTAAAGATTTTTGCTTTCATTCGGGCATAAAACGCACTATTCACAAACGTATGGAAGCCTTTTTTCATATGTTTCCAGGTGAACTTAGTTGCTTTCCAAGCATAACAAGCTAAAATTTTTCCATAATGCCAAAGCCATTGTGTCGTTTTTACTGTAATGTCTTTGGCTTTATCTATATGTTCTTTTTTTATCTTAAAGCCTTTTTTGGCTTCTGTTTTTTCTAGATTCGAAGTTTGAGTCTCTACTTTTTTATTTTCAGTTTCTGGCTTCAGTTCAGTTACTTTATTCTCAGCACTTTGAGATTCAGTTTTAGGGGGAATGGGTTCTGCTGACATGTCATTTACTCCAGGTTTTGCGTTTATAAGATAATTGTGTAATAACTGATCATCTGGATCTTCAAATTGTACTTCAGACTGTGCTTTAGTCTGTGTGTCTGGCTGTGCATCATTGTGTGCATCAGTCTGTTCTAAACTTTGTCGTGGCGCGCGAATTGGCGGCGAGGTCATATAATAGGTTTGGTCGTATTTTTCATTGGCAATAATATGTGCAAAAGCATTGTAGAAAGTGGGTATTAATAATGCCTCATCTTTCTTGCCAAATGCTTCTTGAAAAATAGGCCCAATCACTAATGCACACTTAAAATATTCATTTTGGGTTTTAGGGCGGAGGATGTGTCTGGTGAAGTATAAAAATTGAAAAAGGCAATAAGCTTTGTCAGTATCGCCACTATTAGCCAGTCTTAGAATCAATGCATCCATGGCTTCTTGATATTTTTGGGACGCGTTAATGGGGCTGATATTTTCAATATTTTTTATCGTTTCGATAAAATTTGTAATATGCGGATCTTTATCGTTAAATATATTCGCGCTGCGCATAACCTGTTTGAGCGCATCGATTAAGTCATATTGGGTAAAGTCTGTGGTATTGGTGGTATTGCTGAGAAGTTTTGATATATTCTCTGGAGTACCTTTATTGAGCCACAAGGCATCCAAGTCAGGTTTATCGACCTCAAGCTCATCCACTGAGAAATTAATCAGTTCTTTTAATTGTTGAGTTGTATTCTCGTGCTCAATGCCCATATTTTAAACCCATAGCGTAATAAATTCAGGTGCTATGGGTTGATATCGGCTAAGATGCGGAAATCTTTAATTAATTTTCGTCTGCTAAATAAGTTTTGAGGGTGTTGAATATCTTTGGGGTAGTGGCAATGATATCGCCAGACTCTAAGCAATCTCTGTCTTTATGTATATCACTAACCCAGCCACCTGCTTCTTGTATCAATAGCATTCCAGCAGCAATATCCCAAGGTTTTAGATTATACTCCCAAAATCCATCTAATCGACCCGCAGCAACGTAAGCTAGATCTAAAGCTGCAGCGCCAGCGCGACGAATACCCACACATTTAGGCACAATTTTTTGGAAGCTATTCAGATATTTTTCCAAATTATGGAATGTGGTATAGGGGATGCCAGTTCCCAGTAGTGCTTTTTCTATGCGATCAATTTTACTGACTCGAATACGCTTACCATTGAGCTGTGCACCACCACCTTTGCTGGCAGAAAATAATTCATCACGAGAGGGGTCATATACAACAGCATGTTGAAGTTTACCCTCGTATTTTATGGCAATAGAAACGGCATATTGGGGGAATCCATGCAAGAAGTTGGTTGTGCCATCAAGGGGGTCAATAATCCATAAAGGAATATTATTGTTGATTTCTGTATGAGAAGCCCCAGATTCTTCTGCTAAAATTTGATGTTCTGGGTAATTTTTACGGATTAACTCTATAATAGCTTTTTCTGCGATTTGGTCAACTTGGCTGACGAAGTCATTACGGCCTTTTTCTCTAATAGTCAGTGATCTAATATCATCTTCAGCTCGGATAATAATTTTGCCTGCTGTACGGGCGGCTTTGATTGCGATGTTTAATAGTGGATGCATAAGTAAGATTTCTATATAATTTGTTCCTGGGTTGGCGTGCATTATAACAATGAAGCCCACTTTCTGATATTATTTTTTTTAAAAATTCGGGCGCAATGGGACACCCAAGTTAAATTGAGGGAACTACTCGCTTTTTCTCTACTGTTCGCGGCTTGTTCTCGAAGGGTGTCGTTACAAATTATAAGTATATTGGGTTAGAAATATGATAGAAGATATTCGGGTTGTTTTAGTTGAAACTTCCCATCCTGGTAATATTGGTGCAGTTGCCCGGTCTATGAAAAACATGGGGTTAAAACGTTTATTTTTAGTGAACCCCAAAACATTTCCCAGCGCATTAGCCACAGAGCGTTCTGCTGGGGCAGATGACATCCTGGAACAAGCCCAAGTCGTACCGACACTCAGAGACGCAATTTCTGACTGTGAGTTGGTTTTGGGCACCAGTGCACGATTAAGACAAATCCCAAGACCCACATTAAACCCTCGCCAAACCGCCGAACAAGTGTTTGCTTATCCAAACATTGATAAAGTTGCGGTGATATTTGGTACGGAGCGAAGTGGATTAACCAATGATGCTTTAGCGCAGTGCCATTATCATATTGTCATTCCGGCCAATCCGAATTATTCATCTCTAAATTTAGCGCAAGCAGTTCAAATTATCACTTATGAACTGTATCAATGTTATTTAATTCAAAATCCAGTCAAAACAGATGTTTCTACCATGATAACCCAAGCCCCAATGGAAGACGTACTAGGAGTATTTGACCATATGGAAACTGTATTGGATAAAATTGAGTTCTTAAATCCAAAATCTTCCCAAATTCTGCTTTACAGAATTAAACGCATGATTCTCAAGGCTAAACTTGAGACAGAAGAAGTCAATATACTCAGAGGGATTTTTAAAGCCATTTTGCGGAAGATACCCGTTATTGCCTCTTAATAAACCGCTTGTTTTAAATGGGAATATTCCCAGAATAGGTTTAAGTCATCGAGTCAAAGGGATATAATAGAATTGAATCTTGACTAATTTACTTGGGTATGAGAGATTGCACCTGTTTGAACTATATGATGACTAGGCATGAAACTAACTACCAAGGGGCGCTATGCAGTCACGTTGCTGCTAGATGTCACAATGCTGCAGAAGAATGGCCCTGTCACAGTTCCAGGTATTGCTAATCGACATGATCTATCAGCGGCTTATTTAGAGAGAATTGCCGCTCAATTGAGAGCTCATGGTTTACTGAAAAGTATTCGAGGTGCACAAGGGGGATATTTATTAGCCCGCCCTGCAAATGAGATCGATCTCGCGGAGGTTATTGGGGCTGTAGACGAGAAAATGGATGCCACAAAGTGTCAGGGGCGGGGAAACTGTCGGGATGGCAAAGTTTGCCTTACTCATCATTTGTGGGATTCTTTGAATCAAGTCATATTAGATTATCTCAAAAGTATATCTTTAAAGGATTTGGTTGAAGATCCCGGCATCATTCATGCGGCAAAAGAATTTTATAAATTATTACCAACGCCCGTGTTGGTTGAAGAGCAAAACTGATTGGAATGATTATGATGGATGAAACTATGAGTAACACATCTATACGCTACTTTGATTATGCGGCCACAACGCCGATTGATCCAAAAGTGCAAAAGTTAATGATTGATTGCATACAAAATCACTATGGTAATCCGGCATCTCGTTCACATGCATATGGCTGGGATGCAGAAACATTAGTTGAAAATGCCCGTCAGCAAGTTGCAGATTTAATCCATGCAGATTCACGTGAAATTATTTGGACCAGTGGTGCGACAGAATCAAATAATTTGGCTATTAAAGGTGCGGCACATTTCTATCAGAGAAAAGGCAAGCATATTATTACCAGTAAAACTGAGCATAAAGCTGTATTGGATACTTGTAGGCAATTAGAGCGTGAAGGTTTTGAAGTGACCTATTTAGAGCCCAATAATAAAGGCTTTATTACACCGCAAACCGTCGTGGATGCTATTCGTGAAGATACGATTATTGTTTCTATAATGCACGTCAATAATGAGATTGGTGTCATACAAGATATCGAAGCAATAGGAAAAATTACCCGAGAACATAAAATTATATTTCATGTAGATGCGGCCCAGAGTGTGGGGAAAATATCGCTAGATATGGAAGCAAATCAAGTAGACTTATTATCTATATCGGGGCATAAAATATACGGGCCCAAAGGTATTGGTGCATTATATGTGCGTCGCAAACCTAGAGTACGTTTAGAAGCACAAATGCATGGGGGTGGTCACGAGCGCGGGTTGCGTTCTGGTACTTTAGCCACCCACCAGATTGCTGGTATGGGGGAGGCGTGTCGTATATTAAAAGAACAAATGGCCTCTGAAGCGAAGCATTTATTAGAATTAAAAAAACGTTTTTGGCATGGCGTGAGTGAGATTGAGGCATTGAGTCTCAATGGTGACTTTGACAAAAGTGTGCCGGGTATATTGAACTTTAGTATTAATTATATCGAAGGTGAATCTTTGATTATGGGGCTAAAAGATTTGGCCATGTCTTCAGGCTCAGCCTGCACATCCTCTAGCTTAGAGCCTTCTTATGTGCTCAGAGCACTCGGGCTGCCGGATGAGTTGGCCCACAGTTCTTTACGTTTTTCTATGGGCCGCTTTACGACGGAAGAAGATGTAGATTATGCCGTTAAGCGCATTCATGAAGTGGTGGGTCGATTGCGCGATTTATCACCTTTGTGGGAAATGTACCAAGATGGCGTTGATTTAAAAACAGTAGAATGGGTTGCACACTAAACAGGTTAACCCTTAGGAGCTAACATGGCATATAACGAAAAAGTAATTGATCATTATGAAAACCCAAGAAATGTGGGTAGTTTAGACAAAGCACGTAAAGATGTTGGCACCGGTATGGTGGGTGCACCGGCTTGTGGCGATGTGATGAAATTGCAAATTCAAGTCGATGAGAAAACAGGCATTATTCAGGATGCGGTATTCAAGACATATGGTTGCGGTTCAGCGATTGCTTCTAGTTCATTGGCAACAGAAATGCTGAAAGGTCGACATTTAGATGATGCGACCGATATCAAAAATTCAGAAATAGCGACTGAGCTGAAATTGCCGCCCGTAAAGATACATTGCTCTTTATTAGCAGAAGATGCGATTAAGGCAGCCATTAAAGATTATCAATCTAAAAAAGAGAACCGAGAGTAGAATGGAAAATCCAAGTAGTTTGCCCAATGGCGATCCTGGCTTACAAGTCACAAAAGATGCGATAGAGCATTTTGAACGAATTTTAAAAAATAAAGATAAATTTATTGGTATTCGTGTTGCTGTTAAAAAAGCGGGTTGCTCGGGTTATGAGTACGTTTTGACTCTAGCAAAAGAAATTGATTTGAATGAATTTGACTTTGTATTTCAGCATGAGCATTTTAATATTATTATTGATAAAGAAATATATATGAAATTTATCAAGGGTGGCACAACATTAGACTTTCAAAAGGAAGGTATTAATGAGGGGGTTAAATTTGATAACCCTAATGTGGGGCATCAATGTGGTTGTGGTGAGAGTTTTACTTTAACAAGTGAAGCATAAAAATAGTATGGTAGAGCGGGATTATTTTCAGTTATTTGGCCTGGAACAGCAGTTTTTAATTGATACAGAGCTACTGCGTCAGCGTTACATTGCTTTACAGGCAAAGTGTCATCCGGATAAGTTTGTCGGTAAAACCAGTATGGAAAAGCGTTTGGCAATTCAAACAGCGACGCAAATTAACGATGGCTATCAAATATTGCAAGATCCTATTTCTCGAGCCAAATATTTAGCGCAAAAATATGCTATTAACTTTGATAAAGAATCAACTTATCAAGCAGACTCTGATTTTTTAATGCATCAAATGGCGCTGAGAGAGGCATTGGAAGAATTAGACGCTGATAGTATAGAACTGCAGGAATACCAGCAAAATCTTCAAAATAAAATCAATGAATATTATGAGACCTTAAGCCAAATATTTTTGGCAGCCGGTACAAATTCAGCGATAGATTCAGCACACCTAAAACAAGCAATTTTTGAGTTGCAGTTTTATCAAAAAATCATGAAGGACTTCTCAGTGAAGTTTTCGCATAGTTAATCTGGATAGCAACATGAGTTTAGTTGAGATACAAGAGTTAGAAGAGACTACCGTCAAGCCCATTGCCGTCGGGATTGATTTGGGGACGACCCATTCTATTGTGGCTTGCGAGCAAGAAAATGAGATCGTGTATTTAGAAGAATATGATACGCCATTAATGCCTTCCGTTGTTCATTATGCCAAAGAATATGTCATGGTGGGACATCCTGCCGAGCTTAAATTATCTGAAGATCCAACTAATACACTCTATTCCATTAAACGTTTAATGGGTCGGACTGTGGAAGAATTGCAGGATTTGAATATTCACTTCCCTTATCAGTTTTATACGCATAAGCATGAGAATGATCCGACAGATAATGGTTTGCCCAGAATAATAACCCCCATGGGGGTGGTTGACCCGATTGGCGTATCCGCGCAAATTTTAGATGCTTTGCTCAAACGTGCACAAAAAATTGATAAGAACATATCAGAAGCCGTGATCACGGTACCAGCCTATTTTGATGAGTCGCAGCGTCAGGCAACCAAAGCAGCAGCACAAATGGCCGGCATATCTGTTTTGCGTTTAATTAGTGAGCCAACGGCAGCAGCCGTCGCCTATGGATTAGAGCAAAAAGCCAGTGGCCTTTGTTTGGTCTATGATTTGGGCGGTGGTACTTTTGATATTTCTTTATTAAAAATAGAGAAAGGGGTTATTGAAGTTTTAGCCACAGGCGGGCACCCTCATTTGGGGGGGGATGATATTGATCAAATCATCGCGGAAAAAATTCAAGCCCATGTACAAGCAGATGTATCTGCGCATGATTTGAGAATGATTGCCAAAGCGATAAAACAGCAGTTATCTTTTCAAACAGCTGTAGCCGCAAACGTCGGTGGAGAGCACATCACGATTTTCCGAGCAGATTTTGAAGCGTGGATTCAAGAGTTTACCGATAAAACCATGACTTTGTTAGCTTCTGTTTTACAAACAGCGAACGTGAAGACAGAAGACATTAGTGATGTTTTGTTGGTGGGGGGGTCCACTCGCATACCGTATATTCAAGAAAAACTCAATATTCAGTTTCCGCAAAAAGTTTTGAACAACATTGATCCCGATTTGGTCGTCGCCAAAGGCGCGGCTATTCAAGCCAGTATTTTAAGTGGCCACCGTAAAGATCCCCAAGTCTTGTTAGATGTTATTCCTTTATCATTAGGGGTTGAAACAATGGGGGGGGTGGTAGAAAAAGTATTGATACGAAATAGTAAAATACCTTGCAAGCAAACAGAACATTTTTCAACCTATCAAGATGGGCAAAACGCCATGTCTTTTCACGTTGTACAAGGTGAACGTGAATTAGTGAAAGATTGTCGTTCATTAGCCCGTTTTGATTTGACTGGGATCCCAGCTATGCCTGCGGGCCACGCCAAAATTGAAGTGACATTCCAGATAGATGCAGATGGTTTGCTCGAGGTCTCAGCCAAAGAACAGACACAAGGGATAGAAACGCGTGTGCAGGTGAAACCAACCTACGGTCTGAGTATGGATGATGTCAGTGATTCTTTATTTGATTCTATTTCACATGCGGAAGAAGATATATTGCAACGAAAAATTGTGAATAAATCCGTAGAGGGTCGTCAGCTAATAAATTGTGTGCAAAAAGCAATTCAACAGATAAATCAGAATAAAGAGAATGAGGCATTTTCAGAAGCGGAGGCAGTTGTTGGCGCGCTGACACAAGAGATTGAGAAGGCAAATAATTTGTCTGAAATAGTCTCTTTGATGAAGTCATTAGAATCTATAGCTGAGCCTATTATGAACCAAAGTTTACAGCTTGCTTTAGATGACGCCATATCCGGTAAAACAATAGATGCAGTAGAGAAGGCTTATGACTAAAGTAACATTTTTACCAAACGAGGAAGCTTGTCCAAAAGGATTAACTGTAGAGGTTGAGCCAGGTCAATCTATATTGGATGTGGCTTTAGACAATGGGGTCTATATAGAGCATGCTTGTGAAAAATCATGTGCCTGTACGACCTGTCACGTCATCTTAAGAAAAGGCTTTGATTCTTTAAAAGAATCAGAAGAAGAAGAAGATGATTTGCTTGATAGGGCATGGGGCTTAGAGCCGGAGTCTCGCCTAGGTTGCCAAGCCATTGTTGGAAATGAAGATTTAGAAGTCGACATTCCTAAATATACAGTTAACCAAGTTTCTGAGGGAAATTAATGGAATATAGCTGGACAGATATCCAAATGATTGCTGAGGATTTATTGGACGCACACCCTGATGTTGATCCACAGTTAATTCGTTTTACAGACTTACACCGTTGGGTTTGTGAATTACCTGATTTTAAAGATGATCCAAATCGCAGTAATGAGAAAATATTAGAGGCTATTCAAGCCGCTTGGATGGAAGAAGCTAACTAACTATTTGTTGAGCATAAAGAAATGTGCAAATATTCGGTTAGCCAAGTATAATAGTTGAGTAATTATTATAAGTTTGTTTTATGACCTGGAGTTAAAAATGGCCCTCGAAAGAACTTTATCTATTATTAAGCCTGATGCTGTTGCCAAAAATGTAATTGGCGAAATTATTACCCGTTTTGAAAAAGCCAATCTGCGTGTTGTTGCAGCCAGAATGATGCAACTGAGTCGTGAACAAGCAGAGTCTTTTTATGAAGTACATAAAGAACGTCCTTTTTTCAAAGACTTGGTTGATTTTATGATCAGCGGACCTGTATTTGTTCAGGTTTTAGAAGGCGAAAGCGCGATTAAAACGAATCGTGATGTTATGGGCGCGACAAACCCAGCTGAAGCTGCAGCTGGTACGATTAGAGCTGATTTTGCAAGTTCTATTGACGAAAATGCTGTACATGGTTCTGATGCCGAAGAAACAGCGCAAAACGAAATCAAATTCTTCTTTAAAACGGAAGAGTTATGTGAGCGTGTGAGATAAGTCGCTGAATATGCAAGATACGCAAGTAGAAAAAGTCAATTTATTAGACTTAGACAAAGACGGTATGATTCGCTTTTTCACCTCTATTGGTGAGAAGGCGTTTCGCGCCCAGCAATTATTACGTTGGATCCACAAAAATGGTGTGTCCGACTTTGATTTAATGACCGACTTGAGTTTTGCTTTACGCAATAAACTAAAAAAAATTGCGGTTATCGAAGGCCCAAAGCTCTTATCAGAGCAAATATCAAACGATGGCACGCGAAAATGGTTATTTTCATCAGGTAATAATTCTGCGATTGAAACCATATTTATACCTGAAACCAATCGGGGTACTTTGTGTGTGTCTTCTCAAGTGGGATGTATTCTAAACTGCAAGTTTTGTCATACTGGGCAGCAAGGTTTTCAGCGTAATTTACAACCTTCTGAAATTATTGGGCAATTGTGGCATGTGGTGCATGAGCTCAAAAAAATTAACCCAGATCAAATCCGATCTCCCATAACAAATGTTGTTTTTATGGGCATGGGCGAGCCATTATTAAACTATGAAAATGTGTTAGTGGCCATTAGGCTTATGCAAGAAGATTTGGCCTACTGTTTATCTAAGAAACGTGTAACGGTGAGCACTTCCGGTGTTGTACCTTTTATGGATAAACTTATTGCGGAAACAGACGTTTCTTTGGCGGTTTCTTTACATGCGCCAACCGATGATGTGCGCACGAAAATAATGCCCATCAATAAAAAATACTCATTAGATATACTAATGAAAACGTGCAAGGATTATGTCGCTAAGAATAAAAAACGTAAAGTGACGATGGAATATGTGATGTTGGATGGCATAAATGACCAAAAAGAGCATGCTTACCAACTGATTAAGTTGCTAAAAAATGTGCCGAGTAAAATAAATCTCATACCCTTTAACCCATTTTCGGGTTCAAGTTATACCTGTTCGACACCTGCGGCTATCAAAAAGTTTCAAGATATCCTTATAGCACATAATTTTATTGCCACAATTCGGAAAACCCGAGGTGAAGATATTGATGCCGCTTGCGGTCAATTAGCAGGCAGAGTCAAAGATAGAACACGTCGGAGCATACCGTATAAGCAAGAAAGAAAATATCACCTTCCAGTTGTGATTGTTCAAAGCACAGAGCAAAGTTCAGAGGGCAGCCAGAGTACGCATTAATATTTTAGGGAGAATATATGCAGTGGAATAAGGGATTACTAATAGTCGCATTGCTTGTGGTATCAGGCTGCCAAACTAATAAAGATGCAAAAGAAGAAATTGCCAAGCTCAATGAAGAGTTAGAATCAGCCCAGTCCTCTATGTATGATATTCCCGACGTTATTGATTACGATAAAGCCGCTAAAATTAACGCTGAATTGGGTTTATCTTATCTACAACAAGGTCAAAACGCCCGCGCAAAAACAAAATTACTTCGAGCCATGAAATTGGCGCCCGATATGCCAGATGTACATTATGCTTATGGTTATTACTTAGAGCATATTGGTGAGTTGGTTGAAGCCGAAAAATCCTATCTATTAGCAATCAAACACGATCCTAAAAACGGTAAATCCTATAATAACTATGGCGCTTTTTTATGCCGTATGGCACGTTATAGAGAGTCTGAAACACAGTTTATGCAAGCGTTAAAAGACAAAGATTATGCGCGAACAGGAGAGGTTTATGAAAATGCAGGTGTTTGTGTGATGCAAATTCCAGACATAGCAAAAGCACAGACTTACTTTGAAACGGCGTTGCGGCACGATCCCAATCGACATTATGCCATGCTAGAGCTGGCTATTATTAAATACCGACAAAATAATATTTTAGAAGCACAGAATTATTATAGCACCTATACTAAATTAGCAGCCCCTACAAAACGATCGTTATTATTAGGGGTAAAATTAGCAGAATATACTGGTAACAAAGATCAAGCGGCCAGTTTAAAGTTGCTTTTGCAGGCGAAGTTTCCAGATGCAAAAACAAAGGATTTGTTTATCTCTGGCTAGTGAATCGTGTCAAGTTAGAATAGGGAGTATATGATGGCTATGGAAAGCAACGACTCAGAAAAAGGCCCTGGTGCAATCTTAAAAGAAAAAAGATTAGCAGAACACCAAGGCTTGAGTAATCCGGCATCCTATCTTGGTATCAGTGAGAGCCTGTTACAGGCTTTAGAATCAGATAACTTTGATTATCCACTATTGCAAGATAAAGAATTAGTTCGAAAATATTACAGCCAATATGCCCGCTTTTTAGATATCCCAGCTGAAGCAGTATTATCTCGTTATGACGTTTGTCTTATGGCAAAAGAATTACGGGATAACGCAGACTTACCAACATCCAATGTCTTTAAAAAAATTAGCTGGGTGATGGCACTTTGCCTATTGTTTGGCGCCGTGGAGCTAATTTATTGGACCAAGCACAAAGTGTCTGCCAAACCTGTTGAATTTATGGCTGCAACGTCGGAGCAAAAATCATTGGAACGTAGCATTAACGAAATGGTTATGAGTGAACTGCGAGCAGAAGAATTAGAACGCCCAGTCGACCCTGACTCTTAAGTCGAAACGTTCTACGCAATGAACACTTAAAATTTGACCCGTTTTAAATTCTGGTACGTATTCTTTAGAGTTTTGTGCCCTATAATCAGAATATAGCAGCTCATCATAACGGCATAGCCTGCCAGCATAACGCTGATCAATAATATAGTCGTCAGTAGTCTTTTCATATACTCTTAGAAGTTTTGTTGTTTGCTCTATTAATAATAGATGATGATTGACTTTATGCCTCAAGATTTGTCTCAAGCATTATCTTAGCTGGTCGATAACTAAGACATAAGATGATTGAATTGTATGAAGGGGGCGGTGTATATCACCGAGTATATGATGAAGCAGTTAAAAGTTCCTGTTGTAGTATTAGTAGGTGCATTGGGTCTTGCTGGTTGTGCACCAGCGGGCGAAAAGGAAGCAGTAGGTACATTTGCAGGAGCAGTTGGCGGTGCAATCGTTGGAGCCCAGTTTGGACATGGCGCTGGTAGCGTCGTGGGCGGAGCCGTCGGTGCCCTAGTAGGTGGTATTATTGGTAATCAAATCGGCAATAGCATGGATGGTGATGACAAGCGGCATGCGAATACCGCCTTCACAAAAGCATCACGTGTTCCGGTTGGTGAAACCGTATATTGGAGTAACTCCAATACAGGCCATTGGGGGACCTACAGACCTGTTCGAGATGGAGAGTCGGGTATGGGCTATTATTGTCGTGAATTTGTGACCACGGTGTTTGTGCATGGTAGGACTGAAAAGATGTATGGTACTTCATGTCGTGCACCTGATGGCTCTTGGAATGCGATATAAAGATTCTCATTTAAAAAGCATTAATCATACATATGATCTTTCTTGTGCAGGTCCATCCAATCTAAATAGAATAAGACTGTTCATGTGTATATTATAAGAAATAAGATGTATGACAACGTACTCCATCTTTAAAAATATGGATGCACCCAAACCGATCGATGGGAAGAATAAAGTGGTCGTCTATTGCCATAATTTACATGATGGCAGGGGAGACTATGGACATATGGTGCAATACATCCTTAAGTTAAAAGAGATATTGTCTAAACCCTATGAGATTGTGCCTATTTTAAGTGTGGATTTCTGCGAAGGGGAATCTAGCTCAGTTAAAAGGGATAATCAGCGGCAAAAAAGTGTGCTTCAAGAATTCAAAGCTTTTTGCAAGATACATGATTTAGAGGCACATACTATAGAAACAACCAAGGAGCCGAAATCATTGTTTGATCTGAGAGAGAAAGATCAGGCTATGATCAAATCGCATATCCAAAAAAGTGCGCTATGTTTTACAATCGCTTATGGTAATCTGTTGAAGCTTATTCCTAAAGAATTAAAAATAAATCATATAGAATGTAAGCAACTTACCTCTGGCACGCTTAATAGCCCATTGACTCAGGCCACCTTTGAACGATCAAGCGAAGGTATCCATCAGCTGCCCTCTGCGTCGATGGGATTGTTACGCCCGTCTAATAGTACACAGGAAAAATCCGTATATGGTCTTCGCTTAGAAGAGGCGGTCAAACTTAAAGTAGATAGAGTGAAGAAGATGTATGCTTTTAAGAGCTCAAAAGGGAAGTTGCTCATAGAAAAACTGGTGGGTAAACGTTATACAACACAAATGATTGAAGACTATTTTGAAACGTATAAGCTGATGCCCGGATATCCGCAAAATGCTTTTGGCGCGACACATTTTTTATTAACAGGTCTATTAAAGAACATGGATGAAGGTATACTTCAAAAAAACTGTGATTTTTTTGTGCCTAAAGGGGCTGTAGAAGTCAATGTGTTAACAGAAATGCTGAAAAAGTTCGATATCCATACAAACGTGACAATGGTCACACCTGAAACAGAAGAGTTGATATGTAGTTCGGGTGAAATAAAAAGCCAAGAAGACAAGACGGTTAGAATATTTTCTGGCTTCTATCTAGATGATCAAGAAATCAAAGATATCATGCTCATTCGTAATGATATCGGAATGGGATCCGGCGATAATACGATTTTGCAAGTGCTCTCAAGCTCTGAGTTGCCGTATTTTCAGCAAAAGGATACGGCACCTGGTCTTTTTCTCGAAGAAGAGCTTCTTTACACCATCGAATATGTGTTCAAAGAGCAGATCAGCGATCCTGTGCTCCAGGATGATTTTGATGATTTGATAAAGTACTTAAGGCTTAATATTGATAGGAAACAGGGATTCGTAGGCGACAATATTATGTTGTTAGGTGGGCTTGGTTTTGATGAAAATCAGAAAGAGTATTTTGATTTATTGTCTGAAGAGAAATCATCTGGTATGTATTCAGAACTCTTTGAGACTTTTTCAAAGGGCATTAGAGAGATGGCGATGCTTGCGGCTAAGCCAGGCACACAAAAAGCTTGGCGTGCTGTGCATGAGAGATTAGTCAAAGAGTATGACTACAATCAAAATTTCAAAGCAATCTGTAATGGAGCATTGTATCTATCTCATCCAAACCCGAAATTAAGCATACATAATAAAGACTTACCCTCACCTGAAGAATTTAAGAGTCTTATTAAAGAGCCTGCTAGGGCAAGCAAAAAAAAGCGGATATGATGTTGTGTGGTGGTGATCCTACGAAAAGCAGTGTAGCATCCTCTAACTAAGAAACCCAAGATGATGATTTTAAAGGTGACAAAAATGGTCGCCTTAGTCATTATCAATATCATTTAACAATATAAAAAAACCCGCATTAGCGGGTTTTTTGTTTAAATTTATTGACTAACAACTGTGTAAGATCGATGCGCTTGAAGTCGATTCAGGACAATCTGTTGTACTGTTTTTAGTTAACCTTTCAATTCTATCCTGAATTGGCGGGTGCGTTGCGGTGAATTGTTTATATTGTAAACAAGTCCATGACACCCAGGATTTTTCAGTTTTGAGCGCTTCAGAAGTTTGAGTGTCAGTAGCAGCATCCATACTCATACACATCATAGAGGCTAGCGCATCAATGTTTCTACTGCCATGGTCGCCGTTATTCTTAGTATCACGTAATAAGTTATCAAAAGCGTCGGCTAGGTCTTGACCATGACCGCATTTGCGGGCAACGTCATCCGCAGCGAATTCACGAGTTCTAGATAAAGACAAGGATAAAAGCGTTCCTGAGAAAGGGACAAGCCAGTATAGTAAGATATATTCCCCCATTTTTTGCAGAAAAGAAGGCGATTTAACTTCTTTTTCATCCTTATGCTTGTTGCTATCTTCACGCGCGCGTCGTTGCTTATAAATCGATTCACTAAATATCCTCAGGGCGCTGGCAAAAATACTAATGGTTGTTTTGGTCGCAATATCATGATTTACAATATGGCCTAGTTCATGACACCATATTGCTTTGATCCATTTGTTGGCTAGTGCCATATCGCCATTTGCTTTTTCTTTTGCTTTTTTGAGTAGGCCTGTTGTTATTGCAATTGCAGTATGGTTTTGATGACGGCCTGTTGCAAATGCATTAATTTTGTCACTTTCAATAATACAAATTTTAGGCATTGTTTTTAACTGAATCTCGGGGTTGACGCGCAACGCTTCAACCATACTAACTAAATCAAAGCCTTCTGGCTTTTCATTAGCCTTTATTTCTTTAGCATTCATAAGCCATAGGGCTATTTCGCGGCTAAACCAGAGCACAGTTGCAGAACATGTGATAGTGAGCGCTAGTGAGGCAATGATTCCAGTTCCAGCTGCGACAAAGCTACCGACAAAGCCTGCTAAAGTTAAAATGCCAGCGAAAACGGCTAGTGAGCGTAAATTGGTTTCTGTTGTGGGAGATATTGTAAACTTCATAATGGTCCTACCGGGTGTGAAATAACTTGTAAAATTGAGTGGAAATTATATTGATTTGGGAGAAGTTTCAGCAATGCTGTTTGTCGGGTAAGAATAACCGGTTATGACTAAAACCAAAAGTCAACTAGCTAAATATTCCAGGCATATCAACAAGTTATCTGAGCAGCTTTTGTTGAGGCTATAATTATCAATTAAAATATCAGCCTCTATCTTTGAGTTGATATAAGAGCGCCATAATATCTACGTCAGCATAAGAATCGTAACTAAACAGTCACTAAACAGGGCTGTCCCAATAAGAAACTCAACTTAACAGGGGTGTCCTGATAATAATTACCAAAGATATGCGAAAAAGTAATGAAATTTCGTCGGTTGGCTTTATTGATTGGCTGTAATCTGGGAAAATACCAGCAGACTAGGCTTTAGGAGTAGTAACGTATGGCTTTGGATATTCAAGCCGTGAAAGGCATGAAAGACATCTTGCCCGCTCAAATTCAGTATTGGCAGTATTTAGAACAAACTTTAGTAGGTTTGTTGTCTAGCTATGGGTATGATGAAATTCGATCTCCCTTACTAGAGCCAACTGATTTATTCAAAAGGGCAATAGGGCAAGTGACCGATATTGTCGGTAAAGAGATGTACACCTTCGAAGATAAAGAGAATGATAAAAAGAAGGCTGAAAGCTTAACTTTAAGACCAGAAGGTACAGCCCAATGTGTGCGAGCAGGAATAGAGCATGGACTTCTTTATAACCAAGTTCAAAAACTATGGTATATGGGGCCGATGTTTAGAAGAGAGAATCCACAAAAAGGTCGTTTAAGACAATTCCATCAGTTGGGGGTGGAAGCCTTTGGCTTAACTGGGCCTGATATCGACATTGAGATATTGCTGATGACCTATAGACTATGGCAAAAACTTGGATTAGAAAAAGATATTAAGCTTGAGCTTAATTCACTAGGGACATATGAAGAGCGCCTTGAATATAGAAAAGAGTTGGTAAAATATTTTAAAGCGAATGAATCAGAGCTTGATGCAGACTCAATTGATAGGCTAGAGAATAATCCGCTGAGAATTTTGGATAGTAAAAATCCCGCTTTAAAGACATTGATTGAGAATGCACCTACTATTCTTGAGCATTTAGGTTTAGAGTCAAAACAGCATTTTGATGGGATTCTAGCGGCACTAGAGCTGTACAATATTCCCTATACAATTAATACACGCTTGGTCCGAGGCTTAGATTATTACACGCACACTGTATTTGAATGGACCTCCAATTTATTAGGTGCGCAAAGTACCGTATGTGCAGGTGGACGATACGATGATTTGGTTAAGCTCATTGGCGGTAAATCTACACCAAGCACTGGTTTTGCATTAGGTTTAGAAAGATTATTATTAATCTTAGAAGAGAAAAAATCATTGCCTGAATTAACCAGTGTTGATGCTTATATTGTCCATGATGATATTGCGGCATTGGGGGTGGCAGAAATACTGCGAGATAAACTCCCAAACTTGAAATTAATATGTCACTGTGGTGGTGGCAAGTTTAAAGCCCAATTTAAAAAAGCAGATATGAGCGGAGCGCGTTGGGCTATCGTTATTGGAGAGGATGAGCGAGCACAAAATAAATACACCGTAAAATCATTGCGCGAAGAGTTGCCCCAGCAAACCTTTGCCCTAGAGGCATTAGTAGAATTTTTAGACAAGAATATGAACCAAAATATAACTCAAAAGAAAGATTAAGGAGAATCCTATGTCAGGATATGAAACGGACGAACAACAATGGGATGCAGTTAAGGGCTGGTTTAATAAAAATGGGTCAATGATCTCATGGGTCGTCATTATTGCTGCCGTGCTATTTATGTCTGGTCGTTATTACTTGCATCATAATGATGTGATCGCAGAGCAAGGGTCTGAGCATTACTTTGCCATGATTTCTAGCCAAGAAAAAAATGACACTAAGAGCATGCTCAGTAAGGCGAATCGTCTGATTGATGATTATCCCAAAACACCTTATGCACAATTAGCGGCGTTTACGATTGCAAAATATGCAGTAGAAGAAAAAAACTACGACGAAGCAGAGAAGCAATTAAAGTGGGTGATGAATGATAGTACGGACAATGATTTTAAAATGTTGGCTAGAGTTCGTTTGATAAAAACTTACTATGCAAAAGGTGATTTTGAAAAAGCATTATCTTTGCATAATAAAGATGAAGCAGATGGTTGGTTGACCTTAATGGAAGAAATTAAAGGCGATATTTTACACAGCCAATCTAAATTAGATGAAGCCGTAGAATCTTATGAGGCTGCATTAGAAGCGGCGCCAGAAGAGCATCTGCATGGACAACTCTTAACTTATAAGTTGAAAGAATTAGGAATGTCTCAAGATTTGATTGACCAAATTGAAGAAAAAAAAGCCAAAGTAGGAAGTGAGTAATAAAATGCCGGATGTAATCAGTATACCGAAAAAGCTAGTGGGATTAACTTTGGCTTGTAGTTTTATGCTAACAGCCTGCAGCAAAATTCCAATTCGTAGTCCTTTTGAAAAACAGGCGGATCTAGAGCTTAGCGCTGTTTCAGAAATAGAGGGACAAGAAGAAACGTCTGTTGATATCGCTTGGACGAAAGTCAGTCATCGCAAAGGGCGCCACACATATAGCAAATTAAAACCAATTGCTTTTAGCCAGAGAATTTATTCGGTAGAAGAAGGCAATGTTTTAAAAGCGATTAAGATTAGTGATGGACAGGAACTGTGGTCTCATCAATCAAAACTACATTTTACCGCAGGACCTGAAGTTATTGACGGTAACCTTATCGTTGCAGCACGCAGTATGGTGTTGGCTTTTGATTTAAATACGGGGCAAGAAAAATGGCGGCGAAAAGTATCCAGTGAAGTTTTGTCAGCGCCTAAAGGGAATGCGGGTATATTAGTGGTTCAAGCTGTAGATGGTACCGTTGTTGCGTTAAGTAGTACCAACGGTGAGATATTATGGGAAGTGCCACAAACAACACCATCATTATCTTTAAGAACAAAAAGTTCTCCTGCCATCAGCGGCGACAAAGTACTCGTCGGTTTATCTAATGGCAAAATTGTTATATTAAATCTTTATAGCGGTATGGAAGAATGGGAGCATACTTTGGCGGTATCCAGAGGTCGCTCTGAGTTACAGCGTTTAGTCGACATTAGTGCCGACCCTATTATTATAGGTGATATAGCCTATGTTGTTGCTTATCAAGGTAATTTAGCGGCATTAGATATTCGCAAACATGAATTATTATGGGAGCGTAAAATATCCTCTTTCCAAGATATGGCATTCGATAAAAATAGCATTTACATTACTGATGAATCTCATAACTTGTGGGCGATAGATCAAAAGACAGGTGCGACATTGTGGAAACAGAGTCAATTAGTCAAACGTTATATTACGAGTCCATCAGTGCAAGGCCAGTATGTTGTCGTTGCAGACCGAGGGGGCTATATTCATTGGGTTGATAGTAACACAGGCCATATTAAAGGGCGTGCAGAAATGGGCGATAAATTCTATCAGCAACCTATTGTCAGCAATCAGTATGTATTGGTTCGTGAGTATAATGGTAAGTTATCGATGTTAGATACAAAACCATCGCAGTAAATTAATTTATAAGTAGTAGAGTTATAGTATGTTACCTGTTATCGCAATTGTTGGCCGACCTAATGTAGGGAAATCTACATTATTTAATAAGTTTACGCGTTCCAGAGATGCAATTGTCGGCGATCTTGCGGGGGTGACCCGCGACCGTCAGTATGGTTTTGGCGCGCTAGATGAAAAGCGGCATATGATTGTTGATACGGGGGGCATGCTATCAGATACCAGTTTTGACGGCTGTATTGATGACCAAGTCGATTTGGCCTTAGAAGACGCGACCGTTATATTTTTTGTTGTAGATGCTAAAAGTGGGATGGTTTCTGATGATGAGGTCATTGCTGAAAAGCTACGAGCACTAAACAAAAAAGTCTATATCTTAGTGAATAAAACCGATGTGGGTGATCCCGATATGGTTTCAGCTGAGTTTTATAGCTTAGGTTTTGATGGGTTATTTCAAGTCGCTGCAGAGCATAACAGAGGTGTTAGGCAAGTGATTGAAGCGGCAATGGCTGGTGTCTCTGAATCTGAGCCAGATACACATGATGATCGCGATGATATAAGGGTTGCAATTATTGGTCGTCCCAATGTGGGTAAATCGACCTTAACCAACAGAATGTTGGGTGAAGAGCGAATGGTGGTTTTTGATAAGCCGGGTACGACTTTAGATAGTGTTGAGAGCAAACATGAGCATTTTGGCCAGTCTTTTGTTTTTATTGATACGGCAGGTGTGAGACGTAAAAGTTCTGTGACGCAAGCGATTGAAAAATTTTCTATTATTAAAACATTAGATGCGCTTGATTCATGTCACGTCGCTTTAGTCTTAATCGATGCAACTGAAGATTTAGCGGATCAAGATCTGAGAATTTTAAATTATGCTATCTCTAGCGGTAAAGCGGTTATACTATGCATGAACAAATGGGATAATTTGCCAGATGAGCAAAAAGAAAAACTCAAAAAACAATTAGATCAAAGGCTAAAATTTGCTGAATATGTACAAACACTCCCTATTTCAGCATTACATGGCTCTAATGTTGGATTATTGTTTGATAAAATTGAAGATGCTTATCGTCAAGCTTCTATAGAATTATCAACGGCCAAATTAACAGAAATGCTATATAATGCGCAGGCACGCAACCAGCCTCCATTAGTGAATGGCCGAAGAATTAAACTAAGATACGCGCATGGTGGTGGTAGCTTCCCGCCAACGATTATTATCCATGGCAGTCAAGCTGAGAAAGTACCAATGAATTTTCAGCGTTACTTAGTACGTTATTTTATGAAGTCTTTAAAGTTGCACTCTACACCGTTAAAATTAGTATTTAAAACGGCTGAAAATCCCTATAAGCATTTGCGGAATGTGCTTAATCGAAAGCAGCTTAAAAAGCGCGGTCGGTTAATCAAAAATAGGATTGAAAAAACCAAGCGAAAGCGCAGCAAGAAGTCAACCTATAAGCAATACCAGATTTAATTTGGTATTGCTTAGTTCGGAACTTTAAGCGGGTTTTTGAAATAACATCAATGCATTTAATGTGGGGTCGCCACTTTGGTATAATCTTTTACCATCTGTTGTAAATCCATTTTTGAGCATTAATTTATTTAATGTATCTAAGCTGTAGAAATTTCTCAGTTCTGAAGCATTGGTTTCCCATGTTTCGTTCGTTCCTAAGTTAAATACATCGTGGGCTAATGAGACCATTTTTAACATATCTTTATTATTTACATTATGGTCTCTCACAACTAAAAACCCACCAGGCTTCATAACTTTCCAAATAGATTGTATAAACTCATCTCTGAGATCAATAGGGCAATGATGGAAACCAATATAAACAGTCACTAATTCAATTGAGCTTTCGGGAATATTGGCAGAGATTTTACTTTGGTAATTATTTAAGGGAATAAAATCGCCTGCTTTGGAGAGCTGTCCTCTATCTATCATGTCTGTAAATGAATAATTAGGTTTGTGATCTGCAACAAAGTAGACATCTCCTTTTAAGGCTAATGTTGCTTTTAATGCATCATAATAGCGACCCGTTGAACCAATTTCTAAATAGCCATTAAAGATTTTATTTTTGGGAAGCAATTCCGCTGTTTGTTTTGATATGACTTTTTTTTGTTTCGATAATGCAGGAATGGAGTATGTTAATTCACTAAAAAAGGGTTTTATTGTATGAATATTTTCTTGTGTGTTGATATAAATATCTTTGTCTTTATTATATTGTTTTGAAGTACTGTCAATTAATGCATGGAACTCTTTTTCTGGATATAAATGAAACACATTAACAAGGAATGTGGCAAACTTGGCTTTCAAATTTTCTTTTTGATAAATATAATGAAAATTACTATCATTTCTTATATTTGCATTTTCTGAATCTGCTTCGCTGAATAATTTGGCAGGAAAAATAATAAGCAGTGAAATAATAGCAATGTGGCTGATTTTAAAGATTGAGTCGATAT
This sequence comes from uncultured Coxiellaceae bacterium, assembly GCA_963976875.1. GTDB lineage: Bacteria > Pseudomonadota > Gammaproteobacteria > Berkiellales > Berkiellaceae > Berkiella_A. Next base: position 114,395 of record CAXBML010000001.1, read on the forward strand.
AATTTTTCATCAATGACCATAGTTTAGTAATATTGTTAAAAATAATACCATAAAGGATATATTAAGTTGCATACCTTCTACTTGTTTATTAAAAAATGGATAAAACGATTTTTTATTCTGAGTTTCATTTTTATCAGCGTAATTGCAATATCAACAACGGTTATTATCAAAACCAGCAAAGATGAGTCATTTGATTTTCAAACCAAAGATAACATCGTGAATGATATCACGGGTCTTAACCCTATATCTGTTGCTAAAGTGATTACGCCTAAATCTATTGATGAGATTGCCTTGGCAATTAAAAATAGCGAAGGTCCGATTTCTATCGGGGGCGGACGTTATAGTCAGGGTGGACAAGTTGCTTATGAAGACAGTCTACATATAGATATGCGGCGATTTAACAAGGTAGTTGATTTCAAGCCCAAAGAAAAGGAAATAACCGTGCAAACAGGTATAACCTGGCGGGACATTCAAGAGATTATTGATCCTAAAAATTTGTCTATTAAGATTATGCAAACCTATGCAAATTTTACAGTCGGCGGTTCATTAAGCGTCAATGTTCATGGTCGTTATATAGGAGAGGGCCCTTTAGTGTCCTCTGTCAAGTCTATTAAAATAGTGTTAGCAGATGGACAAATTGTTTTGGCTAGTCGAGAAAATAATGCCGATATCTTTTTGGGCGCCATTGGTGGATATGGGGGGTTAGGGGTTATTGTTGAAGCAACTTTGTCATTAGCAGATAATACAAAAATTGAACGAATCGTTAAGAAAATGCCCTTAGTGGACTATCCGAAGCACTTTGTTAAAAATGTGCGAACCAACCCTAAAATTGTTATGCACAATGCCGATATCTACCCGCCTGATTATGATCAAGCTCTTGATGTGAGTTGGTACGAGTCTGACAAGCCATTGACAAGCGATGATAGAGTCATCGCTAAAGATGAAGCGTATTACTGGGGGCCTCGTGCTGCTGAGTTTGTCGCGGATTATGATTTCGGTAAGTGGATAAGAGAAAAAATAATTGATCCTGTTTACTATTCTTTTGATCGCGTTGTATGGCGAAATTGGGAAGCAAGTTATGATGTCAAAGAACTGGAACCCAAAGATCGGAGTGAATATACATATGTTCTAAGAGAATATTTTGTGCCTGTGGAAAATTTTGCTCAGTTTGTGCCTAAAATGAAAAAAATATTCAACGAGCATGATGTCAATATCTTAAACGTTTCTATTCGACATGTGTTTGCGGATGAGGGCACACTTTTGTCTTGGGCCCCGAAGGAGTCTTTTGCTTTTGTTGTCTATTATCGTCAAGGTGTGGACCCAGATTCAAGAGCTGAGGTGGAAAAGTGGAGTCAAGAAATGATAGATGTTGTTATTTCTTTAGATGGGTCATATTATTTGCCTTATCAGATTTTCGCCTCATTCGAACAGTTCTCTAAAGCCTATCCGAACTATAATGAATTCTTTGCCTTAAAAGATAAACTTGATCCCAAATATAGGTTTAGGAATCAACTTTGGAAAAAGCACTATATTAGCGGGCAAAATCGTATTGACAAAGAGCGATTTAAAATAAAAAAATATTACCGTGGAGAAGAGCAGACCTTTTTAACTATACCGGAATGGTACTTGGTTTTTAATCCAAAAGAATATGCCGAGTATTTGGAAAGTAAGCAAAATCCTTCCGATTTTCCTTTTATTGAGAGTACGCGTATGTATTGGCGCATGTACGATAGAGTACTATCAATTTGTGATGACCGTTATCCTCAAAACTCCGAATATATCACGATGTTAAAAGTCATCGGCATAAGCACAACGGTTGAATATATAGTCAAAAGTGCTTACGAAAATACTATTGGTCGGTTTACGAGATGGTTGGCGAATGACAAGCCTGTTGTCGAAGATGACATTATTGCACAAGCCAATAGAGCCTATAGCAATCTAATATTTTATGATCCTTGGTATGAGTTTGATTTTTCATCATGGGTTAATAAAATATGGCATGAACCAGATTTTTTTGATAAAAATTTCATTAGAAAAACAGAGCGAAAATTATCTTTTTCAATGGAATATGGTTTTAAGTCTTTATATGCAAAACTCATAAAATATGCGGTTCAATCTTCTTATGAACCCAGTGAAGGTTTAATATATCTGTCTGTGACCACACCAAATGTCAGTGTTACAGACTTACCCAGTAAAGTTAAAGTGATCAGTCAAGAAGAGAACAAGCTGTTGATTTCAGTGCCTAGATGGGGTGATTTTTCTAAAATTATTCCAATGCTGATTCAACAAGGTTATATTTTTAATGATATCTCAGGTAATCAAGATATCGCTGTTTCATTTGTAGCAGACTCTGGTATGAACAAAAGTTTAGCTCAGTCCGATCTGATTTTTAAAGACAAATTTGTTTCTGATAAATCTAAAGCGCGTATAGTTTCTCTTGCTAAAGTTAGCAACTTACACCTTGCTATTAAAGAGGCTCAAGATGCTGGATATACCCTTGAACATATTTATGATTATTAATTAGGGGAAATACTGCTTCTTGTAGACGATAACAACTATCCTAGCAGATAAAGCAACACTAGGTATAATCTAGTGTTGTGATACATGTTAAATATAAATTTGGTTTTATTAGCTTGGTAAAATTTTAACAGTGAAACTTCCGCGGCTAGGCCGCGGAATATTAGATAGATATGTTAGAGCGAGGTGTTTTTTTATCGTCTAGGTGGTGAGTAAGAGAATACAAAGCCTAAATGGAAAGAAGTTGCGTTCTTATAAGGCTTGATGCTGAAAAAATTGTTATTGACGTCATGACCTTCATAGTTTAAACGACTAATCTGATCAAAAATAACCATTGCTTTTAAGCCTAAAAACCACCATGGGTTATATTGCATACCCAGCCCTAATCGAGCAGAGGCTTTTGAAGGCGTTTTTTGTGATATCTCTGTCGCTTGACCTGCATTGACATAAAAAATATGGGTATCTGGCTTCAAATTGGATAGTCCTACCATGCCGATAAGCTCCAAGTTTCTTACCATCTCCCAGTAAAAATTAAAATTAGCATACCAAGCTTTTAATCTAACTTCGACTTTAGATGAGTCTCCTGCAGGGGCTGGTATGCTAGTTAGGAAGGTCTGAGTGCCATCAAAGAGGTGTGGTTTTTCTTTAGTGGTAGATTGCTCATACCCTAAGTCAAAGCCAAAAAAGCCGTTGACCCTAGAGCCTGCGTAAAAGGAGAGGGCATTAGAGATATCAGGCCACGTATCTTTGTAATATTCCCATTGTTTGTTTTTGGGCTCGGCACCCCAGTATTTCCAATCAATTCCAATATGAGGACTCCAATAAAATGCCTGGAGTGGGAGGGGGGCAAACACAAGAATAAAAAATAAAGTGCGAATGTATTTAATCATCTAACTACCTTTTCCTTGTAATATAGATATTTATTTTCCTCTGCTGCCTCCTGTGAGTCAACAAAGATATTTAAGTGGTTTAGGCTTTTTTTACAAATTCGGACTTTAGCATCATAGGGCCAATGCCTTCTATTCGGCAATCTATATTGTGATCCCCATCAACCAGTCTATTGATTTTTACTTTGGTTCCCATCTTGGCAACTGAGGAGGAGCCTTTCACTTTTAAATCTTTAATCAAAGTGACAATATCCCCATCTGCAAGTGTATTCCCGTTAGCATCTTTGACAACAAAGCTATCTGCTTCAGTTTGTGTCTCGGTGACTTTCCATTCATGCCCACATTCTGGGCAAACTAGCTGGTCTCGATCTTCATAAGCATATTGAGATGTGCATTTAGGGCAAGGGGGGAGAGAAGTACTCATTTTTTATAACTTATTAAAATATGTGAAATTAATTGAAAATGTAAATAGTGATTAACTGGCTCTTAAGCAAAATCAATTACGAGCATTTGGCCAGGCTTTAAAATACTGTCTTGCTTGATTTGATTATTCGTTGCTATTTGTTGGATATTGACTTTATATTTTTTACTGATATTCCATAAAGAGTCACCCGTTTGAACAACATGTACACGTTTTTGACTTGTATTTTGGCCAGCTGGAATTTGTAAATATTTACCAACAATGATGGTATCGTTTTTCAAGTTATTTAATAGACGAATCTCACTGGGGTTTGTTTTAAACCGTTTAGCAATTTTAATTAGTGAGTCGCCTTTGGCAATTTTGTAGCGTGTCGGAAGCTCCAAAGTTAAGGCTTCCAGAGAAGCGATTGTGTCAGAGAAAGTATGAGCTATTTGGATTGGAACACAGATATGGAAAGGTCCTTCAGGATGCATGCGATGGCTATGATAGCCTGGGTTCAAGAGGGTGAGTTGTTTCTCAGGGATGTTGGCCAGCTTCGCTGCTTGTTTTAGGTCTACTGCTTTACCTAGGTCAACTTGGGTAAAATAAGATTGGTTCATAACATTAGGCAAAATAACATTATATCGCGAAGGGTTTTTAACGATAGTCGCTAAAGCCATTAATTTGGGGACGTAATCTTTGGTTTGTTTAGGTAGTTTTAGAGACCAAAAATCAGTGGGTTTGTTTTCTTTTATATTTTGCCGAATAGAGCGTGCAACCCGTCCATCACCAGAGTTATAAGCTGCAAGGGCGTGTAGCCAATCGCCTTTAAAGCGCTTTTGTAGATAGTCTAGGTGGCGTAAAGCAGCATTGGTTGAGAGTACAACGTCTTGGCACCCATCGAACCAAGCATTTCGTGATAAGCCATAATATTTTCCAGTTTGCGGCATAATTTGCCATAAACCTCTCGCGCCAGGTGCGCTTTTCGCAAAGGGGTCATAATTACTCTCGACCATAGGCAAAAGGGCAATTTCTGCGGGCATATTGTAGGTATCTACAGCTTCTAGGATATAGTGAAGGTAGGGTCTAGCATTGTTCACCATCTCTGTAAAATGATACTGCGAACTTGTGAATTGCTTAATATAGTACTTAACCCTAGGATCATTCTCGTTTATATTTAAACTAAATTGATTGCGCATGCGGGTCCATAACACAACCGGTATATGGTTTAAATCATCTACTTTCGCTGGGGCGAAGCTTTTTTGAAAAGGTTTGAATAGGTTCTTCGAGGCATGTTGGGGAGAAATACTAATGGGTTCAGCAACAGCAGATTGAGTCGATAATGTTACTATAGATAAGGTAAGGCATGTAGCCCAACAGAATTTAATTATTTTGTTCATTATGCTTCTACTAAAAAAAACTCATAGATCTTTAGTTTTGATCTTTGTTGATGTAATACGCCATTAATTCAAAAGCATATTGGCTAACATACTCATTATGCCATAATAGTTTAATTGTGAGGTTCGAGCAACTGATTTTAGGGCTCTCCACACTTTTAGTCTTAAAATTGGTCTTTTAGTTTACGCAAAGCGGCAAAAATTTCAGTATTTGACTGACTATTATTAGCTGACTTTTCTACTATTGATTTTATAACCGATTCCTCCAAGCTCCTTAGAAAAGGGTTGATTTTTTTTTCTACCGCCATTGTACTGGGTAAGCTTGGCAATTTTTGTTCGCGTATCTGTTCAACATCAGAAATTTTTTGTTTTATATCAAGATTTGAAGGCTCGATATAGTGGGCAAACTTTAAGTTAGCTAAAGTATATTCATGGGCACAGTAGACCAGTGTGTTATCTGGTAGTTGCTTGAGTTTATTGAGAGAATGGTACATTTGCTCTGCAGTGCCTTCAAATAGGCGTCCACAACCCGCTGAGAACAAGGTATCTCCACAAAATACTAAGCCTTTGCCAATGTAGGCAATATGATCTAAAGTGTGCCCTGGGATGGCAATCACTTCTAAAGACAGATTTTGTGGTTGTAAGTGTATTTTTGAGCCTTCTTTTACTGGATAATTGATCCCACTGATTGTTTCTGGTCCATAAATGGTAACATCCGGAAAGCGCTCAAGTAACTTAGGTAAACCACCGGTGTGATCCCAATGGTGGTGGGTGATAACAATGGCATTAAGAGTAAGTCCGTGGCTGTCTAAATAGTGAAGTACAGGAACGGCATCACCGGGATCGACCACAGCCAGTTCAGAACCTGTGGTGCTGGGGATCGCCCAAATATAGTTGTCAGAGAAAGCAGAAATTGGAATAATATTATTCATAAAACTAAATCGTTTGGTTGAAAACACACCCTATGGTAACAGAAAAAACTTATAAAAATGCATGGTATATCCATGGCGCAGGAACAAGGCTTGCTGAAGCGGAAAAAGAGCAGCTCGACGAGATACTGCCTACATTGCATGGTTATCACTTAGTACAGTTGAGTGACTCGGGACTCAGTTCTTTTAGTTCAGAAACTTTAATCAAAAACCGAGTCTTTATCCATCCGAACGTAACACACCAGGGGCAGTGTACAAAAGTCAAAGCAGACTTTCATGGTTTACCTTTTAAATCTGAAAGCGTTGATGTGGTTGTTTTGTTGCATACACTAGAGCAAGAGCGTAATCCTCATGAAATTTTAAGGGAGGCTGAAAGGATTTTAATTCCCGAAGGGCATTTGGTTATTACGGGTATTAATCCTATTAGTTGTTGGGGGGCTTGGTATAGTTGGAAAAAGCTGATTGGTAAAATTCCAAGTTCAGGACATTTGCTTGGACTGAGACGGTTAAGAGATTGGTTGAAATTATTAAATCTACAAGTGAATGGTGGCAACTTATTTTATTATAGACCGCCTATTTTAAATCGGCAGATTTTAAAAAAGCTAGAAAAATTAGAAAAAATTGGCAGCAAGGCTTGGCCATTTTTAGGAGGAGGTTATACAGTTGTTGCTGTTAAACGGGTGGTTATACCGCTCACCCCAATACGGGCTCCATGGAAAGCCAAACAAAAAGTATGGATAGAAGAGGGGTTATCAAAACCTGCGCCCAAAGTAATTGTAAAAGAGGAAATCAATGAAAGATAATACATCCACCCCCGTTATTTGTTATACAGATGGTTCTTGCTTAGGGAATCCTGGCCCGGGGGGATGGGGGGTATTATTGCAATATAAAGACAAAGAAAAAATGTTATCAGGTCGAGAAGATAACACCACGAATAATCGTATGGAACTACGTGCGGCAATTGAAGCGTTAAAAGCACTTAAATCAGCTTGTGCAGTAGAGTTGTATACGGATTCAGAATATGTACGCAGGGGCATCACCGAATGGATGCCAAAATGGAAGGCCAATAATTGGCGTAATGCTAAAAAGCAACCCGTTAAAAATAAAGACCTGTGGGAACAATTGGATGAGCAGGCTACGCAGCATAAAATTAATTGGCACTGGGTGAAAGGCCACAGTGGTCACCCTGAAAATGATCGCGTTGATCAATTAGCCAGAGATGCGATTGATCAGTAATCAAAAAATGGTGCAGGTGAGAAGTTTAGTTTTGCACCTTGTTCGAAGTATAAATCCCCTTGGTGCTGCGCACCTTTCCTTTACAAAGTGAGAAATGGTTTCGCGCTGCTCATGAAAATATTAAGTTGATAAAATGAGACAAATAATATTAGATACGGAAACGACTGGTTTATCGCCCAAACAAGGCCATCGCATTATTGAAATCGGTTGCGTCGAAATGCAAAATCGTAGGTTAACAGGCGAAAGTTATCATGTTTACATCAATCCTGATCGAGAAGTCGATGCAGGGGCTGTTGCTGTGCATGGCATTACGGATGATTTTTTAGAGGATAAACCATATTTTTCTGATTGTATTGCTGATTTAATTGCCTTTATTAAAGACGCAGAACTCGTGATTCATAATGCGCCTTTTGATGTGGGATTTTTGGAGCATGAATTTAAGCTGGCTAAAGAGAAAAACTGGTACAGCTTATCTCAGCATTGTAAGATAACCGATACACTCGCCATGGCGAGGAAAAAGCATCCTGGCAAGAAAAATAATCTAGATGCGTTATGCAAAAGGTATCAAATTAATAATGCCCACCGTGAAAAGCATGGTGCCTTATTGGATGCGGAAATCTTAGCCGAAGTGTATTTGGCCATGACGGGTGGTCAGTCTAGTTTGAATTTAGGCGATTTAGCCAAGCCAAAACAATCAAGTAATAAAGAAGTTGTGACATCAGAAAATCTTAGCACACAACAATTTTCACAATTAGCTGTTATCTCGCCCAATGCTAAAGAGCTTAAAGCCCATCAAGACTTCATTAGAAAATTAGCTAAGGCGAATAACGCAGAGCCATTATGGCAGAAAATAGCATCAGAGTAAGCTGTGTTTTGTAGGAAAAATTCTTACCTTAATTGGCGTTTTTAAAATAAAACGATATAATTCTGATAAACGGTGCTTTCAAATAGCCTACAAACTTTCTATATTAAGACGCTATGGTACTATATTAATCCTAATACATTTTAAGGGTTAGTTGAGGCTGTTATGATCTTTCCTGAAAACCATATTTGTCATAATTCAATCGAAATATTTCGTCGACATACACAAGATATTTTTGAATCTATGGGGATGGTAGTGTTGTTTTTTGGTGAGATTTTAAATCATGACCAGGGTTACTTATTTTACACTGATCTTGAGTTTTTCCAGAAACGTTGTAGTTTACATATCCCTCTGGCTGGTACTTTTTTAAAGCATGGTATTTTTCCATGGTCAGAGACAGTGGAACCGGAGCTTATTCAACTTGCCCGTTCTTTTGGTTACTATCATCCGTTGAATATTATATTAGAGTCGGGTGACAAGAAGTCTATTTACACAGTGGCTTTTAGAGCGCCTAGGCATGGTATTTCTAGCTATTGTCTTAATAACTTAGATAATTTGCTTTTTAATTGTGTTGACTTGAAGCGACGGATTGAAGACTTAATTAAAAGTGGGCGCAAACAGTCTATATCTATACCAGAACATTTACAAAATAAAAAATTTATAGAGACGTCAGCTTTAAGGAGTCAGAACCAAACGCTACAGAAAGAGGCATACATTACTTATTCGTTACAGAGTCAGGGGTTATCTAGCAGAGAATGTGAAACATTTATTTCGTTGTTAAAATTTCAGAGTTCTAAAAAAATTAGTGAGTCACTACGGGTGAGTCCTAAAACAGTTGACACCTATATCAATCGTATCAAACAAAAGCTCGGACTAGACACTCGGCATGATATTTTTAAGTTTGCATGGGACAACCATTTTGTCGGTTATAAAAATTATCCTAATTTATAAAAAGTAACAGTTTTTATATGAAGACTAGCGTCGCTACTTTTATCAAACAGATAAATACTTGGTAATAGATCAACTTTTCAATATAAAAGTAGTATTTTTGCTATCATCTCTTTGCCTCTTCTGTATTATAGGATAGCGCGCTTGTTTTGACCTATGACGACACACCTCATAAACCATGTTTGCTTTCTAAGTATGTTATATTTATAACACATAGCTTTAGATATTAAACATGGTGACTGCATGCCTGGTCTCAGTGAACTGGAAAAATACGCAAAAAATCTTGGTTATAAATCAGCTAATTTGATGGTTTTGCAAGATATTGCTGCGATAGCTCAGGCAGAGGGTGTTGTGGCGGAAATTCCACAAATACAAGCATTAGGCCATGAAGCCATGCAAGCACACTTGGCAGAACATCTGCCTGAACTCGACTCTTTGTGGCAGGATTTTCTAGAGGCGCAAGGTGAAGAAATCCGTGGATTATCTGAAGAGGGTAAACCCATCTTGGATAATATTCGTCAATTGATTAAAAATACATTTTTGCATCATCCTTTGCCTGAGAGCATCATAGTTGATTTTTTAGATGCCTGTGATCCGGATGACCTATTAATGGTGAGAAGTACAGGCAAAGAGGATTCTGCTGATTTGGCAAATCCTGGTGGTAACGAAAGTATAGCGGCGGTACAACCCACGCAACAAGATATATCTATAGCTGTCGGTAAGGTTATCGCTTCTTATTTTAGTGAAAAATCTCTTGAACAAAGAATCAAAGGGAAAGATGATATTAGTGCACCTCCTTTTATACCTGTCTTATTACAGAAAATGATAGGGGAGCCGCTTGAAGCGAAGATCGAAGATGGTGTTATTTCAGGCGTATTATATACAAGTGAGTATGGCTCAAAAATTCAAATGGCACCTGGCCACGGTGAGCTAATTGTTAATAGTAAAGCACCATTTGATAGTTTTTATGTGACAAGGGAAGCAGTTGTCCATAGCCAAATTGCAATTAAACCTCAAAGGCTTGTCTCAAAAGAAACCCAATCAGGCAGTGGTGTGAAACGTTCCTTAGAAATGGTCAATAATGATAAAGATACAAGTCACACGGCATCTGTTTCTGAAGATGTCGTGAGAAGAATTGCCGCCATTGGAAACATGATTGAAAGAGAATATGACCAGCCCATGGATGTCGAGTTTGTCTATAAACCTAAAACCGATACCATTTATATTGTACAGGCTCGCCCTATCCCTAAAGGGGATTTAAAACATGTCATGCCTTCTACGATTAAACCTGAAAAAATAAAGCAAGTGAAGAAAGAACAGCCTGTTGTGAATGGTCATGTGATCAGTCCAGCAGGAGAGGCTGTGCAAATCATTACGAAGAAAAGCGAGATATTAATTTGCCAGGACATAGAAACTGCATTGGATATTTATTTGCGGGGAAAGAATGAAAATGTAAAAGCCGTTGTTGTAAGAAATATGGCGCCGGCTACTTCACATGAGGCAGCCGAATTTAATTCTAAGGCCATACCTGTTATTCAGGTGAATGATTTGGCTGGTGTAGAAGCCATGTTAGATGAAGAATTACCATGTGTCATTATTGATCCACAGCATAAATTGATTTTAGACTGGCACGATAAGATTGATGGTGTAGAGGCCATTACAGACAAGTTATATGCGCAAGACAGTGGATTATTAACCAATGGACTGTTTAAGTCTTCCATGGGGTTGCAACAAACTGTTGGATCACCACCTTATGCTGGTCGCAATTTCAACATTGAGCAAACGACACATGTGCCAAAAGATATAAAAATTGGCGCATTATTCGCGCTGATAGAAAAAGGATCTCCAACAGAAGCTCAAGAGGCTTTTTCTCAGTTAGCGACACATTATTATGCTTTAATTTCACATCAACCACGAGAAGATAAGATACAATCTTTTGATGAGATATTACAAACACTTGAAAGTATAGAGTCTTCGAATCCGAGTAATGTGGCAGAGGGTAAAATTGCATTACAACGCGTAATGGATCTTCTGTTTACTTTGGCTCGTAGTAAAAACACGTCAGAGGATACGCAAGTTGCTTTAAATAAACTTTTGCAAAATGGTCTAGCCACCGGTCTGGAGATTGAAAGCCTACTTACGCTTATCGATACTGTCCCTGAACACGAATTTAGTTCTTATCAAAGTGAATTATTAAATTTAGTCAGTCGTTTAGAAGCCATTATGGTATATCCTGGGAATAAAGATGTATTCTCTAGTTCACTGGTTCAGGTTTTAGCAGAAGAAAAGGCGACTCGCTATGCGCAAGCAACATCCAGAGATTATGATCTGACCCATGAACAACAAGGCTATTTGGCGCAATTTTTAAAAATAAGCCACTTTGCTATTAATCCTGAACTGAAGGGTAAATGGGAACAGTTTGCAATACACTGTTGTCGGGACCCAATGATGCAAAAAGGCTTAGCACAAATGATGGGCTATATGGTTAAAAATGACTTAAGTTCTTTTTTGATAAATTCATTATTCGAAAAAGCAGTAAAACAAGAAAGTATTGGGGACAATGTTGCTATTTTTAAAAGTATATTTATTCAATCTGCTAAGGCGGTTAAAAATACAGAAGCAATTGACCTAGTTAACGTCCATGCATTGATTAATAAATGGCAACGACATGAAATGGATTGGGCTGATCCGGGGAAATTTGAAAAACTACATGATGAATTCATCTTAGATTTTAATACCATTATTGCTAATCTAGATAAAGTCTCCGTGGACAAATTAGGTCTCACTGAGAAAATGCTTATATTTAATGAAGTAAATAGACTGACAGAAACATTGGATACGAGCCTTAAACATTTTAAAGGCAGCCTACAATATACAGATAAAGCATTACAAGCTCACCGTTTTGCCGAATTGTTAACGCCGTACCATGTGTTAATGGTCAGGCAAGTGTCTTTAGTCCCTAGTAAAAAAATTGATGAATTTAAAAGTGGGATTGGAAGTAGAACGCACGAAACAAAAGATGCGATGCTAATGCACATTCAAAATGTCTTCGATGAAAAAAAACGCTTACCTCGCGAAGCAGACTTGTCGGCCTCAAGAATGTTTGGCGTTAATTCTGCTGTCATTTCAAGCCCAGCCAGTTTTGAGCGACAATTTTTGGAAAAATCACAGCACATGACCTTAGAAGACTTATTTACGCTGTTTCATCAAAATATTATCGCAGCCAATACAGTTTTAACAGAGGATTTGAATTTAACCAAAACAGAGATGCCAGCTGTACTACAAGAGCTATTGGAAGCCATTGATGGGTATGAGCTAGAATACGGTGGCGCCACATTTCCTGCAAATTTAGTATCAGCACGTTACGAACATCCAAATTTTCATTTGCAGTATAATTTGCCTTTGGCTATGCATGCTGCTTCTTTTGAGGTTAGATATAATGCTGAAGAAGAAAAGCTGAATTTTTCAATTAAGATGTTTGGAGAAGCACGTTCAAGATTTGCTAAGATAACTAAATTTACGGATGAATATTTAAATATTTTAGGCGCAGATGTTATTAAGTCGGCACAGTTTTCCGAAGGAAAATCGGTTTTAGAATGTGAGCTTGAAGTTGATGCCACTCAGCCTAATATGGTGTTAGATGTGGCTAAACTCCCTAAGATGATGTCTAGGATATCCTTCCATGATAACAAATTTTCACTGGCTGATGTGGCTGCTGCGGCTATACATTATCCCGAACGCCAAGTGCAGATCGGGCCAAGCATCATCAATTTATTAAAGGATTATTTATTTACTCGAGGGGCTAGACTAGGCTCTCAGGATACAAGCGCATTAATAGATTTATGCATGTCATTGGGTTTTCAAGCAGATGTGAAACAAAATATATACTGTATAATTAAAAAAAACGCAGTATCAACGTACTGGTTATCACAAGAAGGCGTTGATAATGTGATTAAGATGGAAAAATCTTTAGATAAAGAAGGCTATATAGACAAACTCTCTGCTGGAAGCACAACGAAGTATACGTTCTTAGAAACCCTGCTATTAAATAAACAATATACTATGGCACAAGTCATACTTGAAAACCCGAATTTTAAAGCAAAAGAACATCCTCTGGCTGTAAGCATTGTGACTGATAATAAAGATTATTCTTTTTTAAATACAATGGTAAAAAAGGGGATGTATAGTAAACTAAATCCACAGGCGGATAAAGATTTAAGTATGAGTGTCCCTGTGTTGCATGAGGCCCTACAAGCTAATGAGATGGATATGATTAAAAAAAGCACAGGGCCAAGAGGTCGCACACGTCGCCCTCCAACAAAGTTTAGGAAAGGCTAGAATGAAAGAATTTGGTTTTGAGTTAAATGCAGATGTAGAAAATTACATCGATATACTAGATAAAACAGTGATGGCTATTCATACAGATGCCGAGTTAGAACAGCAATTACCTAACATTCATCGTAATGTCAATATGCTTTTAGGTATACTTCAAGCGAAAGGAAGTGATGTTGTTGGTTTGGGGTATCCCGTCTCCGTTATGCTCGATCAATTGCTGAACAATATAAACAGTGTCATAGACTATAAGGATGATAATCAAAAAATAAAGCATTATGGTCTAGTGCTTCAGTCTTACTTTGATTTAATGTCTGCGATGCTAAAAATTATTCCAGATGAGACCTTTTCTGAATATAAGCCTGAAATAAAGACGGAAATATATAAGAGTAAATTAGAGTATATGTTGAAAATATCAGATATATTGTCTGAAAAATCTGGGATATATTCATTAAAGCAATTATCCCCCTCAAATAAAATACATCCTCCTTCTGCTGTATTTACTTCTGCTGCTAGTTTTGAAAGACAGTTCGTGAATAAAAGGGCAGATTGTACTTTGGGCGATATATATCAACTGATGAAATTAAATGTTCATGCAGTTTTATTTCAATTTGATAAAACAAATCAAGTGACAAAAGACAAGCTACCTGAACCCATGTTAGTTTGTTATGATCATATTACAACCATCTCCCCTGAAATGCGGGGCAAAGTGTTTCCTGCTCGTATAATATATATGAGGCATACAGATGATCAGCTAACACTAGAATATACTGTGCCCCTGGCTTTTCATGCCATATCTGTCAATCTCACCTATAAGGCTGCTGGTAGTAAAGTGCTGTTTGACATTTCGTTTTGGGGCGAACCCCGGGATAGAATGTTATTGATTAAAAATTTAACCAAAGATTATTTAGCATTATGTTCGTCAAAAGTTACAAAAACACCTCATTTTGAAGAAGAGAAGTGGGCTTTTGAGTGTGCGTTCGAAATAGATACCTCAAGGCCTGAACAATTATTAAGTGCTATTAATATGGTAAAGCTTATTGGGCGAATGTCATTTTATGACCACAAAATTTTATTTAATGAGATTATCTTGGCAGTGCATAACTCATATAAGAAAGATGAGGATATTATAGATAACTTTTGTTCTTTACTAAATACTTTTGCTTTTTCAAAATCTTCATATGTTGGCGTCGAGGATATGCTTGCTTGTTTGGCTTTGATGCAGGCCAGAGATTTACCTTATAGTAAAATGGTACCATTGCTTAAAAGATTGTTCTCTACTGAGATATTAGCAACTTCTACTGGCTTAAATGATTTTATTTTTATGTACAAACGGTGTTATGGTGACGTTCATGAGGATGCGTTATGTAATGCAATATTAGCAAAAATATCTTTTGTTGAAGCACTGATTCTTAATAAGCATAGTGAATATCTTGATATTATGCTATCAAATAAGAACTTAAAGCCGAGTTTACATACTCGAGCACTCAAAATTGCAGCAGATCAAAAAGACTTTGAGCTGATTGATAAGTTAATTGACAAGGGTTTTCATAGTGTCTTAAGTGCTGAGCAAGAAACAAGCTTATTGACTCGAGATGAATCAAGATATCAACAATACCAAATGATGAAAGATAATGCGCCCAAAAGCCGAGGTAGGCGAGGCTTTCGGGCGGGAAATACTAAGCTATAGGAAGTGGGGGGTTATACCCCCTACACCAGATATCGTCATCACACCTTTGAATAAATCTTTGTTGAGCCAAACATGGGCATAAACTGCAGCAAAATAACCCAAGCCTATGGCCCAAGACCATTTCATATGACCAAAGAAAGTATAATAACCTCGTGATTGCCCCATTAAAGCCACCCCTGCAGCTGAGCCAATGGATAGCAAGCTGCCCCCAATACCTGCCGTTAATGTGACAAGTAGCCATTGTCCTTCGCTCATGGCTGGCCCCATCGTCAGAACGGCAAACATCACAGGGATATTATCAATTATGGCAGAAAGTAAACCTACAATAATATTTGCTGGCGTTTGTTGGTGCATCTCACTTAAACCTGAACCCCACTGGTTATAAAATATATTAGAAGCAACATCTAGGTAGCCTATAGTGGCAAGTCCTCCGACACACATAACAATGCCATAGAAAAACAGCAAGGTATCCCACTCTGCACGTTGCACTTTGCTGAATATATCGAAGGGCACAGTTTCGGTTGAGTGTGATGAAGCAATAGTTCTGTGTTTTATTTTTTTCAAATAAAAACCATAGAAAAATAGATAAGACAGACCGGTCATCATACCCACTGTTGGGGGTAAGTGTAAGAAATTATGAAAGCTGACGGCTGTGACAATTGTCATCACAAACAAAAATATAATTGTTTTTGCCCCGTATAACATGGAAATATGTTCATCAATTGCTTTAGGTGTCGCTTTCGGTACAGCAAGGCTCATAATAAATGCGGGTATTATGTAGCTGACAACTGAAGGTATGAAGATTTTAAAGAAAGATTGGAATGGCAGATAACCTTTTTGCCAAACCATTAGAGTTGTTATGTCACCAAATGGGCTAAATGCGCCGCCTGCATTAGCGGCGATGACAATATTAATGCAACTTAATGAAACAAAACGGGGGTTATCTGCCCCAACCGCCATAACAACTGCACACATTAATAAGGCCGTCGTCAGGTTGTCTGCGACTGGGGAAATAAAGAAAGCTAAGATGCCAGTAATCCAAAATAGCGCTCTATAACTGTATTGTTTTTTTACGAGCCAGGCACGCAAAGCTTCAAAGACGCCACGTTCTTCCATTGCGTTTACATAAGTCATGGCTACTAATAAGAATAAGAGTAGGCCTGCATATTCTAGAATGTTGTGATTGATTGCCCCGTGTATATGTGCAACCGCGTCCGGGCCTTCATTTTTGGCGATAATAGCGACAATAATCCAAATGATACCAGAAGCTAAAATAACAGGCTTTGATTTCCTAAGATGTAAAAACTCTTCCGCCATCACTAGGATATAGGCAATAATAAAAATAACAACCGTTGTGATGCCAAGTAGGGATTCAGTTTTATCTAAGGCATATACCTCACATTCAGCACCAGCATATGCGGATAGGCTAGTAGAGAAGACTGTCAGTAAAGCAAATAAACAAACCGCCATGGGTCGCGAGAAAATATTTTTTTGAGGCGTCACAGAAAGATCCCTTACAAGTTATAAAGCTTATTACACAAATAAAGTTATATATAGTTATGCCTGTCTTTTATTAAAAGAGTCAAGCTTATAGCAATTATCAAGCAAAAAGGCAGAATGCTCATCGCGGCATGATAATCAGAAATAGAATAAACACCATTATGCGCTTTGCGTAGGTGGTCTAATATCCAGCCTATTCCATATTGAGTAAGTCCACCAAAAAACATTATAGTCATATTAACAAATCCAATTGCCGCACCCTGAGCCCAAACAGGCTGTTGGTTTTTTATTAGAGTGAAACACAGCAGCATATTAGATGTGCATAAGCCATAGAAAAAAAGCACTGGGTATAAGAATAATACATCAGTATAATCACCGTATAAAAAATAGAATAACAACAATAAAGCACATAAAGTGGCAGGGAACATGATATAACGATAATCAGATACTCGTGTCGCTATCCAGCCGATAATAGGACCGCCGAGTGCTGTCCCTACAAAAATAGTATGCGTAATGCTGGATGCTTGCTCTTTGGGCAGACCATGAACAAAGCTTAAATATTCTGGCCCCCACATTTCGGGTATCGCCGCAATAGGCATCACTAACAAAGTACCATATAGTGCTATTAACCACGTTTGAGGCGACATGATAATTTGTTTCAATGCTTTAAATAAACTGGCCGTTGTTTCACTTTCTGCCAGAGGAAAGTTTTCTTTGGGAGCAGGTTTTAAGCACATTAACAATAGTAAGGTAATGAATAATCCCAGAAAACTGACAATCATAATGGCATCTTGCCAACCAAATCGATTAATGAGTAGAGAAAAATGCATGCCGCCAGATAAAGCGCCGAGTGTGCCGCAAAAGTTAGTGAGCCCTACGATTAAAGGAAATGAACTGGCTGCCAACCAAATAGAGCCTATTTTTAAACAGCCAACAAAAGCAAATGCTGAGCCTGCGCCTATTAAAAAGCGACTAAAATATGCAATATAAATATTAGTGGCTAAAGCAAAAATAAAGCTACCCAATGTGACCATCAAAGAGGCAACCAGTAATAATTTTTTGGGCCCATACTTATCGACAAGTAGGCCAGCAGGTAATTGAAAGGCAGCATAAGCGTATAAATACATCGCGCCAATAGTGCCTAGTTGCTTGTTATCCAGGTCAAAAAATTCACGTAGTTGTGTCGTTAATACGCTCGGCGCAACACGGTGAAAAAACTCATATGCATAGAATAAGGCGGCAATGCCCCAGAAAAACCACCCTAGCCATTGAGCGTTCATGCTTTTTTTGGTTTCTAACATGATATTCCTAAAAATTTCTGAGTTTGTCAATTAAGGCTTATTGTGCCCAGCCACGAATGACTTCTTGACCAAATAATTCTTGGGCCTTATCAATGACTTCTTTTGAATGCAGTGCATCCATTAATTGTTGGAATTTTTCATGATCTTTATCTGCTTGTCTCGTGACGACTATATTAACATAGGGAGAGTCTTGTCCCTCATAATATAAGCCATCTTTTGTGGGGGATAAGCCCGCAGCTAAAGCATAATTAGTATTAATGCAAGCCGCATCAATATCTTCTAGTACACGAGGTAATTGCGCTGCCATAAGCTCTTTAAATTTTAACTGCTTAGGGTTGGCTTTTATTTTATCGGGTGTGACTGACAATGGGTCAGATTGCGTTAAGCGCAGTAATTCTGCTTTTTGTAATAGAAGTAAAGCCCGAGCTTCGTTGCTGGGATCGTTTGGGATTCCAATAATGGCTTTTTGAGGTAAATCCGCCAAAGTTTTATGTTTGGTTGAATATATGGCCATAGGATAAATAAACATTTTTCCGATAGAGACTAAGTCAAGGTTTCTTTGTGCGTTAATAACATCAAGGTAGGGTTGATGTTGAAACATATTAGCATCAATGGAACCCTCTGAGAGGGCAATATTAGGCATAGCATAATCTTCAAATTCAAAAATTGTGATATCTAAATCAAATTTTTGCTTGGCGACTTGTTTTGCAACTTCCATTAGCTCGGTTTCTGGGCCGCTAATCGTGCCGATAAATATTTCGTTATCTTCACGAACTTTTTGCTGACAGCCCAATAGAAAGAGTAAAAATAAAGTAAAAAAGCTAATGCGAAAGTAGTTTTTTTGCAACGTAGTCTCCAGTGCTTTGTATAAATTGTACTAAAATAATTAAAATAAACACGGTAATTAAAATAACCTGAGTATCGTAGCGTTGATAACCATGATTAATTGCTAAGGTGCCCAAACCGCCACTACCGTTAAATCCTGCCATCGCAGAATAGCCAACTAAGCTAACCAGCGTTAGGGTTAATCCGCCTACGATACCCGGTAGGCTCTCTGGAATAAGCACCTTACGTACAATTTGATAGTTGGAAGCACCCATAGAGCGAGCGGCTTCTATCAAGCCCACAGGGACTTCTTGAATGGCCATTTCAACTGTACGAGCAAAAAATGGGATAGCTGCAAAACTCAGTGGTACCAATACGGCGTGAACGCCAATAGAGGTGCCCATAATGAGGCGAGTTAAAGGAATAATAGCTATCATTAAGATAATAAATGGTATGGAACGAGCCGCATTGACTATCAGGCTTAATATAAAGTAAAGCTTAGGCTTAGCCCACAAATTTTGTGGGGCGCAGAGCCACAATAATACCCCTAGAGGCAAGCCACCAAGCACGGCGACAAAACCTGATACAAAAACCATTTCTAAAGTTTCTAATGTGGCATTAACGATTTGGATCGACATAACCCAGGGTCTCCACATGTAAGCCGTTGCGTTTTAAAAATTGAATACTACTGTCTAAGTTTTCTTCGTCACCCCGGATTTCTACAATCATGACACCAACAGGTTGTCCCTGAACATTTTCTATGTAGCCTTGTAGAATATTAATGATCACGCGATATTGCTGAATTAAATAACTCATAATCGGTTGTGACGCTTTATCCCCTTGGTAAGCCAAACGCAAAATTCTGGAAGCATCTGGTTGTGCATATTTTTGTAGCATACTTTTAATATGCGCCGGGATTTCCAGCATGGCTATTTTTTTCACCAAATTTTTAGTTGTTTCATGCTGGGGATTGGTAAATAAATCAATGACTGGGCTTTGTTCTACAATTTCACCATTGTGCATCACTGCAACATTGTGGCAAATAGATTTTACGACATCCATCTCATGAGTGATTAAGAATATTGTAATGCCTAACTTTTCATTAATATCTCGGAGTAAATTTAAAATATCTTCCGTAGAGGTTGGGTCAAGCGCACTTGTAGCCTCGTCAGATAAGATGATTTTAGGATCCGTGGCCAGTGCTCTGGCGATAGCAACGCGTTGTTTTTGGCCGCCACTAAGCTGGCTTGGATATTTATCTTTATGTTCTGTGAGCTTAACTAAAGTCAAAAGTTCTATGATTTTTATTTGGATATCAGTTTTGTTTGCACCCGAAAACTCTAATGGTAGTGCAATATTCTCAGCCACAGTTCTTGAGCGCAAGAGATTAAAATGCTGAAAAATTTTACCCATGCCTTGCCGCATGACTCTAAGTTGGGCCTCTTTCATTTTTGCGGTAGATTGACCATCAATAATAATATCGCCAGCGGAAGGGGCGGTTAATAGATTGACACACTTAATCAAGGTGCTTTTACCTGCACCACTTTGGCCAATTATACCGAAGATTTCACCCTGTTTAATATCAAGGTTAACATCGGTAATGGCCTTAAATGTTTGCTTACCAACTTGGTAAGATTTTGAAAGATTTTGGATTTTAATCATGAGGATATCAAGTATAAAAATAACGAATCATTCTAACATACAAAATTCCACTCCGCATATGCCATATTTATCGACTTATCAGGACAGCCCTGTTGAGTTAATTAGCTAAACAAGGCTGTCCTGATAGAAGGTTTATTGATCTTTAGACATAAGTATATACACCTTAATTAAGAGCAATAAATAGTGCAGCTTTCGATTTATTGTGAGCGAAGGCATTTATTCATATTTATAAACGGGGAAATTGGTATCGGGTTGGCCCGGTAAAAGTTGACTTTTCAACTAGATTAGTTATCATGCTAACAACTTTTAGTTTTCGGAAACCTATATGAGTTTAGAACAGAATATTGAGCGCATTATGTCAGCTCAAGACAGTAATATTAATAAAGCAAATGCCTTACTAGATCTTCTACAAAAAAGCCAAGATAATGGCTTAAACTATATTATATATTTGCTCAGTTATGGTTTAGATGAAAAGCTTGTCATTGACTTTATGTTAGATCAGATGTCGCTGTCTGATGAATACCGCGAAAAACTAAACAAATTTTTGTTAGGCCAGTCGGACTCTACGTTGTCAGTAGTTTTAGGTACTGATTCGCACAAAAGTTTTGCGATCTGGTTAAATGGCTTGGATCGCGATGTTTTGATAAAACTAAATTTTCGAAAATTTAACTGTATCACTAATCTAGAAGAATATAATAATGAAGAAAGAGAAGGAGAGATTGTCTATCCTTCCTTTATTGAAACGCTACTGACTGTTTGCCGAAAATACCCGGATAGTCCAATATTAGACAAAGCAGAAATAAACTTAATATTAGAAAATGCTATTTATCTGGTAGCGGGGGTGATAGATGGCTATGCTGGGGATGATGCACCATACAAACAATTAGACATGCTTTTATCCTTGCCAAAGCAATATTTAAAGCTAATCAATTTTAACCAAAAAATTGATGCTTGGATAATGATGGAATCAAAGTCGAGCGATGCTCAACGGGCTGAATTTTTAGAGCTGCTAGAATTTTCTCCTGCCCAGAAATACGATTCACCTCGAACGTTACTGTATTGTTTATGCGCTTTTGGTTTGGATAGTTATCCTATTGAAGTCAGTAAATTAATTGTTCAGGTTTTAGATTTTTCCTCTTTGTATTACCATGAAGACCACAATGGTTTTCTGGCGTTAGACTTTGAGTGTAATAAAAGTGAAACATTATTCAATTGTACTGATAATGATTTAAGCCCTCTAAAGAAAAGATTTAAAGTGGTAGATTCTATTATTCGTTTTTGCGAAGAATATAGTTTAGGTCGATATTATATGGGGAGAGATTCTCAGCAAGCCATATCTATATTTGAAAACTTGTATCAAAAGATTTCAATTTATAAATCAGAAAATATGTTGACGAATAATTATGGTTATATTTTTGATGGCCTTCAATCCAATACGCAAATAAATATATCATCTTTACATATGGATGAATTTGCCAAACAATCTGCCGACGCATCCTCAAGAGAGATTGATAGGATCGAGAGCATTGAGAGAGCGACTGCTGCGGCAGAACGAGCGAACCAAACCGAGCCTTTTAAAGAAATCATTAATCAGTTATTGGTTGATAGGATGTTTAGTCAAAGTCAAGCTAGCCCACCACTTATGTTTGGGGCTAGCTCAAGTTGCAGCGCACATGATGAGCTAAGACAGACAAGTGTTAAAGATAAAGAGGTTAGTACGCAACAGCCCTTTAAACGTCGAAAAAAATAGAGCCGTTTATATTATTGAGTGTCGTTTGCTGCGTTCTATCGCGTGCGCCGTGACCATTTTTTTTTCAAATGCTAGAGACATATTTCTTCTAAACATCCCGACTAGAGGTGTTCTGGCGTTTTCTTTAAAGTCACTGGGTGCCAAATTGTCATCTTCTGCTTTTGTATTAAGAATACGTAATGTTTGAGTAATTTGGCCTAATCTTGTTCTAAAAAGTTCTTCTTCTGCTGCGGCAATATATTCATGGCTACCTGCCAGCAGATTTTCATAAATGGGCTTTTGCCCGCTCGCTCTAGATTGGGTGCAGTTTTCACACATGCGATTTAATACTTCCCGTTTAGATTTTGAGTCAATTTCGAGGTTTTGTATATTATGGCGAATATTTTTGGCATCTTTAAATAATAAGGAAATAATTTGATTGAGCTCAGGAGCAATGTCGTTTTCTTTTGAGAACTTTGTCCAATGTTTTCTGACTTGTCCTAGTACAAAATGATCGTTTCCTTGAAGCTTGCTGCTGATAGCACCAACAAACCAGCGAAGTAGAAAACGATATGCCTCTATGCCAGTTAAAAGTTGACAAACTGTTGTTTTTTGTTCAATTGTCGGTAAAAAATTATCGGGCATGTGAGCCAGTGCGTCTAAAGAAATATAGACATGTCTGGCACAAGTCATTGGGGCAAATGGATTGGCCTTATCTCTGAAGTCTGCAAGTAAGTTTTGATCATGACCTTGATTATTATATTGCTTTAAATGAAGCACCGTTAAAGACTTTGGTATCATATTTATCCTATCTTGAAAATTAGTTCTAACCTACGATAAGAGAATGATTATATCAATAAATAGATATAAATGTCCTTAGGTTGCTTCTGAAAAGCTTTCTATGGTTTATAACTTATGTAGCATGCTTCTTAGGGCTGTTTAATACAAATTCAGCACGGTTGTCTGCGGTCTTTGAAGTTTATTGGGTATAAGGTCTCAATTAAATAAAATAGTCATTCATCACAAATTATAAAAATGTTTCTCGTCAACGAGCAGGGGATAGGTTGATACTTAGTTGTATCTGCACGCATGTGTTATAACTGACGACCCGTTGCATCATAATTGAGGGTTACTTAGCTGCACGGCAAGATGTATTATCAACGCATAGGCAAAGGTATGCCTATAATTGTTCTTCATGGGGAGCCAGGACTTAACCACACATACCTACGCCCTGAGCTAGTTCTACTTGGCGAAAATGTGGGGTTAATGTTAAAATTTAATATATATTTTGTTTTATTTTATCTTATTATTCTTTAACCACTGCTACTTAGTCTTGGCAATAATCTACTGGCTGTACAAGGTTTCTCATAATACTGAAGCTGCTCTAACGAAATGGCTGACAAAAAATCAAATCCCACTTACACCTAAGGCCCTAGCTGCGTTAAGCAAAATAGATTTCATATTTTTACCATCCATTCTGAATTTTCTGCGCACTTTACCTATTATGGCTGAATCATAAAATTAATTTCGTCCGATGGTCTTTCTTTGTTCATGACAGTTGGTGAGCTGATTTCGGCTAATATTGCTAATGCTAACCAGCCATTTTTGCCATCTGCAAATAAATTATTGTTAAAGAATCCAGCCGTAAAAATAGCTGACTGTAAAATATACTTCCAATGATTAATGTCTTTTTTATAATTATTTGCTGCTATAATTAGCGTTGGCTTTAAGACATTAAATAAGTATAAATCCATTAGCATTTGACGATTGCTATCTAATTGATAGTTATGATTGAGCATGATTAGTTTTTTTGCTTTATCGATTTTGACATCGATATTAGCTTGATTTTGTGCCAGCTTTGGATTAACGACATCATAGAAAACATCTTGATAAAGTGTCATGGCTAAATCTTGACAGGGATGCGCGACACCAGAATATCGATAATCAATGCTAGATAATTCATCTTTTTTCAACATTAAAATATTGGTAGCCGGGTCATTTACAATGCCGTAAATTTTGACTTTATCTTGTAAAAATGATGGGTTGAGATACCTTTTCGCATGAGAAATCATGCCGGATAAACTGCTGTATTTTTTTCCGTTAACGACAATATTCATCTCAGCTAGATCGTCAAAGCTCATTTCAGAACCATCTGGCAGATTAATCATTTGTTCTGTATACCATTCTTTCATTAATGGGCTGGCATATTTATTAAAATACAGGTCATGACTGGCACTATCTTTAATGGATAAATTTTCAATTGGTAACGCACTAAGATATGCGTTCAATTTATTTTCATTATTATCTAACAAAATAGTAAGAATTTCATTTCTTCTATCACCCCATTTTTTATATATCAAGTCAGAGAGTTTCTTTCCATTGAGCACCTTATCAAAAGAAAAGCGATACTCTGGATCAACGTAATTGGGTTCAATAATGTTTGGATATAATTGTTTTAAATTACTCAGTACTTTTGAATTTTTTAAAATTATTTCTTTACTTTTATCGGTAATAACTCTAAATGGATAGACTGGTATTAATTTTTGTGACGCATCAACTTTTGCGACTTGACCGTGTCCAGATTCTGAAACCAGCATACCTTGACCGAATGCGTAAGGTAAAATTGTTAAGTCTTTTGCTTTTTCAGCAAAATTAGGCAATGCTTTTATAATCATTGGATGTATATCGTTCGGTAGAGCCCCAACTTTGTCTTCAGCGGTTATTGATTGATAATCAAATGGCATTGCAGTAAAAGTATCCAGATCGATATCAAATGCATAGCCATTTTTTATCGCATTTCGTTGGCAAGTTCGAATATGACTATCAGAATCACTTATATGGTCTTCCAAATCGTCTTGAATATTCGATTTGAATTTCTTAGGGAAAAGTTTAGACAACAATAAGTAATTAACTGGCAAAGCGTCTTTTTTCAAGCAGCCATTTTCTGCGATCCTGACTATAAAGTTTCTTCTTGTTTGTTGTTGGACTTGTTGAAATATGTCTTTCGGATCAATAATCGCTTTGGCTGTAATCAAATAATCAGTGATGCGGCCTATAAACAAAGAGTCAGCATAAGGTAGATAAAATTTATTTAATAAAATGTAACTATTTGAATCTTGATGCTTCAGCGTTTTATTAACCAAAATCACATTGCCCTCATCACCTTTGAGTGATTTACTCTTGAAAACCCTAGGCTTGTTTATTTTTGTTAGTACACTAAACTTTTGGCCGAGCTCTTGCTTTAATAATGCTTCTTTGTCTGTTAACTTCACCGCAACACGCAAGCCCTCCACAATACCTGTTAACTCCATAACCTGTAATGGTTTATTTAAAAATAAATTAATATCTTGTTTGTTATATGGATTAAATTGACTGGTAAACCCAATCATATCCCGTAATTGTTCTTGCGAATACTTAGAGACAAAATATTCAAGCGCCAATCTTGTTTCAAAAATTAACATACCATCTATATCACTCGTTTCACTTTCAATGTATGTTTTTGTCCCAATCACTAATGTCCCACCAACGACTAAAGCTGCAGGTACTTTATTCTCATTCAACCGCTGAGTTATTTTTGAAATAACATAGTCGGTATAGGGAACAGCGGATTGACTAGTTGAAGCGCTCTGGGCGCTGACAATATGACACTGTAAGAATAGTATTAGAATAATAATTTGCTTCATTGAATCACACATCATTTTTTAGTTAATTTTATCTATAGTATCTTATGGGCATGGTGTCTAGAATACTTTAGATTTTCCGCCAGAATGCTGTATGTATATACCCCAAAAGATCTTCTGCTCTAGAATATATTGGGCCTCATACATTTTTAATTAAGAAAACCTTTTTTAAGCAATTTAGTATATGAGCAAGGACGTCATATAGCTGAAAATTTATACCTTGCTCAGAAAGCCACTCGCATATGCGACAGCCCCGTCCAGCTTCATATTTAGTTACCCCCAGCGGTAACCTTAAATATGATTGATCTACAACTAAACGGGGCTGTACACATGTGCATTTGGGTAATATTTAAAATGATTCAACTCGACGACATACTAAAGTCCTATTGTGTAGGGAAGATAATTAGGTTTAATATTAAGTTGGGCAAGTGGGTTAAGTTAACAATCGTAATATTGATTAAAAAATTAAGTTCAAAATCATATAATAATGGTGATACATGAGAAATGGTGAAGCTACACGACGTGAGATAGAGCGTTCCGCTCTAGAGTTATTTGTTGAGAAAGGAGTCAGTGAGACCAGTATAAAAGATATATCTAGGAGGGCCAATATTGCTGATGGTACCATGTATAGACATTATGAGAGTAAAAATTCGTTGGCTGAAAAAATATTTGTTTCCGCTTACCTGTATATGACGAATAAAATTGCTCATCGTGTGGCCGCACTAGAGACACTAGACGAAAAATTAAGTTACATCATCAATTATTTTTGTAAAAGTTTTGATGGCAATAAAATGCTTTTAACTTTTTTATTGAGGATGCAGTACTCTCAATCCCAACATATCAATGAAAACCCTAATAGTGTTTACAAAACGCTCATTAGAGTGTTTGAGGCACATTTACCAGAGGATAATATATATAAACATCAACCTGAGTTGGGAGCGATGATATTTATTGGCATTGTTTCACAAGCAGGTATCGACAGAGTTTATGGTAGAACGGAACGCAGTATGATGGAAGATTACGAGTTCCTTAAGCGGGCAGCTTTCCATGCGATAGATATAGAATAACTTAATTCTAAATCATCTATTAGATTATCTAGGCTTCCTATCAGCAAGCCTTATTTTTTTGCGGTCACTTCAGTCACTTCACTGGTAATGTAATTTTTTTCAAACCGTGTTTTTATTTTTTGGCCAATCTTTAGTTTTTCAGCAGATTGAATGGACTCGCCTGTTTGGTCGTCTGTCACGATAGCATAACCGCGACTTAAGGTTTGCAGTGGACTAATCGTATGTAATGTTTCTGTCAATTGCTTAAATTGAGTTTCTTTTATTTGAAATTGTTTCAAAACTGAAAGTTTCAGTTGTTTGTGTAGTTGAGTAATTGATACGTCGAAGCGGGCAATCTTGGTTTTGGGTGACCAATGAATTAAAGCATTGTGTGATTTTGAAATGTTAGACTCTGTTATTTGAAATTTGTGATTGATATAAGCCACTAAGCGATGTTGGATGTGCGCCAGTCGCTCTATATTTTGCTCGACTCTATTTCTAGGGTGAATAAGATGTTTTTGTAGGTGGTCTAATTTTAATTGTTGATAATCTAAATATCGCTGCATACCCTTGTTTAGTTGCCGTAATTTTTGTTCAAGCTGAGAGATGAGTTCAAATTGGTCTGGTACAATGCTTTGGGCTGCAGCGGTTGGCGTTGGTGCGCGTAAATCAGCCACAAAGTCAGAAATGGTAAAATCCATTTCATGGCCAATGCCTGTCACGATGGGGAGCTGGCTCTCAAATATAGCTCGAGCAACACTTTCTTCGTTAAAGCCCCATAAATCCTCTAAGCTGCCACCACCACGCGCCAATATTAAAACATCTGCTTTCTTATGATGGTTGGCTAAAGCTAACGCCTTGATGATAGAAGGTGCTGCTTGTTTGCCTTGTACTAGAGTGGGGTATACGGTGATTGGAGCAATGGGGTAGCGTTCTTTTAAAATGCGTAAAATATCTTGTAGTGCGTCACCAGTTGCTGAGCTGACAATGCCTATGTGTTGGGGGTACAACGGCAGTGCTTGTTTATGCTTTGTTTCAAATAAACCTTCTTTTTCTAACTTTTGTTTTAAGTTTTCAAAATCTTGTTGTAATTGGCCTTCGCCCCAAATATGCATTTTAGAGGCGATAAGTTGATAATCTCCCCTATCAGGGTAAATGCTGACAGTGCCTTGGATCAGAATTTCAATACCATCTTTTACTTTAAAATTAATACCCCGTTGAGCACGTTTGAACATAGCGCATCGTATCTGGGCATCTGCATCTTTTAGCGTGAAGTAAAGATGTCCTGAGTGTGGTTGTGCTAAATTAGATATCTCTCCTTTAACCCAAATATGTTCGAAATGACGCTCTAGCACAGAGCGAGAGACCATATTAAGAGCTTTAACACTAAATATCTCTTCTTGTAGGGGAAAATCATCTTGCGTGTAGTTATGCATATCTTTGTATAAACTTAGATTTTTAGGTATAATGCGGGGTTAATTTTTACCCCTTACACCCGAATTGTTAAGGAGCGTCATGATGCGAATGATTGAAGAAGGTCTCACTTTTGATGATGTACTTTTGGTACCTGGATACTCAGATGTACTACCAAAGGATGTTAACTTAAGTACTAGACTCACACGCAATATTAACCTTAACATCCCTTTGGTTTCTTCCGCAATGGATACGGTAACAGAAGCTAAGTTAGCTATTGCCATAGCTCAAGAAGGGGGCATTGGCATTATCCATAAAAATATGACAATCGAGCAACAAGCAGAAGAAGTTCGAAAAGTAAAACGTTTTGAGAGCGGGATTGTCAACAAACCGATTACGGTAAAACCCAATACCCGTATTGGAGAATTACTTGATCTTGTCGATATACACGGTATTTCAGGTTTGCCGGTGATAGAGAGTTCTGGTGAGCTGGTGGGTATTGTCACCCGAAGAGATTGGCGCTTTGAAACAGACTTAAGCTTACCTGTATCCCAAATTATGACAAGCAAAGAGCGTTTAGTCACTGTGCCTGAAGGGACTGATAGTGAGACAGCAATTCAATTATTTCGGCAGCATCGTCTTGAGAAAATACTAGTCGTTAACCATCAATTTCAATTGAGCGGTTTGATGACGGTAAAAGACTTACAAAAAGCAAAAGATAAGCCATTAGCTTGTAAAGAAGCATCAGGCCAGCTTTGTGTTGGTGCTGCTGTAGGGACCAGTGTTGAAACGGAAGAGCGTTTACATGCGTTGGTTGATGCGAGTGTGAATGTGGTGGTAGTCGATACTGCACATGGTCATTCAGAGGGGGTGCTGAAGCGCATTCGCTGGATTAAAAAGCATTTTCCGGATTTAGAGATTATTGGGGGTAATGTTGCCACGGGTGAAGCGGCCGTTGCGCTGGTTGAAGCAGGCGTTGATGCCGTTAAAGTCGGTATTGGCCCTGGCTCTATTTGTACGACTCGTATAGTCGCAGGGGTGGGCGTGCCACAATTGACGGCTATTATGGATGTGGCTGCTGCATTACAAAAGTATGATGTGCCACTCATTGCAGATGGCGGTGTTCGTTATTCTGGTGATATTGCCAAGGCCTTGGCGGCGGGGGCTTCCTCAGTGATGATTGGTAGTATCTTAGCCGGGACAGATGAATCACCAGGTGAATTAATTTTATATCAAGGGCGTTCATATAAAACCTATAGAGGGATGGGATCATTAGGGGCTATGGGACAAAGTTCAGGCTCCAGTGATCGTTATTTCCAATCACATGAAGAAGCGAATAAGTTAGTACCAGAAGGTATTGAAGGGCGCGTGCCATATAAAGGCAGTATGGTAGAAGTCGTACATCAGCTTATGGGCGGGGTACGTTCTAGTATGGGGTACACAGGCGCTCCTAATATGGAATTTTTAAGAAATGAAACAAATTTTGTTCGTATTACGAACGCCGGCATGAAAGAAAGCCATGTGCATGATGTGTCTATAACAAAAGAAGCACCGAATTATCGTACTAAGTCCTAATCATCTTAAATTTTAAATCTACAGTGAATAATATGCTTAATAAAATTTTAATTTTAGACTTTGGTTCTCAATACACTCAGCTTATCGCTAGACGAATTCGAGAAGCGGGTGTATTTTGTGAAATAAAAGCTTGCGATTGTGATGATCAAGAAATTATAGATTATAGTCCTAAAGGTATTATTTTATCAGGTGGTCCTGAATCTGTATTTGAACCAGACGCACCTAAAATACCAGATGCTGTCTTTGAGTTGAATTGCCCAGTATTAGGTATTTGTTATGGCATGCATGCATTAGCGTTAAAGTTAGGTGGGCAGGTAGCGGCGTCTGAGAAACGTCAATTTGGGCGACAAGCGATTATACTCAGAGAAGAAAGTATATTATTCGGGCACTTAGTTGAAAGTTACAACGGCGATAAAAATCCTTTAGATGTTTGGATGTCACATGGTGACAAAGTCACGCAATTACCAGAAGGGTTTAATATCATTGCAGAAAGCCAAAATGCACCGATTTGTGCGATGGCAGATGAAATGCGTCAGTATTATGCTTTACAGTTTCATCCAGAAGTTACGCATTCCGTATTAGGTCAAGCCATGCTTGAGCGTTTCGTGCTGGATATTTGTCAATGTGAGGCAGATTGGACGCCGGCTCATATTGTTGACACCTTAGTCGCAGAACTTCAACAGCAAATTGGACATGATAAAGTACTATTGGGATTGTCTGGTGGCGTAGATTCCTCTGTGGTCGCGGCATTATTACACAAAGCCATTGGTGATCAGCTGATGTGTGTGTTTGTGGATACAGGCTTATTACGACTCAATGAACGTGAGCAAGTCATTACAACATTCCAAGATCACTTTGGGGTCAATTTGATTCATATTGATGCAAAAGCGCTATTTTTTGAGGCGCTAAAAGGCGAGTCTGATCCTGAGAAAAAACGTAAAATTATTGGTGAAAATTTTGTCCGAGTTTTTGAATCAGAAGCCAAAAAGCATCCTGAGATGAAATGGTTGGCACAGGGGACTATTTACCCAGATGTGATTGAGTCTGCAGGCCTATCTAGCAAAAAAGCACATGTAATCAAATCGCATCATAATGTAGGCGGTTTACCTGAGCATATGGATTTAAAGTTATGCGAGCCTTTAAGACTGCTATTTAAAGACGAAGTTCGCAAAATAGGTCAAGAATTAGGTTTATCAAAACAAATGGTCTCGAGGCACCCATTCCCGGGGCCTGGTCTGGGGGTACGTATTTTGGGTGAAATAAAACCCCAATATGTCGATATGTTACAAAAAGCAGATGCTATTTTTATCGAATGTTTGCATGAGTTTGATTATTACAATAAAACTGCACAAGCTTTTGCGGTATTTTTGCCAGTGAAAAGTGTTGGTGTGATGGGTGATCAACGACGTTATGAATATGTCATTGCCTTAAGAGCTGTTGAGACCACTGATTTTATGACTGCGCACTGGGCACACTTACCTTATACCTTACTGGAAAAAGTATCCAGTCGAATTATTAATGAAGTATCAGGCATCGCACGTGTTACCTATGATATTTCTAGCAAGCCGCCCGCAACCATTGAGTGGGAATAAGCAAGATGGCATCCAGTGACAAACAAGCGGAACAAGCTGAACAAACCAAACAAGATGTTTATTGGATGCGCCGTGCGATTGAACTCGCACAAATAGGACAAGCAAATGGAGAGGTGCCAGTAGGAGCGGTTCTAGTGCGAGATCAAAAAATGCTCGCCGAGGGTTTCAATCAACCGATTCAGCAAAATGATCCAACCCTGCATGCTGAAATACAGGTGATTCGTCAAGCTGCAAAAGCACTCAATAATTACAGAATATTAGATTCAACACTATATGTGACATTAGAGCCTTGTTGCATGTGTGCGGGGGCTATTATTCAAGCCAGAATTAGTCGAGTGGTATTTGGTGCGTTTGATCCAAAGGCCGGTGCTTGTGGTAGTGTCATGAATCTTTTAGATCACAAACAGACAAATTACAAAAAACTGAACCATACACCCGTTGTGCAAGGCGGTGTTTTAGAACAGCCTTGTGCTGTCGTACTCAAAGAATTTTTCAAATTAAAACGTAGTTCAAGAGGTCTTATTTCATGCAATCATTCTTCAGTCTAGCTGAGCAAACCCCTCATTGGAATAAGGCAATCAATCAAGCGCAAAAAATTTGTTCTAATATTGAATCTATTGAAGTGTGTTCTGAGTTTTACTTGTTATTATCGGAAGGATCGAGAAATCAATTATCAGACAACGATAGTCAAAAAATTCAATCTGTCTTACATGCCAAAACAGGCGCTGAATTTGAGCCCCCTCAATCTGATCTTTGTTTTCGAGTCATACCCAGAGAGGGTACATTTTCACCGTGGGGTAGCAAAACACTTGATATCTTGCATAACATTGGCTTGAAGGATTGCCTGCGTATAGAAAGAGGTGTTGTTTTTTATC
Source organism: uncultured Coxiellaceae bacterium (assembly GCA_963976875.1). Lineage (GTDB taxonomy): Bacteria > Pseudomonadota > Gammaproteobacteria > Berkiellales > Berkiellaceae > Berkiella_A. Next base: position 146,791 of record CAXBML010000001.1, read on the forward strand.
TAATATTTAAGGATAAACAACAACCAGAAGCGGACATATTAGAGCAAATTTATAGCTGTTTCTACGATAGGATGACAGAAAGCTTAGTGTTTGATTCTGAGGCATTAAATACTCTATTTGATTCGTTGTCCCCTTGTGCTTATCAAGAAATAGACATTCATGATAATCATAGCTCTGACGATGGTATTGCCATATTCAATCAAGCAAATATTAATTTGGGGCTGGCTTTATCTGAGTCAGAAATTAACTTTCTCTATCAATCTTTTATGACATTGGGTCGCAATCCAACTGATGCTGAGCTAATGATGTTTGCTCAGATTAACTCAGAACACTGTCGACATAAAATATTCAACGCCCAATGGACTATTGATAAGGAAAATAAAGTTAAATCATTATTTCAAATGATCAAAAATACTTATCAGCATGCACCAGCAGGGGTTTTATCTGCGTATAGTGATAATAGTTCTGTAATAGAGAGTCATGATGCTAGTCAAACCGCTTTTTTTAAACAAAATGGCTTGTATCAGTTTGGCAGTCAAAAAAATCATATTTTAATGAAAGTAGAAACACATAACCATCCCACGGCGATAGAACCATACGCTGGCAGTGGCACTGGGCAAGGTGGAGAGATAAGAGATGAAGGGGCAACTGGGCGGGGTAGTAGTCCGAAAGTCGGTTTAGCGGGATTTACAGTTTCTAATCTTAATATCCCCAATTTCCCTAGAAGTTGGGAGTCTGATAGCAGAATACCCGGACGTATTCAAACCGCATTAGACATTATGCTAAAAGCCCCAGTAGGCGGTGCTGCTTTTAATAATGAGTTTGGTCGTCCATGTATTTGTGGCTACTTTAGAACCTATGAACAGGTGCAAATATCAAACAAGGAAACCTACCAAGCCTTCGGTTTTCATAAGCCTATCATGGTCGCGGGTGGTATGGGGCGCATCCAAGATCAGCATGTTCAAAAAAATAAAGTCAAAGCAGGAAACCTACTTATTGTGTTGGGTGGGCCTGCGATGAAAATCGGTATAGGTGGCGGTTCCGCCTCTTCCATGTCGCAAGGCCAAAGTCATGAAATATTAGATTTTGCCTCGGTACAAAGACAAAACCCAGAAATGCAACGACGAGCCCAAGAAGTGATTGAGCAATGTCGAGGATTAAACCAAAATAATCCTATTGTGAGTATTCATGATGTTGGGGCGGGTGGTATTGCTAATGCATTATCAGAAATTGTGCATGATTGTGGACTAGGGGCTATGTTGCAGCTAGAAGATATTCCTGTTGCCGATTCGAGTATGAGCCCTTTAGAGATTTGGTGCAATGAATCACAAGAACGTTATATTGTCGCAATTGAAGAAAAGGATTTAGTTTTATTTGATGAGCTGGCTCAAAAAGAGCGGTGCCCTTATAAAGTGGTTGGTCGGGCTGTCGACTCAGGTCATATTACAATACATGATAGCGCCACAGACACGAAACCTGTTGATATGCCGCTCTCTATTTTATTTGCTGATCCACCAAAGCTAACCCAAGATATTAAGCGAGAAACAACTGTTTACGCTGCTGTCAATGTGCAAGGCTATGAATTGAAAGCGTCATTAGAAAAGGTATTAAATTGTCCAACCGTTGCGGATAAATCATTTTTAATTACAATTGGCGATCGCTCTGTGACGGGCTTGGTGGCGCGCGATCAGATGGTAGGGCCATGGCAAGTGCCTGTGGCAGATTGCGGTGTGAGCGCTTCTAATTATATAGGCTTCACAGGGGAAGCCATGAGTATGGGAGAGAAACCGGCTTTATCTTTAATTTCTCCTAAAGCGATGGCTAAAATGGCGGTGGCAGAGTCCATATTAAATATCTTGTCTGCAGATATTCAAAGTTTGTCAGATATTAAGTTATCTTGTAATTGGATGGCGGATGCAAAGACGCCTGAACAAGCATTGGCACTGTATGATGCGGTAGAGGTCATTGGAGAGGCGTTCTGTCCTGAGCTGGGTATAGCCGTACCGGTTGGGAAAGATTCTTTATCTATGCAAACGCAATGGGAAGCAGAAGATATAGCCGGAAACCATGTTGAGCATAAAGTCATGTCACCGTTGTCTTTGGTGGTCTCTGCTTTTGCGCCAGTGACTGATATTCGTCAAACGATTACGCCAGTATTAAATACAGAAGAAGATACAGTCTTACTCTTGGTTGATTTGGCGAATAAACAGCAACGTATGGGGGGCAGTATTTTTGCCCAAGTGACTAATCAAATTGGCTCAGAATGCCCTGATGTTGAAGCCAAAACGATCCAAACCTTTGCAAAAGCAATACGAGTATTAAAAGATCAAAATTTCATTATGGCCTATCATGATAAAAGTGATGGCGGTCTGTGGGCTTGCCTTTGCGAAATGGCTTTTGCATCCAATGTAGGGCTAGATATCAACATCAGTGCTTATGCCTCTGATACTATGGATCCAAAGCAAGCTAGAATTCCCGCATTGTTAAATGAAGAGTTAGGCGCAGTCATACAAGTGGGTAAAGAAAATCTTGATGCGGTAATGGACATATTATCAGAAAGTTCACTGAAGCAATCGACTTATGTCGTTGCAAGGCTGAATCATCATCAAGCGATAAATGTATTCTCAAATGGCCAATGTATTTACACTGCAAAACAAGTTGAGTTGCATAAAATCTGGTCTCAAACCAGCTATCATTTAAGCGCACTACGAGATAATCCTGACACAGCTAAAGCAGCCTTTCAAGCACTCAATACATCAAATAATCCTGGGCTTGGGGAAGTGATCAGTCAAGAATATCTCTTGTCTATCCCGAGAGAAAGTTCTAAAGTGAAACCTAAGGTTGCTATTTTGCGGGAGCAGGGTGTTAATGGCCATAATGAAATGGCAGCCGCTTTTACTTTGGCTGGTTTTGATGCAGTTGATGTGACCATGCAAGATTTGCTTAATGGTCAAAATTTAGAGGCATATCATGGACTAGCTGTTTGCGGTGGTTTCTCTTATGGTGATGTTTTGGGTGCTGGCTTAGGCTGGGCAAATTCTATTTTGCATGTGCCATACCTAAGAGACGTCTTTAGCAGATTCTTTACCAGACAAGATACTTTCACCTTGGGTGTTTGTAATGGTTGCCAAATGTTATCTGCGATTAAATCTCTTATTCCAGGTGCGGCGCATTGGCCCGGTTTTGTAGAGAATCAATCTCAACAATTTGAAGCAAGATTTAGTTTGGTTGAGATTGTTGATTCACCTTCTATATTATTACAAGGCATGGCTGGATGGAAAGTTCCGGTGGCTGTTGCGCATGGTGAAGGACAGGTTTTATACACAGGGCAAGATAACCAGCAAAATAATGCGAAAAATGAAAAATACGCCAGCTTGCGTTATATTAATAATAGTGGGGAGGCAACCACACAGTATCCCTATAACCCAAATGGTTCAAAAGATGGGATGACAGGATTCACAACAACAGATGGTCGGGTCACGATTATGATGCCCCATCCAGAACGTGTATTCAAAAACTGGCAGATGTCATGGGTACCAGAAGCTTGGAACCAACAAGATGACAGCCCTTGGATGCAACTGTTTTATAATGCAAGGAATTGGCTAGAGCACCATGTTAAAATATAAAGCTTGTATAGATGAAAAAACCGGCCATGAATGGATAGAAACAGAGCTTCGTGGCAAAAACCTGATGGCAACGCCATTGCTAAATAAAGGTACAGCTTTTACGCATGAAGAGCGTCAAGCATTGGATATTTTGGGTAAACTGCCTTATGCGGTTGAAACCATCGAACAACAGCTGACACGAGTGCGTTATCAATATAAACGGTACTCTAGTAATCTCACAAAATTTGTATATTTGAATAATTTGCACGGCTACAATGAAGTTTTATTTTATCGGTTTTTATCCGATAACTTAGCCGAGACGCTTCCCATTATCTATACGCCTAATGTTGGGGCTGCGGTGAAAGAATTTAGCCATGAGTTTAGACATCCTCGAGGTCTTTATATTAGTTACCCTGATATAGAACATATGGAAGATATACTATCTCATCGGACGCACCCAGATATCAATGTCATCGTAGTCACAGACGGAGAAGCCGTTTTAGGGATTGGTGATCAAGGTGTTGGCAGCATGGATATTTCGATTGCAAAAGCCGTCGTGTACTGTTTATGTGGTGTTGATGCTTATCGCATTTTACCCATTATGTTAGATGTGGGCACAGATAATCAGCAGCTGCTTGATGATCCTTTATATATGGGATGGCGACATAAAAGAATTAAAGGGGCTGAATACAAAAAATTTATGGATAAATTTATCGAGTTGGTTCATGAAAAATTTCCGAACACTTTCTTACACTGGGAAGATTTCGGTAGGCATAATGCCCGATATATTTTAGAGAAGCATCAAGCGAAGCATTGTATGCTGAATGATGATATGCAAGGTACAGGTGTTATTACCCTATCAGCAATACTATCCGCTATTGGTGTGACAGCCATCCCTATTGAGAATCACCGTGTTATTATTTTTGGGGCTGGCACAGCAGGCGTTGGCATTGCTGAGCAACTTTACAGTGCCATGGTGCGACAAGGTGTCTCAAAGAAAAAAGCCCGCGACCATTTTTGGCTAATAGATAGAGATGGATTAATTTTTAAAAATACAGCAGGCATATCAAAACATATTAAATTCTTTGCCCGTAGTGATGAGGAAGCTGAGAGCTGGCCATTAACAGAACGGGATTTGTTATCTGTTGTTGAAAGAATCAAGCCAACGATTTTGATAGGAACGTCAACAGTGAGAGGTGCTTTTACAGAAGAAGTCATCAAAAATATGGCTGCCTATGTCGCTCAGCCGATTATATTCCCTTTATCCAACCCCAATGATAACTGTGAAGCGACGCCAGAAAATATTTTAAAGTGGACCGATGGTAAAGCGTTGATTGCTACGGGTAGTCCATTTGAGCCAGTGACGCATGAGCAACGCACATATGTTATTGCACAGTGTAATAATGCTTTGGCTTTTCCGGGGATCGGCATTGGGGCTAATTTAGTTCATGCTAAAAAATTAACAGAAAATATGCTTTGGGCTGCTGTTCAAGCTATTGAAGAGAAATCTCCTGCTAGGGCGGATATTACACAACCTCTATTACCGGGTGTGGTTGATTTGCCACAACTTGCTATAAATGTGGCTATTAAAGTGGCTGAACAGGCCGTTAAAGATGGGGTTGCAGGGTATATACCCAAACAACCCCTGATTAATGTACTCCATAGGAATTTATGGAAGCCGCAATATAAAACTATCAAAGCAGTGTGATACTAACTACAAGTCATTCTACGTAGTACATTGTTTTTGGCGATATAGTGATTATATAGCGCACCAAGCACATGCAAGGACACTAAACCAATAACAGCATAAGATGTGTATAGATGCACATAAAAGATCTTCTCAGCAAGTACTTCGTTTTTGGCTAAGAATAATGGAATTTTGAACCAGTCAAATACACCCACAGCCCTACCTGATAAAATAGACATGAAAATACCTGATATTGGCATAATAAGCATGCTAAGGTACAAAAATATATGTACGAGCTTAGATAATATGAGTTTTGGTTTTGAGTTGTTAGGGGCAGGAGGCCGTTTACCAACATGGCTCCAAAGTAGCATTAAAATGCCTAAAGTTAAAACAACGACACCTAAAGATTTATGCAGTAAAATATATTGAAGTTTTTCAGGCGCTTCTTTAGGGAGGTATTCTCTGCGATAAACTAAATAGAACTGCACGACATATAATATAAAGATTGACCAGTGTAAAAGTTTAGTCAATAGACCAAACCTTTCCCTGTTGTTCGCCAACTGCATAAATTCTCCTTCCGCTACATTGCTTATAAATAAGCGGCCAATTATACAATACTCCATACAAAAAGCTAAAAATTTATATAGCGATATAGTAACAAAATGAGATTGTTTTGTGGCTCTCCATAATCTGCATGCTTTTAAAAAGTGAATTTATGCTTTCTATTAAATTTGGTTTAAGCCATATTAAAAGTTTGCTGTTACGCACAATATCTATGCGTATTACTTGTTTGCTGCTCATAAACGTTATACCGTGGGGTTTAAGGCATGTAATCTGAATATAACTGTTTCGGCTAAATTTTCTAGTCTATAAATTATCATGCGATCATGGTTTTTTAATCAAATATAGCTATTGTTCAGGGTTGATAATACTGAGCGCATGCCTGAGATATTTACAGTCAGTGGGTGTTTTCGCAATTAGCACATCAATGTATTTTTTAAATTTATATTGATCCAAAGCATTCGTTAAATTTTGCTGTAGAATGGTGCAAAGGCTTAATTATAAGATTAGAGTAAATTCATAAATGGATGACAATATTTTAAACATTGCTTTTTGGACGAAAAAGCTTCAGGAAACCTACCTTCAATTTAAAACGGTCATTATTAGCTATGTGCCTAATGTTATGGCTGCTTTGGTTATTCTACTTGCTGGATGGCTTTTAGCAAAAGTAGCCAGGTATTTAGGTTTAAAGCTGGGGCTTTTAATTTTTAGATTGATTTCAGTCCTAGAAAAAAAGTTAAAATTAAAGTCTAGTAAAGATAAAAATAAACTATCCAAAGCTTTTGGTGGCGTTCTTTATTGGATAGTGATTGTTTATTTTATTTTCTTTGCTTTAAAAATGTTGAATTTACCGGGTGTCACTTTATGGTTAGTTCAGCTATTTGCCTTAACACCAACAATTATTAGTTCAGTAGCTATAATATTTCTTGGTGTGTTGTTTGGTTCGATCGCAAAACAAGCAATATATTCTAGTGTCAATCAAAATGACGGCGCAAATCCATATTTTATTGCTCAATCTGTACAATTTGGCATCATTACTGTTTTCATCACATGGGGTGTAGGACAGATTGGTATTAATATTTCTATTCTCACAAACTTTATTAGCATTATATTAGCGGCAATTTTTGGCGCAGCTGCTCTGGGTTTTGGAATGGGCTCCAGCTCCCACGTTGCAAACCTCATTGCCTCGTATAATTTAAAAAGAAATTTTAATGTGGGGGAAAAGATGAAAATTAATGATGTACAGGGCGTTATAACGGATATCACAAACACAGCCATAATCATAGAGACTGAGGAGGAAGGGACCGTTATTATACCCGCGAAACTCACAAATGATATAATAAGTTACAAGGCCTCTTAATGAGTTTATTGGTCGATAATTTTTTAAGCCGGTACCCTGAGCATGCTGCTAGAATACTGCATTCTACATCAGAAGATGTTTTTCTATCATTCATGATGTCTAATCTAGAGTGTGTAGAAAAAATTGTCTCTAACATGTCGCCGTCGTATATGGCAAGAGCTTTTGAGCAATACTCTTCCGACGCCATTGGCACGATATGCTCAAAAATAAGTGAGACTTATATCGCGACAATATTTAGAAACGTCAAAATAGAAAAGCGTAACCATATTTTAGACTGTCTTGAACCGACGAAAAAAAAATTAGTTTCCGAGTTACTAAAATATTCGACCAAACAAATTGGTTATTATTTACGAAGTACAGAAGTGGTACTATCTGAGAATCTATCTGCACCAGATGCCGTTTCAGTAATAGAGTCTCTTTCAAAATTACATAGCCCTATTTATGTCGTGGACTCAAATTATAGTCTTAAAGGGACGTTAAATTTATTTTCGTTGCTTAAAGTTCGTGACGATAGCCATATTACAATTAAAACTATTGTTGATAAACGTGTTAGGTCATTTAAAGCCTCTATTCCCCTACAAAATATTTCTAATCATCCATTCTGGGAAGATAATAAGATGATACCTGTTGTTGGGAAAACCAATAGTTTTTTGGGCATTATTTCAAAGGATTCAATCTCGAGGCATGTGGAGGTCACTAAAGAGCCAAAAGAAACAAGATCGTCATTAAATGAATATATATATTTTTCAGAGTTGCTGTGGAATGGATTACAGAAATTTTGGGGGTCTTTAAGATAACCCATGAATATAGATACGCAAGATATAATCAATAAAATGCAAGTCGAGTATTTAGCGAATTACCCTATAGAAGCAGCGAATGATTTAGAAACATTAAGCACTTCAGAGATAATAAGTTTATTACAGACTTCACCTTTTATGGAAATACAGCCCACCATAAAGAAACTTTCAGAAGATACACTGATCGCTGTCATCTCTGAATTAAACGATGAATATTGTAAGAAAATGATTTCATGTTTATCCGTTGAGAAAATTAATAAAGTGATATCGGGTCTTGAGGAAAGTAAAAAGCGTGCCTTTTTACTATTAGTCCCTAAAGGGATAAAACGGGAAATTAAAGAAATCAGAAAGTATCCAGTAGGTACGGCAGGCAGCATTATGGATACAAATATTATTCACTTTTATCCATCGATGACTGTACGTGAAACCATCAATAAAATTAAATCAAGAAATAAAAAAGGTATACGGTCTATTTTTATTGCAGATGAAGAAGGCAAGTTACATTCCATGTCATCTATGCAAGCGTTAATTATGGCTGAAGAAAATGAATATTTAAAGGATATTGCAAAACCGATACCTACTTTTGTTTCTAACATGGATAATCAAGAAGAGATAGTTTCAAAATTTGAAGAATATAAATTGACAGATATCCCTGTTGTCGATATACATAACCATTTTGTTGGGGTTGTAAAATATCATGCTTTAATGAAAGCCGCCAAAGATGAATTAACCAAAGACATGCAGAAAATGGTCGGTGTGAGTGAAGATGAAAGAGCCTTATCAAAAGTATTTTTCTCAGTCAAGAAAAGATTACCTTGGTTAGAAATTAATTTATTAACCGCTTTTCTAGCCGCGTCTGTTGTGGGATTATTTCAAAATACAATTGCTCAATTTACCGCTTTAGCGGTTTTGTTACCTGTTGTTGCGGGGCAGTCAGGTAATACTGGGGCTCAAGCGCTTGCGGTCACGATGCGTGGATTGGCTTTAAAAGAAATTAGAACATCACATTGGCTTATTTTAATGATAAAAGAACTCAGAATTGCTTTAATCACGGGTTTTGTTGTTGCGCTCACGACAGCTTGTGGTGTTTATTTCTGGAGTGGTTCAATTGGCTTAACTTTAATTATAGGCATATCCATGATTGCATCAATGGTGATGGCCGGCATAAGTGGTGCCGCAGTCCCTTTAATATTGTCGAGGCTTGGGCAAGATCCAGCATCCTCTTCTTCAATATTATTAACCACGGTGACAGATGTTTGTGGTTTTTTTAGCTTTTTGGGGATTGCAACATTATTATCAAAATTTATTTAACGATTACAAAATGGAAAAATATCCGGAGAATAGACAATGGAAAGAAAGAAATTTATCGAGATTGGTTGGGAAGAATGGATTTCTTTGCCTGATTTACACTTGCCTGCGATTAAAGCGAAAGTCGATACAGGCGCCAAAACATCTGCATTGCACGCTTTTATGGTAGAAAAGTTTAAAGAAGATGGCATTGATAAAGTAAAATTTGGTATTCACCCCATTCCTGAACGCCCAGAAATCGAGGTGTTTTGTGTTGCGCAATTAATTGAAGAAAGGGAAATAACCAGTTCTTCACAACAAACTGAGTTACGCTATGTGATACGAACGATTGCTCAGTTTGGTGATGACAGTTGGCCTATAGAAATTACTTTAGCCAATCGTGAAGAAATGAATTATAGAATGCTTTTGGGTAGAACGGCGATGGCTTCAAAGCTTGTCGTAGTCCCTGAGAAGTCTTTTCTATTGGGAGAGCAGTCACCTGATTTGTATTCCAAAGAGCATATAAGTGATGACAATAAAAAATTAAAAATATGTATTTTAAGCCGTGAGGCGAAATCCTATTCAACGGAGAGAATTGCGTCATCCGCTGCTGCGCATGGACATGAAGTTGATATCATCAATACATCAAAGTGCTATGTTGATGTGGCTGCAAACAAACAAGCCATTCATTACCAAGGAAAAGTCTTAGATCATTATGATATTGTTATTCCAAGAATTGGCGCTTCTATTACTGGCTTTGGCCTAGCTATTTTGCGTCAATTTGAAACTCTTGGTTCTTACTGTCTTAACTCTTCGACGGGTATATACCATTCCAGAGACAAATTATTAGCGCATCAGCTATTAACGCGTGGCAATATTGCTATGCCAAGGACAGCATTTGGTCGTTCCCCGGGTAATACAAAAGATTTGATTAATATTGTGAACGGGGCGCCTTTAGTTATAAAGCTGTTACAGGGTTCGCAAGGCGACAGTGTGGTTTTGGCTGAAACCAACAAAGCGGCTGAAGCCGTTATTCAAGCATTTAGAGTTTTGGGCGCTAACTTTATTGTACAAGAATTTGAAAAAGAAAGTGCCGGGCGAGATGTCAGAGCACTCGTACTGGGCAATAAAGTCGTTGCCGCTATGGAAAGGCGATCAGACAGTGGTGACTTTAGGAGTAATATTCACCAAGGCGGTAAAGGATATACTGTAAAGCTTACACCAGATGAGAAAAAAATAGCGGTTAAAGCGGCCAAAATATTAGGACTAAAATTTGCCGGCATTGATCTATTGCGAACCAAAGATGGTCCTAAGATACTGGAAGTCAACTCTTCACCAGGACTGGAGGGTATAGAAAATTTAACGAAGAAAGATATTGCGGGAATGCTCATGGATTTTATAGAGACAAATGCAAGACCAAAGCTTGTTCGTAGAATTATGCGAAATCATTAATCAAGTTGCTATAATAGCTATGCTAAAATCATTGAAATTTACTTAATATTTGTTTTAATGCAGCATAGCTTATACCTGTGTCACAACGTAAAATATATTGGGTAGATTGAACTATGAAAGTTTTTGAGTATGATGAAGTCTTAGACTTCATAAAAAAAGGTAAGACTTTTGAAGGCATATTATCTGATTCATCATTATTCATTAAAGTAGGTCATTACGTACCCTATATTTGTTTAGCTTTGCACCACGGTCATCATCTTAGAGAATCACTCCAAGCCTATATAAATTTATCAGATGAAGAACGATATCACGAAGAAGATCCCTTTACCGGTGATCTGATATCATCATTGCCCATTACGATTATTCCACAGGACTCACGTTATGAGTATGATTTAAATTTAAGCCCTGACGACTGTTTATATGATCGAGCATGGGGGGAAAAAGTTTGGGCCAAAAAACTGTCCAAGAAAGAAAAAGAAAAAAGTTTAACCAAATACAACAGAATATATAATATTATTTCACAATTAGTCTATAAAGTTATTGAGAAGTGTTCCGCCTGCCTAGTTTTTGATATTCATTCTTTTAATGTGACGGATAGGGAATACAAAGATCCCCCCACTTTTAACATTGGCACGCATTTTATCAACAAAAATAAATATGGCAGAATAGTCAAACTATGGCGGAATGAGCTTGGTAAAATCAATATTCCCAATGTGGATATTCGAGTCCTTGAGAATGAGATATTTAATGGAATGGGGTATCTTGCCGAGCATCTCAGTTCCCGGTTTGATGATTGTCTTGTAATTCCAACGGATATAAAAAAAGTATTTGCAAATGAATTTAAAAAAGAGCCTTATCCGCTAGTGATTGACGGCTTAAAAGAAGGTTTGAAAAATGCAATTATCACAACGGCATTAGAGTTCACTGACAAATCAACTCATATCAAAGTGGTTAATAGGAAGAAACTATTACCTTCATACACAGAAAAAACAGTTTTGCAAGTCGATAAGCAATTATTTAAGTTTTCTAAGGGGTTGAATACGATTGCGCTTGTAAATCCCATTAACTTAATTACTGAGAAGACGCATTTTTTTACCGCTAAAAATAAGTATATTCCAGATTTTAAATATAGGCAGTTGCATGTAGATCCCTATAAATTTAAAGAGGCACTATATCAGTTGCCAGTAGGTGATATTGTTGATATTAGTTTGCAAAAAATATATCGCTCAGTAGTCGAATATTTAGCGGTTAAGATTGAATTAATTGCATCGATTGGTACTAGTGATTTTGTTTACAATTCCTTAAAGTTTTATGGTGAGCCCAGTGGCAATGATATAAAGAATGCAAAATTTATATTACACCTTCAAAATGAGTTACCTGATCTAGATAACAAAATAATGTCTTTAGAAGAGGTGGTTGAAGCATTTGAGTCTACAGCCAGTTTTTATGGTATTGATTGTAAAGTTGAGATATCAAATAAAATAGTGGCTAAAGCTTTAGTGAATAACGCAAGAAAAACAATTCAATTAAATAAAAATTTAAGCATAACAAAGCAAGAAATGTCTGCCTTGATAAGTCATGAATTAGGTGTACACATCGTCACGACCTATAATGCTTTGCAGCAACCTCTTAAGGTATTTCGTACTGGGTTACCATTTAATACATTAACCCAAGAAGGGCTTGCGATACTCAGTGAGTACTTGTGTGGTCATCTTTCTATTAAAAGACTACAGAACCTAGCACTGCGAGTCATTGCGATAAACCTAATGCTCAAAGGTGATAATTTTTACAAAGTCTTTTTAGAGTTAACAGAAGAGTATGGCACCATACCCGAAGAAGCCTTTGCTATCACAACACGGGTTTTTCGAGGTGGAGGCTTTACCAAAGATTACATGTATTTAAGGGGCTTTAAATTGGCCCTGAAAGCCTATGAGTCGAATAAAAATATTTTAAATTTGCTTGTTGGAAAAACCTCATTTGAGTTTTATGAAGAAATTTCTGAGTTAATTGAAAGAGGCATCATCAAAAAACCAAAATTTCATACGCAAGCATTTGTGAAACCGGCAAAGGAAAACAAAGTAGTGAAATTTTTAGTGGACTCAATTCGCTAAAGTCATTGAAGTCATAAAGAAAGGGAAATAAAAGAAAGAGGCCTTTGAGATAATAATTAAGGATTGCTATGTCAGGAACTATTGAAATTCTTCACCCCAGATCAATGAAGCACCTTAGCTCAGTTTTGACAGATCTTATTAGAAACAAATTATGGCTTAAAGTCCTCATCGGTATGATCTCAGGGTTAATTGTGGGGGTCATTCTAGGTCCTTCTGTGGGTTGGCTGGATAGCCATGCTGCAAATACATTGGGAAATTGGTTGGCTCTTCCTGGTCAGCTATTTTTGGCTTTAGTACAAATGATCGTTATCCCGTTAATATTTGCTTCTGTGATACGAGGGTTAGCGGCAGGAGAGAATCTAGAACAGCTTAAAAAAATTGGTATTCGTGTTGTCGCATTTTTTGCTGGAACCACAGCGATTGCCACATTGATTGGTCTATCCCTTGGACTTATCATTAAACCAGGGAGCTATATAAGTAGTGAAATGTTGCAATCCACGCTTGGCACTAGCGCTGGCGCTGCGGCTATACCTAAAGGAACACTTCAAACCCCTGGTTTGAGTGAAATACCCGAAAAGCTTATTACAATTCTGCCTGGTAATCCACTGAACTCTATGGTTCAAGGGCAAATGCTGCAAGTCGTGGTGTTTGCTTTTTTGGTTGGATTAGCATTGGTTAGTATGGCGCCAAAGAACTCAAAGCCCATGCTTGATCTTCTTGGATCTCTACAAGAAGTTTGTATGACCGTTGTTCGGTGGGCTATGGTATTGGCACCATATGCTGTTTTTGGTTTGCTGGCTCAGCTTACAATGAAAATTGGGATGGATATCCTTCTGAGTATGGCCGTATACATGCTGACCGTCATTTTAGGATTGGTTTTAGTCTTTATGTTTTTTTTGATTTTGGTCGGCATCTCAACAAAAATATCGCCAGCCAAATTTATGAGCTCAACCAAAGAGGTGCTGTTATTGGCATTTTCAACGTCCAGCTCTGCTGCGGTTATGCCACTGTCTATCAAAACGGCTGAAGAGAATCTCAAAGTCAGGCCTTCCATATCGCAATTTGTTATTCCTTTGGGTGCAACTATTAATATGAATGGGACTGCTTTGTATCAGGGGGTTGCGACTATATTTCTTGCCCAAGCTTTTGGTGTCGATATTGGATTTTCAGGAATGGTATTGGTCGTTGTTATGGCAACGGGTGCTTCAATAGGCTCGCCAGGCACGCCGGGCGTTGGTATTATTATTCTTTCAATGGTACTGGTCACTGTTGGAATTCCACCCACAGGCATTGCGCTGCTAATGGGGGTTGATAGAATTTTAGACATGTGTCGAACGGTGATCAATGTCGCCGGTGATCTTGTTGCATGCAAGATTATGGATCATTGGGTAACAGGTGAAAAGAGCATTGAAGAACAACTTAGTGATGAACAAGCGAGAGATAAACTAAGGCAAGTCAGTGGAGAAGATGTCATTATTAGCAATTCTTAAGGTCTAGAGAGCCTTTGGGAAAATAGTAGAAATCAAAGATTGCTCTTTTCTGACTTGCTCTAATTGGTCGCCTATACTTTTTGTAGCCTGAAAATTGCTAATAGCCATAATTAATGAGTCAGCTATAAAGCTTGATGCTCCCAACACTAGCGCAACGATTGATGGAAAGCCACCACCAATTGTCCCAGCAACAATAGCAAAAGTACTGACACTTCCGTCTATCCCTCCTAGCAGTACATCTTTAATATAACTCTGCTTATAACGAGCACGAATTCTGGCTTTGATGTTTTCATAGCGATGGCTTTCAATCAATTCTTTACTTAAAGTATCTTTCGTTTTCTTCAATTTTATTAGTTTTCCTTACTAAATAATTTTAAATAAGTGCAAAACGCCTTATCATACCAAGATATTTGGGTATTTCTAGATACTTACAAGAGCACATTGCTTTGTTAGTATGTAAAATAAGGATTAGCTAGCAACTTATATTTACTTTAAATTAAAGATTGCATAGAATGACTACTTATAAACCTAACTTTTTTGGTTTTTTTTAACATATTATGAACTCACCATTTAGTAAACATTCTATAACGGATATAAGCATTGGAGCTGAGCACTTGGACTTTATATACTCAAGTTTTGTACAAACTATCATTGCAATTGTTATCGTTATTCTTATTGATGTGGCTCTTGAATACTTAGTATTTACACGAGTGAGTACAAAGCGGAAAAAAAGAAGATACAAAGTATATATTCGAAATATTTTATTTTGGAGTTTGTTGGTTTTTCTGGCAAAGATCTGGATTAATGGATTTAGTCATTTGCTCGCTTTTATTGGTTTTATCTCAGCAGCACTCACAATTACGCAAAAAGAAAATTTATTAAACTTAACCGGCGGTCTCATTATCATGTGGCGTGATACCTTTGCCGAAGGGGATTATGTATCAATTAATCATTTTACGGGCATTGTAGAAAATATAGGTATATTTTATTTCACGTTACAGGAAATTAAATTTGATCGTTATGCTTGCCGTACTGGTAAAGTCATTAAAGTGCCAAACTCTTATATTTCTTTACATCCATTCGAAGTTTACAACTACGATAACTTAGTGATATATGATAGAGATATTACATTCAAATTTTCATCAAACATTGATAAGATTCTAGATTTTAGTCAAGAGTTACAGACGAAACTATTAAATTATGTGAAGACTTTGGAAGCGAGCTACACGAATGATGAAAAAAAAGAGAGTCAAAAATTATCTTTGAAAAAAGTGTCTTTACTACCCTTGACTGAGGTTTCAATACAACAGTCGCACCCAGTAGGGTACGTATTAAATATTCGGATGCATTGCTCAATTCGAGACGAGATGAAAGTCAATAAATTCATTGATGACAATGTAATGAACTTCATTTCGGCATCTGATGTAAATTTAACTGAGGAATAAGGCAAAACGAGCATACATGAATAATGAAACACACATTTTAGCTGCTTGGTCACTTCCCTTAAATAGAGATAATTTTAAATTAAAACCGGGAAACATTAGTAAAGACTTTGCCTCAGAGAGTCTAACATGGGTGCATCTCGATGCGCGAAAGTCAGAGTCAGAAAATTGGTTGAAGACTCAAGAAGCTCATATAGATGAAATAATTATTGAGGCATTATTTGCAGAAGAAACCCGGCCTAGAATATTAGAGTTAAATAAAGGTGCTTTACTGATTCTTCGAGGCTTAAACTTAAACCCAGGAGATGATATCGAAGATATGGTTTCACTTCGGATATGGGTTGACGCCAAACGTATTATCAGTGTAGAGAAAAGAAGCTCTAATATTCTTGAGGCGTTAGAAAATCAATTGTCACAACCTAAGGGACCTAAAAATGCAGGTGACTTCATTGTCAAGCTTACCTATTTACTATTAAATAGGATTGAGCCTGTTTTGTCTGCTTTAGAGGAGGCCATTGATGACGCTGAAGAAAAGATAATGGATAATCCAGATGTCAAGTTGAGAGCTGCAATCATTGATTCTCGCCGGAAAGCCATTATTTTTCGACGTTATTTATCTCCACAACGTGATGTTATCTTAAGTCTTCGGGCTATAGAACAAAGCTGGCTTAGTGCTTTTAATAAGCGACAACTATATGAATCATACGACAGAAGTCAGCGTTATATAGAAGAGCTTGATTTGATTCGAGAGCGATCGCACATGATTAACGATGAACTGAGTAACACAGTTTCAGCGAGATTAAATAAAAACCTTTTTTTACTCTCGATTATTACAACCATATTTTTACCGCTAAGCTTTCTAACAGGACTTTTTGGTATTAATGTTGGAGGTATTCCAGGCGCGAATTCAACGCATGGATTTTGGTTTTTTAGCCTTAGTCTAATCGCTCTGGTCATGTTAACTATTTTTTTATTTAAAAAATTAAGGTGGTTTTGACTAGGCTAGACGGGCAGGATATAAAAGAAAAAGTTTTTAATACTTATTTTTCAATCTTAGGAGTTAATATGCGTTCTTTACAAAGATGTGAAATAGATCAAGTTCAGGGTGGACAGGTTCTTTCAGAAGCCGAAGCGACTAATGCTTACATGATGGCAGGATCTATGTTTTTCCCAATCATAGGCAACGCAATATTCAAAACAATTTTGCCAACTGTCGCGAACACATCGTTATTAGGCGCACTGGCCGAAGCAACGATAGTATGCGGTGGGACAGGTATTGGTGTATGGGTGGGCTACCAAGTGTATTATGCTGTTTATGACCCCGCTATCACCTAAAGACTAAATGAATTGATATGGGCATTGAAATCAGTAATACTCAGTCACTTAAGGTGATTTTTTAAGTTTTACTTTTGGTTTTAATGAGCTTGCATACGGGTTTTTATCAAGGCTATTCTGAATGAGTTGTTTATTCGTTGCGCTGGGTTCTGAGGGAGATAATACACTCCTCTCCATCGTTTGCCCCAGCATAATATGCATGAGCTGTTCATTCAGGTGGCAAAAGTTATTGACTGCTTCATTAGATGATATTAACCCGCCTTTTTTTAGTATTGCTCGGTTATAAAGTTGTTTATTCTGAAGATAAAGTGCCTGTACCATTTCTTTGGTTTTTTCTTGAAAAGTTTTACTTTGACTAAATTCAACATTAGCCAGGTCTGATTGTAGTTTTTCTATGCTTATGACTATCGCGTTAATGGCGGGGTAGTTCTTTAATACAGAGCTACCATTGTGGCCAGATAGTTTCCCCATTGTATCAAAAGCGAGTAATATAAACTCCATTGCAATCAATTGAGACTCTAGGCTGATAGGGTGCTCGTATCCCAGAAGATCACTCAATTCATTGGGTTTGGCTGTTTCCAGTTTGTGAAGATTACTTAACCCTGTTGCCCAAGGGAATGCATTCAGAAACTGCGCTTTAAGTTCCGACGAAGAAAACTTTTCAAGGATGGATTTTTGTTCTTTGGTTAATGATTTAAAAGTATCGCTTAGCCCGACACTTTCAGGATCCGCTGGGCTAACCCAGTATTCAGAATGCATGAGGGCTTGTTCAGCTGTATCAGTTTCAATTTGACTTTTTTTTGTAAATACATGAAGATTTTCTCCCTCAAGTACAGAGCCTAGCAAGCTGGTTAATGCACCGCTCACTTCATGTTCAGTCTCATGAACAGATTTATTTAAACTGGTTTCGATATTTGTTTTAAGTTCTGTGGCTATGTTATATAAGGATTTATTCTTTTTAGCCGCAAAAAAACCGGGCCGGGTTAAAGCCTCTTTGATTATAGGATGCGTTGTATATTGGGCCTTCAATAGGGCTAAACTTTCAGAGCTTAGCCCATTATCTGGGTTTTTTACTCTTTGGTTAAAAGCCTTTAATAACGCAGTAATTTCATTAATGTGATTTGGCATTTTGCATAGTCTCTAATTCGTCAAATAATATAAAGATAGACATTGATTCATTAAAATCAGGAATATCGTTCTCGCTGTCATGTAAATTGCCCGAAATATGGTTTGTCATAAACTCGATGATAGTTTCCTTAGGATGTTCTTCAAGTAAATTATAACCCCATCCTTTATTAGAGCAGTTGTCTAGATAGTTTATAAGTCCAGTAATACTTGAAAACTCTGCAATACTAATTGGAGCGGGGACTGATTTTGGTTTCACTTCTTCTGAAAGTCTCTCTAGCGTCGATGAGATCAGGCTATCATCAAATATATAGTCCTGGATGTAAGGTTCATAGTAGTTTTTAGAAGAAATAGTTAAAAGATAACTGTTCATAAAGTTTGAAAAATCTTTGATCGCTCGAGTCTGTTTACCTGTATGACCTTTATATTGGGTAACGCCTACTATTTCTTGACCAATTCTTGTAAACTTCGAAGCAAGGCTTGTTTCCTTTGACTCGATTGTTTCAGCTAATATTATTTTAACGCTTTCAATTAAGGGGATGCCATTGTGCTCTTCAATAAGACGCGCCAACAGTTTTTTATTATTGTAGAACAGCTTTTCATATTTTTTTGCACCTTGATTATCACTTTCAAAAATGCGATTAACATATTCTTCTGACAATACCTTATATATAACTTCAAATGCACGATAGGCGTGTGTGTCTATAGCATGTCTTAACAGATTCTCGTAGAAGTCTATAAGCCGTTCACACTCTCTCACTTTATATCGTGGCTTTAGCTTACCATTATGATACGCATAGAAAATGATAGATGAGAATAGCATGTGCAACTTAGTATTGAAATCTTCTATTTTATTAACATGAATGGAAGTAGGGGGCTTATAAATATTATTAGCCGCATTCATTTTGTCTGTACCCAAAGCAGCTTCAATAAGTTCTGTTTGTTTAATTTGTATCACTTCATTTGAATATAAGAGCTCAATGGTCTGTGTGATCTGGTTTAAAAAATTAACATTTTGTTCAGTTGTACAGTTTGTGGTAGCAACCTCTTCAAATTGTAATAGAAGTGATTGAAATTCGCTCACATGTTTCACTTTTGGAATATTTGAAGGAATGTTAACTTCTGCCGGAGTATGGTTATTAACTTTATCATTGAAAGCAATTACAATATCATCACTTATGATGTTATAGTTATTCGCAGTATCTATAAACAACTGGGCAGCATAGTTAGGAGATAATAAGCTATTATTATCGATTCGAAAATATTCACTATGGGTATAATGTATTATATTTTTAAACTCAGTTATAATATTACTATATTCGTCAGCTGGTTTTTTTGTTAGCTTATCCACCAAATCATATAGCATGGCACTTAAGTATTCAGTTGAAAGATAAGGTGTTGTTTTTAAAGCAAGCCTATTGAGCATGTTGAAATAGTTTGATTCTTTTAACTTTTTTTGCTCTATGACTAAAAACATGATTTCATTTACGATGGGTGCTAACTCTTCATCTTCAATCCCTGTTAAGAAAGTGTTTAGCTTTCTAGAAAAAGCATTCTCTTCTCCTTTATAGTGAAACAATTTGTCAGACATATCTGTTTTTATCACCGTACGAATGAATAGAAATATATTAATTTGTTCACGAGTGACGCTGGTGTTGGCAAATGCCTCTAGTGACATATTAATTAAGTCTATGGGCGTGAAATATGTATGCATCCCTAAGCAAAGTGCTTTGATGAATGGTGCTTGTTGCTCTTGATTTGGATTGATGAAAAATAAGCCTTGCTTGAAATGTATAATGAAATTATCTAAAGAGTATACATCTTTTTTGTAATCTAAATGTAGCAAAGCATTTGCTTTTTGCAAATCTTGCGTGATTATTTGTTTTTTAAAGGGTTCCAGAATCATGATGAGTTCAGGTGAAATACAGTCTATGTGTGACATGCATGTTAATATTTCGAATACTTCAGTATAATGTTTCAATATTTTGAAATGTAATATCTCACATTGTCTTACCAATTTCTGATGATTCCGTAATAAAGTAATATCAAAGCTATGTCCATATTTTACCTTTAAAACAGCTGATTTTTTTACCATAGCTTCATACTGCTTTATAGAATTTTCCATTTTAGTAAAATATTTTATCAATCGATCTTTTTGAAACGTGTGTGAAACCTTGGTCCAACTTTCTAATTCTTTCTGATGTAGATTGATGCTTTTATTTTGTTCATTATTTGTGTTTGACCTGGATTGTTGCAGGTTTTGTATTATTTCTGCTTTATGCTTTATCACATTTTTGTACATGCCTGATATTTGCTCTGCAATATTAGGTGCGGATAAGCGATGTATAGAATCAATTGCGTTAAGCAAAAACCCATCCCGAAGAATGTTTTTTAAATTATTATTCGCGTGACTGATGTGCCTTAGACTTTTGAGTTTACTATTGATATGAGATACTCGCACCCTAAAATCTTCATTTTCCACAGAGTAGGAAATTTTGTCTAGACTATGTGCAATGGCATTTAAATTGTCTACATCCGGCATCTCGGGTAAGTGAGATGTATTATTTCGAATAAATAATAATCTTAGGGCTGTTCTGGGGCCAAACGCACAAAATTCGTCAATAATTTGCATATAGACTTGAAGTGAAGGTATCGATATTTTTTTATTTGTATCTATTTCTTCCGATAGCTGATGGTCAGACAATAGTCGTCGATAAGCATTTTGTTTTAAAGCCAATACTCTTTTATTAACCGCAATGGCCGCATTTAAATCTTTATCACCAGTCCTGATGGTGTCTATTGCTTTATTGAAGTTATCTAATTGTTTGAAAAACAAGTTTATGTTTGTTGTTAATTCTTTTACTTCATTTGTGTCAAGCTCTATGGCCTTTGTCGCCAAGTTTTCATCTTTGAGGGATGTAGGCGTGATTGTTTCCGCTTCAGGGTAATCTGGTTGCTTAGTCATCTCTGTAGGGGAGGGCGGCGGTGCTAAGGAAGCATTTGGTTTGGCCAGTTTCAGTTTTTTGTCTTCCGGTTTGACATTAGGTGCCGATTTAATTTGAAAGTGTTTGAGTAAATCATCAGGGTATAAATCAAAAAGATTATTTATTTTTACATCATGAGCACTTTGAATGTTATACAGAATTGGAATGAGATTATCAGCACTCGTCAATGCCTCTTGCAGTTCCTCTATATATTGGTCATAAGAAATTCTAATGTCATTAAATACTTCTAATATGTTTTCGAGGTCATCTTGTGTTATGGCTTCATGTTCCATGGCGCTATGAACCACAGAGGCAATAACTGTATTGTTATTGGAAATATAGTCCGACAGTGCCATTAGTTTATCCAAAATAGGCAAGCAAAGTTGGATGTTTTCAAGCTTATTTTTTGCAGCTGCAATTAGATTTTTAATAAGCTGGTACTCACCATGATCATGTAAGTGATTGGTTAAAACTTCTATTGTTAACGATTCTATTAATTTTTTTTCGTTGTCTATATTTATTTTTCTTCCAGAAATAAAGTCCAAGAAAATGTACTGCCGTTTGGTAATACTATCTAGCATACTTGTTAATTCATCTCTTTGCTCTTGCAGATGATCAATTAGGGTGTACATTAACATAGTGGGTATCGGGATGGGGGGTTCTTGTTCCGCCTTAGAGCGAATATGGTCTAGGAATTCTTTATTTTCTGGTGTATTAGAACTTTGTAAAGTATCTATTGTTTTTTGTGACGCTTCTAATAAATGCACAAGTAATGAGCGTAGGTGATTGTATAGGAAAAAGGGCGCATCATCCTGGATGTTGTTCAGCTTTTCGTTTAAATCGAGCATGCACTTTTCAGTTTGACTCAGGAGTGAGTCTGGGATGGCCTCTTCTGAATGCTCCATTTTTTTAATTTTCATTAAGTTAGTGTTGAGTTTCTCATATTCATTCAAATTAAGTATGTAATATTGTTGTACGGCTAGGGTATTATCTTGATAAAATCTATTTAGTTTTTCTTCGTCAATAAACGCATTCGCATGTTGTATCAGCGTGCTGATATCCTGTATGTTAAATATTTTGGTCAACAGAGGCATCATATGTTTTTGTTCGCTGTACTGAGTGATATCTGTTGATGTAATAATGCCACTATCTTGAAATATAAAGTCTAAACAGGGATAGATAAACCTGTTTGCTTGAGTCTTACTGTGTTTCTTTATAGTGGATAAGAGTTTATTGATTCCATCCTCAATATTTAGGTCGTTTTGGATTGAAAGACTGGGGATAACTGACTCGGAGATTAATGCAGGTAGTTCTGTACTGTAAAAGGTTTTTCTTAGTGTTTTATTCTGTATTGGAAACTCGGGGGTTGTTTTTGTATCTAAATTTTGTTTATTGTCTTGCACAGGTTGCCTTTGGACTAATGCTTTTTGCACGCCCTTTGAGATCTTTTTATTGACCTTTTTTTTCTTGAGTAAGGATCCTTTTTTAGCTTCCATAAAAAACCTTATTGTGTATATGCATTTATTACATCTCCTTCAGTCTCTTTACCTATTAGTCCTTTATAATTGGAAAAAGTTTAAAGTATTTGAATCTGTGACTTCGACTGAAAATCATTGCGTGCATGATAACCTGTTAAATTTAACTTTTTTATATTTAAAAATACAAGCAGGACCATGTCTTTGAAAGGGAAGGTTGGTTGTATGTCTTTGTTATTCTTGTTTTTAACTTTGTTTTTGTGTTCAAATGAAAGTGAAGTCGTATAAAATGCCGTTTAGAAATACAGATGTGATTTGTGATGGTGAGAAAAGAATATTTAAAAGCTGTTAAACTTTATATTCACCGCATAGGGGAAAAGCTGTTTTTGTTTACAAAAATGAAGCGTGAAGATACAGTTTTAGCAGGCAAGCCACAATTCGCATTGGAGCTCGACTCTTTGTTTCAGAGTATCGATGCGTTACAGAAAATCATTTTGACTATCAAAAATGGCTTGTCGTCTGGTGCTAATCATAAGGTGGATTTGGATATGTTGAATATTCAATCTTATCTCTTCCACATCGGACGTATTTTAATTCAAATTCGAGAGCAAGCATATCATTTTCAATATAGAATGAGTCAGTATGAAGAGGAAGACTGTTTTTCCCAAGAGATGCCTTTTCAAGCAGCGCACCAATCTATTCATAAATGTCTCACCACGATAGGGATGTTGTTGAATATACTGCAAAAGAAACACATATCACAGCTGAGGGATGACAAAGTATTTTTTTCTATGGTCAATACCCTTGATCTGAACGCAGCGGAATTCACAAGTCAAATGCGACGCTATAATCGTTTTTGCGCGGAAAAAGAAACTTTGAATGAATTGTTCAATTGGGATAAGTTAGTTCTGGACACTTTTATATCTAAGTCCGTCAAGCTTAATGCTATGACGATTAGTAATGAATTTGACGCTGGTACTACAAACAGAGATAAGCAATGTGTTTTGCTAACACAAGCTTCCGCTATTCATGAGGCTGTATATGGAAAGTTATTGAAAGACATTATTGATATTTTTCATGAATTGAAAAAATGTTATGTCGTCTCAAGAAAATCAGTCATCAATAATACTTTAGATGGTGTCTCAGATGATATTCAAACTCTAATAACAGTATTGAAATATATTCATGAAAATGATAACAAAAATGAGGCTGTACGATTATTGCATTCTATTTATAGCGGTTTAGAATCAATACGCTTTAGCACAAATACAGAATCAAGATGTTCACGAAATTTATTTGAGAAGTCAAAATGGGCTCGTACAAAATTGCGACAAGCTTGCCTAGAGTGTGATGTAGGGCAATTATTTTTAAAGCAGATTTCTTTGAAAAAAACTTTGTACATAAGACGTCAGTAATTACTCAATCAAGATACCGGCGGCAACTTGCCTTTCTTCTGAGCATAAAATGGTGTAAGTATACACAGCCCTAAGTGAGTCCATTATTTCAACGCCTATTCCTTTTTCGTAAAAAGGCAGCAACCATTCAGATGCTGGAAAGTGTAGATGTTCACCTGTACCCAATATAAATATTTCGGGTGGGGTGTCAAATAGGTTGTGAAGATGTTTTGGCTGTAGTTCAGAAAATGTTTGTGGCACCCAATCTGCTTGAAAAGAAGTGGGACTTATTAGAATACTGTTTCGATAACACAGTTGATTGACCCAGATTTTACCAGGTTGGTAGCGGCTGATGTTATATTCAGCGGTATTGGCATCTTGTTGAATGTTCATGAGATTATATGAGCAAAAATTCACTGATCATATTTATATTGTACTACATGTAGCTGTAATCAACAAAGTTAACCTGCATGATTAAAAATCTCTAAAGTAGGAGAAGTAACTATCAAAAGTGGTTTGAATTCGAATTTAAATACTAAATCAACTAAAATTACTCTGTTAACAGTATATACTTAATGGCAGTATTTAAGGGAATATTCAAAGGAAGGCAAGGACTTATGAAGTTTAAACGTATAGAACGCTTACCGCAGTATGTATTCAGTTTAGTTGGGCAACTTGTAGAGGAAACACGTGAACAAGGCCATGATGTCATTGACTTCAGTTTGGGTAATCCTGACGGTGGAACGCCTGCATTTATTGTTGATACTTTAATTCAAACCGCGCAACGTGAGGAAACGCACCGCTACTCTAAATCGAAGGGCATAGCACACTTATTACAAGCACTTCAGGATTGGGCTATGCGTCGTTATAATATTTCCTTACAGCCAGAAAATGAAATTGTTGCCACTATTGGTGCAAAAGAGGGTATTGCACACTTGGTACTTGCGATAACCAGCTCGGGGGATAAAGTACTAGTGCCTACCCCTTGTTATCCAATTCATACCCATGCTTTTGATATTGCCGAGTGTGATGTTCACCATTTTGAAGTGAGCCCTGAACAGTCAAAAACTTTTGAAAACATTAAAACCCAGGTTGAAAAACATGAGATTAAAGTTTTGTTATTAAACTTTCCCTCTAATCC
This sequence comes from uncultured Coxiellaceae bacterium, assembly GCA_963976875.1. GTDB lineage: Bacteria > Pseudomonadota > Gammaproteobacteria > Berkiellales > Berkiellaceae > Berkiella_A. Next base: position 172,037 of record CAXBML010000001.1, read on the forward strand.
AACCGGCGCCTGTGTAAACTTAGATTTTTTTAAGGATATTATTGCATTGGCAAAAAAACATAATATTTGGGTGATTCATGACCTTGCCTATGCCGATATTTATTTTGATGAAAACCAAGCACCCTCTATCTTGCAAGTAAAAGGGGCTAAAGATATTGCAGTGGAAGTATTTTCTCTATCCAAATCTTATAATATGCCTGGATGGCGCGTAGGCTTTGTTTATGGGAATCATGAACTTATTGGCGCTTTAACAAAATTAAAATCGTATTATGATTACGGCATGTTTACCCCTATACAGGTTGCCGCTGCAAAAGCCTTGAATGAGGGGGATGCCATAGCGAAGCAAATTTGTCAGAAATATAAAGCACGAAGAGATATTTTACATAAAGGTTTAAATGATATTGGTTGGCTTGTTAATATGCCATCATCCACTATGTTTCTCTGGGCGCCAATTCCTAAGGCCTACCTAGATTTAGACTCTTTTTCTTTTACGCAAATGTTGGTAAAAGAAGCACACGTTGCCGTTTCCCCAGGGATTGGTTTTGGCCAAGCGGGTGACCAATACGTACGTTTTGCCTTGATCGAAGATGAACCTCATATGCGAGAAGCTGTACAGCGAATTGCAGATACATTAGATAAATTACCTAAATCTGTTGAGGAGATACAACTTGGAACCGGTTAATATAGCTATTTTAGGACTGGGAACAGTTGGGTCGGGTACGTTGCGAGTATTGCAAGAAAATGCAAATGAAATCAGTCGACGAGCGGGGCGAAGTTTAAAGATTTATGGTGTGTCTGTCCGAGATGCAAATAAAAAACGGGATTGTGATTTATCAGGAATCCCCGTTACGACCGATCCAATGTCTTTGGTCACTGATCCCAAAGTGGATATTGTCGTTGAGTTAATGGGGGGGGAACATGAGGCTAAATCACTAATTTTATCAGCCATTAAGAATAAAAAACATGTCGTGACGGCAAATAAAGCTTTAATTGCCGAACACGGGAATGAGATTTTTTTTCAAGCAGAAGAGCAAGGTGTTACGGTCGCATTTGAAGGCGCTGTTGCAGGTGGCATTCCCATTATTAAAACAATTAGAGAAGGGCTGGGCGGGAATCGTATTGATTCTCTAGCAGGCATCATAAATGGCACTGGAAATTATATACTTAGCCAAATGACAGACTTAGGTTGGGACTTTGAGACAGCATTGCAATCGGCACAAGAAAAAGGTTATGCAGAAGCTGATCCCAGCTTTGATATTGATGGGGTGGATGCGGCGCATAAATTAACAATTTTAGCCTCAATTGCATTTGGTATTCCTTTACAATATTCAAGCATCATGCAAGAAGGGATATCCAGCTTAGAGCAAATGGATATTCAATATGCTAATCAATTAGGCTATGAAATTAAACATTTGGGTATAGCGAAAAGATTGACCTCAGGGATTGAGTTACGCGTGCATCCAACGCTTGTCGCAAAGCAAAGTTTATTGGCACAAGTAAAAGGCGTGATGAATGCGGTCGCAATTCATGCCAATGCTGTAGGGCCAACACTGTATTGTGGGGCCGGAGCAGGGGGCGAGGCAACGGCCTCTAGTGTTTTAGCTGATTTGGTTGATGTGGTTAGAAACATGAATGTATCAAAAGAAGTTAGGGTGCCTTATTTGGCTTTTCAATCCCATACTTTGTCAGACATGTCTATTTTATTAAGCGCCGAAATTCAGAGTCATTACTATATTCGGTTAATGGCTGTAGATGAGCCGGGTATTTTAGCTCAGGTGACCCAGTCATTAGGCAAGCGCAAAATCAGTATACAAAAAATTATTCAAAATGAACCAGCAGAACAGACAGCGTTAGTGGAAAATTCTGCAACCACAAAAGTACCTGTGGTGATTATGACGCATTTGACTCAAGAAGGGATTATTGATGAGGCCATAGAAGAGATGCAAGAATATCCCGGTATTCATTCACGGATTGTGAAATTAAGGATTGAATCTTTTTAAGTTACAGCAGGAATTCTCTTGGTCTCAGCAAGGAATAAGCGGTAAATTCCCGCAGAGGCAGGGTCAGGTTTTTAAGCCAGTTATTAACAATAGGATACACATGAGCCTTATTCAGAAATATTTTAAATATTTACCCTTAGAGCATGAATCTAGCATCGTCAGTTTGGGGGAAGGCAACACGCCTTTGATACGACTGACGCGTATCATGAGTCAATGGCAAGATGACTATGAAATATTTGCAAAAGTAGAAGGATTTAACCCTACAGGCTCTTTTAAAGACCGAGGTATGACCGTGGCGTTATCTAAAGCAAAAGAAGAAGGCGCTAAAGCCGTATTGTGTGCTTCTACGGGGAATACCTCAGCTTCTTGCGCTGCTTATGCTGCGAAGGCAGGGCTAAAATCTATTGTATTAATTCCCGAAGGAAAAATTGCCCAAGGCAAGCTTGCACAAGCGATTATGTATGGTGCAGATATCATCCAGATTAAGGGTAATTTTGATGATGCGATGACCTTAGTCAAAGATTTAAGCCAACGTCTACCGATAGCATTAATGAACTCTGTTAATCCCCATCGAATTGCCGGACAAAAAACAGCCGCATTTGAAATAATTGAAACCCTAGGCGATGCGCCAGATTATCATTGCTTACCCGTTGGCAATGCGGGTAATATATCGGCTTATTGGTTAGGGTATCAAGAGTATTATCAAGAAAAAGCGGCAAAGCAATATCCTAAGATGTTAGGATATCAGGCAGAGGGTGCAGCACCTTTTATTCATAATAAGCCTATAATCCATCCTGAGACACTTGCCACCGCTATACGGATCGGCAATCCCCAATCATGGGATTTAGCGCTAAGCGCTGTAAAAGACTCTGTTGGTGCTTTTGGAATGGTGAGTGACGATGAAATCTTAGCCGCACAAAAATTGTTGGCTGAAAAAGAAGGTATCTTTTGTGAGCCAGCCAGTGCCGCCTCTATTGCAGGGTTAATCAACGACATCAATAATGGTAAAATAGTGCAAGGCACAAAGATTGTATGTACACTGACGGGTAATGGCTTAAAAGATCCCGATATCGCTATTTCTCAATGCGTACAAGATTTTTCTGCGGTGCAACCAGACTTAAGTGTATTAGAGGCTCGTTTAGAAAAGAGTTTATAATGCTTAAATACCTACAATTTTTCAATTATTAATAACGATAATAAAAATGAGCAAAAATTTTCATTTACTGATCCCAGGCTTATTACCTGCGACTCAATTTAAATTTGAACAGTCTTTTCAAAATTTGTCTCAACTTTTGTCAAAGGCCCAAATCAAACCCCAGGAAAACTTATCCCTGGAATCTCAAATGATAAAGTTTTTTGGCTTAGTACAATCAACTTTACCCGCAGGCGCATTATGTGCATTATATTATGATGTTATTGAGCGTACACAAACTGATCAAAACTTTTGTCAGGTGGATCCCGTTCAAACGCGGCTTGACGCGCATACGGCATTTTTAATACAAACATTATATTCTCATTTAGATTCGCATGAAACCAGCAAGCTCAAATCTGCTCTTGATATTTTATTTGACCCTACGAACCAACTGAATTGTCAAGAAGACAGCTGGTTTTGCGCTTTAACTAAAATGGAAGATTTATCAGCAAATCCTATTTGGGATGTACTGGGCAAGTCATTACATTGTCGTTTACCATCAGGCCCTGATGCTGCGACATATCAGCGTTTAATGACAGAGTGCGAAATGTTACTCAGCGCCCAGTCTTTTGGTACACAAGATGATCAATGTCATGTTGATAGTTTGTGGTTTTGGGGGTTCGGAACCTTACCGGAAATAATCAATACAGATTTTGACTTAGTTCTCAGTAATGAAGTGAGTATAAAAGGATTGGCCAAATGTGCCAATATTGGTTATGCAGGATTGCCAAAGGTGCCCACTTTAGATTTATTAGGCGACAATATATTGCTGGTAGATACTACGTTATTAAAATTACAAACCCAAGGGGCGATAACTGACTGGATGGATAAGATTCAGGATTATGATCTAGGCTGGATGTCTTTGTTGTTGGAAGGGTTACGTTCAGGCGAGGTCTCTTCTGTCAACTTAGATCTAGGGCAAGATATTCACTATAAAATAACGAAAAATAATCTTCATTACTTTTGGCGTAAAGTGAAGTCAGTTGAGAGCTTTATTTAAATAAAAAAGTATTTGCGCCCTCCTACAACGTCCCGCAGGGGGCAAGCCGCGGAACGTAGATAGGAGGGCGTCGTTATATAAAAAGTAGTCATAAAATAAAAATATAAGAAATAGGTGTCTTTTGGATTCAAGTACAGCATTACCCGTACCCACAATTAAAACGCGAAAAATCGATGAGCAAAGAACACTGCAAGGGGTTGCTGATGGATTGCACCCAGTTATTGCCCGTATTTTAGCTTCTAGGCCATTTGATGAAAAATATACAGCTAGTGATTGGCTAGAATTAGGCTTACAAGCATTAGACGCACCCAGTCAGCTAGCAGATTGTGATAAAGCCGTTGCGCGAATTGTGCAAGCGATGCAGCAAGGTGAAGTCATTGGTATTGAAACCGATCATGATTGTGATGGTCAAACCAGTCATGCCGTGCTTTATGAGGCGTTTATCACTTTCTTTCAATACCCCAAAGACAAAATACGATCTTATATAGGGCATCGCCTAAAAGAAGGCTATGGTTTGTCAGATAAACTGGTTGATCGTATTTTAGCAGATGAACCACGGCCAACATTGATTATTACAGCGGATAATGGTTCGTCTGATGAGATGTCTATTGCTAGACTTAAAGCACAGCAGATAGATGTCATTGTAACAGACCACCATGAGATCCCTATAGAGGGGATTCCGCAAAGTGCTGTTGCGGTCATCAATCCAACTCGGGAAGATTGTGACTACCCCGATCGCTGTATTGCTGGTTGTATGGTAGCTTGGCTACTGATGGCGGCAGTAAGACAGGGTTTATTAGCACATAAATTTTTGCCCGAGATCCCTAGGCTGGGTGGATTATTAGATTATGTTGCGGTTGGGACAGTTGCCGACTGTGTCAGCATTGCCAGGAGTAAAAATAATCGCATTGTTGTGTCTAAGGGGATGCAATTAATTGAAAAAGCCAAAAGACCTTGTTGGCAGGCTTTATTACCCCATTTAACGTTTCCGCTTCATTCAGAAGATTTGGGCTTCAAAATTGGTCCCTTGTTGAATAGTGATGGTCGGTTGGCTTGTGCTTTTGGTTCCGTTAGTTTTTTATTAGCCAATGATACCTATGAGGCAAAGAAATGGTACGACCACTTAAGCGAACAAAATGTCGCACGCAAATCGATTCAGAACCGCATTACTGAAACAGGGTTAGAGCAGGCAACCACACAGTATTTAGCCGGTAAAAGAACATTATGTATTAATATGGCAGATGGACATGCTGGTGTGCATGGCATATCCGCGAGTCGAATTAAAGATGCTTTTGGTCGACCCACTATTATTTTTTGTTCGAAGCAAGATGTGCCAGATGTATTGACTGGTTCTGCCAGATCTATTCCAGGGTTACATCTGAAAAATGTATTACAAAAAGTAAAGGAAATGGCGCCAGAAAGTATAGACCGTTTTGGTGGCCATGAAGGTGCCGCCGGACTGACAATTCCTAAGTCACAAATCACCTTGTTCTCAGAAAATTTTGAAAAAGTGGTTCAGAATGATTTTGAGGCAAAAATGTTTGGCCCAGTTGTGTGGAGTGACGGCGAATTAGACAGTGAGTGCCTGAGCCAGGATTTTATGGAAGATTTGTTAGATAGATTAGAGCCATTTGGTCGCGAATTCGAGCCGCCGCAGTTTGAAGCAATAGGACAGGTTGCCAGTTTACAATTTATGGGGGCGGGGAAAAATCATGCGAGATTGGGGTTGTCTATAGATGATGTTTGGGTGAGTTGTGTTTGGTTTTCTTGCCGAAAAGATGAGCAATCTCCTGCACCGGTAGCCGTTGGGGATACCGTAAAAGTGCTATATTCCCCAAAAGTAGAGACATTTAGGGGTAATAAACGCTTAACGTGTAGGATAGTGCATTTAGAACAAGCTTGGTGTTAGCTGACACACTTTGTTCGGCGCAAAAGTAGCACGATGATTTACTCTACAGGCTAAAAAAAGTAAAATGGCCTACTTTGCTAGTTATATTAACCTAGGAATACACAAGGCCCTTATGGAAACCGCACCTTTACAAGCGACATTAAAAGATTTGGCCGAGCGTTTAGAACACCTTCGGAGGTATCTTTGACTTTGATGTCAAAAATGAACGTTTAGAAGAAGTGACTCGTATACTCGGTATGTCAGATATTTGGGATAAACCTGACGAGGCCAATGCCCTGAATAAAGAGCGCGTTCAATTAGAAAAATTATTAGAGGCTATTACGACAGTCAGTTCTGGTTTAGAAGAATGTTCTGATTTATTAGACATGGCTGTCGAAGAAAATGATGAGAGTGCGTACCAAGAGCTACTTGAAGAAGTCGCCGGTTTAGAAAAGATAGTGTGTGACTTAGAATTTCGCCGTATGTTTTCAGGGGAAATGGACGAAAACAGCTGTTATATAGAATTTCAGTCTGGTTCAGGTGGTACTGAAGCCCAAGATTGGGCAGATATGATTTTACGTATGTATTTGCGCTGGGGTGAACGCAAAGGATTTAAATTAACGGTTTTAGAATATTCTGCAGGAGAGGTTGCAGGTATTAAAAGCGCAACCGTTAAAGTCGAAGGAGATTATGCTTACGGTTGGCTGCGAACGGAAACAGGCGTGCACCGTTTGGTCAGAAAATCGCCATTTGATTCTGGCAGTCGGAGACATACTTCGTTTGCTGCGGTTTTTGTTTCTCCTGTTGTCGATGATGATATCGAAATAGACATAAACCCCGCGGATTTGCGAATTGACACCTATAGAGCGAGTGGCGCGGGTGGTCAGCATGTTAATCGTACAGACTCAGCGGTTAGAATCACACATATGCCAACGAACACGGTTGTACAATGTCAAAATGATCGTTCGCAGCATAAAAATAAAGCGCAAGCGATGAGCCAATTGAAAGCAAAGTTATTTGAGTTGCAAATGCAAGAAAAGAACCAAGCACTCCAGGCGATAGAAGATACCAAATCTGCTATTGGTTGGGGAAGCCAAATTCGATCTTATGTCTTAGATGATTCCCGAATTAAAGATTTGCGTACATCCGTAGAGACGTCAAATTGTCAAGCCATGCTAGATGGAAATCTATTAGATATGTTTATTTCAGCCAGTTTAAAGAGTGGATTGTAAAATGTCAGAAACCAATGAAGAAGTCGAAGTGACCCAAGAGTCTGTCAATGAACAGGTGCAGTTGCGACGTCAAAAATTAACCAATATGCGAGTTGAGGGGCAAGCGTTCCCGAATACATTTAGACGTGATAGCTTGGCTGTTGAGATATCTGAAGCGCATGCTTCAAAAACCAAAGAAGCATTAGAAGCCGAGAATATCTCTGTCAAGATAGCCGGTCGCCTGATGACCTGTCGCTTAATGGGTAAAGCCAGCTTTATTCATTTACAAGATATGACTGGCAGAATACAGGTTTATTTACGTAAAAATGATTTGCCAGAGGGTGTTTTTGACACTTTTAAAACCTGGGACTTAGGGGATATCCTGGGTGTCAGCGGGATTGTCTTTAAGACAAATACAGGCGAGTTATCTGTTAAGGCAAATAGTATTGCGCTCTTAACTAAATCTCTACGGCCTTTACCTGAAAAATATCATGGGCTATCTGACGTGGAAACTTGTTACCGTCAGCGATATCTTGACTTAATCACAAATCCTGAGACACAAAAACGTTTTAAAATTCGTACACAGATCGTACAAGGCATCCGAACTTTTTTAAATCAACATCAATTTACGGAAGTTGAAACACCTATGATGCAGGCTATTGCGGGTGGCGCAGTGGCTAAGCCATTTATGACACATCATAATGCCTTGGATATGCCTTTATTTTTACGTGTGGCACCAGAGCTATATTTGAAACGTTTGGTTGTGGGGGGCATTGAGCGGGTTTATGAAATTAATAGAAACTTCAGGAATGAGGGTCTATCAACGAGACATAATCCTGAATTCACGATGTTAGAGTTTTATCAAGCCTATGCTGATTATAATGACTTAATGGATTTGACAGAAGAGTTGATGCGCTATTTGGCAAAAGAGGTAATTGGTTCGACAACACTACCTTATTTAGATAGAGAGTTTGATTTTGCTAAACCATTTACTCGCATGACGGTGAAAGAATCCGTGGTTCAATATAATCCAGAATTAAAAGAGACTATTGATGACTATGATGCGGTTTGGTCATACGCCGAAAAACTAGGTATACACTTAGAAAAAAGCTACGGCATCGGTAAAATTCATATTGAGATTTTTGAAAAGACAGTAGAAAGTCAGTTATTTGAACCTACTTTTATTACGGCTTATCCTACTGAAGTGTCTCCTTTGGCCAGAAAAAATGATGATGATCCCACGATAACGGATCGTTTTGAGTTTTTTGTTGCGGGTCGTGAATTAGCCAATGGTTTTTCTGAGTTAAACGATTCTGAAGATCAGGCTGAGCGTTTTCAAGCACAAGTCGCTTTAAAAGATGCCGGTGATGATGAGGCCATGCATTATGATCAGGATTACATTACGGCATTAGAGTATGGCTTGCCGCCTACAGCGGGTGAGGGCATAGGAATTGATAGACTCGTGATGTTGTTTACGAATACCGACACAATTCGTGATGTGATTTTATTCCCTTTGATGAGATTACAGAAGTAATGTTTACTATTTTTTGACGTAGGGAGTGAATCGGCCCTCTTTCAAGTTGAAAGGGGGCCGGTACACGGCGTTTAATCTTTAGGAGACTATTTAAAGATCTCTTTTGCCGCAGCAAGGTCGTTTGCTAGTTCAGGATATTCATCTAGTGTTTTTCCCGGATCTAAATTTAGTCTGTTATAACAAGGCAACTCTTCTTTATTCAACTCGTTTAATGGATGATTCGGATTGTTTCTTATCACATCAATTTTAGCAATTAACAATGTATCTGCTAGATCTGGTTTATCTTTGTTTTCATAATATTGGTTTAAGGCTTTGGGCAAATTGCTTAGGGCAGCTGGAAATTGCCAAGCGGTCATAATATCTTCGCTAAGCTTTGTGGTGTGGTTCGCAATTAGCTGATCGAGTAGTTCCGGATCTTCTAATAATTCTAGATTTTTCTCGGCGTAAGACAAAATAGACAGGGTGCCGATTTCGTGCAACAAACCGCCTAGCATGGCCTGATCAGATGGTAACTTTGACAAATGTGCCGTAATGACACTGCATACGGCTGCAACCTGAGTACTCATCTGCCAAGCTTCTTCCATGCGTTTGGCAATGAGTGGGTTATCTGTTTTGAATAACTGCTCTAAAGCTAAGCCGGTCGCTAAGTTGCTGACAAAATGTACGCCCATTCGACTAATGGCCGTTTCTAAATTATTGACCGCAACTTTCCCTCTAACCAGAGGGCTGTTGGCTAATCTGAGCAATCTAGCGGTAAGAGCGGGATCTTGGCTGATAATTTCGAATAAATCATTTACTTCTATATCTGGATTGGTCGCGACTTCCTGCAGGGCACTCACAATATCAGGTTTCGAAGGGAGGGGGAGTTTATTGGATGCAATAGCTTCTAGTATTCTATTATAAATAACTTCTGGGTTTGCTGACATATGTGTCTACTTCCTTATTATAACTTCCATGAGACAGTTGCTTCAGGGTGAGTATTTATAACTTACTGCTTTATTGACTCATTAAGCAAGACACATTTAAATTCAGCTCAAACTCAGAAAACATTTACATAGTCATAACTATGCGTATTAATTTTCTCAGTTAGTTTGTCTAAACATGTCGATTTACTGAGTGCTCAAGTACGTTATTAATACCTTGCTGCTATTAAAATTAAATGTAGTCTTTTTAACCACATGTTAAGTCTAGGTGATAAAGCTTGGGTTCCTCAGCTGAATTAACAAAAAGATTTATAAAATTTTCATATTGGTTGTGAATAACAGCGAGTAGTTCAAATTGCTCTTTGTTAGTTTGAGAGCATACTATGACTGTTCCCACAGTAATACGGTTTTGATCTTGTACGGAAATAATATCTTTTCCTACCAGCGTTCGTGCCAGTGTTCCAGGTTCATTTTTAACAATAAAAGCTCGATGCATATGTTTGTTACTTTTGCCCCTAAATTGCATGCGAGTAATCACTTCTTGTCCGATATAACAACCTTTGTTAAAGCTAACGGCATCTATTGAGGGTAAGTTAAGGTAATGTGGAAAAAAAGTATTGGTTAATTCTGGATATATTATCGGGATGCCCGCTCTTATTTCGAGTAACTCCCAGACAGTACTGTTTAATTTAACAAATTTTTTTAATTTTGTTTCGCATAGCTGGATTACGTTATCACTGGGTGCAATGAATAACGCACGCGGTGTATTACCGCGTAATTGTAGTATTGAGCCTGCTCCTGCTGCGGGTAGGACCGTGTTAATACTTTTTACATCATATTTTAGCTCGAATGTTTCTTTAAAGAAGTCTGGTAGCTTTGGGCCGTGTAAACAAACAGCAGATAAATCTTGTGTGGCATCTTCAATCTTTACATCAGAGAACAATGCATATTTAGCTAACAATTTGAGACTGTCTGCCAGTGTCTCTTTTTGTAGTATCAGTAAATAGGCTGATGGATCATTAGGATAATGACATATTCTATAAAAATTTTGTATTTTGCCTTTTGCTGAGCAATGTGCACCAAATATATAAAAAGCAGAGGTGAGCTCTGAGAGGTTACAGGTTAGTTGTCCATTTAAAAAATCTTGTGCGTCTACGCCACTGACTTTTATAAAAGCCAGCTGGGTAAGTGGAATGATAGTTAGTTCCTGCTCTAGAGCCTCTGTTGCTCTTTCGGTGGGATAAAATGTAATGGTATTTTGTTTAGTATCATAGTTACCAATAGATTTTAAGTATTCTTGCCATTTCTTATTCATGGGCTCAACATCTCCTTAATACTCTTGTAAAATACCATAGTTTTATTAATAGTTGCAAAGTTTAGCTGTTTGACTAATTTAAAACGCTATACAACATGGAATAAAAAACAGATAATGGAACAATGTTAGAAAAAATAAATGAAATAGTTGATTTTTGGTTTCAACAAAAAGAAATAACATCTTCAGAAATGCCTTTCGTACCAGAAAGGCATTGGAGTTTAAGTCATGTATCTTCAGATGATGCTTTTAAAACGTTTGAAAAAGTGTACTATCTTGCCGTAAACCAAGAGTTGCAGTTCTGGTTAGAACAACCCAAGAGTTGTTTGGCTTTTATATTGTTGGTAAATGAGCTGGCCCCGCGTTTGCACCGTGATAGCCCTTTAACGTATGAACATAGCCACCTTGCTGTTGAAGCGGCAGATTATGGTCGAGCACATAAACTGGATAAAGAGCTCCCTTTAATTCAGCGCTATTTTTTTTATCGACCTTATGCCTGTTCTGAGGATATTAACGCACAAAAGCTGAGTCTCAAATTAATGAGCCAGCTGGTGAAAGAGGCTAAACAACATAAAAAGATTCCAAAATCATTAATCATGTTCTTGGAAGCCCATTATAGTCAGCAAGTAGATCACTATGATACTATTTTGAGCTTTGGTCGTTTTCCACAAAGAAATAACATTCTTGAGCGGGAATCCACCCAAGAAGAACTACTTTTTTTGGGCTTGCCTAATAATAGATTTTAGCAGCTGACCCAAAGATTATTTTAGAGGTGCATGTGGACATAGAGCGTGAAAAAATTAGATGGGCTTGCCGAAGAGGTATGCTTGAGTGTGATTTGTTTTTAGTTCCTTTTTTTGAACAATGTTATGATAAGCTCAGTAATGCAGATAAAGAGATATTTCAAAAACTATTAGTGGAAAGTGATGCTTTTATATTTGCATGGTTAATGCAAACAGAAGAACCGGAATGCCAAGCTTATGCCCCAATCATTGCAAAAATTAGATCCCATAAGCTATCCCTACCTACAACTCAAAGTCTCTAAACAGCAGAAATATTATCAGCTTGTTCTTTATGGTTTGTCTGTACTAAGTCTGGTTATATTTTTTCAGAATATTGGGTTGGTTTTTTTCTTTATAGGCATAGTGATTGTTTTTACTTTGCTATTTGGGAAAAAAGCCAAAAATGAAATAGTGCAGTTACAACGGCGCACTAATAATATGTGGCAGGTAGAATATAAACAAGGACAATGTTACATAGCCAGCTTGCAAATAAAACCGTTTATCTGCAAATGGTTTTGTATTCTGTATTTGCGTGTACCCTCATCAAAGAAAAAAATTACAGTTTTAATTCATAAAGACAGTATACCAACTAAAAAGTTTCAGTTATTATTATATTTACTTAGGTAATTTTAGTTCCCTACCGATACATTCAATGTGCATTTAGAAACAAGGGCAATGCTTTTGGGTAACTACACGCAAAATAACCTAATTGTGCTTACACAATAAATATAAGTGACTTGAGATATGAAGCAATCTTCTTTAGCAAAAGAATATCAAGACAATAAAGAAAAAGTAGATAAGGAACTCATTCAACAGGTCAGGGAAGGTGACAAACAGGCTTTTGATTTATTGGTTGAACGATATCAATATAAAATTATTAAATTAGCAAATCGTTATGTTAATGATCCCGTAGAAGCAATGGATGTGGCTCAGGAATCTTTTATAAAAGCTTACAAGGCAATCGATAAATTTAGAGGGGATAGTGCGTTTTATACATGGTTATATAGAATCGCGATTAATACTGCCAAAAATCATACTGTGATTGGGAATCGTAAAATCATCGAAGCAGATGTGGAGTTGATAGACTTAGATAATACTTTAACACGTGCCAGTATAAGAGATTACTCTGCACCAGAAAATTCTCTACAAGATAGAGAGTTAAGAGAATTAATTTTCGATGTGATTCAAAAGCTGCCAAAAGAGCTTAAAACCGCGATAATGTTACGAGAATTAAACGGTATGAGCTATGAGGAAATTTCGATAGTGATGGCTTGTCCTATAGGTACTGTTCGCTCTAGAATTTATCGAGCTAGAGAAGCCATTGAAAAACGCATTAAACCACAAATATCTGAAAAGTAGAAGGAACCCGTAATGACGTATTCAAAAAAGGAAAATATTTCAGCATTGATTGATGATGCATTATCATCTAAAGAAACTTCAGAGACTATCGAGGATATCAAGCAGGATGCAGAGTTGCGAGCGACTTGGCAGAACTTTCATTTTATTTCTTCTATTTTACAGAATAGCTTGGAGTCAGAATGGTTATCCGCAGAAATTAAAGCCCCAGCGCGTGAGACGCAAACAGCCGTTATCATAGAGAAGCATCAGCCGCATCAAGAAGATAAGCAAGCTAATAACGAACGTAAAGCCTAAAACAATTCTTTGGCGAGAGTCGCCAGCAAAAAGAAGCGACTCTATATAGATATAAACATCATTTTTCAGCGCCCTTAGGCGCTGTTTTTATTCCACCCTATTTTTTCCGACTTCATAAAATCAGTGAATAAAAAACCTCCTAAATATTAAGGCCTTACTGCATAAAAACCAATGTGTTATCTAGATAAATCATGGTACAATGGACAAATAGAGAACAGTTTTCAAGGATGCGGCTGATTTAATAAATACCATATCGCAGTTTAGGAGTGGTATATGAGAGAGTTAAAGCCCAATAAAAAATATGCTTGTCATATTATCTTGATGCTCATTGCGCTAGGCATGAGCTCTTCAAACCTTGCCGCTCAAACCTATGATGCTAATTTGCCTGATTTCACAACTGTTGTAGATGAAGCAGGTGAGTCGGTGGTGAATATTGTGACTATCAAACATGGTGGTAAAAAACTGATTCCGGATCATTTGCGAGATGACATTGAAGATACCCCTTTGATGGATGTTTTAAAAGAAATGTTTGGTTCGCAGTTAGATCAAAAGTTATCAGGAAAAACACCGGGCTTAGGCTCTGGCAGTATTATTTCAAAAGATGGCTATATTATTACAAATTATCATGTTGTGCAGTCAGCCGATGATATATTTGTTCGCCTGCATGACAGGCGGGAATTTAAGGCGAAGCTGATCGGTAAAGATGTAGGTACCGATTTAGCCTTATTGAAAATTGAGGCCGAAAATTTAAAACCTTTGAAGTATGCTAAAACCAATAGCATAAAAGTCGGGCAATGGGTATTAGCGATTGGTTCGCCCTATGGTTTTGAGAATACAGTCACGGTTGGTGTTGTGAGTGCAACCGATAGAAGCTTAGGCTCAGAGCGATATGTCCCCTTTTTGCAAAGTGATGTTGCAATTAACCCAGGTAATTCAGGTGGGGCATTATTAAATCTAAAAGGGGAGATGGTAGGGATTAACTCTCAAATCATTAGTGAGTCTGGCAGTTATGCTGGATTATCTTTTGCCGTGCCTAGTCAAGTGGTGCAATCAGTGGTTAAACAACTGCAGGAAAAAGGTTCTGTTTCAAGAGGTTGGATTGGCATGGCCTTTCAAGATGTCACGCGTGATCTGGCTTTGTCCTTTGGACTATCTAAGGTGAAAGGGGCTTTGATTTCTAACGTCGTTTCTGGGAGCCCTGCAGAACAAGCAGGATTAAAGTTGGGTGATGTTATTGTCGCATTTAATGGTAAAGATATAGTGAAGGCCACAGATTTACCGCCATTGGTGGGTTTGGTGCCCATAGACACCTCTGTGCCCATGCAAGTCGTGCGCAATAATCAAAATGTAGACTTATCATTAAGGATCGGTACGTTTAACAAAAATCCAATTCAAAAATTAAAATTTAAAGCGCAAGCGGTTGTTTCGGATATCAATAAAATGGCGGTTAAGCAAGGCGTTATTGTTCGGAATTTAGAAGACTATGAACAAAATTCTTTAAAACAAAACCAGCAAGGCGTCAAGGTTGTAAAATTAACGAATTATGATTGGCTGGATTCAGGTTTACGTCGTGGTGATGTAATATTAAGTGTGAATCGTAAACCAGTAAGAAATATAACCGAGTTTTATGCAGTTGTGAGTAATGTCGATAAAAGTGCCATTTCATTATTAGTCACTCGACAAGGTGGGACTCAAAGGTTTATCGCGGTCAAGTTGGGAAGATAAACAAGCAGGCCATCACTGTTAAGCTGAGTATCAAAATATCAGAATTAACCCTCACCTGGCCTACGGCCATCATATCCCATAATGGGTAGAGCCAAAAGATTCGCTCCGCTCATCAAGAACCTGATAAACGCTATAGGGCAGTTCTATTAAGGCGCAAAGCTAATTTGGGGTGTCCTGATAAAAATACTATTTAACCAGGTTAATTGAGTCGCTTAATTGCCCAATTCAACATCTGTGCTAGCTCCAAGTACCCCATATGGCTTATACTACCCATCCATGATTTAGAGTATATATTAAAGAATAATTTGACCTAATTTGCGTGTAGATAATCGTAATAATGAATTCAGCTTATTTTGAAACTCTAACTTCTGATACATGAGCGTTACAGCTTAATTTTAACAATAAATTTAATAATAAATATGTTATAGTCCTTACTTATGAATCATATCAGAAATTTTTCGATTATCGCGCACATTGACCATGGTAAATCTACTTTGTCAGACAGACTGATTCAACATTGTGGCGGATTAACCGATAGGGAAATGTCGTCTCAAGTACTGGATTCTATGGATTTAGAACGCGAGCGTGGTATTACTATTAAAGCGCAAAGCGTTTCTTTAGAGTATCAAGCAAAAGATGGCATGACTTATCAGCTTAATTTTATTGATACGCCTGGACATGTCGACTTTGCCTACGAAGTGTCTCGTTCTCTTGCGGCTTGCGAAGGGGCATTGTTGGTTGTGGATGTCGCACAAGGAGTAGAAGCGCAAACTGTCGCGAATTGTTATACAGCGATTGAGCAAGATTTAGAAGTCATCCCTGTTTTGAATAAGATTGACTTACCTCAAGCAGAACCTGAACGGGTTATTAATGAAATAGAAGAAATTATAGGCTTGGACTGCACTGACGCGTTGAGGGTTAGTGCTAAGTCTGGTATTGGCATTGAGGATTTATTAGAGCAGCTGGTTGAAAAAATACCCGCACCCGTAGGTGATGAAAATGCACCACTTCAAGCATTGATTATCGACTCTTGGTTTGATAATTATCTAGGTGTCGTTTCATTAGTTCGCATTAAGCATGGAAGCTTGCGAGTAAAAGATAAAATCAAGATCATGTCAACGGGTCAAAGTCATCAAGTCGATCAGTTAGGGATTTTTACCCCTAAACGTAGCAATAAAGATGAACTTAAAACTGGAGAAGTAGGATTTTTGGTTTCGGGGATTAAAGATATTAATGGTGCCCCAGTGGGAGACACCATTACGTTAACGCATAACCCTTGTGAATCAGTTTTACCCGGTTTTACGCGCACACAAGCAAAAGTGTTTGCAGGCTTGTTTCCCACATATTCAGATGATTTTGAATCTTTTAGGGAAGCATTATCAAAATTAAGCTTAAATGATGCATCCCTTTATTACGAGCCAGAATCTAGTGGCGCTTTAGGTTTTGGTTTTCGGTGTGGTTTTTTAGGCTTATTGCATATGGAGATTGTGCAAGAGCGTTTAGAGCGGGAATACAACTTAGATCTAATTACAACGGCACCGACTGTTATTTTTGAAGTCGTCACTCGAAATGGCGAGTTATTAAAAATTGATAACCCGGCGAAGTTGCCTTCAGCTAATGATTGGCAGGAAATGCGCGAGCCGATTGTGGCGGCGAATATTTTAGTGCCCAAAGAATATGTTGGGGTTGTCATCACGCTTTGTGTTGAAAAACGTGGAATGCAAACCAAAATGGAGTATGTTGGTAGTCAAGTTGCCTTAACGTATGAAATGCCGATGAATGAAGTCGTATTAGATTTTTATGATCGCTTAAAGTCTATTAGTCGAGGTTACGCATCTTTTGATTATGAGTTTAAACATTTTCAACCCGCTGATTTGGTTAGGATGGATGTACTCATTAATGGCGATATGGTGGATGCCTTGGCGATGATTGTGCATAGAGACAACGCTTTCTACCGAGGTCGTGAATTGACCCGTAAGCTAAAGGAACTGATTCCTAGGCAGATGTTTGATGTGGCCATTCAGGCGACTTTAGGTGGACAAATTATTGCTAGAACGAATGTTAAAGCGTTAAGAAAAAATGTGACAGCAAAATGTTACGGTGGCGATATTTCACGTAAGAAAAAACTATTAGAAAAGCAAAAGAAAGGTAAAAAACGCATGAAGCAAGTGGGTTCTGTTGAAATTCCACAAGAAGCCTTTTTAGCCGTATTGAAAATGGATAAGGAAAAGTAATCAATGAAGTTATATATGGATTTTTCTGTTGTATTGGCTATTGGCTCAGCCGTATGTGGCATTATTTGGGCGATAGACTCTTTGTTTTTTAAAAAGAAAAGAGCGTTATATGCCATCCCTGAAAGTGATGAAGCGAAAGAGCCTAAGATTGTAGAATATGCAAAATCATTTTTTCCTATTTTACTGATTGTCTTTTTTCTACGTTCATTTTTGGCGGAGCCGTTTCGTATTCCTTCAGGCTCGATGAAACCGACGTTATTAGTGGGTGACTTTGTCTTGGTGAATAAATTTGCTTATGGAGTACGCTTACCTTTGTTTGGTACTAAGCTGGTGGAGAAGGGTGACCCCCAAAGAGGTGACGTCCTTGTTTTTCGGTATCCTGTGGACACTAACGTAAACTTTATCAAGCGTGTTGTTGCGTTGCCAGGTGATAAAGTAAAGTATAGCAATAAAACTTTGTACATTAATGACAAGGTTATGCCGAAACATTTTCAAGAGCAAGTGAGTGATTTCAATGATTTTGGCTCATTACAAAACTTAAAGCTGTTCAAGGAAAAGCTGAATGGTGTGGAGCACACTATGTACATCGATCCCCAGCGACCTGATAAAACTGTAGAAATCGAAGTGCCAGAAGGCCATTATTTTGTTATGGGAGATAATCGAGATAATTCTGATGATTCTCGCGCATGGGGCTTTGTCCCAGATGAGCTGATTATTGGTAAAGGTGTTTATGTATGGATGAGTTGGGATGGTTTATCTAAGGATGTACGTTGGAAACGTATTGGGAATAAGATTACATAGTATAGGCTAACAAGGAGAAAAGCATGGTTAAGCAAAAAGGGTTTTCGGTTATACAATTTTTATTTTGGGGGATGTTATTAGCCTTAGTGGTTGTGATTGGGCTGAGCTTATTTCCACCCTATATGGAGCATATGTCTGTTAAGCGCTCGTTAGATGATCTGTCTCAGCAAGCAGATATTAAAACGAAAAGCACACGTACAATAGAAGATCTATTATTGCGGCGTTTTCAGGTGAATGATGTGAAAAATGTGAAAGCCAGTGATTTAGAGATTGATAAAAAAGATGGCAAAATGGTTTTATCATTGGCCTATGAGGTTCGAGTGCATCTCATTTCAAATATTGATGCCGTTTTAAGTTTTGATGATAGTGTAGCTGTAGAAGAGTAGGAATGAATCAAGATAAGCTCAAGCAATTACAAACTCGTATTAACTATAGTTTTAATGATGTCAGTTTGTTAAAAAAAGCATTAACCCATAAAAGTGCTGGGGTGCATAATAATGAGCGGTTAGAGTTCTTAGGCGATTCCATTGTTGGTTTTGTGGTAGCGGACTTGTTGTTCCATCACCACCCCAAAGATAAAGAAGGCACATTAACCCGTCGACGTGCCAACTTGGTTAATGGGCGAGCACTCGCCCAAATGGGTAAACAATTTAACCTGGGTGATTATCTTATTTTGGGCATGGGGGAGATGCGCAGTGGCGGATTTAGACGAGAATCTATTATTGCCGATTGTTTTGAGGCATTAGTCGGGGCAATCTATTTGGATAAAGGCTATGTGACTTGTCGGGAGAAGGTAAACGAATGGTTTGCCGAAGCTATTTTGCAGGACGCACAAACAGACGTTGAAAAAGACGCTAAAACAGAGTTACAAGAATGGTTGCAATCTCAGAAGATGAGTTTGCCGGTTTATGTGATGAGTGATGTGCGTGGTTTGCAACATGAGCAGATTTTTACGATTACCTTAACCGTGGAAGGTTTTGATAAACGTATAGAAACCGAGGGCAATAGCCGGCGTATCGCTGAGCAAAAAGCCGCAAAATTATTTTTAGAGCAGGTGAAAAAATGAGTCGTGATGATAAAACATATTGTGGGTTTATAGCAGTCATGGGGCGACCCAACGTTGGTAAATCTACTTTGCTGAATGGGATTTTGCAGAAAAAAATCAGCATCACCTCACATAAGCCACAGACCACAAGACGGCAGGTTTTGGGTGTTAAAACCATAGGTAATAAACAAATGGTTTGGGTGGATACGCCTGGTATCCATGCGCAAGCCAAAAAAGCTTTGAACAAATTTATGAATCAATCCGCGCGCCAAGCTTTGATTGATGTGAATGTTATGGTTTTTGTTGTTGAAGCGCTTAGATGGACAGAAGAAGATGAGCAAGTGCTTCAATTATTGCTAAAGCAAGAAGCCCCTCTGATTATCGTTGTGAACAAAGTCGATAAAATAAAAAACAAATCTGAGTTGTTGCCTTTTTTAGAAAAGCTACACGACAATGCGCCTAATGCGGAAATTATACCATTATCTGCTTTAAAAGGTGAGCAAATAGAATGCTTAGAGCAATCTATTTTGGATAAAATGCCAGAGGATGTGTTTTATTTTGCTAAAGATTCTAATAGTAATCAATCTAAAAGTTTCCATATGTCTGAAATTGTACGTGAAAAATTAATGCGTACTTTAGAGCAAGAAGTACCATATTCTATTGCGGTTGAAATAGAAAAGTTTGAAGATACAGATAAAATTACGCATGTCCATGCTCTAATTTGGGTGGAACGTGATGCGCAAAAAGGTATCGTTGTGGGTAAGGGCGGCGCACAGTTGAAAAAAGTTGGCACCAGCGCTCGCTTAGACTTAGAAAAATTTCTAGGTAAAAAAGTATGTCTAAAATTATGGGTAAAAGTGAAAGCAAATTGGGCTGACCAGGCTTCGCTGTTAGAAACGATGGTAGGGTAATATGTCTGAACAGGGATTGTATCAGGCTTACTTTTTACATATTCGGGGGTTTAAAGAAAGTAGCGCAATTGTTGAATGTTTTAGCAAAGAGATGGGGTTAGTGGCCTGCTTAGCCAAAGGGGCTAAACGGCCAAAGTCTAAATGGCGAGGTTTGGTGCAGCCTTTTGTTTTTGTTAATATTAATTGGCGAGGACGCGGGGAAGTCAAAACGATTATTCAACTCGAAGCGGAAATGATCTTGCCCCGCTTGCGAGGTAAAACCTTATTAATGGGTTTTTATCTTAATGAATTATTATTGAAATTAGTGCACAGAACCGATCCTTACCCTGAGCTGTTTGATGACTATCACCAGGTTTTAACAGATTTAAGTCAGGCTAAGGATGACAAAGCGAGTCAAGCTTTGTTAAGACGTTTTGAGTGTAAACTATTAAAATCATTAGGCTTTGGTTTAGATCTTCACACAGATGTGCATGACGAAGTCATTGTGTCAGATTTGATTTATGGCTTTGATCAAGGCTATGGTTTCTACCCCCAAGCCATTTTGCCTCAATCAAAAAAAGTACTAACTATCTCAGGTGCAACGCTTATAGCTTTAAGAGGCGATGCAGAGCTTGATTCAGATGCGCAATTATTAGAAGCAAAAAAACTTATGCGATTTGTACTGGCCCACCAACTGGGCGACAAAGAATTAAAAACCAGACAATTATTCGCCCGGACTGTTGTTGCAGAGCATAGTTAGAGCTTAATATACTATTTTTGTCATGCCAGCGAAGGCTCTGAGTGATCCCCTCATGTATACAAAAATGAGGGGATCACTCAGAGCCTTCGCTGGCATGACAATATACAAAGAAGGAAAATATCATGATACAAGAAAATAGCATCAGACTCGGCGTGAATGTCGACCATATTGCTACTTTACGTCAAGCACGAGGTACACAATATCCAGATCCGGTGAAAGCCGCCTTAGTCGCAGAAGAAGCAGGCGCTGATCTCATCACGGTTCACTTAAGAGAAGACCGACGACATATTCAAGAAAGAGACGTTAGAATTTTAAAAGAAATGTTACAAATTCCACTAAACCTGGAAATGGCAGCAACCGCAGAAATGGTTGCATTCGCACAAGAGATCAAGCCTACTTTTTGTTGCTTGGTACCAGAGAAGCGCGAAGAATTAACAACAGAAGGCGGATTGGATGTTGTCTCTCAGTTCGATCATTTAAAATCAGTTGTTGAGCAAATAGCGTCGCATGGTATTCAAACGTCTTTCTTTGTTGATGCCAATGAAAAGCAAATTGAAGCGGCTTATGAAACAGGTTGCAAAATCATTGAGATCCACACAGGCCATTTTGCGGATAGTCAAAATATGGATGAGCAAGAGCAACGTTTAGAAGAGATCCACAAAGCAGTTTTGTTTGCTGATAATATGGGGATGCAAGTGCATGCCGGTCATGGTTTACATTATCGCAATGTGCAAGATATCGCCTGTATTCCTCAAATACAAGAGCTCAATATTGGCCATGCGATTATTGCAGAAGCCGCCATGATTGGGTTGAGTGCTGCAGTTGAGAATATGCTTATGTTGATGGACGATGTAAGAGATTAATCTTTTGTCCCAAATCGTTAGAAACATCCTACTTTATCAGTGAATAATAAAGTAGGATGGATCTGATTTTATGGGTTAAAACCATTGTGTTTTATGTCTGGGAACAACAATCAAGTCATCTTTATGCTGCTCATACATTGTGGCAACGCCAGCAATATAGCCAATAAATAAACCAACCGCTAGCAATTCAGCTCTATCGACAACAGAGTAACAAGATTCGAAAGCACCACAAGTGTCATATCCACCATTGATTTCTTTTATTTCTGCTTTGTTTAAAGTTTTCATAGTTTAATACCTTATGGAACTATTATAAATTTGAATGCCCATACTGCCAATTTGGTAGACAGATAACAAACAAAAGCCGATGAATGGTTTCTTTATATAGATTAATGGCATATCTACGACTAATAATAGATGTTTTTTTAATACAGGATTTCTTTGAACTTACTCTGCAACCTAAGCATAATATGAATGACCAAGGCGAATGTAGTTTAAAATACCAAAAGGGTCTGAAATCCAGACCCTTTTGAGAATTTTCTATCATTGTCAATAAGTTTCATTAAGGCTTAACACGTCTTTTAAGTGCGTCGCTATAATTGACAGTTGTGTTGCGAGGCCTGAGATTACATCGTTGATATGCCATAAGTTTCATGTCTCTTTGCTCACTCATCACCTTTGCTCTTGCACGTTCTCTGGACTTAGCCTTAGCACTATCAGATATATGCTGTTTTAGGTGTATCGTCGCAGGATGTTCCTCGCCGACAAAGCGATTAAAATAGTCTAAAGCGGTTTTGCCTTTATTGTCTTGAATACTGAAATCTGCACCGAGCTCCAATAGTAGCTTGGTAAAAATTTCTCTTCCTGGCAATAATTGCTCTTGCAGTAATTTATGACCTACAGCAACATACATGAGAGCGGTGCGACCATTGGCGTCTTGAGCATTTATATCACTTCCACCAGCAATAAGTTTTCTAGCTTCAACCGCAAATTCAGTAATGGCTGGGCGCAGCGGGCTACCCATAGGGATGTTGTATCTAGCAGATAATTTCATAAGCTCGGTTGGGTTGTTTTGATCTTTAAGATGTTCAAGTATCTCATATAGCCTGCTTGTTGCCTGAGCATATTGTGGCATTCTAAATATCGATTGCCCCTGCACACAGTGTTTTTCCATAGGTTGTAAGTGTTCTTGGCGTAATGCTTTCATACCTTCTTCGAGAGCGATGATGTCTGTTTCTGAGGCTTGAAGCTCCATCGCTGCCCATAAATAATTATCAAGCGCTTTTTGTATCTTTTTCGGTTTTTTAGCCTTTGGGACAACATACGCTGTCACGATATCATGCAAGCGTTGATTCTCATCCCTATAAAGTTGTGGGTTTAGTGCATCTCTATTGTTAAAAGCGTATTCTTTGCAGTTGAAAACATTATTTTTATCTTGGGTATCAACATGATAAACATGTAAATGACACAAGTCTTCACTATCTCTTCTAGCAACATATGTGTTGCATGCATCCCAATAAGTTCTCATGCACCATACGTCGGAAATAGCGCTTGTTTTAATGTCTTGTTGAAAGACTTCAATCTCTTCTCTATTTTTTACTTGGTCACGTCTATATGTATTTTTTTCGAAACCTGGAATGCCTTGTGCTTTACTTCGAAGCTCATATCGATTAAAAGCTTCTTTCTCATAAATTTCAAACGTACCTGCTAGCTTTTTTTTTGCGGAATCTAAAGTTTTTGCAAAAATAAAGGCATTATATGTACGCTGTTCACCTTCAATTTTAAAGTAATATAAATAACCGTTATTACTCTCAGTTTGAGTAGGATCGATTCTAAATTTGTCCATAAATTCTTTAGGTTTAGAGCTGAGATCTGGGCTAGTATATTTAATACCATAATCTATGGTGACTGGTTTGGTTTTAAAATAAGATAAAATTGCAGTTATATTTAATTTTGCCGCTAAGAATTTTATAAATTGATACATGAATGCTTCTCAATGTTGTCTAAATAAAGCAAAATTATAACTAGTTCGTTTGCAAACTATAATCAGGCTTATCCCCTGTCAAAAATCCCCTTAATTATGTGAGCATTATTCTAATTCATCTAATAACATTCGAATGGATATTTATATTATTATCATTACTATTTTTTGTAACTTTTAGTGGTTCCGCTTTGGCTCTTGATTTAAAATTATTGAACATGACTGTTATTTCTGTTTTTCCCAGATAATAGCCTTTCCACTCATTTGTTGACGCATCATAAATTGTTGGTGATAAATATTTAACAACGATTCTGCCTGTTATGTTGCTTGTTAATCACCATTTTTAATTAAGCTATCAACCTTTACTGCCATTGTGTCTTTAAAAAAACTTCAATATTTCTACAAAATTAGACCTCAGGCTTTGCGCTATACACAAAGCCTAGGTTGGGAATTATTGTGACATTCGAGCTTTTGGTAAATTAACAGGGGCATTATCTACGTTGCCTAAATCGTTAGTTTGAGCATCATTTTGAGCTTGCTCTCTTCGTTGTTGTTCATCAAATCGTAACGTAACTTGTTGACTAGAGTGCCCAAGATCGACGTCAGGTTCTGCTGTCGTATCGTGTTCGGTTCTATTGCCATTGTGGCTTTCGCGATCTTGATTTGACTGATTTGTGAACGAAAATAATGCGACCAAAGCACTCGCTCCAATCACTGTATATTTAATAGCAATATAAGCGGTATAAGTTGCCAATATTCCACCGAGTAGCATTTTTGTTGGTTCGAAATAGCCAAGATTAGCCATGCTCATGCCGATTGTATTAGTGAGTAGGGCATTAGCGGCATCCGCTGATAGATCAACAATCGCTAGACTGATACCATACCAGGTTCCAACGCCTATCAGTAATTTGGAGATAATTTTTTCTACCAACCATTTAAAAGCAATCCAGGATTGACTGACCAAGTGATTAAGAGCAGTCATAGCATGGCTCGCAAGCTTCATGACTGACGTTCGTAAAGCGGTCCATAAACCACTGAGTAGTTTAGGGATTTGCTTAATACCTTCCCAGCACATATGAGTGAAATCCTGGAGGTGACTCAGTAGCTCTAATGAAACTCTAACAATATAGTTTTTGATGGCACTGAAAGCCTGAAATAATAAGTGTGGTATTCGCTTTATACCTTCCCAGCACATATGGGATAAATCTTTGAGCAGACTCAGTAGTTCTAATGAGACTCTAACAATATAGTTTTTGATGGCACTGAAAGTCTGAAATAATAAGTCTGGTATTTGCTTTATACCTTCCCACATATAAGACAAACTAAATTTTAGAGCATAATAAAGTTCATTCGCTACTATTTTTCCCAGTTTATAAAAACCTAAAAGTAGGTTGTTTATCGCATGAAAGCTATGTTTAAGTAATATCACAATATTTTGCAAAAGCGTAAAAATTTTATTGGGCAAATTAATAATAAACTGATAACCCATTTTAAAACCAATGACCAAATATTTCCAAGCAAACTGTAGGGCGCTTGTGGTGACTTGCATGCCATAATTTATGGCCCATAGACATTTCTCACTCGCCCAATGAAATGCAAGCTTAGCTTGTTGTGGCATGTTTTTAATACTTTGGGCCATTGTGAGAGCATAGTATTTTATAGTGCCCGCAGAATGCGTCATGGCGAGTTGAATTTGTGCGGCGGCATCAGAGACAAATTGTTTAACATAAATCTTGTAATCAGATATCGACTGAAGTGTATTTGTAATAGCTTGTTTAATATAAAGCTTGTAACCAGATAGCGTCTGCAGTGTATTTTCAACGCTCTTTTTTACGAGTTGATTATATTGGACTATTGTGGTCCGCAACTGATCTAATGACGATAGGGTAGTTGACATATGTGTACTTACTCTCGAATGTTCTAATAGATTGCAAAACGAGATAATAAGTGAGTGATCGCTCACTGTCAAGAAAATATTAATAATGCTGATATTTTTATAGTGTTCTAAGTTTCCATACTTTGAGCCAGACTTTCAATTTTCCTGAAACTTGGATGCGTGTTTTGGGCTTCTAATACGCGAATCAGCTCCTTATTAAATTTAATTATAAAAAAATCTATCCGTTTATAGTCTTTTTTAACCAGAGATTATTCTAAGGCTGTTTAGCGTTGGACGCCATAGGTTACTTTGCGTAAAAGTTTAAAGGGGTTGTCGGCATTGGCTAAATTAAAGCGAATGCCTTTTTTCGGAAATATATCGGATAGAAAATAATATTATTTTTTTAAGCCAACAGTTTTACCATGCGTGTCTGAGTGTTCAGCGACTGCTCGATCTTGGGGGGGCTGTTGTTCAAATCCAGATAGGATAGACAATGCAGAGAACTGTTCTGGCAGACTATAATCACTAGCTTCACTTCCAATACCTGACATGCTCGCGTCAGTTTCTGTGCTTTCCTGGATATCATGTAGGCGGCGTGCTGAAATAAACTGCTGAAAATCAGCTGACCTTTCTTCATTTGTAAACAAAACTATATTATTTATATTGATAGGACCATTTAAGTCTTTTTTTATTTCTAGCAATAAATCTTGTTCATATTTTTCCCTTGAGTGTAGGGCTGGCATTTTAGGTCTAGAAATGTCTAGGTGATGTAACGTTGTGTTGGATTGTAGGGCAGAAAGAAAATCAGAGAGTAAGTCTGTATTGATTTGACCATTTTGGTGACGAAACAATATATGTTGTTCGCTAGCATAAATAGATTTTATTGATTGAAACTGTGTTTGTATAGCATTCAACAGAGGCACGATTGATTCTGCTGTGAGAATATTATTTTCAAGAATCAGTCTATTAATTTCATTTTTAGTTTGAAAGCATGACAGTATTTCAATAAAAACTTGTAAGTTGTCCCTTTTTAAGTCGGTCTGACTGAGCCTGACCGCTTCTATGTCACACAGCAATAAAGATGCCTTGGGTAATGTTAACAGTGCTGTTAACCTGCTTATATCTAAATGGCAGTCAGCAATAAAAGAGGAGGTGATATCAAGAATAATCGGTGGATTATCTTCCCTAATGTCTGAGCCTCTCGCTAAATTTTTCTCTAAGTCATTAATGTTATTTAGTTTCAAAGTACGAGTTGCTCTAGGCATAAGTTAGTCCTCTAGGGTGTTTGGTGGTAGAACTATACCGTAATAAAAAAATAAGGCAATAGAGCTCCTAGCTTTTTTGTGCTAAAGCAACAAAAAATGAGTACGGTAGGTTATAATTTAACTAAGTAACCAAATTGTAAATGGTGTATATATGCCTAGCCCTCTTGATAAATTGAAAATAGCCCTAGATGCCATGGTAAATGATCCCACTAGTGGTGTAACACCTCACATTTTTCAAGCCACACTTGCTTCAACCATTGTGAGTATACGCAAAGAAGATGGTCTAGGTATCTCAGCAACACAGGAATTGCTTTACGATTATCTCCAGTCATTTGAGGTTGCTAAACCTAAAAATGCCTCATTTTTGCAAATTCTTGAAACTGCAGCAAAACATTATAGAGTTGGAG
The DNA here is from genome assembly GCA_963976875.1 of uncultured Coxiellaceae bacterium. Taxonomy (GTDB): domain Bacteria; phylum Pseudomonadota; class Gammaproteobacteria; order Berkiellales; family Berkiellaceae; genus Berkiella_A. The sequence goes on from CAXBML010000001.1 coordinate 199,376, forward strand.
CTTTTCCTCCTAACTCATTTGATGAGTATGACATGCTTATTTCGGTCGCATCTGAATCCCTGAAAGGAGAGCGTGATACACGACATGACGAGTTAGATGAATTAGAAGATGCGGTACTTATTACACGTGGCATAGGCTACAAGTCGGCAGGCTTTACTCAGGAATCCAGAACATGGCATCGATCATATCGGCAGGGTAGTACCGAAGCAAGCTATAGTACAGCTGCCGCAAAAAAAGCCATTCAAGATTACAATCGTTTGTACTCCCCAGAACCACCATTTAACCTAGGAAAGTATTACGCAGGTAAATATGCAAAAGATACAAATTTTCAAGAATTACTAAATAGAGCCTGCACTGAAATTGCAGATGATTTCTCATTTTTGCGAAATGAGAGTTTAGCCATATTTTTAAATATACCTGAAGGGGTTACAAAAAAAATTATTGAAGAGGGGGGGCATGAGACTGTAATAGAAACCAAAGCAGAAGAAATTACTGTTCAACCCATACATTTTTTACAAGATATCTATACAAATGACATGCTGTTTTTTTTAGAATTAGTGAATCATGATAAAAGAATAGTTTACAGAGAACGTTATGAGCGTGAGGGTAATAAGTTCCTTGAAGGTAATAGTTTAATTCGGAATGGCGTACTTGCAAAGCAAAATCCTGAAGCTGTGATGGAGCTTATAAATTTATTGGATGGATTGCCTCAAAACTTTCATACAATGGCAGCGGCTGAAAAAGAAGCGCATCTTGCTGCTGCTGAAAGTAAAAGGTTAGGCATTTCTATTAACGAACCACATGACATAGATTATAGTGATAACCCTTTTACATCCACAGGGTACACGCCGCATGCGGCAACAGATTATTCACTGGAAAATAAAACCTATGGTACTAACCATTTGCGAGAGCATTTCCCAAACTATAATGCTGATTTGGTTCCCCAGCATGCATTCATGGGTAAATTTTATGCCATCATTATTCCTAAAGTCACTTATGATAGTCTTGTTTTGACCAGTGCCATGAATGTGGTCGACATGCATCAAAATCAAAATAAGTTATTGATACATGAGTCCATTATTGATGAAAATGAAATGACATTTGTAGGCGGGTGCCCAACAGACTCAAGTGCTGGTGTTAAGGTCTTGAATAAAGTTAGTGTTTATCCGAACTTGTCCAAACCTTGGGAAGATCTTCACCAAGATGAAATAGAAGATATTGTTGAAAAGTTTGGGATGGGTAAAAAGCAATATACAACGTTAAGAACTAAACTTCTGCCCATCATGTCCAGTGAAGAAAAAAATCCATCCTATTTGAGAGAGGCGTTCATTCAGGCCTACTTAAAAGAGCGTAATCAGAAACATACTGCTGCGAAAGAACCATTAGAAACCAAAGATGATATTTTAGAGCTTATCAAGAATGGTTCTATTACGGCGAAAACACTTGTCGAAGAGTTAATTGAAGAGGATGGTGCAAAACAATCATTATTAGGACTCCAATCTGAGCAAGAAATACAAAGCGCGACAAGTAGTGAGGCAATAAAATTATTTATTGAGTTTAAAACTCAGAAAAAAGCAGTTAAAAAATTATTCACACAAGCAGGCTTGTATGAAAATACACGGTTCAGATTTGAGAGAGAAGCGGCCACAGTTGCAGAGCAATCAAATTTAAGAATCATTAACTTAACAGATGAAAAATTAATGCAAGGTATCACGCCAAGCCCAACTTTGACAGATACTAAGACCGGGAAACAAGAGCGTGTTATCAACGAGGCCCGTTTACGACCGCATCGAGGAAGACCACAATGATCCCTGGACCTGATATTCACTCAGACTTGAAAGATATATCTTCTTTTATCGGAAAAAGTTATTATTTAAGAGATTTCCCCAAAGAGATTGATGAGCGGGGATTTTTAATACCTTCTGATTTGCCGCCAAGAGATAATGGGGTTCGGCGCATACATGGTTATTTAAATGCATGCCGTACAGCTGCTTTGATACCTCACATAGCAGCGTTATACTTAGCAAATAAAGATAAGTTTGATTCGGAATTACAAGCACAAATGGATGAAGTCTTAAGTCCTGATAATATTAAGATATTACAGGTGACAGCGTTGATGAGAGCCACAGGAAGAATGGAAGTTGTCAAACCGGATGGCAGAATTAGGCACCCAGATCTTGGGCCTGGTAAGTTTCATAGAGAGCGGGGGGTGAAAGAGTGTGAGAAAATGTTGAATGCCTTAAAAGTCGATGAAGCAACCAGTAAAAAATTTGCTCAATCAATTTCAGATTCTGAAGAGTTTGATAAAAAGGGTATGAATATTTTTACGTGCATTTTGGCTGATGCAACCACTATGGAAACATTGAGGGATACACTTGTCGGTAAAGTGGTAGGCGTTAATTATTTTGCTTACACAAACAGATTCAAAGAAGGCGTCGATAGCACCTTGGCTGAAAAAATGTTTACTGATTTTGTTATTGATCATATGAAATTGATTAAAGAGCATCAAGGATTTTTATTGGCTGATTTAGTGACTCGAGACAAAGCCTCTATTGCGGGTTTGCAAATTGAGCTTGGAACAGAGTGTCCCGATAAGCCACTAGCGCAGCAGGTAGCATTAGAAACAGATCCAGATTGTTTTTTAAAAGCTGAAAAAGATGTTAACACGACACATTCTCAGAGAACAGGAGTCTTAGAGGTCCCTACAGCGGCTAAATCAAGGCTCGGCAGGTAGTAAAATCGAGATTATTCTTATGCTTCTACACCCTGAGCCAGCGCTTCAATTTCTTTGAAAATAGGATGCGTATTTTGCGCTTCTAACACACGATTCAGTTCCGTGTTAAATTCAATCATAAAAAAATCTATACGCTTATAGTCTTTTTTGACGATAGACTTTTCAAGGGCAGCGACGGCATCTTTTAGCATCGGTACACCACAATAACAGCAAACACCATGTAAACGGTGGACTTCTTCTCGTAAAATTTCAAATTGCTTGTTGGTATGTGCTTGATTAATGGCTTTTTGAACGCTAGGCAATTCTTTGATTAAACTCATGAGCATATCTGCGGCCAATGATTCTTGTTTGCCCGCTAATTTAAGCGAGCGTTCCCAGTCGATAACGTCTTTATTTTGAGGGGGGGGGCTAATGATATTAGATTTGGTTATATTTTTATTCGCGACTTTTTTGGTTGTCCACTGGGCGATGATTTTCGTCAAATCATTTTCATCAATGGGTTTTGTTAAATAGTCATCCATGCCGGCTAATAATACATTTTCTTTTTCTGTTGTCAGAGCGTGTGCTGTCAGTGCAACAATGGGCGTGTGTTTTTTATGTACTTCTAGTAAACGGATGCGTTTTGTAACCTCAACCCCATCCATTTCTGGCATTTGTATGTCCATCAATATTAAGTCAAAATCTTGGGATTGGTATTTTTGCAAGGCTTCATGCCCGTTAAGCGCGGTTTGTACATGGCAACCTAAAGTTCCCAGCAAGGCAGAGACGAGCTTTAAATTTGACGGATGATCATCTACCGCTAAAATTTGAATTAAATGTTGTGTGTCTTGGGGCGTTATATTTTTAGGTTGTATCTTTTGTATGGCAGATTGCTGGAAAAAGCTTTGATGGTGGAACAAGGATTGGACTAAGGCATCATGCAGATATTGTCTGCGTACAGGTTTGGCGAGACAAATTGCCGCTCCTGTATTTTGAATCTGCTCGTACACAACATGGTCAGTCGTATTAGCGAATACGCCAACAGCGCAGTTAAATTTATTTCGACAGAGCGCAATTAAATTTTCAATAAAATATTCTTTTGGATTAGGTCTGTTAACACCTAATAGTAACATTTGTACAGGCTGATTTTTTTCAACTTGTTCAATTAGCATTTGTTCAATTTTGTCAGGTGCAAATACTTCTGTTACCTTGACATCCAAGGCACAGAGCAAATGGTTAAGACTAAGTCGGGTTTTTTCATTCGCTTCATAGAGTAAAATATGCTTGGAAGATAACCTGGGATCAGGGATAAATTGCTCGCCTGAATAACATTGTGTGACCAGGGTAAACCAAAAGCATGAGCCTTGATTTGGACGAGATTCAACGCCTATCTCACCACCCATTTGTTCGACCAACCGCTTGCAAATGGCTAAGCCTAAGCCTGTGCCTCCAAATTGTCTGGTGGTCGTAGCATCAGCTTGAGAGAATGCTTTAAATAGGACATTCTGCTCAGCTTCGGTAAGCCCAATGCCTGTATCTGTTATCTTGATAGAGAGTTTGACTGTGTGGCTTATTTCTTGTTCCAATGCAACGCGCAGCGTCACACTTCCCTTTGAAGTGAATTTTATTGCATTGTTTAGTAAGTTAGTAATGACTTGTTTTAGTCTGAGGGCGTCGCCGTAAATGCTTTCTGGTACATCTTCATAGAATAGCGGAACCAGCTCTAAACTTTTTTCGTGTGCATTGGGCGCCATGAGCATGATGGCATCTTCTACACACTCTCTCAAATCCAAAGGCCTATTTTCTAGCTTTAATTTTCCTGCTTCAATTTTAGAAAAGTCGAGTATATCGTTGATAATGGCTAAAAGGTTGTTTGCTGATTTTTGTAGTGTTGATAAATAATCTTTTTGCCTGGGGTCTAGCTGAGTTTTCATTAATAGGTTAATAAAACCTATGACACCATTTAGTGGGGTGCGAATTTCATGGCTCATGTTGGCTAAAAATTCTGACTTGATTCGACTAGCGGCTTCAGCTTCTTTCCTGGCTATTTGTAGTTCTATATTTTGGATTTCAATTGTTTCTAAGGTCTGCCTTAAATCTGCCGTGGCTTGTTCAACACTTTGCTGCATTTCCTCATGAGCGGCTTTGAGTGCCTCCGCCATGGTGTTGATACCCGACTCCAAGTGTCTCAGTTCGCCACGTGCATTGGTATACACTCGAGTATCTAAATTTCCATTTTTAATTTTTTCAACGGCATGTGCCATGTGCAAAATAGGGCGGGTAACATCCCGTCCCATTCTATATGCGAAGATACCACTAATAGCTAAACCAATGAGCAAAATGACGCTACAAGCAAATAACACTTGGTATTGTCTAATTGTTGTTGTCATCCGGCCTAGCTCTAAGCTAACCCAGCCCAAAACATTTTCATGATTTTCAGCATGCATGTAGGGGGAGTCAGCATAAGCAAAATCTTCTACGATAACATCGCGGATAGTGACGGGTACAGTAAAGAGTAATGAGTTGCCTGTATCGGCCATGGTAATACCATGAGCCAAGTCACTCACGGAAACGATATTCATTGGGGTCTGTTGTTCATGCCCAGAATGTGCCAGTAAACGTCCATCTTTATTGAAAATCGAAACAGAGCGTACTTCGGGCTCTGATAAAGCATCATTGGCAATACGCTGTAATGTATGGGTGTTACCCGAGAATACGCCATACTCACTTGCCGGCGCCAGTTGTAAAGAAATAGCATAGCCTCTATTCTTAAGTGCTTTTTCTAAATCTTGAATTCGAGTGCTCGTAAAGTACGCACTCAAAAGTAAAGAGATTGTAATGGTCGGTACTAATGTTAAAAATAATACGCGTGTTTTTATGCCCCATTCTCTCACACTATTTTCCTTATTTAGAACTGGTCGATGTGTTTTGTTTCGCTAAAATATTTGTTTTAGGTAGCAATTCCATTTGGACTAAATCTTGCTTTAAAGTCGATTCGCTTTCTATATCAATATTCAACGATTTGGCCACTTGGTAATTGATTTCTATAGAGAACTCTTGAGGGTACTGTGGTTCTGGTAAAGACTCTTTATCTAAAATCGTAATAATGGATTGGGCGGCCTGTTGCGCAATTTGTTTTGTATTGGAAAAGACAGAAACCAAGGCGCCGTTTTTGACATAGGACTGAGAATATCCAATCAGCGGAACATGTTTGTGGAAAGCTGCGAGCAAAATACCTCTTGCGGTACGTGGATTGTAAATACGACTGTCAGGCAAGGCGAGTAAGACTTTGACTTCCGCGAGAAAGGCATCCATGACGGCGACGGGGTTTTCAAAATTATTCACATAGATTGTATTGAGTTTGATTTTTTCCTCTAGTGCAATCGTCATGAGTTCTTCTTGGGAATTAATACTCGCAGGTCCAAATAATACCCCAATTGTCGCATTCGAATGGTTGATCTCAGGGACGACTTTTTTGATGAGGTTAATTTGCCGCTTTAAGGGCTGATCAAGATATATCGCGGTTATGGGGCAAGTCTGACTATTTTGTTTGCGATGATAAATATTTAATAAATTTTGATATGTATGTTTTCGAATTAAAATACTCAAAATAGGTTGGCTGGTATGTGTTTTTAACACCGCTTCTAGCGCTTCAGCACCAATTGTGACAATTAGCGGGGGGGCAGGCAGCTCATCTGGTAATCGATCCGCAGGCAGGCTTTCAACCAACATGTGTTGGATATTAGGTCTTGGGCTGGGCTGGGAAAATAAAGCAGCTTCAATGCGATGCACAATACCAAAATGGCTGTTGCTTGATACCAGCAGAACAGTGGACTCGGCTTGAGAGAGCGCTGAATATAAGTACAAGAATACAAAGTAGACAAATTTTATGAAAGGTGTAATTTTGCGCGGCATTAGTATATTTGACAACCAACTTACTGATAATTCATAACCTATTATCCTATAAACAACCTATAGATTTGAAGTTTTATTGAAGATTCGTCATACGAAATTCTTATATACTGCTATGATTTAGATAGTGTTCTAAATTATTAAAATAACCAGGATGTTGTAAAGTGAAGTTATTAGCTCTTATTTTAGTTAGTTTGATTATGATTTTGCCTTTGCAGGCCTGCAAGTGGAAAGATGATTTTCGTGATCGTAGGCAGCCATATTACTTAGAATATAATCCTGAAGCAACGTTTAATGTCGATTCAGAACAATATGTGGGTGACGATGTCGCAAGGGAAATTCAAGGTGAGGTTATTGGGCCAGATCAATTTATACCTGAAATAGATGATCGCGCTGATTTACCCTACATACCGGACCATCCAGCGGGGGTTGTTGAGTATGAATCTGTTGAGGTTTATGAATAAATAAAGGGATACGCGCTCATGGATGAGCTATTACTCTTAGATAGTCAAGATCCGTTAAAAGAGTTTAAAGATAAATTCTTAATACCTTATGTTAACGAAAGACCACAAATATATTTCAGTGGTAACTCTTTGGGGCTTCAACCCAGAGCTCTTTCTGATCAATTGCAAAATGAACTAGACCGCTGGCATCAATACGGTGCTAAAGCTTATTCTGAATCTGATAGACCTTGGTTAAACTTAAGTGAGTCATTGCAGGCGCCTATCGCAAACTTAGTTGGCGCTAAACCTGATGAAGTTGTTGTCATGAATTCTCTTGGTGTTAATTTACATTTGATGATGGCTAGTTTTTATCAACCCAGTAAATCAAAATTCAAAGTCATTATAGAAGAAGATGCATTTCCAACGGATCGCTATATTTTAAACGCACATATGCAATGGCATGGCTACGATCCTAAAGAGACATTTATTATATTTAAAAAAAATCAGGCGACCCATCAGTATCGGCTAGATGATTTGGCAGAGCTGATCGAAGCACACAAAGATACGATCGCATTAGCCTTGTTACCTGGTGTACAGTATCTCACCGGGCAAGTCTTTCCTATCGCGCAAATGAGTCAATTACTAAAAAACAACAATATTACTATCGGTTGGGACATGGCGCATGCCATTGGTAATATCCCGCTGAATTGTCATCAAGATCATATAGACTTTGCAGTGTGGTGTCATTATAAATATCTGAATGCAGGCCCTGGCGCCGTAGGGGGCTGTTTCATTCACGAACAACATGCCCAGAATAGAGAAATGTTTCGTTTGCCAGGTTGGTGGGGCAATTTACCTGAAACTCGTTTTGAAATGAAGGCAGAATTTGAGCCTTATGGAAATGCGTTGGGTTGGCAAGTGAGTAATATCCCCGTTTTTTCGACAATTCCTCTAATCGCATCGTTAAATATATTCGAGCAAGCGGGTGGGGTTGTGGCGGTTAGGCAAAAATCAACGGTTATGACCGAGTGGTTGTATCAGCATTTGATTGAAAGGTTTTCCGAGGAGGTGGCTATTCTTACGCCTGAGCCCTCTTCAGAACGTGGGTGCCAGATTTCATTTAGCGTGCGGGGTGCAGATAATCGCTTAATATGTCAAAAATTAAATAAAAATCATATTGTTTGCGATTTTAGGGAGCCTAATATTATTCGTATGGCGCCAGTGCCACTTTACAATCAATTTAAAGAGTTAGGATATTTTATCGATAATCTACAAAGTATAATAGATCAGGTAAAATCCTATGGTAGATAAACGAGAAGAGATAAACCAGAAAATTGCACAGTTAGAACAACTGTTAGCGGAAACAACTGAACAACCCTTGACCGATTATTTAGATGGGTTGTTACATACGAAGCCGATAAACTATTGGGATTACATTCAATTAGAGACATTATTGAACCTACAGAAACCTAAGACCAATATTCAAGATGAAACTATTTTTATTACTTATCACCAAATTTGCGAGTTAATGTTTTTATTAATCATTCAAGAATGCCATGCCCTTTGTTTTAATAGCAGCGGCGCGTTATCTGTCTGGCAAAAACACTTATCCAGAATTATACGTTATTATAAACATCTTATATCCAGCTTTGATATTATGACAGAAGGGTTAGATAAAACTGAATTTCTTCAATTTCGAGTGGCCTTATTTCCATCGAGTGGATTTCAATCGTTCCAATACCGAAAAATAGAGCTCTATAGTAGCTCATTGCATCAATTGATCCATGCCCAAAATCGTAATGCCATTTCGCCCACTGCGCCATTAGTTGAACAGTATGACGAGTTATACTGGAAGTTTGGCAACAGAGACTTTAAAACAGGAAAAAAAACACTCACGTTGAAGCAATTTGAAGCAGAATATGATGATGACTTACTAAGATTAGCTGAACAATTGGAAACGAAGAATATTCGTGCCAAATATTTGGGGCTTTCTCAGAAAGAACAGGAAAATCCAGAACTCATAAAGCTACTAAAAGCATATGACCAACAGGCAAATCTATTCTGGCCGTTGGTACATATGGGGGCCGCAAAAAAATTCTTGGCCAAAAGTCCTGAGGATTTAGCGGCGACAGGGGGAACGAACTGGCAGGACTATTTGCCCCCAAGCCACCAGAAAATTATGTTTTTCCCGGAAGTCTGGGGTATGGAAGAAAAGCATAAATGGGACAAATCAGCTAAGCATTCTTAATGATACCACCTTTCACTTCACCTTTTACCTGACTGTCGTTATCTAAAACAACAGTGCCATTGCCTTGTTTAAATACAATATCATTTGCCACGATACTATCTTCTAGGTAGATAGTCTGTGGGGTATTGCTGTGGTTTTCTTGTATGACAAGTGTTTTTAAGCTGCTCTCTTCAAATTCTGCTTGATTGCCATGTAATGTTATTTGGTCATTAAACTCGCAACTTTCTGCGCTGATATGGCCGTGAATTAATACAGGCCCACCAAATGAACTGCTATCTGCATCCAAGCTGCCATTGATAGCCACTTTACCCTCAATTTTAGATTGCTCTAATTCGGCATCACCATTTACCGTGAGCTCACAAAAAGAGGTGTTTTTACTTTTTAATTGACCGTTGATAATTGAAAACGCTTCTATGGCGGAATTTAAAACTTCTATGCTGCCTGAATGAGTGAGTTTCGAAATTTGAAGATTTGAAACTTCATGGTCACCAAAAGAATTGATATCTTTTTCTGTAGACCATACGGTATGAGATAATAATAAGCCAGTCATCAGTGGTAATAGTGTGATTTTTTTTAGCATATGAAAAACCTTATTGTTTTAATAACGGGGCTAAAAGGACAATTAAAATAGCCGTAGGGCAGAGGTAGCGTATGGAAAAACGCCATGCTCTATATAAATACTTTGATTGGGTTTGTAACTCATCTGCCACATATTTTTCTTCCATAACCCAGCCCACAAATACACAGAATAAAAAAGCACCAGTGGGCAGCAGAATATTAGTGGGAATGCCAATCATAATTTCATCGATGTGCCATTTAAATAGCGTAATGTCAGACCAGCTACTAAAGGCAAGTGCGCATAACAAGCCTAAACTCCAAGCTAATAATCCTATGCAAAAAGAGGCCTTCATTCTGCTTATTTTTCTCTTTTCTGTTAAAAGGGAGACTAAAGGCTCTGCCATAGAGAGCGAAGATGTCCAAGCCGCAAATATAAGTAATAAGAAAAATAGCACGCTGACAATATTGGTCCCTGGCATTTGACTAAATGCCAAAGGCAGTACTTTAAACATTAAGCCAGGCCCACCATCAGGCGATAAGCCATTAGCAAAAACGATGGGAAATATGGCTAAGCCAGATAACAAGGCAACCAATAAATCTAGCCCTGAGATAATAACAACTGTATTCAGGATGTTCGTTTTTTTAGATAAATATGAGCCATAGATTAATATCGCACCAGCGCCGGTTGCGAGCGTAAAAAACGCTTGCCCCAAAGCATCTAATGCCGCATGAGCGGTAAAATCTTGCACTTTAAATGAGAATAAGAAATTAACGGCTTCTTGGAAGTTACCGATCCAGGCAGAATAGACAACTAATAAAATTAGAACAACAAACAAAGCTGGCATCATCCACTTTGAGCTGCGCTCAATGCCTTTATTGACGCCAAATGCCACAATCCCCATAGTCATAACCATGAAAGCGGAGTGCCAACCCACCAGCATCGCTGGCTGGCTCATCAGGTTATCCCATAATGCGACAATGGCGGTAGGATCTGAGGTGGCAAAAGCGCCTTGTAGCGCATAGTTTAAATATGCGATTGATACACCTGAGATAACACTATAGAAGCTTAAAACCATGACCAACGTTAAAGCACCTAACCAGCCAACCCCAGCCCATGCGCCCGTTCTACCAGATTCTTTGGCTAAACGTTGTAGAGAACCAACCGGATTTTGGCGTCCGCGTCGACCAATTAATAACTCGGCAATCATGGCCGGCACACCAATACAAACTAAGAAAATCAAATAGGTTAAGACAAAAACACCACCGCCATTTTCGCCAGCCATATAAGGGAAGCGCCAAATATTGCCTAACCCAATTGCCGCTCCTGCACTGACTAATATAAAAGATAGTCGTGAACTCCATAAACTTCGTGCGGCATTGTGATTAGGGGAGGTTTCTGACATAAAAAGTCCTTAAAATTCAGTTACAATCTGAGCTTGTTATTAGCCAGACATTATAGGGCTTTTTGCCAACAGACCGCAAAAAGTGCCTAGCATGAAAGTAATTTAGATAGCATTTTAAAAGTTTAGAAGCTTATGCTAATAGGGGTGTCCTGATAAAAAAGCTAATTTAAGTTATAGTTGAGCTACTAAGCAAAAAAGGCTCGACAAAGTATTGTCGGTATGAGAAAAAGAGCCTTGAATTTAAGAGCAAAAGTTATTTGACAAAGTAAATAAAATTTAAGGCAATTTGTAGTATGTCCAAACGTAGAAACAGAAGCAGAAGTAGCCGAATGGCGGAACCTTTAGAATTAGAGATCACAGCAATGTCATCTGAAGGGCGAGGTATTGCCGAGCATAATGGCAAAAAAGTATTTGTTTTGGGTGCATTGCCGGGTGAGACGGTTATGGCGCAAGTGTACAAACAGCAGAGCCGATTTATGGAAGCGAAAACCAATAGTGTCATGAAAGCGTCAGAAAAGCGCGTTGACCCTATTTGTGAACACTTTGGAGAGTGTGGTGGGTGTCAGCTACAGCATATGTCTGTAACAGATCAAGTTAGCCATAAACAAGCTGAGCTACAAAAAATGTTAGCGCACCTTAACATTCAGCCTAATGTTTGGGCAGCACCCATAACAGGTCCCACAGAAGGTTATAGATACAAAGCACGCATTGGTGTGAGGTATGTTCCTAAAAAAGGGGGGACTTTAGTGGGTTTTAGGGAAAGCCACAGCAATAAAATTGTTGAGATGAATACATGTGCAGTATTGCACCCCAAAGTTGGACACAATATTGAAGAACTCAAAACACTTATCAATGATCTGAGTATCAAAGATCAAGTTCCCCAAATTGAAATTGCAGTGGGCGGTGACGAAGTTGCCCTAGTTTTTAGACATTTAGAGCCTTTTGCAGAAACGGATTTAATAAAAATTCAAGCCTTTTGTGAAGTGCATGGTTTAAGCTTTTATTGTCAGCCAAAGGGCCCAGATACGGTGCATAAACTTTGGCCAAAGTCTGATATTAATTTAAGCTATAACTTAGAACAATTTAACATCAAAATGGATTTTCATCCTTTGGATTTTACTCAGGTGAATCCTGATATGAATCAAAAAATGATCGCGCAAGCCATAGATTGGCTAGACATCACTCAGGAAGATAGTATTTTAGATTTATTCTGTGGGTTGGGCAATTTCACTTTGCCTTTGGCAAAATTTGCGGGCTCTGTAGTAGGGGTAGAAGGCGAGATGCGCATGGTCAACAAAGCCAAAGCCAATGCTAAAAATAATGAAATACATAATACAGATTTTTATGCTGCCAACTTGTTTGAAAACTTCGATAAAGCTGAGTGGCTAGCAAAACCTTATAGTAAATTATTGCTTGATCCCCCTCGATCGGGTGCGGCGGAAGTGATTGCTAAAATTGAAGCCTTTGACGTGGAGCGTATACTGTATGTTTCCTGTCAAACAAGCACTTTTGTTAGAGACGCAGCTCAATTAGTACAAGAAAAAGGATATCGGTTGGAAAAAATTGGTATCATGGATATGTTCCCACATACAAAACATGTTGAAACAATGGGCCTATTCATTCGAGATAAATAATAAGGTAAAAATTGGAATGGTAAAAGTCAGGGATGAGTTGCCAAAAACCATAGACGGTCGAATAGATATAGATACATGGGCTGAACGTTTAGGGCATAGTAAAACAACACAGGAAAAGCAGCTCCTGAAACAAGCCGCCCATGTGAATTTAGAAAATGGTGGGCTTCACTTAACCCCCGTGAATGAAAGTTGTCTAAAACAAGGACTGGTAACTGCAGAAATTTTAAATACGCTCAACCCAGATATTTCAACGTTACTTGCAGGGATCTTATACTACGTTGTTGATTATGGTGAGCTATCCCTTGATGCTCTCACAGAAACTTTTGGACAAGAAGTGGCTATTCTGGTTAGTGGCGTTAGCAAATTAGCACAACACTCAGAAAAAGCTAAGCCGAATCAAACCCATGCTCAAAGAGATAATTTACGTCGCATGTTATTGGCGGTCGTAGAAGACGTGCGAGTGGTGTTAATTAAGTTGGCAGAAAAAATTAGCGCTTTAAGAGCCGCTGCCAAATTAGATACACAACTCAAGGTGAATCTCGCGCTAGAAACAAGGGACATCTATGCGCCATTAGCTAATCGTCTGGGGATTGGACAAATTAAATGGGAATTAGAAGATTTTGCGTTTCGATATTTAGAGCCGGTCGCCTACAAAAATATTGCGAAACTCTTAGCTGAAAAAAGATTAGATCGTGAAATTTATATTGAAACAGCGACTGCTGAAATCCAAAAAGCACTATCCGCACAAAATGTCGAAGGTGAAATTACTGGACGCGTAAAGCATATATATAGTATATGGCGAAAAATGATCCGGAAAAATCTAGATTTTCAGGAAATTTATGATGTGCGGGCTGTCAGAATTTTAGTCCCTGATGTTCATGATTGTTATGCGGCACTCGGCATTATCCATAGTTTGTGGCAGTATATTCCCCAAGAATTCGATGATTATATTGCCACACCCAAAGAAAATGGTTATCGCTCGTTGCATACTGCCGTGGTTGGGCCTGATGGTAAAACGTTAGAAATACAAATTCGTTCCTTTAAAATGCACGATGAAGCAGAGTTAGGTGTGGCTGCGCATTGGTTGTACAAAGAAGATCGCAAGCATGAGCCAGGATATCATCATCAAATTAATGCACTTAGAAATATCTTGGAGTGGAGTGAGGCTCAAGAGTTCGAATCCGATGAAGCGATTAAACAAGAACTGAGCGAAGACAGAGTCTATGTTTTTACGCCGCAAGGAGAAATTGTTGATTTACCCTCCGGGGCAACCCCATTAGACTTTGCGTATCATGTGCACACTGAGTTAGGCCACCGGTGTAGAGGGGCCAAGGTGAATGGGGTGATAAAAACATTAACTCACCAGCTAAAATCTGGCGAACAAGTTGATATCATTACCACTAAAATAGGCGCTCCTAGCCGAGATTGGATGAACGCACAATTGGGATACTTGGTGAGTGCAAGAGCACGGTCTAAAGTTCGCTCTTGGTTTAAGCTTCAAGCCAGGGATGAGAATATTGCGGAAGGTCGAGAATTGCTCGATAGGGAATTAAAACGTCTAGATTTAGAGCTATCCGACTTAAAGCCAATGCTGGAACGATTCAATGTGAAAAACTTAGAAGATCTATGTGCCGGGGTTGGCGGGGGAGATATTCGTATAGGGCAGATAGTGAATGGGTTACAGAAAACGATTTTACCGGATCAGTCTAAAGATGTCATATCCACGAAACCGAAACAGCTGCATCGTTCTTCTTCTCCTTCTTCTGAAGGTGGAGTAAGGATTCATGGGGTTGGGAATTTACTTTGCCACTTTGCTGGATGTTGTAATCCTGTACCAGGCGATCCCATCGTAGGGTATATTACGATTGGACGAGGCGTTACAATCCACCGGCAAGATTGCATCAATGTTCTTGAAAAAGAAGATGAAGTAAAGCGCTTGATACAAGTGGACTGGAGTGAATCAACCCAAGAATTTTATTCGGTTGATATTTTAATCCAGGCGTATGATCGGCCAAATCTATTACGTGATATCTCTAATGTTTTAAGTAACGACAAAATCAATGTGAGAACGGTTAATACAACGACTAATGCAGATAGTAATGTTGCGCACCTAACCTTGTCGGTTGAAATACCTGATCTGGATGCGCTAATGAATGTATTAAACAAAATTATGCAAGTGCCCAATGTATTAGAGGCGAGTCGGGTTGGGGCCAATCATCAAAAATAAAATATTTTAAGCCGGCTTGCGCCGGCTGTGAAGGGGATGAGGAATCGTGAAAATGAACTTACAGATCAGACATGAGCTCGCGCTCTCTGTCGGTTGGTACAAGACTACGACCTTTGTAAAATTCTTGAATTTTAGCAAGGGCGTCTTCAGGCGTATCGACAACGTGATAAAGGCCCAGATCTTTCGCGTTTACCATACCTTCTGGAACTAATATCTCCTCAAACCAATGGGTTAAACCTTTCCAAAATTTACTGCCTATTAATACGATAGGTATGCGACGTGTTTTCCCGGTTTGAATAAGCGCTAAAATTTCTGCTAACTCATCTAGCGTTCCAAAGCCACCAGGCATGACGACATAAGCTGTTGCGTACTTTACAAACATAACCTTGCGAGTAAAGAAATGCCTAAAGCGTATAGAAATATCTTGGTAGTCATTGGCACATTCTTCGTTTGGTAAAACAATGTTTAATCCAACGCTCCAACCTTTACCTTCTTTTGCACCTTTGTTAGCTGCCTCCATGACTCCTGGACCACCACCTGTGACAATTGAAAACCCAGCTTCTGACAAAGTCTTTGCGGTTTCTTGTGCAAGCGTATACCATTTATTACTAGGATCAGTTCGGGCGGAACCAAAAATGCTGACAGAGGGGGGAATATGAACGAGTCTTTCGTAACCTTCAACAAATTCTGCAATGACTTGGAAAATTTTCCAAGACTCTCTTGTCATTGATGAATCATTAATTTCGGGGGCTTTTAATGGAATATCCTTGTCCATAAGGACCTCTCTTTTTTATTGCTGTACTATGAATATAACACCTGATTGGATTACATTCCAATAAAAAAATTATACAAATAACTATATGTTCTATGAAACTAGGATTAAATTATGTTAACACCGCAGCATCCAGATATACCTTTAAGAAACGATGTTCGCTTATTAGGTGATCTGTTGGGGCAAGTCATATTAGAGCAACTAGGGGCTGATGCTTTTGAGAAAATAGAAACGATACGTCTATTATCTAAGTCCAGTCTGTATGATGATGAAGAAAATATTCAGAATAAATTAAACACGCTATTACAATCCTTAACGCCAAAAGAAATTTTAAATGTTGTCAGAGCGTTTAGCCATTTTTTAAATCTAGCCAACATTTCCGAAGATGTTCATCGCCTTCGTCGAATGAAATGGTATGCTCTGAATCATCCAGAAAAAAAACAACCGGGTTCTTTAGCAGAATCTTTTGAGTTGTTTGCTAAACGCCACATTAGCGCAAGCCAAATAGAGAAAGCGATTCAACAATTAGATATTGATCTCGTCTTGACCGCTCATCCTACTGAGGTGATGCGTAGAACGCTCATGATTAAATTTGATGAGATTGCGTATAGTTTGCAGAGTCTAGGAAAAATAGATTTATTAGAGAGTGAGAAGGAACAGTTACGCGAAAAGATTAAAAGTGAACTAACGGCAATTTGGTATACAGATGAAATCAGGCAAAAAAAACCAACACCCATTGATGAGGCAAAATCAGGGTTTGCAGTGGTTGAGACAAGTTTATGGTATGCCGTTCCTAAATTTCTCAGGGAGCTTGATGCTCAGTTAAAAAAATATGGGATAAAGTATAGCCCTTTGAAGATTCGGCCAGTGCGTTTCTCTTCTTGGATGGGAGGAGATAGGGACGGAAATCCCTTTGTAAAACCAGAAACCACGGCTTCAGTATGCTTGATGTCTAGATGGGCTTGTGCTGACTTATATTGGAAGGAAGTTAAACATCTGGGGGCGGTATTATCTATGCGGCATTGTAATGATGATATGCGTTCAATTGTTGGGGACAGTCAAGAACCCTATCGGAAATTTTTACGCCCCCTTAAGAAAAAATTACTTCACACAAAACAAACGATAGAAAAACTATTATCTGGCGAGCTCAATGAGCAGCCAAGTGGTCTCTTAGTGCAACAGGCAGATATGTTGAACCCGCTGACCTGCATATATGAATCATTATGTGAAACGGGCTGTGAAGTGATTGCCAATGATGCTGTGTTAGATTTGATTCGTCGAATCAACGTATTTGGCATAACCTTAATGCCGATTGATATTCGCCAACATCGAGATAAGCATAGTGATTTGATGACGCATATTACACAAGCCCTTGGCTTAGGGACATATCAAGATTGGCCAGAGGAACAGCGTCAAACTTTTTTGTTGGCAAAATTAAAAAACTTAGACATTAGCGTCCCTGAATCATCTTCTTGGCCTGAGGCAACAAAAGAAGTTTGGCAAACTTTTGAAATGATTGCGAAACAAATTCCAGAATCATTAGGCTCCTATGTGATTTCTATGGCGGTACAACCTAGCGATGTCTTACTGGTTTGTTTATTGCAAAAACTAGCAGGTGTTTCTCAATTGTTACCCGTTGTTCCACTATTTGAAACATTAGAAGCGTTACAGCTTGCAAAAGTTAGTGTTAATACTTTACTTGAAAATGAATGGTATTATCATTTTATTCAAGGCAAGCAACAAATCATGTTGGGTTACTCAGACTCGAGCAAAGAATCTGGCATTGTGACCAGTGCATGGGCATTGTACCAAGCTCAAGAAACACTAACCCATTTAGCCAAAAAGCATAATGTGGACATTGTATTTTTTCATGGTAGAGGTGGTTCGGTGGGGCGCGGGGGGGCGCCTGCCCATTTGGCCATTTTATCTCAACCACCTGGCTCTGTGCAGGGTGCCATAAGAATCACAGAGCAAGGCGAAGTTGTACGAAATAAGTATGGATTAATTGATCGAGCACAAAGGACGTTAGAGCTGTATGTGACAGCGACACTGCAATCTATATTATTGCCCAGTAAACAACCTGAATCACAGTGGAAAGATATGATGACGGTTTTATCCAATATAGGGCAAAAAAAATACCAGAGTATGGTTGGACAAGAAAATTTTGCAGAATATTTTAAATATATTACACCCGTGAATGAAATTTCCGCCTTGAGAATTGGCTCTAGGCCTGCAAAACGTCCGACGCAAAACCCAGATATCTCGCATTTGCGTGCGATACCCTGGATGTTTGCCTGGATGCAAAATAGATTAATATTACCTAGTTGGCTTGGTGTTGGGGAAGCATTACAATATGGTTTAGGCACACATAAAAAATTAATACGGGATATGGCATTGCACTGGCCATTTTTTAGGACATTTTTAAGCTTGATTGATATGGTTTTAGCCAAATCTGATTTAGATGTATTTCATTTATACGATGAGCGTCTATCACCTAAAGAACTGAAGCACCTGGGGACGCAATTAAGGGAGGAGTACCAATTAACTTTAACCCAATTTAAATTAGCAATGGATGAGAAACAATTACTAGAATCAAATTTGCCACTCAAACGAAGTTTAGCTTTACGGGCGCCTTATTTATATCCGTTACACTTTATTCAAACGGAACTACTCGCCAGACTAAGAGAAAATTCTGATTTAGACAATTCGCTGGACAACTATCAAGTACAGGAGAATAGCAGCGATGAGATAAATACTTTAGCTTTGTTGATTTCATTGTCAGGAATAGCAGCAGGCGTGCGTAATACAGGGTAAGTTGCTTCTCTAGCAAAAGACAAGCGCCAATTCCTTGCTATTATTAATATATAACCTAAATTAATAAGTAAGAGCACCATGAGTCAAATTGCCGCAGTATTAAAAAGATTTATTACTTCGCATAAAGTAGATTATCGTCTATATTGCCACAGTCGAGTAACATCCTTGATAGATGCAGCTCGAATTCATAATATTGCGGAAAATACAGTGGCTCGCTCGGTCGTTTTAAAAGATGCGAAAGGCTATATGCTTGCTGTTTTGCCTCTGAACACCCAAATTGATTGCCGACAGTTGAATAAAACCTTAAGGCGTGAGTTATACATTGTAAAAGGTCGTGAGGCTGATAGATTATTTAGGGACTGTGAGCCTTTTGCGCATCCGCCTATTGCAGCGCCCTATGGGTTGTCTATTATTGCAGATATTAAGCTGTTGGAGAACGACTTTATTTATATAGAACCAGGCTCTCATACTAGCTTGCTGAGATTTGAAAGTTCTGATTTTCATTACTTGATGGCTCATGCGACATGGGCCAAATTTGCCAAACCTTTAGAAAATGGTACGTACTGTTCTAATATATATGGGCAAGGAGATAATGTTGCACATGAACAATTAGATAAGCAGGTAAATGGCATGAATCCTCTGCCTGTGTTGCCCAAAATCGCCTATGACATTGTTCAGCTCTCCAAAGAAAACATAAACGAACCGGCAAAACTTTTAGATCTGTTAAATGCGGATGCCAGCATGGCACAAGTACTACAACAGTACAAAAATCTCCAGCCTAATCAAAGAACTGGAGAAACAGCAGCGCAAGACAACGGGCTAAAGCATATTTTAAATTTTGACACAATTAGCCATGTTGTTTTAGGGGCCGCGACACACAAGCGGCTGGAGATTGTTGAGGGTGGTGTCCTGGGCATAAAATCTTTTTGGCAGCATGCTGTCTTATCGGCTAAATTAATGTACTTAATAGCAACAGAACATAAGGCTGAGTTGTCACTTGATCCAGCAACTTGTTATTTAGGAGGGCTATTACACAATTTTGGCTTCTTATTTATTAGCAACCTATATCAACCAGAATTTAAGTTATTAAATCGATGGTTATCTGTCGATCAGCAAAGCTCTGATAAAACTTCAGTCAGAGTTCTAGAAAGAAGGCTATTGGGTTTAGGTGGTGCCCAAAAGTTGTTGGGGCGTGGACATGCGAGTATTGGTGCCTGGTTGATGTCTCATTGGGAAATGCCCCAAGAAGTAAAGTTAATGGCTGAGAATCACCATAACCCTCATTATACTGGAATAGCTCAAAATTACGTTGTACTACTTGTCCTGGTTAATCATGTATTGAGAAAAAATGGCATAGGTGAGGGAGACCTATTGAATAGCGCTCACGAACAAGCGCTATTAGGTTCTCTTGGCTTAGCCCCACGATTGATAGATACATACTTAGAAAAAATCATTTGTGAGAAAATATTCTTACCGCAGGATATCGTTAGTAAAAAAGCAGTTTGACTAACTACATGTTTTGAAATAATGTGAATACATCTTGTCTCTGATAATATCCAATGTATACTTAGTTCCAATTCAAATTTTTTTTATTAGATTAGGGAATGACTATGAAAGTTATCCTTTTGGGGCCCCCTGGCGCCGGCAAGGGCACTCAAGCACAATTTATTACAGAACGTTTTAATATTCCTCAAGTATCCACCGGTGACATGCTTAGACAAGCGGTTGCGGCAGATACCTCTTTGGGGCGTAAGGCAAAATTTATCATGGATTCCGGGGGCTTAGTCCCGGATGATATTATTATCAACTTAGTAAAAGAGCGTATACAGCAGCCTGATTGTAGCAATGGTTTTTTGTTGGATGGCTTCCCTAGGACTTTGGCTCAAGCAAAAGCATTAAGTTTGGCGAATATACAAGTTGACAATGTATTAGAGTTGGAAATATCGGACAATGAAATTGTTAGTCGATTAACGGGTCGTTGGATTCATCCGGCTTCTGGTCGTGTCTATCATACAGAGCACCAGCCACCTCAAAAAGCATTCAAAGATGATGTAACGGGTGAGCCGTTGATTCAAAGAGATGATGATAAAGAGGGGACAATTCGCAAACGTCTAGATGTTTATAGAACACAAACTCAGCCTGTTGCTAGCTTTTATATGAGCAAAGCTGCTTCAGACAAGATTAACCCTGTTAAATTTAATAAAGTGGATGCTACTCAGGCACCACTTATTGTTTTCGACAGTATTATGCATATTTTGAACAAATAGGGATCTACAATGCCCGTACGTGATTTGAGTTTCAAAGATTTTGATTCCACTGTTCAGTCAAATGATTTGGTGGTGGTCGATTTTTGGGCGACCTGGTGTGGCCCTTGCCTTGCTTTTGCGCCTATCTTTGAAGAGGTCAGTACGCTACATCCTGATGCTGTATTCGCTAAAGTCAACATTGAAAAAGAAACACAGCTAGCAGAAGACTTTTCAGTACGTTCCATTCCTATGCTCATGATCTTTAGGCGTGAGTTTGCTGTTTTTGTTGAGTCGGGTATTCAAACCAAAACAAGCTTGAATGAACTGATATCAGAAGCAAAGAAAATTGATATACAGGCATTAAGAGAGCAAGTTTCTAAGCAAAATAATCCTGGATAAATACACTTTTTTTGCTAAATTATGAAGCAATAGCGTATTTTTTGAAAAATTTTTAAAAAAATTGAAATAAAAAGCGTAAAGTTTAACCTTTGCGCTTAAGAAATTAGACTCCTCTTTGCTAAAATATCCTATTTTTCAGTAAGTTACTTTTAAAGACATGATTACAGTTTTATCCGATACATTTAATACCTAACGTAAAATTTTTATGAACCTTAAATTTTGTTAATAAACTTTAATAAAACCTAAAAACAAAAAAAACTTAGAAAACAATCAGATAGCAATCGTTTCCGCAAAAGCATTTACTTTTCCATAACACAGTCAAAACAAGCTTAAAACCCAAAGTTGTGTAACTTTAAAAATCGTGTGCTATGTTTCCTAATACCATGTTTATATCAATAATTTTTAGGAGATTTTTATCATGGCTATCAAGAAACGAAAGACTAAAAAAGCAACTAAGGCTAAAAAAACAGTAGTTCGTAAAACTAAAGCGCGTAAAACGGCAGCTCGTAAACCTAAGGTAACGGCTATCGAAAAAAAGTTTAAAAAACAGATTATGACTTTAAAGAAAAAAAATGAGAGTCATGCTAAGTTGTGGCGCAAAAAAGTCAAAGATAAAATGGCAGAGAAAACCAAAGCTTTGAAAAAGCTACGCGCTGAATTAAAGAAAGCACATCAAAAATTGATCAATGCTCTAAAAAAACGTCATACAATGCAGCTTAAAAAGCTAAAAGCAGAACATGCTAAGCAACGTAAGATGTGGCAAAAAGAGATGGCCAAGCTTAAAAAGCAATTAGCAAAGAAGACGACTAAGCCAAAAGCTAAAAAAGCAAGTAAAAAGAAACCTGCGGCCAAGAAGAAGACTGCTAAAAAAACGAGCAAGAAAAAATCTACAGCCAAAAGAAAAACAGCTGCTAAGAAAAAACCAGCTAAGAAAAAAACAGCTAAGAGAGCGTCAGCGAAAAGAAAGGCGCCTAAGAAAAAAGCTATCAAACGTACCGCTGCAAAGAAAGTTACACGTTTGAAAAGTAAGCCAGCTCGTCGTAGAATAAGAAGAGCTGCATAATAAAAATAAAAAATACGTCGGACTACTTAACTTAATTAGTCTGGCGTATGTTTTTTTGTTTGAGAGATACATAACATGAATGCATCAAGTGTCTCTGCATTTTCTGTTAATAAGCTAATGGAAGAAACGCGTCGCATTGCTCGGGAATACAAACAAAGCACTGGTCAGGTTTTGCCGATCAGTAATGAGCTAGGTCGCTATGATGCAGGGAGAATTCTCAACCTTACACCACCCTATCCTGACGAATCTGGGGTCGACTTTCTAGGCTCTGGGAGCTTGTCCGGGTGCAAAATTTCTGTTAAAAGTCGGGTACTATTTCAGCCTGGAAAATCTGGCCAACGCTTAGGCGCTCTTAACCTTGATGGTGCTTGGGAATATTTATTGCTTATAATTTATAATTCTGATTATGAAGTAGATGAAATGTACATGACTTCAAAGCAAGAGATTTCTAATGAACTACAAAAAAATAAACCTAATAAAAGGGGGAGTTTTTCTGTGGCTAAATTTAAAATGTTGGGCGAGTTAGTTTGGGACAGTATAGATAAGCAATTTAACTATAACCCTAAGCAGAAATCTAAATCTTAAATCGCAAAAGTTGACAAACTATCTTAGAAATGGATTAATGTTACTTCAATTTATATCTTAATTTAATTTTATATATTAACCACTTTTAACTTGTAGTTGCACTTACCCATGTCTGATTCAGAAATTATCCTTGGTCTTGAAACGTCTACTCATGCTTGTTCTATTGCCTTGTTTTATAACGGTCAGTTTTTTAGCGGTTTAAACATTGAACCTAAAAAGCACAGTGAGCTGATTTTACCTATGATTCAATCACTTTTAGCAGAAGTTAAGCTTACAATGGGTGATATAACAGCAATAGCAGTTGGTGTGGGGCCGGGTAGTTTTACTGGGGTGCGTGTTGCTGTGGGGCTGGCTAAAGCCTTTGCTTTTGCTTTAAAAGTACCAGTTTGGCCAATATCTTCACTGAGAGCTTTGGCGCATCAAGTTTATAGAATAAATCAATGCGGCCCTCAAGATATTGTATTGTCGACTTGGGATGCGCGTATACAACAGATTTATTGGGGATTATTCCAGCTTGACCAGTCCAGCCAGCATAAAACGGTCTGTTCTGTTGATAATCAAGTGGATCAGCTCTGTGCGCCACATGAGCTAGTTATATCTGATTTGTTAGAAAAGAGCCAGGGAGTGCGAGATAATGGGTTCATTGTTGTTGGAAATGGTTTGAGCCATTATAAGAATGCCGTTATGGGGGTGATAGCGCCATATAATCCTAAAATTATTGAAGATTACTACCCAAACGCTCAAGATGTTATTGAACTAGCTATTTCGGATAAAGCCAATGCTTTGCTGCCGGCTGACTTGTTTGAGTTGTCACCAGAATATGTGCGTAATGATGTGGCAAAAGTGCCTCAAAATATGAGCCTTCGCGATTAAACTTTTAAAAATAGTTTGCAAAAGGTAAGCAACTTGTTTATAGTGAGTGATCACTCACATATAGTTTCTGAGGTTTAAAATTATGTTGTTTGAAAATTTAATACCCACTCTGCAAGCCCAATGGGACCAACCTGAAAAAAAATACCCTTTCATGATAGCCGTTGCCACTTCTATTTTGGTCGCTAGTAGTAGCAGTTTAGCAATAATACCTGGGTTGGCATTAATCGCTAGTATGACAGCTTTATCATATGGTGGCTCTCTCATTGCTAATTATTTTATAAAGCTCTCTAAAAAGATGGGAGACGTGATTGACCATCTTGATGAGACAATTATAAATACAAATAAACGTGTTGTAGAAGCAGAGCAAACTTTAGCGAATGCAAAACAAGTTGTATCACAGCTTAGTGAAACAATGACGAAAGTGGATAGCCGAGTTGCAGAAGCGGAGCAAACGATCTCAGTCGTAAATAAAGCTGTCAATCAAGTCAATAATGAAACATTACCCGAGTTAACAGAAAGATTAAAAACGACATTAGCAGGTGCAGACCAAGCTATTTCAGCTGGAAAACAGACCGTTGAAAGTTTAAAGCCACGGGCAGAAGGCGTATTGCAAGACACTGCAGCTACGTTGGGGAATCTAAATAGTGCTGCAAGGACTATTGGCACTTATGCCGCGCCACTCACCTATGTTGCTGATGCCTTGAGAGGCGGAGGTGGGGCAACTCAAGGAGATGATGGTGTGCAGCCTGAATCAGAGCAGCAAGCCAGTAGGCAAAGACATAGAAACCAACCATTCATTGGTATTATGTAGTATGGCTAACAAGCGCTGCGAAGGCACAAGCCAGGTGAGGAATAATTTATTAATTTAATGCCATAGTAACTAAGAAGAAAACGTGTGGGATAAGCGCAGCGAATCGATCCCTCTCTGGGTGAGAGTGTTTTACTAGGGGCTGTTGACATCTTGCTGCGCCGCACAGCGCCTACGTGCCGTGGCTTGTCCACGGCATCCAGGCGTTTAATTTTCTAAATTAGCGGTTTTAGCCGTAACTTATTAATTAATTAAAGTAAACTCGTAGAATTTATTCGTCAAAATAAATTAGTACGAGTTTGCAATGGCAAGACGAATGCCCACTGATGAGCTTTGGTCTAAGCTACAGATGATCCTGCCCATCTACGAATTTATGACAAGCCCTTTCTTCGCGAGATGGTTGAAGGTATGTTATATCGTATGCGAGTAGGTTGTCCTTGGCGAGACCTGTATCAAGGAATCTGCTCTTAAAATAGCTGGATGCCGTGGACAAGCCACGGCACGTAGGCGTTGTGCGGCGCGACGAATTTTCAACAGGCCCTAAGCGTGAGCGCAGTAAACTTGGTGAGGGTTTACTGATAATGACCAGAAAAACTAACGCTCACCTGGCTTGTACCTTCCCTGCGCTTATCATAGACACTTAATCCAACAAATTCTCAAGCACATTAAAATATATTTGAGATAACGTTTCAAGATCTTTGTATTGAATTCGCTCGTCAATCTGGTGAATGGTTTCATTCACCAAGCCTAGCTCAACTACATCACAATCATATAATGCAAAAAATCGGCCATCAGATGTTCCGCCGCCGGTACAAGTTTTTGGGAATGTACCAGTACTATCTTTAGTTGCTTGAGTAACGGCCTCAACTAATGGGCTGCTTAATTCTGTATAAAAGGGGTTGCCTGAAACTTTCCATTTAATGTTAAATTGAATGTTTAAATTCTTCAGCTTATCTTTAACGGCTTGCTTAATTTGTTCAGCCTGAAGTGGGGGGGCAAAACGAATATTAAAATTTGCTAATAAATTATCTGGAATCACATTGGTCGCACCTGTGCCTGATTGAATATTCGCTATTTGAAATGTCGTAGTAGGAAACAAAGGGTGCGGTTGTCCCCAGTCGATCTCTAATAAACTTTGTAACGCTTCAATGGCCTGATGTATAGGATTTTTTGCTAAATGCGGATAGGCCACGTGACCTTGTTTGCCCACACATTCAGCAAAACCTGTCATTGAGCCGCGCCTACCAACCTTGATGGTATCACCTAAGGCTGATGTACTACTGGGTTCACCAATTAAGCACCATTTTGGGATCTCATTGCGTTTTTCAAGTACGTCTAGTACGGCTTTTGTGCCATAAGTTGCAGGGCCTTCTTCGTCACTAGTGATTAAAAAAGCAATACGGCTGGTATGATTGGGGTGTTTTTTAATAAAAGCTTCGCACGCGGTAATCATAGCGGCGAGCGCGCCTTTCATGTCTGCTGTACCGCGACCATAAAGCCAATCATTTTCTATGTGGGCCTCAAACGGTGGGTGCGTCCATTGTGAGAGTTCTCCTGTTGGCACCACATCTGTATGACCTGCAAAGCATAAAGTGGGCCCAGATTCACCTCTGGTAGCCCATAAATTAGTGACACCCTTTATTTCTATGGTTTCAATTTTGAAGCCAATTTTTTCTAAGCGGGTTGCTAATATAGTTTGACAGCCATTATCGTTAGGCGTGACAGATTCACGCCTAATCAGTTCCTGACAAAGTGCTAATGTAGTACTCGCATCAGAATTTGGGTTATCGGCATGATTGCTTGTGGCTTTAGCCATTCTCGCTAGCCTCACGCAGAATATTATTAATCCCCACTTTTTGTTTGGTTTGCTCGTCCACGGTTTTTACGATAATAGCAGCATATAAGCTGTATTTGCCATCTTTAGATGGGATGCTACCTGGCACCACTACGGAACCCTTAGGCACACGACCCCAATAAGTTTCGCCAGTGGCGCGATCGTAAATACGCGTGCTTTGGCTGATGTAAACGCCCATGGAAATTACAGCACCTTCTTCGACAATAACGCCTTCTACTATTTCAGAGCGCGCGCCAATAAAGCAGTTGTCTTCGATAATGGTTGGGCTGGCTTGCAGTGGCTCTAAGACACCACCAATTCCTACGCCTCCAGATAAATGTACGTTTTTACCTATTTGGGCGCAAGAACCAACGGTCGCCCAAGTATCCACCATGGTGCCTTCCCCAACATAAGCGCCAATATTGACATATGAAGGCATGAGTACCGTGTTTTTAGCGATATGGGCACCTTGTCGGATGCAAGCGGGTGGCACAATGCGGGCACCGTGGCGCTTAAAGTCTTCGGCTGTGTAATCTTGGAACTGCAAAGGAACCTTATCGTAAAAACGTGTAAAATTAGCCTCTAGTACAGTGTTATCGAAAAGTTTAAAAGACAGCAGAACGGCTTGTTTTAGCCATACATTCACTTCCCATTTACCTGAGGGTAACCGTTGTGCTACACGTAGTTCGCCAGATTCCAGTTTTGCAAGAATGGTTTTAACGGTTTCGTAAAGCTCAGAAGATAGGGCGAGTGTCCCATTTTGATTCTGTTCCCAGGCATTTGTAATTATTTTTTGCAGTTCGTACATAATTCCACCAATAGTTGAACAACTTAGTATGTTAGGGTGCTATCTATAGCTGTTTTTTTTCGTTATAATTTATTCAAACGTAATTCTACCAGTAATATTGGAACAAAAGTATGTCTAGAATCAAGCGTAATGCCCTTTCAAAAGGTAGAGATAGCGAGCAAAGTGGGGCCGCAAAAAGCAAAAGAACCCAACCTAAAATATACTCACGGCCATCCAGAAGAGCTGCCGTACAAGCACGCTTGAGACTTCAAGCGGATGAGGCTGTAGATGCGATTAACACAGATGAAATGCGTGTGACAGCGGAAGAGTTAGGGCAAATATTTCTGGATAATACCATCGGGCTATATGAGGGGTTTTTGCCAAATTTTACTGTGACGGGAGAATTAAAAAACTTTGATCGCACTGAGGCAGGTAGAGAGATACAATCTTCTGTAGAAGAGCTCGGATCCAATTCGTGGTTAGATGTCGAGTTAGTTTATTTTGGCCTGAGAAAACTAGTGCAGGAAAATTTGAGGTCAACTGATACGGTTCATGTTATACCAACACTGACGCCATTATTATTGAAAAGTAATGCTGAAGAGTTGATTAACCATAAAATAAGTCTGGATAGAGCAAAATATGACGATATTATTTTATTGCCGGTGAAAGATGTGCCTGTTGATTCGCCCATTCATGCAGAAAATGATCGTAGAAGTCGGCTGATAGCACAAAAAAGAGAAGAAATATTATTTTTAAATGATCTTAATCCAGCAGAATTTATAAAAATATATTTAACTAAAATGATGGATGAATTAGCCCTTGATTTGACACAAGACCAACAGATTGTGATACCTATGCGTGTGGGGCAAAATCACTATACCGTTGCCGTCGCACATATTCAAAATCAATCAGCTTCTATCATTTACAAAGATTCTTTTAATCGAGATTGCCCAGAAAGCATGAAGCAACCCATCGTTGATTTCTTTAAAGGTAAGCTCGGTGCTGAAAATGTGAGATTCGAAACAGCACGAAGTCACGCACAAAGCAATAGTTATGATTGCGGTGTATTTGCGATATTAAATGGTCTAGATATGGTGAGACAAAATGCGGATCTTCAGACATCTTTGCCTACCAGTATCGATCAAGATTATTTAACGATGTATAGAGGGTTTTTATTCTGTTTATATCAAAGCTTAGGCTTGAAAATCAAAATGGAAACGCGCTTGCATAAGTTGCTAAGTCAAAAAACGAACCTTATTTTTGAGCGAAGCGACGAATTATTTAAAGCGCAACAGAAAAAGCAATCTCTACAAGAGCAGGCTAAACTATTAATTGATTTACTTCATAACCCTGAAAATGGATTAATCGATGTTGGGTCTAATGCTGTTAAATTGGGTAAGGTGCGGGCAGCTGTAATTAGCCAAGGTAGCATTGATACAGTTTTAAAAGAACTGAAAGCCTTGGGCGATGAATTAAAACAAATAGGCCGAAATAAAGAAATATTAGCCCCTGAGCAAGTCAATTTTATTGCTGAACAAGTGAAACAGACCTTTGGTATTCTAGAAAGCACTGCTTGGTTGACGAACCCGGTCATACAAGCGCTTCAAAAAGCCATAGGTTTAACGGTTGGTATTATCGCCTTAGGCTTTGGGATAGCAAAGCTCCCCGCGACACTTGCTTTGAGTGGCTTGCTTGCATCACAAAGTATTTTTATTCCGGTTGCTGCCGCACTATTTTCTGCGTGTGTTTTCTTCACGATAAAATTGTCAAATTTATTGTCAGATGATAGTAGCCAGCGCGCTAATGACTTGCCAGCCATGGCATCATGTTGTGATACCAGTGCAGATGTTTTAGATGAGCATGATGTCTTGTTCTCTGAAAAGGCTGTACTACCTGTATCGCCTGCCTTTGAACATGCAAAAGCGTCTCAGCAACAGAATTCTGCTGTTGAAAAGCAAGCACCGCGTGAAGTGAAGCAACCTCGTCCACCCCAAGGTACTTAAAATAAAATTCAGAGTAAAAAAATACCCAGGTTAAGAATAACCTGGGTACCGTATTTACTTTTATTAGAAAGTAAAATCTTAAGACTACGGCGCTGCATCCAAACCACCACCTGTAGCATCTGCTCTACCTTTCTCGCCATCACCCCAAATAGTTGAACCACCAGTTGAGATAAGGTTGGGTAGGAACACTAACCCAGCGGCAATTACCAGCAAAACAATAGGTTGGCTTAAAGGCACTTGGGTTGGATTATCCTTATGTGCTTTAAATTTTAACATTCCCATCATGGCAAAACCGACACCAGCAACATAACTCGTTGCCGTGATCAATTTACTCACATTAGTCATACTGTCTGTCACTGTACCAGCGATATCACCTAATGAACCATCTGCAGCGTCAGCTGCTAGGCTCATGTCTGAGATAAAAAATAAAGCTAAAAGCGTACCAAAATAAGCACACAAGCTAAATAGTGCGGACTTACTTTGGGGCTGCTTCGCTATACTCGTTGTCGTACTCATAATAGTCTCCTATGGTTAAAAATAAGTATCATTTTAAATTATATTTAAAATTTAGTTACAAAGGCACTTTCGCAAAAACGGTTTTTTTCCAATAGTCTATTTGGGTGGAAAAAGCTTTTCGCGACGGAAGTAACCTTAAATGCTTTAATACATCATGTTGTAAATGTTCTGCCTCTAATTTAGCATCAATTAAACCTTGACCAAACACTCTCGGGTCGCCCGAGCCTGGGCCAAAGCAGTTTTCTACATCTTGAATTCTATCTGTTAAGCTCATATGCACAGCCTGGAGCTTCCCTTTATATGCGGATTCTTTATCTAAAGAACAATATAATACTCGGCAAAAATTATTTAAATCAGCTTGGCTGATTTCAGGTAGATAAATAATGTCTCCACCAGAACAGCCATCAAGTCCTGCGGCGTCAATAAAAAAACATTGAGCGCAAAAACCACAGGCAGTTGCTAAATTATCTAAGGAATTTTTTCGATAGTTGCCATCAATATTGACGACCTCTTGATACTCTTTGCTAAAGAAACCACAATATCGGCAAGTATAATGATCTTTTTGCAATACTCTTTTTTTGAGCATAAGAAAGCGTTTACTTTTTTTGCGCGCATTGTAACTACGCCATGTGCCTTTGTGGGCTGTTAAAGTAACTGGTAATAAGTCCATAATTTCTTCACTTTACTCTCAAAAAATTTTTATGCTATAAGGTTTTAGGTATACCCAAATGTTGTTGCAAGTACTTGAACAGTATCTACAATGTTAATTAACAATACGCCGCCAATAACATGAATGGCACCTTTGCCAATACTGCCCGGCTGTGCACCAGAGTGCCCCATCTTAGACAGTATAATCCATCCCCTTAAAAAAGCGATTAAGCCTATAAGTTTTACATATTTTACAATAACTTCACTCAATGATTTCCACTGATCGGCACCAGACGTTGGTAGATAAGCTATTAGCTCGTTAGAGTCACCAAGGGTTGAGTCTGCAAAGATGGTTAACAAGGTGCTGTCCAGAGTGGTAGGAAACCAAATTAACAAGACACCAATAACAATCCATACCAAAGGGCCGGCAAATTCTCCTCGTTGTGCGGAGCTCATGGATTGGTTGGCAAATACTCTATACATCATTATGCCTTTAACGACCATTCCGACGCCTATTACATAAGATATTGCAACAATCATTCTCTGTAAGTTTTCAAATGAAGCAGATAGATTTGTTATTGCCGTAGCTAAATCAAATGATGCACTCATAAATTTTTAATCCAAAATTCGCTCATTGATGACTATACACCTATTATATCAACTTTACATGTTAGTACAAATTGTATCATGCATTCACCTAACTTCATCCTGAGATATTCGTGTTAGGTCAAAAATAATTATAAATTATTTACTTTTTTTGACTAAAACTGTAAATATTAACAATGTATTTAAGGTTATTCTCTCTGTTCACTTTCTAACATTAGAGAAGTTTCATCTTCTGTTAGTTCCACATTTTCAATGCGAATGAAGTGATTGCTAATTTTTTTTGCAGACATATGAACTTGCTCGGCATCTGTATTTGCTTGTTGCAAATGTTTGGTGAGTTTTTCCATACGGTCTTCAAACCGACCAAAATCTTTAGCGAGCAACTTTAAGTGCTTTTGGATAATGTGGATTTGTTTGCGTGTGGCATCATCCTTTAATACCGTTTGAGCCGTAGTCAATATAGCCATTAAAGTACTAGGTGAGGCCATCCAGACTTTTTTTTGAAAGGCTAGTTCAACTAACTCAGGATGATGGGCATGGATTTCAGCAAATATGGCCTCAGCGGGGATAAACATGAGAGCGCCATCAGAGGTTTCCGGAGGATGTATGTATTTCTCGCTGATATCTTGGATATGCTTTTTAATGTCTTGTTTGAAGGCGCGTTGTACTTCTATTTTGTTATGAACTTCCTGGGTAATGTCGGTTAGCTTTCGATAATTTTCAAGCGGGAATTTGGAGTCGATTATAATAGTGCCCGATGGCTGAGGCAAAAATAACGCGCAATCTGCTCTAAGGCCATTCGATAGGCTATATTGAAGTTGGTAGCAGTTTTCTGGCAAAACATTCTCTATTAATGCTTTAAGTTGAATTTCGCCAAATACGCCACGAGTCCGTTTATCATGTAAGATTTGTTGCAGGCTGACAACATTTTCTGAAAGATCGGTAATCTTTTTTTGTGCATCATCAATAATGGCTAAGCGTTTTATGATGTTGGTAAATGTTTCATTGGTTTTTTCAAATCCTCGGGTTAAGTGTGTTTCCATGCTCTTATTGATGTCAATCATATGCCTTTCAGTTGCACTCGTGAGCGTTTGGAATTGGGATTGAAGTTGTTGGGTTGAATGTGACAAAACTTCATGTAGTTGCTTGTGTTGTTGGGCATAGTTGTCGGCCATGGCGCGCTGCAATGTATGAGTGCTGGATTCTTGTTGCGCTTGTAGGCTATGCATAAGATTTTGTATTGCGGTACTTTGCAAATTTTGACTTTTTATATTGGTATCGAATAGTTGTTGTATATGATTATTATACTGTTCTTTAACTTGAGCCATTTCTGATTGTAGTTTAGATTCAATTTGTTGCAGGTTATTGGAGAAGCTGGGCTCCATAATATTGGGCAGGTGCTTTAATTTGAGCAAAAGCCATATTGTGAGACTTATATTAAGAATTGCGCCAATAGTGAGAATGAGGTTGATATCCATTTTTATTTTTCTTAACTTAGGAGGTGATAGCGGTTACACATATTAGAGCAAATTCTACCACCAGAGAAAGAAAATATGAAGCTACTGTGAAAGTAGGTTAACTTTTGTTTCACCTTCAGACTCTATAAGCTTTTTGAGTTGCTTGAGGGCTTCTGCTTGTATTTGGCGGACGCGTTCACGAGTCACACCTACTTCAAACCCAGTTTGATCTAGGGTTTTGGGTTCCGTGCCCAGTAGCCCAAAACGACAAATGAGTACATTTTTATGCTTAGGCGAAAGTTTATCTAACCATTGGGTAATATGCTCTGAAATATTAAGCGCAGAGTAAATGTAGCTTGGATCGTCTGTGCGTTTGGCTTGAACATTACTCAATGCGGTGTTTTCTGCACCATCTATTCCAGAGGTATCAATAGACAATGTTTTTTCACTTAAGGTTAATACGTGTTCAATTGCTTTTTGAGTTTGTGAACTTGCCTCTGCCAACTCTTGTATGTTGGGTTCATGATCAAGTGTTCTACTTAAGTCCCGTCTTAATCGATAAAAAGAATTCATTTTCTTAACAACATGCACAGGGATTCGAACGGTTCTGGATTGGTTCATAATGGCTCGTTCAATATTTTGCTGTATCCACCATGCACTATAGGTGCTGAACCTAAATCCTTTTTCAGGGTCAAATTTTTCTACAGCGTGCATTAATCCCAGGTTACCTTCTTCGATCAAATCAAGTAAATGCAAATCACTGCGTAAGTAGCGTCTTGCAATTTTCACCACAAGCCTTAGGTTTGATTCAATCATTTTGTGCCTAGCAAACTCATGTCCTTGCTTGGCTTGCCTTGCGTAGTATAACTCTTCTTCTTTTGTTAACAATGGAAATCGACGGATATCTTTCAGGTACTGATCGACGATATTAGTTGATTTAACATCTTCATCATTAGCGGAACAGGGTGCAGCCCTTTCTTTTTTAGCATTAGAACGAGCTCTAAAATCTTTTTGCTCGTGGCAGTTTTCGGACTGGGCATAAGTATTCCACTTATTATACATGTTACGGCACCTTAGAAATAACAATTGATTTTAAAAAACACAGAGAACTGCTATTAATATCAGCTTTACTTTGTTTTTCTTTAGTTTTTTGGAATGCTACTGCATTCAAGTTTTGTATCGGTGCACACGCAATAAAACTTTATTATTTATTGTCTATGGGTTTTTGATTTGAGAATATATTTATAGAATTAAATTGATAGCGTTATTAGGGCCTGTTGACAATTCGCTGCGCAACGCCTACGTGCCGTGGCTTGTCCACGGCATCCAGGCATTTAAATTTCTAAATCAGCGCTTTTAGCTGTAATGTGGTTACCAATATAAAAAGTCTCAGATATAATAAGATAAATTACTTCAAGGAAGTGTCATGAAGTCATACTATGTTTATATTTTAGCGAGCCAGAGAAACGGGACACTTTACGTGGGTTCTATAAGCGATCTTACAAGAAGAGTTTGGGCACATAAAAATAAGGTGATTCGTGGGTTTACTGAAAAATACAATGTAAATCAGCTTGTATATTATGAGGTTCATGAAATGTATGTTGAGGCTGCAAGGCGCGAAAAACGCTTTAAAAATTGATGTAGAAAATGGAAGTTGAACTTAATAGAAGAGTTTAATCCCACTTGGCGTGACCTATACCAAGAAATCTGCTCTTAATAGCTGGATGCCGTGGACAAGCCACGGCACGTAGACGTTGTGCGGTGCAACGAATTGTCAACAGACCCTAGGTGTTTTGAGGACATCCCTGGTAAGTATTACAACTAAAGTTATCAGAGCTATACGGACGCTCCTGTATAAGTTCCTCTAATAAGTTTTTCAACTTGAAATTCAGGTATGACTCTAAGCTTGCTTCATTCGCTGGGGAATGTAAGTATATTGAAGATATTGTCTCTGATAGGGAATTTTATTTTGAATCAACTTATTTTGAAGTACAACGTACTATTGCTGACACTGGCGGTACTGTTTAGCCCATGGGTTGTAGGCAAGGAATCTACTGGAGACACGCTTAAAATAATCAAAGAAAGAGGGCATCTTATTTGTGGCGTATCTCAAGGCTTGCCTGGCTTCTCCAATACGGATGATCAGGGGCAATGGCAGGGCTTGGATGTGGATTTTTGTCGCGGTGTGGCAGCGGCTGTTTTTGCAGATAAAAACAAAGTTAAATTTATACCATTATCAGCAAAAGAGCGTTTTACGGCATTGCAATCGGGTGAGATTGATATATTAGCTAGAAACACAACCTGGACATTTATTCGGGATGCAACACTAGGGTTAGATTTTATTGGTGTTTTTTATTATGATGGCCAAGGTTTTATGGTCAAGAAAGATTTAGGTGTTAAAAGTGTCAATGAGCTCGGTGGTGCTATTATTTGCACAAATGCCGGGACAACAACAGAGCTTAATATTGCGGATTATTTTCAAACCCACGGGTTAAAATATCAAATCGTGACTTTTGAAAAAAGTGATGAGACAGTAACAGCCTATGAAGCAGGGCGCTGCGATGTGTTTTCCACTGACAAGTCCGGTCTTTACTCATATGGTTTACAGCTGAAGAATAAAAAAGATCATGTGATCTTACCAGAAATTATTTCTAAAGAGCCATTAGGCCCCGTGGTGCGTCAAGGGGACGATCAATGGGCGAATATTGTTCGATGGACTCTATTCTCATTGATAAATGCGGAAGAATTGAAACTGACCCAAGCCAATATTAAAGAAAAGTTAAATAGTCAAAATCCTAATATTCAACGCTTTGTTGGCTCTCAAGGTGCTTTTGGGCAGAAGATTGGTCTATCTAATGACTGGGCTTACCAAATTATTCTTCAAGTTGGGAATTATAATGATATTTTTGATCGTAATTTAGGGACACAGACACCTCTTAAAGTTGAGCGGGGAATGAACCGTCTTTGGACTGAGGGTGGGATATTATATGCGCCACCACTTAGATAATATTATTTTCACTTCTCAATATCATCCATACTCTATTTCCTTCCAGTGGGGGGAATGTATCCTATGATAAAAAAAGAACCTTTCTGGGACAATGAAAACTTTAGGCTGCAGTTAGCGCAATGTGTTGTGTTTATCTGTGTGGCATATTTGTTTTACAGCTTGTACAGCAATTTACAACATAATCTTAATTCCCGTGGCATTACTTCTGGCTTTGAATTTTTAAATGATACTGCTGGTTTTAATATTATAATGCATTTAATTGACTATAATGAGCGGTCTACTTATTTGCGTACATTTTTGGTTGGTTTGTTAAACACACTGCTTGTATCCAGCATTGGCATTGTGATCGCCACTATACTGGGGGTGATTATAGGGGTTGCTCGCGTGTCTCATAATTGGCTATGGTCCAAGTTAGCTCTAGTGTACGTAGAAGCTTTGAGAAATATCCCGTTATTGCTTCAAATATTTTTTTGGTATTTTGTTGTGCTGCGAGCGGCACCGCATCCTAAGCAAGCAGTCAACTTTGGCGATGTTATCTATATCACGAATAGAGGTATTTATCTTCCGAAGCCTGAAGCCCTGGCTATCTTTGCTTTAGTTATTTTTGTTTTTTTAACCTATTGGGTTCTTAGTTTTATCGCAAAACAATTACTAAAAAGACATTCACCCGAGTCCATTGGTATTCGTCGAATATATCATTGCCAGCAATTTTTATTGGGATTATGTGGTGTGGGTATGATTGGGATATTGTGGCAAACAAATTGGAACATACCTGAGCTTCGAGGCTTTAACTTTCAAGGTGGTTTTGTTCTTATACCAGAGTTTTTAGCTTTGTTGTTTGCTTTGAGTCTATATACTGCTGCGTTTATTGCCGAAATTGTTCGTTCTGGTATTTTGGCTATTCCTAAAGGACAGTGGGAAGCTGCAAAAGCGTTAGGCTTAAATGCCAGGCAAGTTATGAAATTAGTGATTTTACCCCAGGCAACTAAAGTTATTCTACCACCCTTAACAAACCAATATTTGAACTTGTCTAAAAACTCATCTTTGGCAGCGGCAGTGGCCTACCCAGATTTAATCTCAGTATTTGCGGGTACGGTTTTAAATCAAACCGGGCAGGCGATAGAAATTATTGGCATGACAATGGCGGTCTATTTAACGATAAGTTTAAGTATTTCTTTTGTTATGTTTTTATATGAAAAGAAAACCAATTGGGGATGATCTGACTTGAAAGACAAAAGCCGACAAATTTATTGGTGGTGTAAAGAAAATTTATTTGCAACCTATTTTCAAGGCCTCTTGTCTATTCTTGGCATATATCTGATTGCTTGGTTAGTATGGCAATTTTTGATTTGGGGCATTTTTGACGCGACTTTTGTGGGCAAAGATATCAGCAGTTGCGAACGGCCAGGTGCTTGCTGGGCGATGGTGACAGCTCGCTGGGAGCAATTTATATACGGTTTTTATCCTGAAGGATCCCGCTGGCGAGTTAACCTGTCATGTATTTTATTTTTTGTTACGTTTCTAATTATTGCTTTTTCTAAGATAAGTACCAAATTAAAATTTGTTGTGTTGATTGTTAATTTATTCGTAATCACTAGTTTGTTAATGGGGGGGTACTGGGGATTAGACGTTGTAAAAACCGAAGAATGGGGCGGTTTGTTTTTAACTTTGGTTTTAGCGTTTGGTGGTATTATAGCCGCGTTCCCAATTGCACTACTTCTTGCATTAGGACGTCAGTCTGAGTTAAAAATTATCAAAACATTATGTGTGGTTTTTATTGAGACAGTACGTGGCGTACCCTTAATTTCAGTTTTATTTATGGCCTCATTTATGTTGCCATTATTCTTGCCCGAGGGCATTAACTTCGACAAGTTACTGAGAGCTATGGTTGGCATTACTTTATTCCAAGCCGCCTATTTGGCCGAAGTCATTCGAGGTGGATTAAATGCTTTGTCTAAGGGACAGTTTGAAGCTAGTGTTGCAATTGGTTTAAATTATTGGCAAATGATGCGTTTAATCATATTGCCGCAGGCTTTGCGTCTGATGATACCGGGGATTGTGAATACATTTATTGCATTGTTTAAAGATACAACATTAGTTTTGATTATTGGTTTATTTGATTTTTTAGGTATTGTTCAATCAGCCATCACAGATCCAAAGTGGATTGGCAGTGCATTAGAAGCATATGTATTTTGTGCGATAGTGTATTGGGTTTTTTGTTATAGTATGTCAGCCTACAGCCAACATCTTGAGAAAAAGTTAAAAGTGAGTCGATGATGCATTTAGAAGAGGAAGAACAATGGGCGATTGATATTCGTCATTTGCATAAATGGTACCAGGACTTTCACGTGTTAAAAGATATCAACCTGAAAGTAAAGCGAGGCGGAAAGGTTGTTATTTGTGGACCTTCTGGTTCGGGGAAATCCACTTTGATTCGTTGTATCAATCGCTTGGAAAAGCATCAAAAAGGTGACATTCATGTATTGGGACTAGAAGTTGCCAATAATGTTAAGGCACTAAGCCAATTACACCAACGTGTCGGTATGGTTTTTCAGCAATTTAACTTATTCCCTCACTTGACCATTCTTGAAAATATCATGCTAGCGCCTGTGCATGTACAGAAAAAATCACCGCAAGCAGTCAAAGCATTAGCCATGCAATATTTAGAGCGTGTCAAAATACCAGAGCAAGCAAAAAAATATCCTAGTGAATTATCAGGTGGTCAACAACAAAGGGTGGCGATTGCCCGGTCGCTTTGTATGCAGCCAGAAATAATGCTTTTTGATGAGCCTACGTCGGCGCTAGATCCTGAAATGATCAAAGAAGTACTTGATGTCATGACTGATTTGGCTGTAGAAGGTATGACTATGATCTGTGTGACCCATGAGATGGGGTTTGCCAAAAGTGTCGCGGATGAGATATTGTTTATGGCGGATGGGGAAATCGTTGAGAAAGCCCCGCCAGGGGAGTTTTTTAATCATCCAAAACATGAGCGTACCAAGTTGTTTTTAAGTCAAATTATAGCGCATTAAGCTTAATACAGAGCAGCTACACTGTTAGTTGGCTAACAGCTGTGCTACCATCCGCCCATTTATATACAAAATTAATGATATTTAACTGCAAAATTAGAGAGTCAGCATGGTTTCTAAAGTGAATAAATCTAAAGAGAACGCCCCGACTAATACGGAAAAAAAACAGCCGGTTCTTGATCGGGTTTATACCTGGGAAGACGATAATATTGATGACATTTTTGAAGCCAAAAATACGACTATGGTCGATGATAGCCTCGAAGGAGTTTATTCTACGGCTGCTATAGCAGAGTTAGATGATAATGAAGATAGCTCGATTTTGGCATTTAATGAATTAGCAGCCGCCTCAGACGAACCAGAGGCAGCGTCAAAAAGTGACAAATTACAAGCATGGATAGAGAGCATTGAAGATTTATATGGTGAGCCTGAAGCAAATTCAGTACAAAATTCTGGTTCTCAAGCTGTTCTTCATATTAACCATAAATTCCCTTTGCATTATTTAGCGGCGCATGGGGATATTACAAACTTAACGCTTTTACTTGAAAACTCATATATCGACACAAGAGATACCTTAGATAGTACGCCTTTGCATGTGGCTATATTAAGCAACCAGCAAGCTGTCGTTGAGTTGCTAGTAGATAACGGTGCTAATATTAATGCTTTGGCTTACGATGGCTATAGTCCTCTAATGTTAGCCATTAAAAAGCAGCACCTTGATACTGTCGATTACTTATTATCAAATGATGACATTCAGATTGAGTCAGGGGAACTGTGGTTAACATTTGAATTATTAATGGAAGCGGTTGAAAATTCTGATGGCAACGAAACGAGTGCACTACAACATATTTTAAGTATAGTAGAACGAATGGCTGCATTAATGGAAGTCGCTATTTTTGAAGATGAAGATTATCATCCCGTCACTGGTGAATTGGTCATTGATTCTATTCCTATTTCTTTAGGGTTAGAAATGCAAGCTGTTAATATTAAAAATCCTCTTATTAGAGATATGATGTTACAAACAGTCAAAAATATTCAAGCTTTTGATCATAGCCATGAACCCTATGTTCAAACAAAACTATTAACCCATATGTTCGCTGTAGAAGGTAACTTTGAGCTTGCGCATTCAAATGTAAATAACTTAGGCAGTTATCATCTTACATCAATAGAAGCCGAAGGTTTTGTCGGCGCTTATACGGTTCCAGCTGCTCAGAAATATCTTGAGCAATATCTAGAAACAAAACAACATGACTTAAGTCCAGAGCAAGCAATAAGCTTTAACCACCTAAAGCTCGTTTTATCAGAAGCATCTACTTTAACCCAAGCCTCTCGAAGTGATGATTTGATTCAACATTTATTTGAGCAATTCCAGCAAGGTGAGATACTTTTCATCCCCACAGGCTGGGAAGGTCATTTTGTTGTTAATATTATCGATGCTAAAAATGGTTATTTTATTACCTCAAATACAGGGCAGGCTTATGATAACTTTGAATCGGGCTCCATTGTTTATAAGATGCACCACCCTGAGAAAATCACACCAGAAAATATAGAACAAATAGCGAACAATGAAGATCGCTTTGCTTTAGAATACGAGTTTTTCTATGAGCTCGGTCTGGAGGAGATAGCGGTATTGCCAGCATCCCATCAAACTGTAGGAAATTGCGCCTGGAGAAGTGTTGAAGTGGCAGTGGAAGCTTTCACTTATTTAGACTTATTAGAACGTGGCTATGATGCCAGTAACGCGTCTGAGCTAGCACAACAGTGGTATCAAGATTGGTTTGATTTTACAAAGGAAAGCCATTTGGTAGATTATCTTACAAGCAATGAAAATATCGATATTAATTTATTGGGCAATCTGCTGGTACAAGGCCACCCAAGCTTGTTTCACATTGAACTAGAGCCAGAGTTGGATTTTGATTTTGACTTCGATTTTGCTGCTGATAGTAGTGTCAATGGCAGTGGTAACTTAAATATTCCTGTGTCCGCACATGAACTGCACACCGCTAATCTTATTATCCAAGCATTAGCTCAGCCCCAGTATGCTGATGATGTTGGGGGCTTATTGGAAAATTTCTCAGCGGCAAAGTCAGAGTTAATCTCTTTATTCTCCACTTACAATTTGGCGATAAGTAAAAATTCCAACCTGGAAGCAACAGTAGAGAACTTTGAGCCGTCTCTTAGCATGAATACAGAGAGTACAACAATTCAGCTGGATGATGTTGTACAGCAGGATGATTTATTTCAAGACGACAATACATCTGACGCATGCGCTATTGTCCATGAGGTTGATATCTTACCAATTACGCCGGCTACGATTTATGAACAACCAGTCGAGTCCCATGCATTAATAGAAGTGTATTGAGATGTAAGTGGTGTGTAGAGCGCCCCTTGCTGTCGCATTGCAACATATTGTTTTGTTGTGGTAAAATTGCGCCGTCTTTACTAAATCAATGTGGGTATATGGATGTTAAATGGCGCACAAAATAAATCAAAAAAAGATGGTATTCATCAATTTTTAAA
Organism: uncultured Coxiellaceae bacterium; assembly: GCA_963976875.1. Lineage (GTDB taxonomy): Bacteria > Pseudomonadota > Gammaproteobacteria > Berkiellales > Berkiellaceae > Berkiella_A. The sequence continues at coordinate 240,478 of CAXBML010000001.1, forward strand.
ATCCTTTCCTTGGTGGTATAGCTTGGTCAAGTGGCTTGTACCAATTGCTGTGGGTGCGACCTCTGCCTTACTGATTGGTGGTGTGACAACCGGCATGATTGGATTGCCTGCTTTTTTATCGGGTTTAGGAGCTTTGCCAGTTTTATATGCCAATATTAGCGCGTTTGGCGCTTTCTCTTTATTAGGTATCTCAATGATAACGGTTGCGACCATCACGGGCGGTGCTGCAGGATTTATGACTCGAATTGCTTTATTCCCGTTGGTGGAGACTATGGCGCATGAAAATTTTAAAGCGGTTGGAATATTCCAAGCTTTAACCCTCAATGATCAAGAGAAAAGATTTACTAATTTGAGAGCAGAATATGATGGTGCTCTGGTTGAACTAGACACTGAAAATAAGCGGCTTAAGCAAGAAGTATACGAGCTTACAAAGCCAAGTGCTACAGACCCTGTGTTGTTAAGTGGTGCGGCGAAATATACTCGTGAAGCAGAAATAAGCCCTTCAAGCTCAAATGATGAGTTGGGTGCTACCCCCAAAGCTGCAGCAGACACCGTAGATACTCGACTTAAACATTCTTAACAATTCGTTTTTATATTTTTCCCTCTCTTTAAAATAGTAAAGGGGGGGCTCACACTGTCTCTTCAAGTTGTTTTAGTTTTGAGCGTAAAATTTTATTTTCTTTGCGTAAAAACTCATTGGATTTTAGTAGCCTGTCAAATTGCTTGGCATAATGTAAACTGATATCAATAATTTGATTTGTCAGATCTAATTGAGCTTTGTTGGACATAGAAGATGAATCAGACGTCGTTTGTAAAGGCTCATGTTCTTGTGTCGTACCTGTTGTAGATTTACTTTTTGTTTGGGGATTTGGAGAGTGATATTGTTTCCAAGTTGTGAGATAGCGCCTGATGTCAGAGTTGCTTCCTCGCTTATAGCCCGAATTAACAAGTTGTTCACCTATGGCATAATAGGTTAAGTTTTTACTTTTAGATTTTAGATAGTCGCAGGCTTCCCAAACTTCTTTTTCCTTTCTCGTTCTTGCATTCATCCGACTTACAAGTCTGTTTGTTTTCAATTTAATGCCCTCCAAGTCAAAGAAACACAATCCATATCTTATTTTATAACATGTTCTCAAAATTAGGGCAAAGTTACAGTTTTAAGTTGCGCTAAAGCGCTGGCCAATAGAGACAATATTGAGTTTTTGTGATATTGTTTTCGCAAACAAAGCTATCCAGCTAATCAAGTAACTCATTTTATTGTGGGAGCAATACCAGATGAATGCAGCAAATAAACGTCATGCCACAATAGGCGTTAATGTTGGGGGGGTACAAATTGGCGGCGGAGCACCTATCGTTGTTCAGTCAATGACCAATACAGATACAGCGGACATTGATGCGACGGTTCAGCAGTGTTTTGAACTATGGAAGGCTGGTTCTGAGTTAGTTCGTATTACCGTCAATAATAAAGAAGCGGCCCAAGCTGTGCCTGTAATTCGAGATAGGTTGGTCAAATTAGGCTGGGATGCTCCAGTCCTTGTGGGTGACTTTCATTATATTGGTCACACATTGTTGACAGAATATCCCGAATGCGCAAAAGCATTGGCAAAATATAGAATAAATCCAGGGAATGTGGGTTTTGGTAAGAAGCATGACGCTAATTTTGCCACTATGATAGCAGTCGCCATTAAGTACGATAAACCAGTTCGGATCGGCGTAAATTGGGGCAGTTTAGATCAATCTTTGGTTGTGGCTTTGATGGATGAAAATGCGAAGTTAGCACAACCTAAATCGACAGAAGAAATCACGCGCGAAGCTTTAATCATTTCTGCGTTGACCAGCGCTGAAAAAGCAGTCGAGTTAGGCATGAAGCCAAATAAAATTATTTTGGCGTGTAAAGTGAGTCGGGTACAGGATTTGGTGAAGCTTTATACTGAACTGGCGCGTCGTTGTGATTACGCTTTGCACCTAGGTTTGACCGAAGCAGGCATGGGCAGTAAGGGAATTGCGGCCACTTCTGCCGCTTTTGCTATATTATTGCAACAAGGTATAGGGGATACAATTCGCGCCTCGTTAACACCAGAGCCAGGTGGTGATAGAAGGCAGGAAGTGCAACTATGCCAAGAAATTTTACAATCTTTAGAGCTGCGTGCTTTTTCTCCAATGGTCACAGCTTGTCCTGGATGCGGGCGTACTACAAGCCAAGTATTTCAAAAGCTAGCACAATCTATTCAAAGCTTTATCCGAGAGCAAATGCCCAGTTGGAAAATATCGTATCCTGGGGTTGAAAACTTACAAATTGCGGTGATGGGTTGTATTGTGAATGGTCCAGGAGAGAGCAAACACTCTGATATCGGTATTAGTTTACCGGGTACAGGAGAAGCGCCCGCTGCGCCCGTATTCGTGGACGGCAAGAAGTTTAAAATATTAAGAGGGGATAATATTGCTGAGGAATTTCAGCAAATTGTGGTGAATTATATTGAAAATAGATTTGGCTCTACAGCTTAATAGAAACAAACAATCAATAAGGATGCCATCGTAAGCGTAATATCCTTGGTGTGTGCCCTTATTGATTTATAAATTGCCTATTATTTAGACGACCCGCCAGTTATAACCTGTCAAAAAGCCCCACTTGTCCCATTTAAAATCTCCTAGTAGCATAGATGTTAGTTTTTCTTCAGCTTGATAGACAAATGCGACTAAAATCTAAAATTTTTAATAAATATTTATTGCCTGGTTTTGTTTTTCAATCCGTCATTATGGCGGGAGGGTATGCGACGGGGCGCGAAATTGTCGAGTTTTTTTTGACCCTGGGTCCACGTAGTGGCTTACTGGCTATGTTGATATCTGCATTAGTTTGGTCAATTGTTTGTTTGCTCACGTTTGAGTTTGCACGTTACTTTAAAGCATATGATTATAGAACGTTCTTTAAAAAATTATTAGGGAATGGTTGGATATTATTTGAGATGAGTTACTTGGCTGTAATTATTATAGTTTTATCAGTTATAGCAGCGTCAAGTGGCAATATTATAAGTATGACATTGGGGTTACCCTATAATGTAGGTGTTGTAGGACTTGTTGTTTATGTTTGTTTTATGGTCTTTAAAGGGACGCGTGCCATAGAGATTATGATGTCTTTTTGGTCTATCATGCTGTACCTCGTTTACTTTGTTTTTTTGACAGCTTGCATTATAAATTATGGACCCCAAATAAAAACAACTTTTCAATCTGTACCCAATGAAGGGGGTTGGTTATTAAACGGCATACGATATGCTGGATATAATTTAGGGTTGATTCCAGCCGTATTATTTTCCTTAACTTATATTCAGACGCGTAAAGAGGCGGTTACAGCGGGGATTATGGCCGGCGTAGTTGCTATTATTCCAGGGATATTTTTCTTTATTGCCATGCTGGGACAATATCCTGCTGTAGTAGAACAAGAAATCCCTTCTACTTTTATTTTGCAGCAGATTGGATCACCGCCATTAACGCTAATATTTCATGTTATTTTATTTGGGACTTTGATTGAAACAGGGACAGGGTTAATACATGCGTTAAATGAAAGAGCAAGATTTTATTGGCAGGAGAAAGGATTAACAATGCCTTCAAAAGTACGACCTATCGTTGCTTTTGTTTGTTTAACACTAGCGGCGTTGATAGCCCAGTTTGGATTAAGTCCATTGATTGCTAAAGGTTATGGCACTCTGACATGGGTGATTATTTTGGTTTATGTCTTGCCCATAATGTCTGTTGGTCTTTATAAGCTATCAACTAGATAGGTGGATCTTTCCTGCATAACGAGTTTTGAACTTTGTTATTCATCATGCAAGCCAAAGCAAAGGTAATTAACTTATATGCTATGTTTTAGTAACTTGCTAAGTAGTTGGCTTGCAACTGCCTCATGATTCAGTGACATTTACCTGCCTCAAATACTGAGGTAAAATTATTTTATAGAGCCTACACAACCTATTAAAACCAGGGTTTAAAATAGTAAGGGATACAGCTTGCAAGAAAAGATGGATTCGGTATCGATAGAAGTTGCATGGCTCAGAAATAAAAGATTTGATATCACCTTTATTGTTGGGGTTACGTTGCTTGCCTTGGGGTCAGGTGCCTTAGTAGTGGCTGAGCCTAGTTTGTTCCCGCTCATATTATTATTGGACCTATGGTTTTTGGGCTATCACCACGTTATTTCAACATTTACTCGACTTTGTTTTGACAGGCAAAGTATCAAACAGAATCATTTTTTCTTATTTTATTTGCCTATTATTATTTTAGTCAGCGTTGTGTCGTTGGTGACGTTTATTGGAATATGGACTATTCCCACTTTATATCTTTATTGGCAGTGGTTTCACTACACTAGGCAAAGTTACGGGGTGGGTCAAGCATATAAGAGAAAATCCAAACAAACATGGAATGAAAATGAATGGGCCAGTAAATTTGCGGTATATCTTTTGCCTTTGTGGGGCATTTTGTATCGCTCTTATCAGGCCCCTGAAAAATTTTTATTTATGGATATAAAAGTGATTCCAGTGTCTGCCCTGGTAGTAGATATCGTCGGAATTATGGCCATGGTATCAATATGTGTGTGGGGCCTCATGCGCTTAAATACTTGGCGTAAATCAAAGCTGCCTTTAGCACATACACTTTATATGTTTTCTCATTTTACCATATTTTATGTTGGCTATATTTATATAGAGGATATTACTTATGGGTGGTTAGTGATTAATGTGTGGCACAATGCACAATATATTTTATTTGTCTGGCTGTTCAATAATAATCGCTTTAAATCTGGTATTGATTCAAAATCATATTTTTTATCTGCGATTAGTCAAACAGCAAATATGAAATATTATTTTTTAGCGTGTCTTGGTATTTCTACATTGTTATATTTTAGCATTAAAAGCTCTATTTCATTAATTGATACAGCTATTTTACCGTTAGGGCTAATTGTTTTTCAAACCATTAATTTTCATCACTATGTCGTAGATGGTTTTATTTGGAAAATGCGTAAAAAACCATTGCAAAAAATCCTGGCAATAAATGAGAGTGAAAATCATTAAAACACAAGCGGTTATCAATTACTTTAAAATCAGCCGCCATAGCGGACATTTCCCAGAGTTAGATGGCCTGCGTGGTATCGCTGTATTGTTAGTATTGTTAAGACATACCTCCAATCCGTTTTTTGTAGATGCAAATTTCTTCCAGTCTGAATGGCATGTCTTCCACTTTATTAGAAATGGCACTGTAGGTGTTGATTTATTTTTTGTATTAAGTGGATTCTTGATAACCAGCAGTATTTTGCGTCTTAGGGATAAAGGCAGAAATATATATATCCCCATATATTTAGCTAAGCGTGCACTTAGAATTATACCAGCCTATTATTTCGTGTTATTTTTTGTTGTGGCAGGCGGTGTCCCATTTTATAGCTTACATACCCAATATGATATGTCACTGATACTGCGTACTTTCTATCATGCAATTTTTATGCAAGATTATATGGGTAATAATATTGTCGTTACATTTTGGTCGTTGGGAGTAGAGGAGAAGTTCTACTTACTTATACCTTTTGTGTTGATGTTACTCTGTAAATTTAAGAGTAATAAAGTAATATATTTTGGAACAAGCATATTAATATTGTTAGGCCCATTATTGCGTTTTCTGGCTCATGTTGCTTATCCTGAGATGGGGTATTCCCAATCATATTTATCAAATTTATATATGCCATTATTTTATTATCCATTCCATACTTGTTTAGATCCTTTATTTATAGGGGTATTATGTGCATTTATATATCGCAGTTCTGGTAGTGTAAGCTGGTGTAAAAATGAAAAAATAATGAACTCATTATTTTGGGTTAGTATTGCTTTATTATTTCTACTTTTAACTCAGAGTGTGATGTTTAGTAAAATTACGGTCTTTGATAAGGTATGGCAGCGATTTATTGTCTCAGTTTGTTTTGGCAGTGTTATGCTCAGTTTGATATTGGGTTTTGGTACTATAAAAATATTTCAAAGTAAAGTGTTATTATTTTTTGCCGTGATATCGTATAGTTTATACTTGGTGCATATGCCTTTGCAGCCTATGTTGCTTGAAACATTAGAATATCTTATCAAATTTAGTCAATTAAGTATCACTTCCAAAATACTTATTTTTTACCCAACATTTTTCGTCTTATCAATTATTATAGCTTTAGTGGTTTATTATGTTATTGAAAAACCATTTTTAGTTCTCAAAGATAGATTTTAACCTTATGAAAGTCAAGGTTTAATCCTTTTGAAATGAAGTTCTGAGAACATTTGTTGGAAGGTGGTACTCAAGTCTTCATAACAAGACAAAATATCATAGTCGCTTTTGTATTTTATTATTTCATTTTCATCTCTAGATGACATTTCTACAACCATGGCAAGTTTTATTAAGCTTGCTCTGGCTGTTTTCGTATCAATTTCTATATTATCTTCATTTAGCCTGAACTTGTATAAAGTTCTTTCTCCGGCATAATCTATCAGTAGGTGGGCTGTTGGGCTTGTGCTGTCTGAAGGCTCTACGATAAAATCAAACTCAGCCGTATTCTCGTTTATTTTCGCATTAAAGATACCAAAAACTTCTTTTGATATATCTGTCAATAAAGCATCTTTCACAACGGTAAGATTCGTATCCGTGTCTGTTTGTATAGATACATCACCTTTAATTGTATTCTGTGTCGGCACAACGCGTGTTGCTGATGGCGCATACTCAGTGCTCTCAGCGGTCGTAAATCCTGATTGTGTTACCTTTGTTTGTGCCTTTAATTTTCGTAAGGGGTCAAATTTTTCTTTGTGTAGATTATTGGCCCACATGAGCGTAACAGGTTTATTTTTAGTGGGCTTATCAGACATGTAATTACACCTTTTATACTGACGTTAAGTAATATGTGAGTATATTAAAAGTTTAGAGTTGCAAGATTTATAATTAGTTCCATTTATAGCTCTCGCTAAAAATTATATTACTTTTAAAAGGTTAAATTGGGTGGGGGTTACATACATTAATTTACTTCAAAATGGTGTATTGGGTTGTCTTACAGCCTAAGTCCCAAAGATTTGTTTGAAAATGCCTTTTATTACTTCTAAATCTCAAAAATAGGCTAATAAAATGATATTAGGTTTTTTTATAGTAAATCAAAATTTTATCTGTGTTTTTTTGTTGGAGTATCTGGTGTTTTTTGATTCTCCGCGGCTGCCTGTTGGAGATATTTATGAACTTTGTCTGTAGAAACTTTTCGCTTAGCAGCAGATTTTTCCTGTGGCGGTTGTGCTTTAGCTTCCTTTGTTAGCAACTCCTGTGCTGTGCTTTGTCTTGATGAAGTCGCAGCAGAGGGCGCTTGTGTTTGTTGTTTGTTATTTTTTGACTTTGAATAATGTTGTATTGCGCTAATACCTTCTTGGGACATGCCGGCTTCCTTTAATACCTTAATCATTTCTCTTTTATCTTGTCCAGGTGTTAATGCTTTTGCTGCCCGCTTAAGGTAATATGTTTCCTTTCCTTGAATTTGAGATCCTTCTTTTAAGTCTGTTGCGATGTTAATAAATTTAGTAATGTTTTTATTGGGTGGATATTTGACTTCCATCATTTTCTTTGCAATATCTGTATCTTTAAATCCTAGATTATTCAGTTCGTTTAATATTTCTCGTGTGAGTTCAATTTTGTTTTGATTGTTTTGAGAAGACTTGTATCGTAGAAAGTTAAATAGAGGGTCAAGTATTTTTTCATCTTTTGGGGATTGGCTTTTAAAATGGGCAATATGGTCTTTTATTGTTTCTGTTCTATCAAAAGTACTAAATTTTTGATAAAGTTTTCTGCAGTCAATATTTTTATATTTTTGTTGGTTTTCAGGATCTTCAGTCAGTGCCAGCATGACAGCTTCAAATGCCCTTTTATTGTTGGTGTACGAGCAATTGCCTTGTTTTTGTCCATGTAGCTTTTTTCTATCAATTAAGACAGGATTGAGCTCGGTAATTTCAGGGAGGCCCAGATTTTCATATTTCGTATTGTTTTGACCATTCTCATATCTTACTTTTGTACTGAGAGATGAAATAAGTGTGCTCAAAGAATCACGATGGGGTAGTAGCCATTTGTTTTGTGCTTCAAGCGAGTTTTTCTGTTTTTTTAAATCATTTAAGTTATTATTTTTTTCTTTGGTTAAATTGTCATCTGTTTCAAGCGTCGAGATGGCATTAGAAAGTATTTTTATTTGGCTTAAATTCTTTTCGATTATATCTTGATTTTGATTAATTTGATTGATGTCTAAATTAATTTTATAAGTCTCAATTCCAGGGAATTTTGTACAGCCACTGTCTTTATTGCAAAAATATAATTTATCTTTATATAGTACAGCTGAGGCAAAATGATCTTCATAAATACAAGGGATCATCACAGGTTCTCCGTTGAGGTATCTATCAGCTTGGGCGCTATAATCATTAGTTGCACGGCTTATGCTGGCTTGATCAAAAGCAAGAGCCGATGATGTCATTAACGCAATATCTTCAGTGCTATATCGACTATCTAATTCTGATACACTGTCCACATATTTTTTTGCTTGAGAAGCTAGCCTTGGGAGGGTATGGTCCACGCTAAACTGTTCGTATGTTATGACATTATTTTGTCCATTCTCAAACTTGCCTCTTAAGCCTAGGCAATGGCCTATCGTTTTCATTTTATTGTAGTTGTCAATCTCACGGTCACAGCTTGATATAAAATCTAACCTTTTTTCTACTAATGATATTACCTGAGTCTTATCCGGCGTTGTTTTTTTTATTTCTGTTGGAATGTTATTAATAAATTTTTCTAGGTCTTCAACAGTTACTTTTTCATTTGATAAAAGCGCTTCTAGCTTCATGTTTTGTAATCTATAGATGGCCGCTTTATCATTTAAGTTTTTTTGATCGACAAATATATCATCTCGAAAGGCTGCTAAGATAGGTTTCTTAAAAAGCTCTTTTTTAATGGATGTTAAAATAGGCTGGTTCCCTTTTTTTGTCGTGGATTCATGCATTTCAATAATGAGATCTTTTTGTTGACCTTTTAGTAAAGTTTCAGTTACATATCCAAACATCATATTGGCTGGATTCATGGTTTTAAGATAGGCTGGAATTTTAGACTTATCATTTAGGGAGGGTGTTTCAAAAAAAACATCTGAATAGCCACATTCGACTAATGTACTTAGCCGTTCAACCATTCTGTTTGCTGCGGATGTATTTTTAGATTGTTCTAATGATCTTGAAATTTCCACCATAAAAAAAGCAATATTTTTTGTTACAGGAAAAGGGGGGCGTGTATTGATGTCTTTTTTGACGCCATCCAGAGACATCAAGCTATCTAATAATTCTTCAGTCGTGTCTTCATTATAGCTTATGGATGCATGATGAATAATGCACAAGCCATTTGCATCTGGTATGTTTGGATTGCCGCCACGAGAGATAAGATTCTCTAACAATGGTATATAATCACTGTTGATCTGATTATTCGCAATTTTTTTACCCAGTAGTGTTACTGGACTTTCAGTGGGTGGTTCAGGGTTCAGTAGGGTAGAGCGCTCATTTTTATTCTCAGGCAATTGTTGTAAGATATCATTTATCACTTTATCGGCATCCGCTTCGTTGCTTAATTCATTAATTAAACTGATAAATTCTGAAGTTGTAGTTACACTCATATTATGTGACGGTCCTAAATAGAAAACCATAGGGTTTAAATTAAGACATATATTAGTGTGAAAAGTTCCAATTTATTTGTGATAGGAAAATAATTTCTAGGAACAGTTTAAATGATTTTTTTTGTATAAAGAAAGTCTTGAGCTCTTAATGTTTTTTTAGATGCTTATAACAGTGGTAGTTGCTCAAAATCATTTTCTTTTATTTCTTTAAAGCGAACGCCGAGTCCTAATAATCTTACGGGTTTATTGCCTCTAGAAAACCCTTCTTTGAGTAGTTCTTCATATGAATGTAAATGGATATTTGAGCCAAGGTGTTCGGCTGTTGTTTGGCTGAAATCTAGAAACTTTACTTTAACAAAAAGTTTATGAATTTTATCCATGCTATTGGCTCGTTCTAAGCGTTCAGAGAGCTTCTCTATTAGTTTAGGTATTTGTTGTAAGCAGATATAGATATTGGCTAAATCGTGAGGATAGGTCTCTTCAACGCTTAATGATTTCCGCTCACGATGACTAATAACAGCCCGTGTATCTGTGCCACGTGATCGCTCGTACAACATTACGCCCATTTTGCCAAATTTTTCTACACATTGATCTAGACTAAAAGCTTGTAGGTCAGAGCATTTGTAAATATTCATATCATTTAGTTTTTGGGCCATAACAGGCCCGACCCCAAAAATTTTTTTAACTTCTAAATCTAAAATAAATTTATGTATATCTTTGGGTGCGATGGTAAATTGTCCATTGGGCTTTTTCCAGTCGCTCGCAATTTTAGCTAAGAACTTGTTAGGCGCAATGCCGGCTGATGCCGTGAGTTTTTCTTGTTGCCAAATTTTTCGCCTGATATCTTGGGCGAGTAAGGTGGCAGAATTATGATAGCTTGGGTTCTCCGAGACATCTAAGTATGCCTCATCTAAAGAGAGAGGTTCGATTAAGTCGGTATATTCTGAAAAAATAGCTTTAATGTTTTGAGAAATTTCTTTATACAAATCAAAGTTAGGCGGCACAATTATTAGCTCAGGACACTTTTGTAGAGCCATTTGTGTGGGGAGAGCGGCACGTACGCCATATTGGCGCGCAATATAATTACTGGTACATAATACGCCTCTGCGGTTAGAAAAACCGCCTACGCCAACGGGTTTTCCTTGTAGTGAGGGATTCTCTCGTTCTTCGACTTGGGCATAAAAATAATCCATATCAATATGGATTATTTTGCGAATATTTTCTGTCAAACAAGGCTACTTATCTTTTCGAAATAAACCGTATATTATCATAAATAACATGCATTATTTACCGTTGATGACATCATCTGGGTAATAATTTTTGCCATAAATTTGAGAGTTTTCTTCTCCAAAACCTACCAAGTTATGTTCCCGGACGAGTAGTTGTGTCAATTGCTGGGCACTTTCTACTTGACGTTGTGTTAACAGGTGACTGATTTGCTTTCTTTGTCTATTCGCATCTCTTTGACCGTTTTGGGCCGCTAGGTCAGCCCAGCTATATGCCCTAATTTTATTTTTTCTTGTCCCTTTGCCTTGAAGGTATAAACTAGATAGATTATATTGCGCTTGCCCATTATTTTGGTAAGCTGATTTTCTATACCATTTTACCGCTTGCTTATAATCTTTTGCCACGCCTAGCCCTTGCTGATAGGCAACACCAAATTGTGCTTGTGCAATGGCATACCCCTTATGTGCGGCCATCGCAACATAACGAATGGCTTGCCGAAAGTTTTGTTCTACGCCATTACCATTCCAATACATCATGCCCAGCTTCCATTGACTCATGCCATGACCGTTGTTTGCCGCTTTTGCTAGCCAGTATTTTGCTTTCTTGAAATCCTGCCCTTCATCAGGGGCAAATAAAGTTGAAGCGGTCCAAGGCTCATAGTATAACGTCCCCAGCATCGCTTGTGCTTTAATATGATCTTGATGGCCTGCGGATTCTAGCCACTTGAGACCTTGGGTCATATCTATCTTTTTGACGCCAACCCCTAAAATATAATCGCTACCACATTGAAACTGTCCTTCTGAAATTTGTTGCTTAGCGGCTTTACAAAACCAGTAGTGTGCGATGATTTGATCTATATGGGTCAATATACCAAGCCTAAAACTTTCACCTAATCTTAACTGTGCTTCCGCGTTGTTATTGTTGCCTGCTTTGAGATACCAATCATAAGCTTTTTGTAAATTGACATGAGTGGCTATACCATATTCATACATCTTGGCTAATTCTAGCTGAGCGCTATCTATATTTTGTTCAGCGGAACGTTCAAACCAAAGCAAAGCTTTATGTGAGTTCTGAGTAGTGCCATTTCCAGTTAAAAAACGTTTACCCGTATGATATTGTGCTAAGGCATTATTGGCTTCTGCTGATTTATAATACCAATGAAAAGCTTCAGTTTGATTCTTTTGGACACCATCTCCTAATTCGTAAGCTTGGGCTAAAGAGTACATTGCAGGAGGATAATATTGATTTGCAGATTCTTTTAACCAGTAAGTTGCCAAGTGTTGATTGCTAAAGGGTGCAATTTTTGTTCGATATAGGGTGGCTAAGCTATATTGCGATTCTGCGTCTTTTTGATGTGCCGCTAGCTCAAGAAATTTTTCTGCTTTAAGGTAATCTGCTTTCAAATGATACAAGCCCATGTAAACACGGCCTAGCGTTTTTTGTGATGCCAGATCTTGTTTGTAGGCTGCTTTTGTCAACCAATTCACAGCTTCTTGGTTTGCCATTCTTGACGGTTCTTGAATTAACCAATGCCCGAGTTCAGATTGGGCTTGTACGTTTCCTTTTCGAGCACTGAGACGATACCAATGCATTGCAGAGGCTTTGTCTTCTTTTCCGCCAATACCATACCGATTCATTTTAGCGAGCTCAAATTGTGCTTGGGCATCATTTTTTTGGGCCTCTAATTTTAGCAGTCGTCGTGCCTCGACGGGATTCTCGGCATATGTGCGCATAGCCAACTCATATAATGAGTTGACATTACACGTTAACGAAAACTGTGTATCGGGATTGCCTGTGCATGTATTATCTGGTTTTTTCAGTATAAACTCTGTCCCGCCAGCAAAAGCAGGTGACATAGCACCAAAGATAAGTACATATATAAACAGAGAAACAGTTGGTTTTAGTGTAATATTTGAAGAAAAGTGCACTGTTCGTCGCCTTAAATCCATTTAATAAACAAAATCACATAAAAGTGATTTACACTTTATATTAATAGCTGGTTTTTCAGTAAATTGCTAAGTATTGAGGTGTATTCATGTCTTTTAGTTTAGGTCGTTTATTTTTTATTGCAATTACAAGTATGGGTGTTTCTTCTCACGCATCGGCTTTCATGCCCGAGCAAGTATTAGATAACGAGTTAGTGTACAAAACGGCAATGCGAGTAGCTTATACTCAGCAATCTATCACGCCCGATGAATATGAAAATATTGAAAAAGCTGCCCGACGAGGGAATGCTCAAGCAGAATATAGTATGGGTGTATTATATCTCACCGGAAATTTTGTCGAACAAGATTCTAAAATGGCTTTAAGCTGGTTTAGGCGAGCAGCAGAGCAAGGTAATTTTAATGCGATTTACAATATTGGACAGATATACTATCAGGGGATGGGAACAAATAAAAATTATAAAACAGCAATTGAATGGTTTACAAAGGGGGCTCAAAAAGGACACGCTCCGTCGGCATATCACTTAGGTATTTTCTATAACCAGGGACTCGGTGTTGATGTCAACTATAAAATGGCAAATAAATGGTTTTTTCGTGCCGCAGAACAGCGTTATGCGCCAGCTGAATACGCAATCGGTTTGGCGTATAGTCAAGGGCTTGGTGTGAATCAAAATAACAGGACAGCAATGGAGTGGTTTGAAAAATCCAGCAAACAAAAATATCCCCCCGCGTTCTATGCTATTGGGCAAGCATATGAAAAAGGGCTGGGTGTTGATTCTGATAATAAGGAAGCTTTTGATAATTATTTGCGAGCGGCGGAATTAGACAACATTCAGGGCCAAAATAAAGTTGCTAAGATGTACTTAGAAGGTATTGGTGTGTCGAAATCTGAGAAAGAATCAGTCAAATGGACTCGAAAAGCCTCTCAAAATGGATCATTCGAAGCAAAAGTAGAATTAGCAAAAATTTATCGTGAAGGTCGCGGTATTAAGAAAAATTACTCTCGGTCATTAGAGTTGTACCAACAAGCCGCTAATAAAAACTATCCACCAGCAATGTATGAAGTCGGCATTGCATATGAACAAGGTCTTGGTGTTGATGCGAGTAAGCTAGACGCCTTAGAGTGGTTTAAAAAAGCGGCCGCAAAATCCTACCCTCCGGCAGAATTCAAATTATTTTTATATTATTCTGATGGTTATGGTTCTCTTAATGAACAGGCTTCGGCCGGTACGTGGTTGGACCTGGCTATTAAACATCATCAGCCAGCCGCCATTGTTTATGTTGGATTGGCCCACGCTAAAGGCTTATATGGCTATGAACTGAATCCTAAATTAGCTTGCCATTGGTTTGAAAGGTCTGCAAAACAAAATTTTACAGAAGGTTTTTATCATTTAGGGACTTGTTATCGAGATGGTTTAATGGAGGATGGCCAAAGTTATGTGAAAGCTTTCGAATGGTTTATCAAAGCGGCAGACAGGGATTATGGGCCTGCGCAAAATGAAGTTGCCCGTTTTTATAGCGAAGGTTTGGGCACGGACTTCAATGATAAGGAAGCAATAAAATGGCTAACCAGAGCTGCAAATAAAGGCTTTACAGAATCTCAGTACCTCTTAGGCATGCGATATCGGAATGGGGAGGGCATTACAAAAGATGAGTCTAAAGCTGCAGAATATTTTAAATTAGCAGCTGAGAAAGAACATATTGGGGCCAGATACGAGCTAGGTCTTAGTTACTTAAATGGGATTGGCGTTAGTCAGGATTTAAAAGAGGCCTTTAAATTATTTGAAGCAGCAGCTTATCAAGGGGATAGTGGGGCGCAGTACCAGCTGGGGTTATGTTATAGAGATGGAATTGGTGTTAAAGCTGATCCGGTGAAAGCTTATGCTTGGTTAAAGGTGGCTTCAGTGGGCGGTGGTTTTAAGATCCAAAAGGAAAGAGATAAGATGTTAGAAAGCCTCACTTCTCCTCAAGCAACGGCAGGTAGCAGACTTGCTGATACTATTACTCAGAAATTACTTTCAGATGAATTTAACCTTGAGTTTTAGTGGTGGGCATAATTTGTGGTATCCTGGCATTTAGCTTCGGGTGAAGCGTATTTTTATATAACTTAGTAGAATTACTAAAGTTTATTTTAGTGGAATAAGCAGATGTCCCCAATATTTATAATCCTAAACTTTTTAGCGATTGGTTACGCTATATTTTTATTATGGATTATCAGCAGCAAATATCGATATTATTTTTTGCTCGGTAGTGCTATACCACTGGTGTTGTTTTTTTTAGTGGCCTATTTTGTCAATGGCGAAATCATTTTTACCATCACTAATATTGGACTGTTTTTGTTGAGAGGCGGTTTAATTGCTTCAGTTTTGGCTGGCACTTTGATGAATTATTTAATTTCAAAACTAAACCCTTAATACCTAGTATTCGTTTGTTATTGTTTAAAACCTAAAAATAAGTGGAGATAATATTATGGCTTCAAGTGTGGATGAAATCACCATAACTTATGTTGAAGATGATATTGAAACTGTCAAAGAAGTTGATAAAGTTATTCTAACGAAAGGCGCTTGGGCTACAATTATTTTCAAATGCCAGGACTGGAATAAAAAAGAAGAAGAGTATGGCCCAATTAAATTTACGATTAGACGTTATCAAAAACGTAATGGCGAATATCAGCAAAAATCGAAATTTAATATATCTAGTGTTGATCAAGCAAAAAAAATTATTTCTGCATTAGAGGGCTGGACAGCTGAGTAACCGTTTTTATAGTTCATAAAAAAGGCCGACGCATGCTCGGCCTTTTTTAGGATTAGAACTTAAACTGGGCTAGAAGAACTCTCATAGACTTGCAAGATTTCTTCAATTAACTCATCGATAACACTGTTACCTGCATCTTCCTCAAGTTCTTCTTCACTTTCTTTCAATTTACTGAGTCTTTGCTCAACAATATTAGCTGCAGTACCTGAGGGGTAGAGCATGGCCAATAGTTTTCTCGTTTCTCCTGCGCCAATTTTTTTATACAAAGCATTTCTGATCCGTGCATCTTCCGCTGTGGTGTTAAAAGCCCAAAGTTCAATAGGGCCAAGTGTGCTTGTACACAGCTGTGTATTGGTGCCTAGCTTTGTTGCAAATTGTGCTAGGAAAGTGGCACCTTCAGCTCTAGGTCCATGGACACGATTTGTGAGTGCATATTTTGCCGTTTCACTTAGTCCAAAGGTTTTTACAGACTTATCGATAGCTTGTTGTGGACCGGCATCCATGATAAATACAGCTGTTGCAAACTCAACCATGACGGGATCAAAGTCATCTAAAGACTGCGAGAGTAGCGCAACTTGAACTTTCCATTTCCGACCTTCACGCATATCAACTAGTACTTGATCACGTACTGCTTGTGATTTTGAGGTTCTATGGAACTCATCCATCACTAAGCGTTTAGGATCTTCGCGGATTTGAGTAATGCGCTCTCTATGATACTCTGTAAAGAGTTTTGGAAAATCTTCAAGGTTTTCTTCGGTTAAGTAATAATGTCTCGCCATAATATAACGTGCAAGCATATACATGACTGCTGTTTGTCTATCTGCCGCTTCACCACCTGACTTTGCGACTTCATCTAAATCTAATGAGACAACCCTTGTGTCTCCTAAATCAAATTGAGTAATACGCGATAGAATGGGGTATTCACGAATGGCGGCTGAAATCATACGACCAAAAGCCGTGATTAAAGGTTCACCTGTAGGGGCAACAATTTTTCCATATAGATCTTCAACAACTTGGGTTCTACAAATTGCAGCAGCATCAGCTAACATGGGTGAGCAGTAGCGTTGTGCTTGGGTGGCTAAGTGGACTTTGCCTGCTTTAAATAATGCGTCGACCACTTCCCACCAAGAGGTATGGGCATCCGCAAAAAATTCAATTTCTTCAAGAGTTTTATCCAGTTCTAAATCTAAATCTCGCGTATATTTATTGGGATTATTGTTATCAGCAAGGCTTTTATACATTTCATCAACAATCATGCCTGCCATATCAGAAATACCATCATAGGTCTTTGTTTCGCCGATGGGGGTAGCCAGCAGTGAAATAAAGTTCACCAAGAAGCTTCTTTCTTGTGGCGTCGGAAAGCGGCAACCTAGTTGGCAATCAAATGGATTAATAGAATATTCCGGAGTCATTCTTAGGCGATGATACGCAACAAGATGGCGTTGCTCTGGCGGCATGGCTTCTTTAATTAAAGAAATTAATCCTGAGCTAGAAGGGCCAATATCAATAACCGCTATACGTGGCAATCGAGTTATACCACCTTGCAGGCATAACGCTAGGTTAATAGAGTTAGATAGTACTGATTTACCAGAACCTGGTCTAGCATAAACTAAATCAATCCATGTTGTTTGTTGAGTTGAGCCAGGCTGATAAGGCCAAGGTTTACCATCTGGAGAGCGAAGTAATATTGCGCCAGTCACCCAAGGAGAAGCGGGTCTTGCAAATGGCAGCATATAGCAAACATCGTTTAGAGGTGCGACGGAAGGTGTTGCCACACTGTTTGTTGATAAGGCAAGTGCTGTAGAAAGCGCAGCTTCATAACTATCTCCAGATATCTCACTCACTTCACAACTGCCCCAACCTTGTATGGCCTTACCAAGTTCTGCAGAACGAGCTCTCAGAAGTCTTTCTTCACCAATAGGTGCCCAGGTTGAAGCTGATACACGCAACTTGACAACAGCATAATCTGTTCTATTTTCTATTTCTTTTAAAAGTTCAGCGGCATCTGTAATTAAGGGATTTTGTGCTGAAGCAAAACTTAAAAATGAAGCTAGGACGGGCTTTATACCAAGCGTTCGAATACCATCACTTTCAACTAAAAATGAAATGCGCCACGGAAACCGTGATTGCAAGGTTTTTTTGAATAAGTCATAAAATGGCTTAATGTCTTGTGGAAATAAATCAATAAAGTGTGTTGAGTAAAGTTTATCCCCAACTCTGGCTGTTCTTAAATCAACGATCTCCCCATCCCTAGGGATAAGTTGAGGCACTAGAGGTGGCCATGATATTTCAGACTTATCACGTCCGCTACGATCTTTTATATTGCGAATAGGAATTTTGTCACCAGGTAGCACTGGGCGCCAATTGTGATTAGTATAATCTGGATCGACTGATTTGCGACTTTCTAGTAATGCTTGGTGTACGTCTAGCAATGTAGCATAGAGATTAGAATCTCTCATATCATTGATCACAGAACGTACAAAGGAGTCGTGCGATTCTCTCAGTTCTGGAATAACGGCCATAATATTTTGGGCATGACGCATAATGGGCTGCTTTGCGTCTTTCATGACTTGAAGTTTCGCTTTATTGGATTGGTCTAATTGTGTTTTATTTAAAGCAGAAGGGCGCGTCCACAAAACAAAAAAACAATCTTCTGAAGCAGTAAATTTAGAGAGATGATTGATTCTTTCTTCAAATAGATCTTCTAGATCCATTTGAAGACGCTTACAAGTGCCCATAGCGGGTGTAAATATACCGCGTATTTCTTCTTTAACAGTTTCTCGATTATAACTGAAGTACACTTGAACACCATGCCCAGGTCTTTTTAGGGCAGGGGAAATAGAATTAATCAGTCCTGCATGTATGCGTTGAAATTCGGATACACCAACAAGCTCTGTTGCACCCATTAATCGGATAACCGAAACGAGTGAACCATCTCGAGCAACTAATGCATGCCGACTGTCTGCTGTCTCAAGAGTGCAATAGTGATCTGTTGTTTGTCCTAAACTAGAACCCATCCAAGCTAAGAGTGCATCAATGCTATCTAAGACTGGATCAATAAAGGTCCCCATATTACCTCTCTTTCATTATCTCTTGAAGCGCAAAGTGCGCATTAGTTAGCGTATTGTTACACCTGAGCTGGTAATAACAGATCCAGTTGGCGCATCTATTTTTAATACTTTACCGTACTCACCTAACATATCTCCTTCTGTAACAGAGACTGTTTTGCCACCTTGGGTCCGGAGCCATGCCCGTCCAGGTATAATGGCGTGAATTGTCATACTGTCACTCACGTGATTTTTAGGTGCAGAAGAGGAGGTGCTACTACCAGACTGCCTTGCTTTTGCGGCGCGAGCTGCTTTTATTTGCGTTCTGGCAGATTGTAGGTCATTCACCTGTTCTGCTAAGCTTTTAACAATACGAGTAAGTTGCTTAATATCTTGTTGCAAACTAGTCATACCTTTGTCGAGATTGACAATTTTATTGGCCGTTAGCTCAATATCTTTTTCATTATTTCTTACTTTTTGGCTTGTTTTACCTAGATCAGCAATTTCTTTTTTCAATCCAGATAAAGCTTTTTCTATTTCTGATGTTGCATCAGAAACAGCACTTTTTACCGCTTCAGTGTCTGCTAGGCCTGAATCAAGAAAATTATTATTAGATTCTTTATCGTCACTCATTTGAGATAGAGAATCTAATTGGCCATCCAATGTAAATGCTGGCTCAGAAGTTGTTGAGCTTTGAGTATCCAAAGGTGCGGGGGGGGAGGGTTCTTTAACAGCAGGTGCAGGTTGCTCGGTTATTTCACCCACTTCGCCTGAGGTATTGCCCATCTGAACAAACTTGTATCCTGCAAAGCCAATAGCACCTGCAGCGGCAGCAGCGATTAGCCAAGGGAATTTACTTTTTCCTCGATCTGCAACAACTTGACTTGCAGCAGGTGCTTGCTCAGCATCTGGTTCATCATCAAAATCATCTTCGAGATCAAACTCAAACTCATCTTCAAAATCATCTTTATCATCTGCATGGTAAACCATTTGATTATCCTTCCTTAGGAGTTACATCGGCGTCACTTAAGAATAACAAGCCTAAACCTGTACCTTGATTAACCGTTACCGTATAGGGCATGTTAAACAATGGGCGTATCTGTTGCCCCCAACGTTTACCGACCTCACCCAAAGCAGTTAAAAATTCTTCTTTGCCAGACAATTCCGGCTTTTGAGTAGTCGTTGTGCCTGTTAATGGTGAAACAGTTGTTGTGCCTTGCTCTGTGATAGCTTTTGCATAACCTTCCATGAAGGATGAGGCAAACAAAGAGCCATAGCGCAATAAATAATGCTTATCGACATCAGAACCAACAGCCGTTCTAGCGGTGTTGGCATCGATTGCAACGACTTTTACACTCATTGAAGTAGGGCGCGAAGTCATTGTCATCGTCTCAAAGTTCATTAATAAGCGTTCTTGACGTGCTTCATGTGCGATAGAGCCGATGAGCTTCGCCCCTTTATATTTACCGTGAACGATGGTTGCTAAAACAGGGCCAGGTTCATCAGAGTTCACAGCTGTATCTAATACGCCAAACAAAATAGTACCGGCTTTAATGATCTCAAGTTTTGCTTTTTTGGCAGAGGATTTCTCTGTAATTGTGATTGCCTGAGGATTTCCTGCCGCATCTTTGACTGTGGTAATGACTTTGTCACCGTCAGCAGCAGATTCTAACATGCGCTCTATTTTGGGCACATATTTTTGTGATTCCCACTGGCCTGCAGTATAAGCTTGGGGAGTATAACTACTCCAGTCTTTATAAGCACCTTTAAGATAGCCACCCATATTTTTTTGTATGTCTTGCACTTCTTTAATATAAGCTTGCTTGTCTTGAGCTTCTTGCCTGCGAGCTTGACTTGCTTCTCTGGCATTTTTTTGTTCTATGCGCATTTTTTCAACGCGTTCGACTTGCTCTTGCCTTCTTCTCTCTAATTCTTTGCGACGCTTTTCCTTTTGGGATTCCGCTTTGAAAGGACCACTATCAATAAATGCGCCACCTTGTGCTTCTCCCAACTGTATTTTTCCAACTTTAGGGCTATCAGTTGCTGGGCCTAAACTTTGGCCAACTTGCGTTAACTCAACTTGGCCTTCTTCTGGTGTGTCATCTTGAATTGCACCTAGGATAGTTGGTATCGATGCGGTCTTTTTCTTGATAGCATCATCAGCTTTTTTTATATTTTCTTCACGTTGTAGTTTTACATATTTTTCAGGAGCTTTAGCTCCTGGGATCGAGCGAACGTTTGGTACACTACCAGTGCTAGAGCCTTGTGATGAAAGAGGGTCTTTATCAGCGCCTCTGAATTTAGAAATTGCAAATGCAACGCCTAAGAAAAAAATGACCCCTAAAGCAATTACTAATGTCCTGTTACGAGCATTTGTTAAACTGGATACTATAGTGAGTTGTTTTTTTGCCATTGTTATAACCCTGTTAGCTTAATGTTGATGGTTTGACCATCTTTAGATGCCAATAAGTAAGGTGTAGGCATGATTTCATACACATGCGTGCCATCTGGGCTTGAGACAGTTGCCATCCATGCTGGCGATAATAATGTTATTTTGGAGCGATAGTATACCTTCTCATTGTAAAGCCAGGCTTGAGCAAAATCACCATGAACATTAAGTTTGAGGCTACCTTTGGGTGGGATGCCATCTAACATATTAATCATATCTGCGTTTACATCAGAGGTATATGATTTATTATTTACAACGGCAGGGAAGGCTTCTGGGCCTCTGGCTTGTAGTTGCAAGTCCACTCTAAAATCTACGTCCTTTTGGCCAGAAACCAATGTGAGCATTACTGGCGTATTCAATCCAACCAAACGCACAGCCATATTGGCATGGACATATCGTTTTGTACTTTGAATAAACATGGTGTTTGATTGGCTGTCCCATTGAATATTAAAGTTTTTAGGGTCACCAAGTGAATAAGCCGTAATAGGCCATGGTGCACCTGTGCGGTCAACAAAAAGCATGGTTGAAACAAAACCAGCAGAAAGTCGTATTACGGGAGCTTGGCTTCCAGGCTCTAAATTAACGGGCAAAGAGCTAAAGTGTGGTGTGGGCGGAGAAGACGGTGGGGTCGCCTTCGCTTGCAAGGCCAAATCATAATATTTATGCATTTTAGTGATTTGGTCAGGGCTTAATGGCAATGCACCCTCTATCAATCCTTCAAAAGCTTCTTCGTTTTGTTTTTGCTTAATGCTTTTCTCTTTTGACGTTCGTTTTCTTTTTTTGTTGGGTTTGAAATTGGGAGGCATGTTGCCATCAACGTCGTTTGGTTGAAGTTGGCCTGATTCTAAGTTAGTCTGCAATCCTTGCAAATATACCTGCAATTCCTCAGGGCTCATATTTTGAGTATTACTTAGAAATTCATTAATTTCAGCTTTAGACATACCACTTTGCTTTGAGATAGCATCAATGGCTTTTTTAGAATAAGCATTCTGAGTTACATTTGGTCTTGTTTTTTTAGAACCCGCAGAACTAGCCGTGTCACTTTTTTTAGTGGCAGACGACTCATCTCCCAGCATAGCAAGAGATGGTTGAGCAAAGGTCATCGCTATGAAGGGCAACCATAGCATCGTTTTTTTCATGTTAAGTTCATCCTTTTGCAAATATCATTCAGCAAAATATTTTGTTGTGTTAAGCATTATTATCTTGAGCCTTCACGAACAACAAATGAAGCTATCCCAACACCTTTCTCTGATTCTAATGTGGGAATGCGAGTAATAAGCATAGTGACAACAATATTTTGTCTGATACTGTCCGAGGCACTTTGGTATGTTAATAGCATTGGAAATTGTACTTGCCATGCATATCGACCGTTGGAAGTTCTACCTTCTTTTAATACTACAGGGGCACCAGTTGGAACCGCTGAGACAACTAATTTTTTACTTTTAACGGCTTCTAAGTTTCTGGAGCTCGTTAAGGCGGATAAGAAATTTTGATATCCACGTTTAGTAAAATACTGACGAACATCTTGCAATGCTTTTCGATAATTTACAAAGTTGAATGTGTAGGCAGCTGTGCCGGCTTCAGTCGCCCACTGTAGTAGCGCATTTGTTTGTAAGTTAGGCTGGTCTAAGGAGATTAATTTAATTAATTTACCGTCAGCAGTCGTTGCAAAATATGTCGGCTTTGGTTGGTTTTGTTGCTGATAATAGACATACCCGATAAGGGCTGCAATAATGCCCAACAATAATAAACACATTATCATGAGGCGCCGAAAATTATCGCGGTAGAAATTGTTTCGGAGCATCACAAGCTCTAGCCCACCAGTAGCAGGGCCCTTCGGAATAACATCGGGCTTTGCTTTAACCGGTTTTTTCTTTCCTTTTTTAACAACCGGGTTCGAATCAGATTTGATTTTATCTTGTTCGTTTGGGTTATCGCTTCCTGTTGCCATGTGTGAGGCTTCCTTGTACAAAATTAAAAGCTACTAACTAGCTCATTGTAACTGCTCAATTCTCAACAGTATAACATTGTCTATGTGCTATAACAGTGCTGAGTATTAATTTGGTTCAACATAACTCTATAATTTTAAAATTAATCTGGATACTTGTTAAACCATGGGTGAGCAGCGCGTTGATTACCACCTAAAAAAGTTTTTAACCATCTTCCAAATACAGGCAATGAAAAACCAAACTTATTGAGCATTCCAAAAAAAATACAAATTGAAGCACAAAGGATGAAAGTCCATAGGCGAATATGCAGCATAAAAAAAAGTAAAGGCACTGCGGAATATGCATCCAAGAAAAAAAACTTGGCGGGGCGTGCAGAATCACGCCAATGAACGGTATCTGGATTTCTCATGCGGGTTGTACCTCCTAAGCTTTTGAATCTTGGTCTAATTTTTTCGAACTGGCCGCAATAAGGTTGTATGTTCTCTCACTTATTATACCAGCATCAAACTTTCTTTGCGCGTCGACAATCATGGGTTGGCCTCTTTCTTTAAGAAGCTTACGTGTTGTATTTGCAAGCATCTCAACATCGGTGTTAACCAAAATATCACGGACGTCTTCATCAAAAACTAAAAATTCACGTAATGCTGCGCGCTTACCATCTACGGTTGGCACAAGTTTTTGCCATAATGCAAGGCGCATTGTCTCTAAAATATCCAAAGCGCGACCATGGCGCTCTTCAGCAGGAAATGTTGAGATCATGCGACGTACACAATCTGCGACACCGTTACTGTGCAAAGTTGTGTAGACAGGGTGACCCGTTAGCGCTGCGTCAATTACAGCAGCAATAGTTTCTGCGTCTCTGGCTTCCCCGACCAAAATCAATCCGGGTTTTCTTCTGAGTGCATTTCTCACACCGGCTGCAAAAGTAGGTAAGTGTTTAGGGATTTCTGTTTGACTAACAACAGAGGTTATTTTTTCAACTGAATCATAGACAAATTCTATAGGAGATTCATAAGTGACAACTTTTCGGTTGGCTTGTGGATCGGCTATTAGCTCTCTTAAGATTGCTGCTAATAAAGTACTCTTACCAGAACCAGTGGAGCCCGTGACAACAACAGTGCCTTGCATTGGAGACATATTGTCTAAAACTTCTTGCTCTAAGTTCATTGTAGAGAGCATAGGCGGATCTGATGGTATTGTTCTAATGGTAATTTGAATACCATCACGACCTTCAACTTGACATGCTGTCGCATTTACACGAAATCTATATCGCGTATCCCTATCGGGTCTAACTTCATAGTGGGTGTCAACATCTTTACCTGATGACAGTTGAGCTGTACCGTTTGGACCATAAATGGCATTGATCATTTCCCCGACTTCGGTATTTGACAAAGTTCTTTGGGTTATGGGGTGTAAGTGACCATAGATTTCACCTAAAATTTTATTATCCGTTTGTATGGTGATATCTGATGTATCTTTTAATGTACAGTGTACGAGCAACCTATCCATCTCTCTTGCAGTAAAACGGATAGGCTCATCTGGTAAAATAAATTCATTACTCATTCAATCACCTAATTAATATAAATGGGAGAAGATTGTGTAAGCCAGTCCTCACCTTTTTGCTGATAACGGAATGAAGGTAGCGCTGTGATATTATAAATACGGTCATTGATTGTCATTTCGTTATCATTACCTGTAATACCCATGTTTACTTCAGCAACATAAGGTGGGCTAACAATGTTTTGAGCCAGTAAGTTACGATAACGTACCATGCCTTGGTAATCTCTTTTTAGTCGGCCTAGATTTTCTGAGAATATACTGTCGGCTTGGTCAATGCCTGCCTGCCAGCCTTCTTCTACGTAATTGTTCCATACTTTTCGTTCAGCACTATTTTTAGGCATCATCGATGGATCTGGTTGCTCAGGTTTACCAAATTTCAAATAAACATAGTCACGCCATGTAGGCGGTAAGCTAACAAACCTGGCTTGACTCTCGATAGAATAGGAGCGATCTGCTAAGCGAATAGCCCGTGAGGAGCTTTGATCGTAGCTATAACTACCCTCAATGAGAACTGGAGGAAGTATATGATTGTGTAGTAATAAAGCATTAAAATTAAAGATACGATCTAAAGGATGATGATATCGGCTAATAATTTGATTGATTTGTTCTGCTCGCCAAGCTAGGCCGCCGCGTGCGCCAACACTCATAGCCGCATCTCTTAAGGCTTGGTGTCTAATGCCTGTAATGGAGAAGGTGGATGAAGCAAATTTAGATTGGCTTTGGTATTCTTCCACTGCATTTGTAGATGGAGAGGGGGCTGTACATCCAAATAAAAACACAACACTAATAGAGCCGGCTAGGGTAAATAAAGCACGTTTCATTGTTATCCAGCAACCTTCTTGTTAATTAAACATCTCAATTCAAAAAAATTTCTTCGATTCCACTTTATTTAAGTTGGAATATATCGTAACTCAATTATCCTACTGGATGGATATACAACCAGATTAGCTCGGTTACCAGCTTGTATACCCGCATCTTTTAGAACATCAGCAATAACGCGATCTCTAGCTGCCAAAGTAACTAAAACGGGCACTGCAGGAATTGGGCCTAATACTTTGACACGGTATCGAGACATTGATGCTATTTTTTCTAATAGAGGTTCAATAGGTCCAGACCAGTTAATGCTAGTTGATCCACCCATTCCACCATCTGGTGTGACTAAAATGTCAGTGTTAATGGGCTCTTTAGCATATGCTTGCTGTGTAAGAGCCAGTGTTTTTAAAGAGTCCTCAACTGATAAGGCTACTTTTTGTAGTTGTCTATCAACATCGGTCATCTGGTAAGTTGGCTTAGGTGTGCAAGCGGCTAGTAAAGATAAGGATACGCAGCTTAGTAATGCTTTAACTCTCATAAAAACCCTTAAGATATTATTTTGACACAATTATAACGACTATCTGAAGTATATGCAGCGATTTTTTTACTATCAAAATAGTAGTATTAAATTTTGTCGAACTTAATGACTATATATATACTCTAAGTGTGTGGTAAGACAACTAAGTATCCGTATTTCATGATATGCTAGAAAATATATCAGGCTGACATATCACGAATATTAGACTAAAGTACAATTGAATGGATGTCTAGTATGTTTTATATTGGTCACGGGGTGTTATGTTTTTTCTTAATGAGAACAATTGGCGGTTTATACAGTTATGGCAGATGAATTCGTTAGCAGTTTCAAATCAGTTGCAAAGCTATTACGTTGCAATTTTACGTTGCGCGATCAACCTATCACAATTGAACAAGCTCTTGCTGATGTAGGGTTATTGCCCTCCATTATGCGACGAGCAGACCAACTTTGTTCATTTTGTATGGGATTTGGCTTAGGTGTGAGTTTTGATGAGGTGCAGGGCACCATGCTAGGTGTTCAAGTAAAATTTGATAGTGAGACCCCGAACTCTCTAAGATTATTATGTGCGACGGATGTTTTAATTGAGATTATTCAATCTGCGCCATCAAGAGAAAGCACTCCTTTGGATGATTTGATGTATGACTAAACTTTATTTTGAAGTAATAAGACAAAAAACTAAAATTATTAACGCTATGACGGTGAAATTATGAGCGGACAACAAGGTCCAGGTCAGGAAGATAAAAACTCTTACGGATTATTATGGGGTATTGCTTTAGTTTTTGTTATTGGCGTGCTTATTTGGTGGAAATGGGATGCTCAATTGAAGCATGGCTTTATGAAGCTTAAATATTGGGAGATGAGCGCTATTTCTTTTTTTGTTGATGATCCGGAATTGCAATCTCGGGTGATACTAATCGAACAAGCCTTTGAGGAAGGTACAAGCGGTCGTTTAACCTTACATGAAGCAAGTGAGATGGCAGCAGTGGCAGGCGAGTACTTACGCTATCCCATTGGGATTTTATTAGCATTGATGGCTTGGTATTTGTATCGGGGGCATGCCACGATGCGATTCAATAAAATCTATAATATGGATGCTTTAGCGCGACAAGAAAAAGGTAACTGGCCACAAATTTCTCCCGTTGTTGATTTAGATTTAGTAAAAGAAGATATCAATGAAGGCCCATGGTCTATTGCGCAAAATCCTATGCAATTTTCTAGAAAATATAAAGTTCTTGATATTATCGTTGAAGCGGATAAAAAATCTGCTTGGAAAGCAGAGGGCGTTTATAAAGCCACAGTCAATAAAGAGAAAGCTGCGCAAGTGTTTGCAGCCCAACTGGGCCCACTTTGGGCTGGTGCGAAACAGCTACCACCGCATACAAGAGCGATATATGCTGCTTTTTTGTTGCGCGCAGAACACAAGCCTGATGAGGCAAGAGCACTGCTAGGCGAATTATCCGCATCTGCGGCCAAAGGTGCCATCGATTACTCCGGGGTCGATGACATTATTAATAAATACGGTAAAAATAAAGTCGTACAACGTTGTTTAGAAAGACACGCCTATGTGATGACTGTAATGGCAGAACTGCTAGAAGTCGCTAGATTAGATGGTGTTTTTGCGACAGCAGATTTTCTTTGGCTTAAGCCGGTTGATCGTCGTCTATGGTACATATTAAATTGCGTCGGTAGGCAAGTAGCTTGCTGTGAAATTGGGGGGGCTTTCGCTCACTGGTTGGCGGAAAAACAAATGGGGCGCGCTTTAAGTGTGCCAATGGTAGATGAAGCTGTCAATGCATTAGACGTTGCAATTACGAACACAATCTATATGCCAGATGAAGAAGAGCAAGATGCATTAAAGCAACAGTAAGTAAAAAAGCAGCAATAAGCGACGACATAAGAATTCTTAGGGGATAAAAATGGCAGAAGTCCGGGGTCTAGAAGATAAGCATGAACATGGCGCCCAGGAGATGGCGCGTGACACGCGGCCCTTGGGCCAGCGTGTTGGGGAGTTCTTTGGCAATCCGCTCTACGCTGCTTGTATTATTGCATCGTGTATTGCGACTATCGTTGTCTTTCCCGAAGGTGCTGATTTCGTAGGATTGCTTGCATTATGTGAATTTTTATATTCGATCACACGTCGAGTGACGTTGCCTTGCAAAATGCCAATGATTTCTAAGCTAGATGATTTTAATGACTGTATTCCAGGCACGACAAAACCTAGAAAAGGCCAAGGAATTGCTTTTTTTGGTAATGAGAATAATACGAATAATGAGGTGTGGTTTTCTAATGATGACATGCGTACGCATGTTTTGATTTTTGGTTCTACAGGTTCAGGTAAAACTGAAGCTTTGGTTTCGATTGCGTTTAATTCACTTGCCCAAGGCAGTGGTTTTATTTATATCGATGGTAAAGGTGATAACTCTTTATACGCTAAAATATTCGGCATGGTATGCCGTATGGGTCGTTTAGACGATTTATTGTTGATTAACTTTATGACGGGTGCTCGAGATGTTATTGGTGCCCAAAAGACACGCTTGTCCAATACCATGAACCCATTCGCTAACGGCTCCTCTAGTATGATTTCGCAGCTCGTTGTGAGCTTGATGGATGGCGGTAGTGGTGGCGGTGATGGCGACATGTGGAAAGGTCGAGCTATATCTTTTGTTGAAGCTTTGATGAAAATTCTCGTTGCTATGCGTGAAGAAGGGCATATCTTATTGGATGCTAACTGTATCCGAAATTACTTCATATTAGAAAAATTAGAACAAATCGTCGTAGACAGGCAGTTTCCGGTGGATGGGACTAATAGAACGGTTCCACTTGATATTATTAACCCTGTTATTTTAGAGCCATTAGAAAATTATGTTTTCAACCTTCCGGGTTATAATAAGGCTAAAAAAGGGAATCAAGCAGGCGAAGTCCGTGAGCAGCACGGATTTATTACTATGCAATTAGGCCGAGTATTTTCTTCTTTGGCTGATACTTATGGACATATTGTTCGAGCTAATTTAGCAGAGGTTGATTTAAAAGACGTTGTCTTGAACCGACGCGTCATGGTTGTATTGTTACCCGCTTTAGAAAAATCACCAGAAGAATTATCCAACTTGGGCAAAATTATTATTGCATCTTTAAAATCGATGATGGCATCTGGCTTGGGGGATGAGGTTGAAGGGTCCTATAAGGATGTTATTTTAAGTAAACCTACTAATTCGCCTACACCATATGTTTGTATCATGGATGAGTATGGTTATTATGCAGTACCTGGCTTTGCGGTTGTACCGGCCCAAGCACGTTCGTTAGGATTCTCTGCTATTTTTGCTGGACAAGATTTGCCTGCCTTCCAAAAAGCCTCTAAAGAAGAAGCTGCTTCTATTTGTGCGAACACCAATATTAAAATTTGTATGAAAATGGAAGATCCAGGTGAAACCTGGGAGTTCTTTAATAAGGTCGCGGGTGAAACTTATGCGACCAGTGTGAGTGGATTCCAAATTAATACTGGGAGTATGACAAATAATTATTTAGATTCTAAAAATGCTTCCGTAGAGAAAAGATCTCGTATTGACTTGCTTGACTTAAGAGATCAAAGGGAGGGAGACGCGCATATATTTTTCCGCTCTAAAATTATCAGAGCCAGAATGTTTTATGCTAATCCTCCTGCGCCTAGCAAGATGCAGGTTAACCAATACTTAACGATTGAAAAACCAGCAGATGATATACTCATTAATCTGGACAAAAGAATTCGGCGTTTCACCCAGATATTTCATGCCCCTCAATTTGCGATGGAGCCACCTAGACCTAGTGAAGATGTTAATACCATTGCAAGTTCAATGCAGACCTATAGTCATTTGAAACCATTTGAGCGCGGTATCGCAGCTGTGATTGCGATATTGGAAAAAGAAGTTGAAAAGCAACGTATAGTTCGAGAAGAAATGGAGCAAGAGCAGGCTCAAGAATTTTCCAATGAAGTACATGCTTTTACCCCTGTATGTGTGCCAGATTTTGCAAAGCCCATCATTGGTGAAGAAGATTTGAAACGCTTTTCAAATCCATTGTTGCTGAAGGGTCGTACGCGAGAATCGTTAATGCACATTGAGCGTTTAACGGGTAAGTCTGAAGCGGAAGCCAATACCGCCGCAGAAAATTTAGTAAACGATATTATTAAAGCAACGTATTATCCACCCAAAGATGTTTTACCTTCTGATATTGAGGGGACATTGGATATTTTAGAGCAATTATATGCGTTATTTTCTCAATATGCGCGTGGTGGAAGTGAGTAAGGGATAGAGAGCCGAAAAATAATTTGGCACTTAAATGATTTAAGTGCCAAAAAAATTTAGCCTTTCAAAGTGTTAGATGAATAACATTTTAATGGTTTACAGATATAGAAAGAGAGATATTATGGGAATTGGTGGCGGCAGTAAAGATGATGACATGAAGCCTAAAGGTAAAGCTGGATTAACAGCCAAAGTTGACCCAGAGGGTACTGAGCGTGATGTTGCTAAAAGCCAGCTAAAAAATTATGGTGCTGCTCTGAAAACAGAGCAAGCAGCAGACAAAGAGCTAAAATCTGCGCAAAAAGAGCTTCTGACTGCTAAGAAAGCAACTCAAAAAGGGCCAGATA
>CAXBML010000002.1:0-211027 GCA_963976875.1 uncultured Coxiellaceae bacterium
AAACACTTAGCTTAATATAATGGATTTAAAGTGCCCCTGTTTTTGATGAAGAGCCGAAATTAAGAAGATGCAAGGGTGGGAAGTTATGTATGAGCTCGATAAAAAACATAAAATAAAATATAGGTTCGTTGTTATAAATAAACCTGATCACATTCTCATGGGGAAGAAAAATTCTTAGATAAATATTCAAATGGATAAAGTTAACATGAAAGCTAAGCCCAAGACGCATTCAGAGATCCTATGGCATTTTACCGGTGGCCCTTTGTGGAGTGAGCAAAAACAGCAACAACTTACCAAAAAAAAATCACTTGCAGATGCTTATTCTGCTTTTTGCAGTATTCTTAAATCTAAAGAGTTGAGGGTAGGGGGGTATCATGAGATCATCAGAGAGAAATCCAAAGGACACCCACTTCTATTTTTACGCTGCTGGAGGCAGCCGACCAAATTTTTGAGTTAAATATTCATGATGCTCAATATCAGTTTCTCGAGTTAACTCTAAGCGCATATACTCTAATCGTCCAATACAAAACTGAACGCGATTTAAACTTAAGGCAGCATCAGTATATTGTTCAATTGCGGGTATTAATTCTTCTATATAAAACACATTATCAGGCTTGTCTGTTTTAAACAGTGCGTCACCAGTAAAGACAACAACATTATGGATAAGTCTTGGCTCTATGAAAGCAAGTAGCTTTTGAGTGGCTTTAACATGTTTGTAATTTTGAAATATGGGGTTCTGAAAGCGAAATTTGATTCTAAAGAAGGTTTGGGCCCAAGCCTTTGATTTCGGATCTGCAAAAATCCATCCTGAGTAATGCTTAGTCTCTATTACGAATATACCTTTGGTAGACACTAAGATATGATCGACCTGGGTCGTTGAGCCATCTTCTAAGCGTAAAGTAACATTATTTAGAACATGAGCATTTCTGCTTCTACAATACTGGGTAAGAGCTCGCCTGACTTTGGCTTCTCCACTATTATTACTATGACCGCTGTAGCCAACATCCCAGCGATGACTGACATCATTTTTTGAACCAATACTTTTAAAGCTTCTAATGCTATAGCTAAATATTAAGCCCAGCATTACAAAACCTATCAAACCAACAATAATAAGTTGGCCTTCTGCATTCGATACAAGGGTTATGATGAGAAATATTATTGTAGAGATGAAGTCGATGAGATCATAAATTGAAATTAAATCAATGCTTACACAAAAAGCAAGACAAGCTACTAGGATTAATAAAAGTATTTTCATATAGAGTTGGTAGGTTATTTTGAGTCTGTATAGGTTGGATAATTTATAGATCCAGAGATTACCACAAAACTAAATTGGGAAAAGTGAGTATACAAACAAATTCTGGAATAAGGTTATTCAGCATGAATTTTTGCATAAAGCTGAAACAGCAGAATTCATTGTGAGCATTTCAACAAAGGCTAGTTTCATGGGACATTAAGAAGTAAAAAAGGATAAAAGGAGACGCAAAGGTCAGAGAGCTCTCAGCTAGATACTTTGAGGGGTAGAAGCATTCTTACAAAAAACTTGCGGTGGTTATCTTTCACCTATAGTATTCCAGGCGAAAAGAGACCACTAAAAAGAATTAGTGCCTTTTTTTGCTTTCATATGTATTTATTTAGAGAATATGAAATAAATATTAAGTAGTTCTAATAAGGAAGTCAGCATGAAACATGAGAATAAATTTAAGAGTGAAATCCGTGAATTATCGAAAAGTGAATTAGAAAGTGTTAATGGTGGGCTTGGATTCTTGGCAGTAATTGTTCCTATTGTTGCTGCGGTTATCGCTGGTTGTGCTACTCATCCCAATAAAGGTGATAGACATGGTGACCATCATCATTCAGAATATTAGGTAAATATTAGGTGGGTTGATTACGCAGTTCAGCCCATTTGAGAGGCTTTATGGAAAAAATAAAAGAGAAATATAACATCATCCATCGATGGCTTATAGTTTCACTTGTTCTATCGTTTTGTTTATTTATATTTTTACCCTCTTTATATCCTAGTGTTATTTGTTTGCTGGCAATTTTAACTTGTGCTGGTTTTGTTTTAAAAAGCTTATTATCTTTGAATTGCTTACTGCATAGTAAACTACCAATTAAAACTTTTTTGTTAGGGAGTTTTATAGCTGTGGGTGGTTCAACTTTTGATATTGTTAACACAATAATACAAACACCAGACTTATCCTTTGAAGCTAATCCTATTGCAAGATTATTTCTTGATAATCAATTTTCTTTATTATTTGTATATATAATAGGAGCTTTAGGTCAAACACTTGTTGTTTTGTTTACGCTTTTATTATGGATGATATTTTTAAAGACGTATCCTTTGTTGTTGTCCGAGCTACAAAACAAGCCACCTAGGTCTTTAATTTGCACGCTTTTAGGTGGGCCAAAGGCATCTTACGTAGATTTGCTAGTAGGTAAGATTGAACCTATTTATGCAATAACGGCTGTAGCACCTTTATTGATAGGTAGTTTTTTATACCGCTGGTATCTTGGTCTTGAATGGTTGGAACTAGTTCCTATTTCTCGTGTGGTAGCGCCTTCTTTGGCAGTTTGCTTTTCATTGGTATGTTACCTGTATTTTATGCGCAAAAAATTAGCTCACTCGATAAGCGAAGCTAACCTCACCCCCTTATCTATTGCAGGAGAGGATGGGCGATAGAGAGTGTTAATAGAATCTCACAGAACACTCGCTTTAACTACAGTGGAGCTAGAGGGCTCCCTGTCAACCCGAAGAGTATGGGGGCTCTCTAGCCGCATATTTTATGTGGAGAAGCGAAGGTTTAGAGTAAAAATGTGTTGCTTTTGGTTTTATAATCAAAATGAGTCATAAGTATTCCTTTCAGTAAGAAGTAATTCCATAAACCTTGGGTTCACAAATAATTTCTCCCTTCCGACAGACATCTCTCTTAGAATACCGTTACTTGTTAGCTGTTTTAAGTATGCAGAAGCAGTTTGCCTTTTAGCTATATCGGCATCAACGATATTAGAGATTCTACAGTATGGCTGAACAAATAATAAATCTGCCAATTCACGAGAGTAAACTGTGGGCATGGTTGCCTTGATATGCTTTCTGGTTTCTTGCATAAGGGATAAAATAATTTTTATTTTATCACATGTCCATTTAGATGTTTCTGCTACTGCATTTAACATATAAATTATCCATGGTTCCCATGTTTCCTTTAACGTTACATTTAATAGCAATTTATAATAGTCGGGCTTGTGTTGAATAATGTAGCGGCTTAAATATAAAACGGGAATAGTCAGAAGATCTTGCTCTATAAGATACAAGATATTCAATATCCGCCCTGTCCGCCCGTTACCATCGGTGAAAGGGTGGATCGCTTCAAATTGGTAGTGCCCGACTGCCATTTTGATTAGAGGGTCAAAATCATTATCATCATGTAGAAACTGTTCCCAGTTATGTAATTTTTTGCGTAATAGCGTTTCTTCTTGGGGAGGGGTATAAATTATTTCCCCTGTTGTCTGGTTTGAGAGCGCAGTTCCTGGGACTTTGCGTACATCCATATCAACGCCTTTTAATGTGCTGCATATTTGAGCTGCAAGTACCGTATTGAGAGGACGAGATTTAATTGTTTCGAAGCCTTCTTTGAGTGCCGTTCTGTAACAGAGAGCCTCTTTAGTTGCTGGATCGATAAGAGTGTCAGAGGCTTGGTTTGCATG
This sequence comes from uncultured Coxiellaceae bacterium, assembly GCA_963976875.1. GTDB lineage: Bacteria > Pseudomonadota > Gammaproteobacteria > Berkiellales > Berkiellaceae > Berkiella_A. The sequence continues at coordinate 3,703 of CAXBML010000002.1, forward strand.
CTGAAAAAGCTTATCAGTGGTTGTTACAATGTTTTCTATTTCAGAACTAGCCTGGGCCTCTAGTAATGGAAGGGTATTAATTAACACATCTTGGTTTGGTAACATCTCGGCAGCTTTACGTAATTCTGCTAATGAGGCTCTGGCATTGATGCAGTGTTTCAAGATGGATTTCGTTTCTATATCTTCTCTTGGAGGCAAGTTGGGCAAGTCATTATAGGGAGTAGTTACATCAATATTCATGACATGTACACTTTTTGGCTTTTCTTCGACATGTTTTTAGGATATGTCGATTGGATAAACATGTCAATAAAACATGTCGAAAAAAATCCATTTAATCGACACATCAAAGTTACCCCCACACTCTAAAAAGTGTGTGGATATTGGGTATTACGGTTATGATTTGTTAGGGTTCGTTAGTCATAGCAACGGGCGCCTTTGGTTAAAATAACAATAATATCAACGACTTAAAAACCACAAACCCAACTCATAATCCCTTGGTCGCAGGTTCGAGTGCTGCCGGGCCCACCATTTCGCATTATCTTTTGCCACTTTGCCTCATGTTATGGTAGCTTTCTATTTTATATTTCAGGGATTCCACAGAGGGAAAAAATAAGATGAATAAAGTCAAAACCATCATTGTCAGTGCGATGGCTATACCTTTTTTTAGCTGCTTTTTGTTATGGTCATCTATTGCCCTTGCGACACAAGATGAGACTAAATCTGAAGTTGAATATTTTTATTTTAATAAAGCGCAATCTGACTTTATTGTAGAGCAACCACATTATGGTGCCTTTTATTCTTTTTTACATAGAGAGCGCATAACGGACGTTGAAAAAATTCAACGTCGAATTGGCATAAGTAAAAAAAGTATCGAAAAATATATTTCACAATTAGTAAGGTTAAAATTGATAAGTCAAGATGAGCATCATAATGTTCACGTGCTTGCTCGAAAAGGTTCTGTACTGTCTTATAGTGAAGGGAGTGATCTTTCATTGGCATTGAATAGAAATGCTCTGAACTCTCTGGTTGACGCAGCAATGAAAAGTGAAGATAGTTTTTCCCCTCTATATGGATTGTTATTAAGCAAAAAGGAATACTCATCTCTGAAGCAAGAATTAAAAGCCGTATTTGAAAGATATCTTGTCCTGGCAATTAATAATAGAAAACATCGCGGTCTATATGATGTCGTTGAGATTGGAGTGGTTAGCAATATTGTGGGGAAAGAGGAGATAGGCCTGTTACCTTTTGGGGCGATTATTGAGATAGAATAAATGTGGTTCATGCATCGTTAACCACTACAGAGGGGGCGATAGGTACAAACCAGGCACATAGGCAATAGTTAATCAACTGAGTTGCTGTTTGTTGACAGGGGTAGGGATATTCCCTATAATCGCTCCTTCAAAGTAGTATGATAGATAACAAATTGGTGGTTTAAGATGTCTCAGTTTACGAAAGAGCTATTAAAAGAAACTCCGGGGTTTGTATTTGATTTAATGATTAATATCCCTCTTATGCATTTGATGGCTATTCTTCAATCACCCAGAGATATCTTGGCAATTTTGGTGGTAGGGCCTATAGCAGGTTTCACGTCATTTCTCACAAACCCTAAAAGCTTAGGTGTGGGATTGGTCGCAGGCTTAGCCGCTTCATTTTTATTTCCCGTCATGCCAATAATTTCAATCATTGCTATCGGTTTAGGGATGAGCTTTTTGACAAGCACAATTGAGAGCTTAGTGGTTAGAACTCAAAACAGGATTAAATTAGAAAAGGGTTATGACTCGGCTGGTACTAGTGGTCTGCTTGCCTATTACGGACGTAAAGAGTTGGTTGAGGATGCTTTTCCAAGAGGTCAAGCTCCAACAGGATTGGGACCTATGTCTAAAGCCATTTATAATGATTTCCAATGGGCCAATTCAGCCTCTTTTAAAAGACCTTACAATACCTATAGCGACACGCACCATATCCCAGAAAATTTGGGTGGGTTCAGACCCCGTTAATTAGCATCGAAAACGGAACTCCCGAAATATTTAATATGTCGATGCAATAAACATATAAAAAAAACATTTCGAAAAAAGTCCATTTTATCGACATATTAGGATATCTCACACCCTAAAAAGTGTGGGGGTATTGGGTCTCACGGTTATGATTTGTTAGGGTTCGAGTCCTGCCGGGCCCACCATTTTTACTTCGTCTCTTTTCCTCTGACGGCGTTAAAAACTTGTTCAAAATGCTCATTGACCAGTATGACAACTGCGCTTTTTCGCTGCACGTTTGCCTTGTCAGTGAAAAACAGTCTCGAAAAAATATCTTTTCTTTTTCTTACCCCAGCGCATTCTTTTTGCTCTTGATAGAATCCATCTATACACCTAAAGGTGTCTCTTCCCTTTTCAAGGTAAGATCATTCATTCGCTAACGCGAAGGAAAATGTATGTCTCTAACTGTTTAAATGAAGCAGTGCCAAACTGGACGTCGCGTAGCGACAAGTTTATCTTACCTTGAAAAGGGAAGAGGCATGCTTTGCATGCACAGATGGATTCTATCAAGAAAAATAAAGACTGCTTTCATTTCGGGAAACGTCAATCTGAATAAAACCTAAGTATTTATCTTCATTAGGATAACTGATTCGCATTATATTTGCATTGAAAACATTTTCCCCTCTACCAATTTTGGGATAGGGGGCTGACAGTCCGAGTGAGGGTTAAACCCATATATTTTTATCTTCCTTTACGACTGTTATGCTTGTTCTGATAAAATTCTTCGTCGAACATAAGTTGAAAGACAACCGGCAACAAGAATTAATATTGGCGTAATATAAAATGGCGCCCCAAAATACAGGGGCAAAGCGATAACCAATAAAAATGTGCCGACTAAAATACCTAAGTAGTATGCAGTCCAAATCGCCAAGTTTTTTTTCGCCATAATATTCTCATTTCATTTGTGTTGATGCGTATTCTCAAAAGTCTTATTCCCCCCTTTTTCACATGCACATACAAACATGCAAAAAGGGGGGAGATATTATGCGAGTTTTCTCCTATTTAAGTCGAAGCTTGCAAGCAAGCAAATGCCCACCATCACTGAGGAACAAGCCAGTGAATAAATTAGAGAATACTCTGTGAGCAAAGATATTGTTTGAATGCATAGTGTCGTTACTGATACAAAGCTAGCGATCAGGTGTTGTTTCTTGGAGAAGCACCATGGCAGGATGAAAAATGCCAACAACATATTTGTTATAAACAGGTTTCCAAAAATAGTATTTAGAAAGGTCATTTTTTAACCTCGGTTTTCTAAGTGTTCAACCGCTTCAATTGTATTAATCGTATTGGCTAAGCCGATAACCTTTCCAGCTGCGCCAAGCGCCCCAAATGAACCGGTTACGCCGCCACCAATTGTTGCGACCGCAAAAGCTTCTGGCTCAAAAGGGTGATCTTTATTTTTGAAGGCATAGGTGACTGCGCCAATGATCGTGCCCCAAATAAAAGGAGCAAAAATGAATCCACCGCTTGCCTGGGAAATTTCTATTTGTGTCAAATCTCTCATTTTATACCTGCTTAATTTTATATATATTTTTTTATTTCTTCAACTTAATAGCCGCTTTGGCTTTTAGTAGCTCCGCGGAGCAATTAATTTGTGACTCTATTAGTTTTTGTAAGCTTTGTGCTGGGTTATTTCTCATAACGAGAAGCTCAATGATAAAATAGACCAGCAATGCTAGTAGAATGCTTTCTTTATGAATAAAAAAAGCAATTAAGCCAAAAATCAAAGTAATTATTTGTACAAGCCTATAGCATGTATTAATGAAATTTTGATTTTTAATACGATAGTAATCTTGCACAAATTGATGATGCATCTTGTCCTCCTTTTTGCCAGTAATAAGAAATGAGCACATGAAACTCTGCGCACACAAAATATCCGCCGACCTAAAATTAGGTTGGTTTTAAAACATAAATTTTAAATAAAAGAGGTCTAAATCACGTTAAAAAACGCAAAGATTTACGATCATGCTTTTTTATTTTGGTAAGATGAATTACAATGCGCATAGCCATAGGCTTTAACTCCTAGTGAAAGTTAAGTTTGTGGTTAGTTTCTGCGAGGTGTTCCAGCACCTCGTAGAAACGTATTCGTGCATACTACCGTATTAATTCTTTTCTGACAATATCTTTCTTTTTGTTTTATCTTCTTTTTTCCTTTCTTAAATAGTGTCACTATAACGAACAAGAATTTCGCGTGAGGATAGTAAATGAACACCAGTAATATTTTTTCAATTGCATTGAAAGTAAGAGATTATGAATGTGATATGCAAGGCATTGTAAACAATGCGGTTTACATGAATTACTTTGAACATGCACGACATGAATTTTTAATACAACAAGGTGTAAACTTTAAACAGTTAATAGACAAAGATGTTTTTTTAATTGCGGTTAAATCAGAAATTGAATTTAAAAAACCATTGCAAGCACAAACATCTTTTATAGTGACATGCGAGTTTAAACAAAAATCAAAAGTCAGAGTTGTTTTTGAGCAGCAGATCTTAAATATAAATAACGAGATTATGACGATTGGTCGAATGGAGTCTGCTGCGATTAATGGTGCAGGAAAAGTTCTAAGGCTTAATGCTATTTTTGACTTGTCATAAACGAAAAGTTAGTTAAGAATTTTTTAGGCGCAGGTTTTTCCTTCTACGCAGATACAGCATAACGATGTCATCTGAAAAAAACTTTCGCTTGGTATCAGGGTATCTCTCTTCATGGTTTAAAGCCGCAGGGAAATTTTATCGGTCTTTTTCTGATGGGATTCTACCTTGGTCCGGAAATTTGACTCCATTACGGCTTGTGTTTTGACTATTGCATTGATCATGAGTGGACTTAAAGCAGAATGACTGGCACCATCCACCATGATCATTAAACCATTTTGGGCCGCTGAAGTGATTTTTACCGAATTGATAGGGTAACAATTACGATCATGGCGTCCATGTAAACAAATAATTGGGGCTATGATATTTTTTACCAATTCGAGTAGACGTTTTTCACCCAGAAAGTAATTATTTTGAACATAATGAAAGATCAATTTATAAATATTAGACTCAAGCTCAATATCTCTGGTTTTGACTTTAGAGTCAGCGCGTACAGTAGAAAATGCATCATTCATATTAGAGAATCTTGTCATGTACTTTATGCGCTCAGCTTCATCTTTACTAAGCACAATTTTCTCATAAAGAGTCTTAACCAAGTCCTGCTTTTGCTCATCAGATAAATCTTCTACTAGATTAGACCAATAATCTGAAAATTGTTCCGGGCCCGTAATATGCAGTTTACGGACAAAACCAGATCTATCACCATTCGTAGGACCTCGCAGCAAAATATAATCAACCATCTCAGGGTAGGTGCCGGCGAAAACCAACCCCAATGCCCCACCCCAAGAGTGGCCCTGCACAGCAACCTTGTTTATTTTTAAATGGTTTAAAACAGCTTTTAAATCATTAACTAATGCACTTGTATTATTATTTTCAAGGTGACCTGTCGGTTTTGATTTCCCACAGCCTCTTTGATGGACAAAAATAATATAATTTTTAGTTGGGTCGATAAGCTGTCGATACTCTGCAACGGGCACACCAGGTCCACCATGTACTAGTAACACAGCCGGGAGGGTAGGATCGCCAAACGTTTCATACCAAACGGAATGCCCACTATCTCGCGTTAAACTGCCCATTTTTACCGGCTGAGACAATGGGTATGCTGCTTGAAGGGAGCTTGGAGCTGGATTGAAAGTGACGATACGACTGTGGCACGGCCCAAATTTTGAAAATATTTTATGTAAAGAGATATCTGGACTTGTTTTTTTTGATTGATTTTTGAATTGGGGTAATAACATAATATTCTTTATTATTTTTCAGTAATGTTTTTAAGTTGTAATCTATAGATCCTAACCTAAATTACTCATTTTTTAAATTGTAAAACAAATAACCCACAGAACACCCACAAAATCAGCATTACCCTGGACTGTCGATATTAATTTGACTGTCCTGTGGGCCTTTACTTTTATTGTTGCCGTCTATATTAAGAGTTTCTGAGCAGCTGGTATCATAGCAAGCATTAGAGTTTGTGTCATATAGATACTTATTATCCCACAATATTGGATAGCAAAAGATGTGCTAGCTCAAGTGAGGATAATTATGATTTTAGAACTTCAACTTTGGTTTGGGCTTAAGATCAGCTTCTTCTATTTTGTTAAAAGTATCCATTAATGAAGATCTCTGGTTAATTGCAGAATGTGCTTGAATTTTTTCTTGCAGGCTTTCCACGACAGTATCAATTGAAGGTCGTTTTGAACTATCTGTTTCAAGCATTGAATAAAATATTACGTTAGGTAACATTAGTTCTTTCTTTAAAACACAACCAAAAGTAAATATATCTGAAGCATAGGAATAGGTATGCATCTTATGTGCATCTCGCTGGGATAGTTCAGGAGCAGCAAAACCTGGGGTGACAAGAGCGTATCGTGACTTTTTTTCGGTCCGTCCAGGCTCTAATATTTTACCAAAGTTGAAGTCTATAGCTGTTACTTTATGAGGTTTAGTGCTATTTGGGTCATAGATAAAATTATCTAGTTTTAGATCTCCATGAACAATATTATTACGATGCAGATATTGAATTTCTTTCGCAATCATATAAGCCGCAATGAGTCGATCAAGCTCTGATACCTTATGCTTGTTATTCTGTCCTAAATGTTCTTTTTTTAAGAATTTAGTCATAGTGATTCCTGGAATCAGTTCTTGAAAAACATACCTTTTTTTATTAACGTTTCCCATCGATTCAAATTTTCTAATTGTTGGGAGCGAGCGCTCAGCCGAGCCTAGCAACCGACCCAATTTTTGTAATATATCCGCTTCGCCAGCAGCATCATAGTAGTCTGGATCTAAACGTAATATTTTTACTGCGCAGGGGGTATCACCGTCTTTCATGATGGCTTGCTTTACTTTGGCTTCGCCTCCGGTGCCGAGTTCTTTTTTCGTAAGCGCATAGATTTTGCCATTTGTATCTTTTACAAAAGACTTTTTAGCTTTTGAGTACTTGACAGCCTCAGAATTTGATTCATGATTAAAAAAGGCTTGAGCGGCGTCCCAAGAAATAGACTTGTTTTTTGCTAAAAAATTTAACATGGCTTTGTGCCCCTTCCCACAATTATTTAAATATTATTATGGGCTAAGGATACCGAACCAAAGGGGGCAAGTATAACAAAAAGCGATGGCCGTATAAATGAGCAGATAAAGTGGCATAAAGAGGTATATTGGGGGCAATTTATATGCTCAAAATAATATCCCCACACTCAATGGACATTATTAGAGAATATCGAGCTTTGAGTGCAGGGCTTGTATAGTTACTTCGGCCGGCTTGAAGGCTTAGTTTCCGGGTCTACTTGCTCTGGGGTTTCTTGTTTTTTTTCTGTAGGCTTTTGAGAGTCAGTACCATGGGCTTCTTGCATAAGTGTATCTGGATCTTGTTTTTGAGCTGGCATTGGACCATTGTCCGGCTGAATATCATTCGCCGATGCTGAAGAAGTCTTGTTGCTAAACAAAAGTGAGTCCGGTCTATAGGGTCTCGCCACTTCTGCTGTTTTCCAATGTCTAGGGGGGGCGGCAGCCTGCCATTCGGTTTTTGGAAGCGGTGAAGGTTGCTCAGGTGCTGCTGATTGTTCTAATTCACTGGATTTAGCCGGAGAATCACTGACCAAGGCGCTGTCGAACTTCTCGCTCATATTAGACGAGTCACTATTATTTCTACTGCTTTCCTTGCTAGAAGGGGGAGATGGGTTAGAAGCAGAATGCTCCATTCTGGGAGGCGCAGAGTGGGGCGTTTTATCCTTAGTGCTGGATGTTCTTTTTCTTTTGAAGGGTTTAAGGGAGCTGATTCTGTCTCGGATGCTTATTTTGGGAGTTGAGGGGGTGCTTATCGTTTGGGATAATTTACTTTTGCTGTCACTAATTTTTTCTTTAGTGGCGTTTAAGCTTTCCAGTTCCTTGCTAAAACGAGCAACCTGTTCCTCTGACTTTAGCTTTTCAGCCTTAAATCCATTTATTTTTTCCTCATTATCTGTTTCTTTAATTTGAGCCTCAAATTTTACGATATCTTTTCCATACGCTTTTATTTGATAATTTAAGTGTTTCTCCTGTTTGTCTAATAATGATTGAGTTTTTTTATCAACACTCGCTACTAGACTAGAAAGATTGTTTCTTTGTTCTTGACCCAGCTCCAGCTCTTCAGTTGACTTGTCGGCCAAATTTTCAAGAATTGTACTGTATGCTTCTATGCCAGTTAATTTAGTGCCACTTGAATTCTTAATTGTTAAATTAGCTGGCAATTTATAAGTGCTATTATTTTTGCTTTTAAATGAGTCAAAAGATTTTATTTGCTCGGAAAGCGTATTACCAGACTCATTAAGGGATTGATAATTTACTGGGTAGGCTAAACTTTCTATTTTATGCTTAGTCTCAGGGCTGTCTAAATCAAATTGACTAGCATCAATTAGCTTATTATTTAACTCTTCTGAAAAGCTGTTATTATGAGTCTTTTTGTAAGAGACGACTATATCATTGTAAAGTTCATCCAATGCAAGATTTCTGGAAACTTTATCCGGAGTGGCATTTACAAGTTCAATTTTAGCCGAAAGCATAGGGCCTTGTGGAATATAAGAACCAGTCTTTTCTGCGTCAATTGTTTCTCGATAGTTTGCCGCTCGGTTAGATATCTCGAATAGCGTGTTAATTTTATCTAATTTGTCTTTGTAATCCTTACTTAACTCATCATTTATCTTTAGTGGATTAAGGTGATATGAAAGTAATGCTGAGTTTATTGCTACAGCTGTATGATAATCTTTTGCTTTAATGCATTCCGAGGCAACATCAATCGCATATTTAAAGTGATTAACTGCTTCGCTCTTGCTAGCTGAGTTGCATATTTTCTCTAAAAAATATTTTTGTGTATTGTTAAGGTGCGCTTTAAAGGCGGTATTTGTAGAATTCCCTTCTTTACTTAATACAGCAAAGTCAGCCCTGCTAAGTGCCGTAAACAACGCACCACTGTTGTTCATTAACTGCATAGCCTCATCTTTAGGCCTGGTTCGCTCTTTTGCTTCGGTCTTATCCATTCGTGCTTGAACATCGTTAGTAGAAGCTGGTGTGGGAGGTGTACTTTCTTCAATTGCTTCTTCCGGGGGAAGACGCCGCCCAATCCCCACACTTTCTTTTCGTCGTGTTTGCGAGGGTGATGCTTTCGTAAAGGCTGAAGATGCAGAGGCAGCATTATCATCCGCATCAGAAGGCACCGATGGTAGCGGCTCGCTAGAGGAAGCCTCTTTGGGTGGCGTGCCGGGTATAGGTGGCAAAGGCTTACTGGGACGTGGTGGCCGAGGTGGTGGTGTTCGTGGGGAAGTTTCTGTTGTTGAGCTTCCAGGGACAGCTCTGTCTGCAGCAGAAGAGGGTACCTCAGGTAACGGGCGATTAGGTGGGCTGCTGGAAGCAGCATCTGCGGTTGATTCGTCGGGACGTCGTGGCCTGGGTGGCGGAGGCGTACTTGGGAAAACAGTTTTTCTAACTCTATCCGCTCCTTCTACCCGACGAGCTCTAGCCCGACCCGTTTGCTTAGGGCTACCTGCCTTATTTTCTTCAGTTTTTTTGGAGCCTTCATCAGACATAACTTCACCAAATATCTGCACTATGTGCTAATTAGACAAATGGATTTAAACAAAGTTCCCCATATATACAGTCATTTAGTGTATTTGCATTATGATGATTTGCGGCATAACAAGCTCTTTTTTGGATTTAGTACGTTATTATGCCTTCTATGTGTAAAGTCTATTTAGGATGGTTTTTAACTTGATAAATGGGGGGGGCGGTTTTTCCCTGACGAATCAAGGATGAAAGAATTTTCAGTACACTCATTGTAATACGTTTGAGCAAGCAAAAAAGCGTAGAAAAAAACGGATTAAAATCTGATAATATGTCACAAAACAAGTTGTGAATTTAAAAATATAAAGCTGTTATTTGGATAACAACAGTTGTATGTATGAATTATATCTATTGGCAATAATGGGTAGTCAGAAGTCATATGTGTCGGATACCTTGTTAATCTAGTGCCACACGCTTGCATCACTAAGTAGTACTATGTCACTAGATTGGCTTTAATGTGATTTATATTTTGGGAGAGGTTAAGTGGTGGAAGTGACGGTTGTTATTATAGCCTTGCTAGCAGGTGTTATCTTTAAATCGATGAGGCTGCCACCAATGGTGGGTTTTCTTGCCGCTGGGTTTGCGCTCATGCCAATGCAAGGCCTGTTACCAGAATTAGCAGGTGTTGATTTTACGCCTTTTGTTAATGCGGGTGTGACGTTACTACTTTTTTGTATCGGCCTGAAATTAGAGTTGAGAACCTTATTTCGACCTTTTGTATGGGGAGTCACCTCCGCCCATATGCTGTCGCTAGTATTGATATATTCTGGTGTTTTACTGGTGCTGAAAATAGTCGGCTGGACATTGCTAAAAGACCTGTCTTGGAGTCAAGGTTTGACGATTGGTTTTGCCCTGAGCTTTTCTTCCACAGTATTTGCCGTAAAAGTACTGGAAGAACGCGGAGAAATGGCAGCGATGCATGGTAAGGCGGCCATTGGTGTGTTGGTCATGCAGGATATCTTTGCTGTTATTTATCTTACGATGGTATCTGGAAAAATTCCATCAATATATGCGCCTTTAGTCTTATTGTTGATTCCAGCGAGAGGCTTGCTAGTGGCTTTACTGAAACGGTGTGGCCACTCTGAGCTGTTAGTTTTAGCTGGCTTTGCCATAGCTTTTGGCGCTTACGCTTTATTCGACTTGGTAGGGTTAAAAGGTGACTTGGGTGCCCTATTTGTAGGTGCAGTTCTGGCAAGCTCCGACAAAGGTAAGGAGCTGGTTAAGTCGCTCATGACGATTAAAGATTTATTATTGGTTGGTTTTTTCCTTTCTATTGGTCAGTACGGTTTGCCTTCTGATAATGCCTGGTTAATGGCATTTGTGCTCACCGCGTTGGTGCTCATTAAACCTCTTTTATTCTTCCTTTTATTTGCTCGGTTCAAGTTACGTGCACAAACAGCCTTTTTGGGAGGGCTGGCATTAAACCACTATAGTGAATTTGGCTTAATTGTGTTATCAATCGCTGTGGCTGAAGGGATATTACCTCATACCTGGTTAGTCATTCTTGCTCTGGCCTTGTCGTTTAGCTTTGTCATTAGTTCGCTCATTAATTTGTATAGCCATAAATTATATACCTTTTGGATTGGTTGGTTGGTGCGGTTTCAAACACCTAACAGAGTGCTTGAAGAGCAGGCTATTGATATTGGTAATGCCAAAATATTGATTGCAGGTATGGGGCTCATCGGCACGGGTGCTTATGATTATTTGATAGAGCACTATGGTGACACTTTGGTTGGTATTGAAGAGAGTCCGTTAAAAGTAGATGCTCATAATAACTTGGGGCGTCGAGTTGTGCTGGGCGATGTGTCTGATCGCGATTTATGGAAACGTTTGCCTATTAATCAAGTCAAAAAAGTCATTTTGGCATTTAGCAACCACGCAGAAACGGTGTTGGTCACAAATGAGCTTAGGGAAATAGGCTATACTGGAGTCGTGGCTGCAGTCGCAAAATTTGATGATCACTTAGAAGAATTAAGGTCATTAGGTGTCATTGCATTTAACTTTTACTCAGAAGCCGGTGCTGGTTTTGCTGAGCATGTTATGGCGCATATTGCAGGAAGCGATGGCGCAGCAGCTGGAGTTGATAAATAGAAAGGATAGCTCACTTATATCGAACTTTTGAAGCGGCAAAATCAACAGGATATCCAGATTAGAGTTTATTGCAAACATTCTTCCGCCTACCAATGTTGAGAGGTAAGCGGAGGATGGATGCAGTTTAAATAAAGATAACTACTATTTAGGGCAATGTCGTCGGAAGCTATGCCACTTAAACCAAGGACTGTTGCGCTTGTGTTTTTTTCGAGCGAGGGTTAGTCTTTTTACGCTTTGTGTAAGCGATCTTCGTTATCTTGCTATTCCGAACAATATATTCAACGCGCTCTGTATGTTTGTTGATTTGGGTAGTATCTGTTTTGCATAAAGTGAGTATAAAGCAGATATGCTCTCTTTTGATGGTTTGGTAGAGTTCATGTTCAATCAATTCTTTATTATCCTCAAGCCAACCCTCTTCTTCTTTGCTAAGCGCTTCATCTGCTGCACCAAAAAAGAATATATTGAGGCGGGTCTCACCTATGGCAAAGTGATAGCCCATTTCGTCTACACAATCTTCGGCGAAAATATTTTTGTCTATTAAGCTTTCCAGCAAATCTACCTGTTCCTGTGATATATCTGTTTTGTCCTCCATAATATTTGGATAGACGGTCGTATTTTGGCGTAGCTCCCAACTCATGTTTTCGGGTAAAACAAATAGACTGAAATAATCGTCATTCGTTAATTTACCAGTGATATCGATGCCATTCGGTAGAACAAAGCCATAACCATTCACGGATCCATTGTTTAGCAAATTCGAGACGAGATAAAATTCGGCGGTGGTTATTTCACTTTCAATGATATCCAGTTTATTTGTTATAAACGCTAATTGCTTAAACAGGAAAGAAGCGACATTAGACAGTAGTAAAACTAGCTTGTAAAATATGATGCAAAAAAGACCTATCATAAATAAAGCGAGTATGAGTTGTATTAAGGATGACATGTGTTTTCCATTTCTGAATGAGTGGAGGCAGCATAAGGCTTGATGCGGGAGGGGTCAAGTTAGGGATTGATGCCCGCAGGGCATCTAGCTAAATTAATTTAAGGGCCCTACAAGACACCATCCAAAAAGCTAAATCTCTAGGTCATCAAAGGGGCCCGCGATGACGCTGCGGCCCACTCACCCAGAGATATTTCCAAAAAGAAATACATCTGATAATTATATAGAATTTCTATGCGGTACTTTAGATTCATTATAGGGCTTTGCTGAGAGGGCGGTTTCAGAAAAGGCGCGGCGGCACTCTTTCGTTTCTTGTGCATTGAGTATGAGTGCCTTAGGCGCTTTATAAAATGCTTCAATCCTGCCAGGGCTGTCGATTTTTCCTATAAGTTCAAAAAATTTATCGTGGATCAGATCTATCTCACGTGAAGTCAGAATATCTGTCCAGGAAGAAAGGTTTGGTTTTAATAATGCATGCTGCTGAAAATAAACAAACAAACGTGGGGATATCTCGTTTGCCTTATTGAACAAAAAATCAAAAAAAGTCTCAAACCATATGCGTTTTAATTCTAGAACATCATCCTCACTAGCGCCAAGAGCTTTTATTTTCAGCTCAGTTGCATGGTATTCAAGGTCGATGGTCGCCAAGCAGCTTTTAAATTCCTGAGATAATTGTGGCACAAAAGAATAAGAGTGGCGACTTTCATAAGGGATGTGATCGATTAGTCGCAATAACGCATCTAATGACTCAGGTGTAGTGGGTGAAATACTGGATAACGGCAAGGTGGGTATTGGCGATGGTATTTTTCTTTTACTTTTAATGCGCTTTATCATCATTCTCTTTCCAATTCGTTGAGAAAATAGTTAGTGTTTTAGCATGGTTCGCTTAGATTTTTATAGTGCGATGTACTTTATAAATTTAAAGAGATTTAAATGATACCGATTAAAAAATATTAATCAAATTCACAGGACCCCCAAGTCAAGTCAGGGAGAAAGAAGTGGAAAAAAAGATGATCGGCGGTTTTATCTAAAAAAGTGACTGATATTTCTCTATAAATCATAATGGCTGTGATTTGTCTTGACTTTTGAGGGGATGCGGTACCATAATCCATTGGTTCTGGGTTCGAAAGCTTGCGCAAAGCAAGTTTTGTAGTGGCGCAGCGGTCATGTAGGTGGAGGGGGTGCAGATATACTCAATAGCTCTGCCGGCCCCATCATTTTCATTTTTTTACATTATCTCTTTTTTCTGACGTCGTTAAACACGCACCCAAAATGCTCATTGACTAGTCATGTAGGCTACGTTGCATCATTGTCCGTGTGGTCGCTTTAGGGCGTATTTTTATCTGGTATTAGCCTTAATTAGGCACAAGAGGATCTTTATGACAGTGGCCCATGGATATGATCTTGAAGAAGCCATGTTAGATAATATTGCCAATAGCCTAGTGCAATGTGGTTATATTGTTTTACCTAATGCTTTGGATAAGCCGTTTATGCAGGATTTATATCAGTACTCACGGAGCTTACCATCAACAGCTTGGCAAGAAGCAGGTATAAGCCGAGGTCGTGATCATCAAATTGTTAAGAGCATTCGTTCTGATAAAACATGCTGGTTATCTAGCAACCATCCTATAGAAAAAAAATTCAACTCATATTTAGAGTCTTTGCGCAAAGGCTTGAATAAACGTTTATTTATGGGGCTGTTTGACCATGAGTGTCACTTTTCAACGTATGAATCAGGCTCTTATTATAAAAAGCACATTGATGCACTGAAGGGAAAAACTAACAGAATATTGTCTATGGTGCTATATCTTAATGCGGATTGGCAGCAAGATGATGGCGGCGAGCTGATTCTTTACCTGCCCGAAAGAAAACAAGAAGTGATTCAACGCGTATTACCTCAAATGGGCACGGCGGTATTATTTTTGAGTGAGAAGTTTCCGCATGAGGTGCTTAAAACAAATCGCCAACGATTTAGTTTGGTTGCCTGGTTTAGAGTGGCAGAAAGCCAGTTCTTGGTTAATCCCATACCGTATATAGCGCCATTACCTTTTTCAGCGTAATAAGCAATATTGATTTAAAGATTATGAATTGCCGTTGCGTTAGACGAAGCGTTCTAAAGCTATCATAAGCTGAGTGTGTGTTTAGATTATGAATATATGAGCGAACGGAGTCTTCCGCCGTTTTAAATTTCTTAACTTCATGAGTTGCACCTTTGTTTCTTTTTTTGGGAACAAGACCGCACTTTTGTGTAAAGCACCACTCGCCGAAAAAATTATTACCCTCTTTTGCAAACCTCGATGTTCCCCAGGCAGACTCATTGGCTGCTTGAACCATGAGGAGAGAAACAGGAATGATGTCTATTCTGGATAGTAAATTCACTTTTGAATCTTCAATGTTTTTCTCGTTGAAAGAGGTTTTGTATTTTTTTGAGATCTGATTGAGCCATAAAATATCTTTGGTTGAAAGTTTGTTCTGATTAAATATACTTATTATCTTAGATCTTTCTGAGCTTATCTCTGTATTGATTTTTTGGGCAAGTGGCGCAAAGTAATTGAAGAAAGTCTCTTTTCTTATTTTTGTATTGTGGATTTCATCAAATTTGGGTGTATTTACCTCTGAGGCATTAACAATAAAACTCAGAGCTATGAAAAAGCAGAATATTGTAATTTTAAAGTTAGTAGTCAAGTTTGTTCCATAATTCAATATATTTGGTCGAAGATTATAAGCGGGAGTTGTGTCTTGTCAATTTATAAAGCACAGGACAGGCAAGGGATATGTAGTTGTTTAGCTCAATCTTTAAAGATATCCAATTGGTTTGGAAACAGAAATGCATCGCCCTTTTAATCACCGTGGCAAAACAGTTAATATAACGCCTAAGATTAGGTCTAAGGGCCTTAGGGGAGCAAGCCCAGTAAAATATAAATTTTTCGACATCTTTTGTCGCTTGTCTTTTTTCGTTGTTGCAATAATCTGAGCTCAGGAGTAGTAACTTGCCAAATCAGAAAAATAAAGTAAGCCTTCAACATACTGAAAAAGGTTTATTAAAAGATCAAAGAGAGGGATATTTGCCCAAGCATCAAGTTTTGGTTTCTGTCGAGGCTGATAATACTGCAAATCTATATGCCCTGAAAGACGAGATAGGAAGAGGTGCACAGGGCTCAGTACACCTGGCGATGAACCTTACGACTCAAAAACCTTGTGCTGTTAAGGTTTTATCTAAAGAGAGTCTGGCCTTTTGTGAGAATTGGCAACGAGAAGTATTTTTTTTAAAAAAACTTAATCGTCTACACGATGTTGCCACTTTTGGTTCGGAACATAATTTTTCTTATCTTTTTATGGATCATTACCCAGGTGCCAATTTAGAATCTATATTATATCAACTTAATGATGATGCAAAAGAACATAGTCGAAATAGAAATACAGCAAAAAATCATCTCACAATATCTCGGAAGCTAGCACTCAGTTTGGCGGTTATAAAATCACTCCTAGATTTACACAATAAAAATATTATTCATCGAGATATAAAACCGGGTAATTTTGTGATTACAGACGCTAAAATAATCTCAGATATGGCTAAATTAGTCGACTTGGGATCAGCGGCTTGTCATATTTCCGAAGATGATTGCATCAACGATGATATACAATCAGCAAGCACACCTGACTCTAAAAGCCGTACAGAGAGCAGGCTAGATAAAGTAGATCCCTCCCGCTTTGAGAAGCAAGGTGCAAAAGGATATAGAGCGCCTGAACAAATTTTATCGACAAACCTAGCCGCCAAAGAAACGAATGAACCATATAATTTTTCAGCCGACCTTTGGTCATTGGGTGTGCTCATCTCTGAAATTTGGAGTGCTGAAAACTATCAAAAAAAGCTGAAAACTTTTATATATCTCTTGCAAATTGATGCTCATGAAAACCAGGAAGAATTCAATAGGCTGCTTGACACATTTACTAAAAATGCCACTCAAAAAGAGAAGATAAAGCTTTATATCCTTGAACAGCAAAACAAACTGTCACAAGATGGAGCATATGATCCTCAGCTCAGCCCAGAGTGCGTATTCTTTTTTTTGGCAGATATTTTGATGAGTACAGAATCATCTAATAAAATGAAAACAATAGATGTTGGCAGGCCTCCATTGGAGGGAGAAACAACGCAACAGAAAGCTTCGAGGGTACCTAGACTGATTGGTCTTTCTAATCTTAATAATGATTTATCACATGATCCTGATCCTGTGGAAGGGGACACAGGGAAATTGATAATGGATAAAGTATCTTCGCGTGATAAAATTTTACAGAAGATAAAATGTTTAAAAGGCGAGATTGTTAATCAAATAACAGAAATGAGTCAGAAGTTATGTAAAAAGAGCCAAGCGGACCGTTTAACCAATGAGGAACTAGAGCAATACTATTTAGATCTATTGGAGAAATACATTCACCTTATAAACTTAGAAGCAAGCGCCCATTATTCACCAAGAGATAAAAGCACTATTACGCAGAGCGAGCGACCTAAGCATAATAAAAGAAAAGGGTCGGCGCCTCAAATTGATAATCTGTCGCCCCAAGCTACATCGGGGAAGCAAAAATTTTTGTATAGATTTTCTTTTTCTAAGACTAAAGAAAAAGAGAGTGCTCGTAGCAGTTTAGGGACCAGTCCCCAACTAAGCCCATCCACAATTCTACTTGAAGGGACGAGTCATAAGCTCAATAGTCCTCGTAAGATTGTTCAAGCTGTCGCAGAAAAGTTTGGAGCTGCGAAATCAAGGGGCAGCAAATGTAGTAGCTTTGGGAGGCAATCAAATCAGGCTTATGTTGAGCAACAATATGAAAATCATTCTCCACAAAAATCGGCAAAAGTATCTACACCCCTTCTTAGCTTAACCAGTTTGAACTCTGCAGCGCCCATAACCGAAGAAAATTCAGAACCATTATTACCTAGAGGCAGAACGATGACATTTCAGGCGAGCTCTATTCCTCGTACTATGCCTATTACTTCATCTTTGTCTTTGATTATGAAAGAGTCAAACCCAGAGCCGCAGGTTCCATCTAGCGAATCTGTTCTTTTGGAAACAAGTCTTTTGCAGTGTTTGCATGATAATTTGGATACCCTAGAAAATGAGCTTTTTCACCCGGATGAGCAAAATAGATCAAAACAAAAAATAAAGGAATCTAAACGAATTTGCACACAGCTATTAAGTTTAAAGCTTGATACTCCCCCTAAAGGGGGAGCCGATCTGACGACTCAAATCAACTCAGAAAATCCTTTTAAAAAGCAAATGATTTAAGGGTTAAGCCGGGCGGAATAGCCCCGGCTTAGGATTGATTTGAGTCTGTTATCAACAAATGAATGTGGTGTTACAGCATGTCAGGCAACACGGGCGGGAGATCTTCATTAGAGAACTCTACATTTGTGGGCGGGGGCGTTGTTGAGCACTCTGTTCCCTGAGCAGGCATGCTTGCGATGCTGACTTGAAAAATACTACCATCGTCTTTTGAGACACAATCAGATAACTCAATGGATTCGCTGTCTTTTTCTGGAGAAGCAATGAATAGGTCTTTAACTGATTCAGAGGCCTCTGCTGAGGTTGTAACGACTGAATCAAATTCTTCAGAGATAACGTCTTTACTATTACCCATAAAATCAGAAACAGCATTATATAAGCTGTTATAGTTCTCTTCTATGTTATTCCATACATCTGCCCAGACTCCTGAGACGTCATCCTTCACTTCTTGAACTGTATTTGTATCTTTTTCTTCTTGGGTTTCTGTCCAATCATTGACTTTTTCTGCTAAATTATGGACTTCCTGTTTGACGGTATCTTCTGCACTAGAACCAAAATTTTCAGCTTCCTCTGCAATATCCTGCGCAAGTGATTCTGCATCATCTTTCACTTCGCCTTGATGGTCAGAAATTGCCTCCTCCACATCGTGATACGCATCAGACATATTGTCAGAGAGATCATTGGCCTTATCTTCAATATCGTTTTTGTCAAACCCTATAGAACCAGCTTGTTTAAAATCATGTTCTTTAGCCCATTCATCTACATTATCAATAAGGTTGTTTATTTCCTGCTCGGCGGTATCTTTTACACTAGAGCCAAAGTTTTCTGCCTCGTCTCCCGCTTCACTGGCCAATGCTTCAGCATTATCTTTTGTTTCGTCTTGATGGTCGGAGATAGCGTCTTCCACATCATGATAAACGTCAGAGATATTGTCAGAGAGATCATTGGCCTTATCTTCAATATCGTTTTTGGCAAACCCTATAGAACCAGCCTGTTTGAAATTATGTTTTTCAACCCATTCATCTACATTATCAATAAAGTTGTTTATCTCTTGCTCGGCAGTATCTTTTACACTAGAGCCAAACTTTTCCGCTTCGTTCCCAGCTTCACTGGCAAGTGTTTCAGCATTATCTTTTGTTGTGTCTTGATGGTCAGAGATAGAATCTTCTATATCATGATATATATCAGATATATTGTCAGATAAGTCGTTGGCAGTCTCTTCTATATTATTTTTTTGAGTTTCATTTTTTGTTGTGAATGTCATATTTTAAACCTCCAAATATGCCAAGGACATCGCCCTAGAGAAAGTGTACTGTAATTTTTAGCTAAATTTATAAATTATAGCCGTACGCTGTAAGCCGCCAGTATGAGCTGGCGGCTTACTGAAGCGTAAGGATCAAGCAATGCTATAATTTTTCTGCTTGTAGAGGACATAATTGTCAACTGTTTTGACGCCAGGTAAGGTCGCAACCGTATTCGTCATATCGTTGATATCAACGTGTCTATTGATGAATCCACTTAGGATGACATGCCCATTACGGACTTGCACACCAATATCTTTTGTGGGAAATCTTTTCGCATTCAGTTGTTTATTCACTGCTTTTGCTAAGTGTTTCTCATCTTTGGTGTTGTCATGGACCTGTAAGACCTTGACATTGTTGATAACTTTATATTGATCCGCGTGGCTGCTCATGATATTGGCAACCTTGTGCAATTGCGTCTCATCATCTACAAAGCCTGCGGCTTGGATAATGCCATAATCAACGTGTGTTGAGATATGATTTGAAGGCAAGTCGCGTTTAAAAGCCATTTCTACACCCATTTCGCTTTTGACCCCCGCATCATGTAAATCATGACGCTGAGATGCACAAGCGCTTAGACCAAGGATTGTAACAAGAGTCATAATTGATTTTAAGGCCATTCTTTTTTTCATGTTTCTCTCCTTTGCTATAAGAACGCTAGTCATTCCAACATATTATTTAACCACTTTCAACCGAATTAAACTTAAAATGGTGTTGACTTTTTTCAAAGAGCCTAAAAATACTCATTTTTTTAGATGTTAAGGGGTTAAAGTGAAAGTTTTAATATTTTTTATTTTTAAACTAAAATCTTAACTGAGTATGCTCGTCTTATATGACAAGTTAAATTTATTTGATTGGTGCAGCTTTATTTATATTATTAAAATGGCTTTTTAAGGTATGCAATGAATATAGAAAAGATGGAGTGTCCCAAATCATAGACACGAGCGAGCGGTTATGCCAAACCATTAAAATAATGGTCTCAAATAAAATAAAACTGGATGACATTAATACTTTTAAATGCGTTCTAAACGCAGCATATGCAAAATGGCGTAACGATAAGACACATGTCGAAGTAGAATGGCTGAAAAAGCCATAATATTTTATGATTATTTTTTGCAGCAATATATCTGCTAGCAGTATTGTCTAGCAATAAAACAGGATTGCCTCTCCAAAACTCCTAAGGTGAGCGCTATAAATTTGCGTTATAAATGTTTTTTATTTGGCTCTACTCAGTTTCTGTTGGGATGCGAGGATCTAAACTGTTCAGTGCCATTGTTGTTCTTGGTAATGCAATAAAGTTTGTTTCAGAGTTAGCGTGAGATGTTTTTGGTTTGAATAAGTAGGAGGCAGCAAAATTCAAACTTAAGATAATACCCCCGAACCATAAAAATGCATTAACAGATGTTAATATCATCATGGCTGAGCATATAAGAGAGCCCAACATTGAACCTATAGCGTTTATCAAGATAAGCGAACCAGAAGCACTGACGATATGCTTACTATCAAGATGGTCAATGATATGTGCTAGGCTTAAAGAATAGATAGGGTATGAGAAACCACCCATTAGTAAAAATAAAAGTGACAGTGATAAAGTATTATTACTGTAAGTTATAATAAGAAAAGTCAGAAAGAATACAAAGCTTCCAACCAAAGAAGCAAATTTGATGGTGCTCCTTCTGTTGTTTGCGATGTCCGATAATTTGCCTAATGGAAATTGAAAAATCAAAGCGCCCATAAAAGTCATCGCTATGAACAATGAGATATGTCCTGTGCTGAATTTCTTGAATTCAAGAAACGCACCTAACATTGTCCACATTGAGCCTACAACCATTCCTCCGCACAAACAGCTAATACTGCCATAAGGTATATGTTTAACTAACTTTTTAAAATTGATAGGTTCGCTTGCTATCTCAATTGGTTTTGCTTTTGAGCTAATGCATAGCGGTACAATAGATACTGAGAATAACATTGACACAATGACAAACTGATGAAATGAGCCTAGTGAGCCAATATTTAGTAATAGTTGACTTACTGAAAAGCTTAAATAGATAAGAACCATGTATATTGAGAGGACTTGGGCTCTATTGCCATTTGTGGAAAGTGAGTTTAACCAACTTTCAATCACCATATACAAAGCAGCGATGCAGACTCCATACGTGAATCGTAGGATCATCCAGCTTGGTAGATTAATAGATAGTAAGAACGCAATAGATAAAGCAGAGGTTAAGGAGCCCAGTGCAGCAAACGCCCGAATATGGCCAACGACAGATATTAAACGAGTACAGAGTGAGACGCCAAAAATAAATCCTGCGAAGTAACAAAACCCAATAATACCTACTGATAAACTAGAAAAGGATTCCATTGCCGCCCTAACACTGAGCATGGTGTTAAGTAACCCATGGCCTAAACATACCAACATAAAGCTGAACAACAGTGCGATAACAGACATCATTGTTGGCAGGAGAGTGTTTTTGTTTTCGTTTACTACAGCAACTATTTTACTCACTGATTGCTCCCTTGTACGTGTTCTTGCTTGGTCAGGCTCGTCACGAAATCCAAATCATCTTCTAGTCTACATGAGCTAGGATGGGCTAGCCAGGGACTCAAGAATGAAGCTTTAAAGAATGGGCAAAGAAGTACAGGACATCCTATCAGAGAAACACAGGACAGAAGTACAGCAGAAGTACAGGACAGCCATGTTAATTTTCTTTGTAAAGTTGACCTGGCATTAAATTAATGCATAATGTCAATTAATGTTTGTATTGAGGTGATTTATGACTGTTTCTCGTTCTGAGCAGATTGATTTAGATGTAACACCTTATTATCATGTGATGAACCGTTGTGTGCGTCGAAGCTGGTTATGTGGCTATGACGAGTTGACAAAAACAGATTATTCTCATCGAAAAGAATGGATTGTTGATAGATTAAAGTATTTGTCTAATATTTTTGCTATTAAAATATGTGCTTATGCCATCATGAGCAATCATTATCATGTTGTTTTATATGTAGAAGATGAGCGTGCGAGGAACTGGTCTGATAAAGAGGTATTTCGGCGTTGGGAAAGTATTTTTAAAAAAGATGCGAATTCAAATAAATATAATAAAAATAAGATTAAGTTATGGCGGGAGCGATTAACAAGCATTAGTTGGTTTATGCGTTGTTTGAATGAGCGTATCGCAAGAGATGTCAATGAAGAAGATGATTGTAAGGGGCGATTTTGGGAGGGGCGATTTAAGTCACAAGCTTTATTGGATGACGTTGCGGTATTAAGCGCCATGGTATATGTTGACTTAAATCCAATTAGAGCAGGAATAGCGAAAACTCCAGAAACCTCTAAATTTACATCGATATATGAACGAATAAATTATATAAATAAACAGTTAAATAAAAATAATCACAAATATGTTCCACAAGAAAGCACGAGTGGAGTAGAAATATTAGAGAACCTGCCACAACCAAAAGCATTAGTGCCATTCGCTCCTAGAATAGATGAAGACACGTTAGCCATTAATTTTAAATTATCTGATTATTTAGAATTAGTCGATTACACAGGTAAAACTATTCGGGATGATAAAAATGTAGGTGCGATACCTGAGTGCTTATCACCTATACTTTATAGGCTAGGATTTGGGGCCAATCATTGGGTTAATTTTATTCAAAACCTGGGTTCCAGATTTTCATACGCTATTGGGAGTGAGGTTTTACTCGTTAATTTTAGTAAAAAGAAAAATGGTTTCCAAAAGAGTATAAAGAGTATAAGTCAAACAAAGAAATTATACGCAAGTAATATTCCATCATAAAAGTAACATTAAAATTCTGCACATAAGTATTTAGTAAAATATTCCCTCCAATTTAATTGTTTAGATCTAACAAAAATTTTGAACATGATCGTGCATTGGTTGTGTTGTCGCTTCGTGTTTAGAGGATGGCTGTCCTGTTATTGGGGGCTGCAGTTTTGTGTTTGGAGGATGGCTGTCCTGTTATGGGGGCAATAGATGATTGGTACTGGACAAAAATGAGCGTTCAGAATACTATGCATCAAGCAAAATGAATGTATAACACTTAAGTGATATGTATGGGAAAAATCAGGTTAAAGGCTCGGTTGCCTAATCCAAGTCAGCTTCAAAATAGTAAGCTGTTTAAGATATTTGGAAGTTTATTAGGCGAACCAAGATTATGGCATTTTAATCGTACTTCTGTTGCATCTGCAGTCAGTATAGGTCTGTTTGTGGCCTATATTCCTTGCATTGGACATATGCTAATGGCAGGATTGCTGGCTATTTGGTTTAGAGCTAATTTACCGTTATCTGTCGCTTTGGTTTGGTTGGTCAACCCTTTGACTGCTATCCCATTACTGGGCTTTGGCTATTATATTGGCACAAAAATATTATCTCAGTCAGTTTGTGATTTAAATTTCCACTCTTTTAGTATTTTACATGAAGTATGGCAGCCGTTGTTGTTGGGATGTACCTTGTGCGGTATTGTCTTAGCCATATTAGGTAATATATTTGTCCGTATATACTGGCGATTTCATCTTGGGAAAAAATGGAAACTTCGCAACAGTCGCAGATCTAGATATTTAGAATTAAATGCATGACTGAAAGATTAGATTAAAGCATCCGCGCTATCAATTATTCTATTTAAGTTAATATTTGTAGCATTAAATCTATCATCTTGGGCTCTTCACCCAGCGCGGCTAAAAATTGCACATCTGTATTTTTTAAATGCGAGTTCTTAACAATATTAGGTATATCTTTAGCGACATGATTTCCCGCATGAAGAAAATAGGGAAAAATAGCCACTTTTAATGTGGTATTGCTTTTGGGGAGTGAGTCAATTGTCTCTACCAAAGAAGGTGATGCAAATTCTAAAAAACTGAGCTCAATTAAGTCATATTTTTTTTGTAGACTTGGTTTTATCTTATCAACTAAATTGACGAATCTTTGGTTGGCGAGCTCATTTCTACTACCATGTGCCACAATAATTAATGCCTTCATAAGTCCCCTGATAGTGAGTCTAAATTCTAATTCTATAGCGATTAACCCTATTTTATATGTTCTTATAAGATTCTAATGCTAAGATCCTTGCTTCTTTGTGATCAACGATAGGGCATGGATAATCATGTCCCAATGTAATATTGGCTTGGCTGAGTATATTTTTAGGAGCCAACCATGGCGTATGAATATATTTGTTACCTAGCTTGGATAGCTCGGGGATCCATTTTTTAACGTATACGCCATCAGGGTCAAATTTTTCACCCTGTAGTGTTGGGTTGAAGATACGAAAATAAGGTGCGGCATCTGCGCCACATCCTTGAACCCATTGCCACGAACAGACATTATTAGCAAGATCGGCATCAAGCAAAGTATCCCAGAACCACTCTTCTCCCTTCTTCCAATGGATTAATAAATGTTTCGTTAAGAAAGAGGCTGTGATCATTCTGACTCTGTTATGCATATATCCTGTATGCCACAGCTCCCTCATGCCCGCATCCACGATGGGGTAGCCAGTCTGACCTGTCTGCCATTTTTTTAATTTAGCTTTGCTATTTTTCCAGGGAAAGTTATCAAATTTTTTATTAAAATTACGTTTGGGAAGATTATCATTGTGAAATAGTAAGTAATAACTAAAATCACGCCAGTATAGCTGTCGAATAAAACATTCTATATTTGCAGAATGCATTTTTTCTATTTGCTGTTGTTGAACTGCTTTTTGGCGAGTTTGGTTTAAACTGATCTCTCCAAAGTGAATGTGAGCAGATAAGCGCGAGGAATGATTGGGTTCAGGGAAATCTCGGCCTTGCTTATATTCACTTAGGCTATTTTCCATAAAGTCTTGTAGCGCCTGTTGTGCCCCTATTTCACCTGGTGTTGCATAATCTTTAAAATTATTAGCCCAATTTGGCTTTTTAGGACACAACGCCCAATCTTGGAGTGATTCACTTTTGGGTGTTGTTAAGGGATAGGGCTGAGCTTGTGTAGGTGTTTTTATGACTTTGCTTGTGCTGACATAGGTGGTTGCTTTTTTATAAAAGCTGGTAAACACTTTATAAGGTTCATTTTGGCCATTAAGTATTTTGTCCGGTGAGATGATAACGTTCGAATGAAAAGTGTTTTGTTGGATATCATTGGTGGTACATAATTGTTCTAGCTTGGCGTCAATGGCCAATTGTTCTGGTTCAAATACAGTATTAAAATTTATGGCGCTAATATTATTGTCTTTTATAATTTTTTTAAAGATATCTAAAGTGCAGCCTTGATGCAGAGATAGATTGAGTCCTATCTGTTTAAGGCTTTTATTTAATGCAATCAGACTGTGGTGAAGCCACCATTTTTGGGCGGAACCCATAGGTCTTGCATTTTTCTCATCTAATATGTAGAGACAAAGGATATTGTTTTTTTCTTTACAGGCAGAATGTAAGGCTGGATTATCAAATAACCGCAAGTCTCTTCTAAACCAAACAATTTGAACGCCATTTGATACCACTGTACCTTATCCTTATCCAATTAATGGGTGTAATAATATATACTAAATATATCAATCATGCATGTTATCACATTAAATTAATTAAGGCTTATTACTTATGAGTGTAGGAAAGATTAAAGTTGGCGTCAGTAGTTGCTTGCTTGGAGAAGAAGTTCGTCACGATGGTGGTGCCAAACGTCAAGCATTTTTGACGGATGTTCTTGTAAACTACTTTGATTTAATTCCAACATGTCCAGAAGTGGACATAGGGTTAGGTGTGCCAAGGCCTACTATACATTTGATAGGTGATCCTAAGTCCCCTAATTTAGTTTTTGTCAGAGACCACTCAAATGACATAACAGATAAAATGCAAAAATATGCAACTAAAAGAGCAAGCCAGTTAAAAGGATTGTCAGGCTACATCTTCAAGAAGAACTCGCCCACTTGTGGACCAGATGTAAAAGTATATCAGACTGTTCCCAAACCGCCCAAAAGGGGTATAGGCGTATTTTACAAGGCATTTTGTGAAACACATCCTCTTTTGCCTGTAGAAGATGAGGGAAGATTAAATGATCCCAACTTGCGTGCAAATTTTATTGAGCGTGTTTTTTTATTGCATAAGTGGCAAGCTGCAATGAAAAAAGGTGTCACGGCTAAAAAACTGGTTGATTTTCATTCTCAGCATAAACTGGCTTTGATGTCTCATAACTTGAGTGCTTATAAACGGCTGGGGGTTATGATCGCGAATATTAATAAAAAAGATTTATCTGGTTTCGCAGATGATTATATTCAAGAGATAATGCTTGCCTTTAAATATATTGCGAACACAAAAAAAGTAGCGAATGTCCTACATCATTGCATGGGGTATTTGAAAAGAGAGATTTCAAGTCTGGATAAGCAGGAACTATTAAAGACAATTGAGGAGTATCGTTTGGGAAGATTACCCCTTATTGTGCCAGTAACGCTTTTGAAGCATCATTTAATGCATTATCCTAACGATTATCTTTGCAATCAGAGTTTTTTAAACCCATATCCAGATGAATTAATGCTACGAAATAAAATATAAAAACTCAGCGGTTCGATTGTGTGCTGGTGTTGTCAAAAATATTAACCAGCCTGGACAACCGCTGAGAAAGTATTTGAATATTGTAGAGGTTGTTCGTTGCCTCTCGTTGGTTGCGGCAGTAGGCGAGTTGTTGAAAAACAATGCATAGTGCCGTATAAATCGGCTTATCAAGAGCTTATCCATGCGCTATGAAGTATATACACTAAAAAACAAGGCAGTATATTATGGCCGCAAGGTTTGGTGTGTTAATATCACCGTAAATTATATGAAGTCAATACATCCGAATAGACAAAGGAGGTTTATTTAGTATCATTAAAAATTAGAGGTATTATATGTTAAGCGCTCCTGTTCCCATCTCTCCCATTAAAAAAGCAACATCATCTGGTTACTCAGTGTCTCCCGGATATATGCCTTTTGAGCGGGCCTTGGTAGGTCACAAGGTGGCCCCCTTCCGATTACGGCATTACGTTAGAAATAATACAGAATATACATTGCTTACTACGCTGCCTACTCAGGAAGCATTGAATACACTGCTCATTTTAAATCCCTATATACAAGACAAAATATTACATGCACTGCAAATGACTTATTCATATGTTACGGAACGCATACCGACCGAAGGGGCAGAGCATTATTTCTGCCATGTGGCCGCCACGGTATATTATGAAGAACATACTGGTATTGACATAAAAGGCAGACAGCATTATAAAAAAGCATCCAGTTTAAGTTTAATGCTCAAAAACCTATTAGATGAATACCAAACGCCTTTATTTCATCGTCGTCTAACTGATGAGCAAAGTATGGTTTTAACTGTATTTACTAAAATATTAGCAGCGCATAAAGTTGCAACTGATAATGCGCTACAAATCATTTCTGAAGAAAAAAAACGGCATTTGCAAACTTATCAAAATCATACGGTTGATATGAAACCCGTTCTTTTATCGCCGCAAAAAGTATCAGCCGTTAGTACTAGCTACCCAGCTATAAACTTAAAAAATAAAACCCCCAAAAAAATGTCGAAACAGGATATAGATTCAGTCAATATGATTAAATCAAGAAGAAGCGAAATAGATGCTGAATTTGACAATCTATCTAGCTCTTCTTCAGATGAAGAGCTTAGGCAGTCAAAATTTTGTGAATTAGACGACGAAGAGTTTTTAATGCACTCGTTTAAGAGCAAGCTCATTTTTAATGAGGTTTTTGACGCGGGGAGCACCTCATCATCTTCGCAGTACTGGGATTCTAGTGATGAGTTAATAGAAGACTTTGAGCTGGATGACGATTTCCAAATATCTCACGATATATTGGTTGAGACGGCGTCATTGGTAAAGAGGAAACTATTCTAATCAAATACCTAATACTATTCCGTGGTTTTAATCAATATAGCGCCTATGCCATTATTTTTTTTTGCTTTAATAGTGTCACCGGCACAGTCTTTGATTGTGCTCGTACTTTGGATCTCAAGCTGTTTTTAAATAATTAAGATGACTGCTTTCTTCTTGTCTTTGTATTGGCACCATTTATCGTGTTTCTGTTTGTGTTATATAATATGGAACTTATACTTGAGGTATAAATTATATTTTTTGAGGAGCCGTATAATGAGCTTAGGTGGTATACAAGCGTTGATTAAACAGTTTGATAGTCAAAAAGCATCGAATGCTGAAAAGAGGCGTATAATAGATACGTCTGCTGACAAAGTATTGGCCACGGGACTTGTTTCAAATGCACCAGAAAATAATCAAACGGTCCTCTTAGCCTATGCAAATGAAAGGCGAAAAGAAGAGTTGACTAATTTGCAGATGATGCTTGATATGGCAGATGAGCTTCAGCTGAGCGTCAGTGAAAGAACTGAGATTAGTCAGAAGATACGGACATTTTAACTGACTGTATTCGCTTTAATACAATACATTTGTTAGAGAGGCCTTGGAAGATCTCTTCGCGTGTTATGGTTTTATTACCACATGTATTTCGGATATAATATGCTCTTGCGCATGAATATAGTTAATATCTAAAAAGTGCAATGAGATCAAATACAAATGGCTGAACCATTAAAAAATTATTATAATAAAAAATTCATCAAAAATATTGCCAAAGCAATGAAGGCGATTCATTCAGATTTCAATGATCGTTACTTTATGCAGCTTATTTTTGATGACGCTTGGGATTCAAGAGAGCTAAAAGATCGCATGCGGCATGTGACCATTAGTTTGGGGACAATTTTGCCAAAGGACTATGAGACGTCTATTAACATATTAAAATCTGCCGCACCCCTAATGCATGGTGTTTCTGATTTTGGTGGATTTTTAAATATGTTTTTTCCAGACTTTGTTGAGATGTATGGACAGGCGGATTGGGAGCCATCTATCTTGGCATTAGAATTTTTTACGCCATATTCTTCTTCTGAGTTTGCGGTGCGACCATTCATAAAGCAAGATTCCAAGCGTATGATGAAGCAAATGAAGTTATGGGCTAAACATGACAACTATCATGTACGACGGTTGGCGAGTGAAGGTTGTCGTCCAAGACTACCTTGGGCAATGGCCTTACCTGACTTTAAACAGGATCCTTCTGCTATATTACCTATCTTAAACATCTTAAAAAATGATGAGCAAGAATATGTGCGCCGTTCTGTTGCTAATAATCTTAATGATATTGCCAAAGACAACCCTGATATTGTGATTAATATTGCACAAAAATGGTATGGCAAAAACGAAACAACAAATAGATTGGTTAAGCACGCCTGTCGAACGCTACTCAAATCAGGCAATAAAGAGGCATTGACTATTTTTGGGTTCACTGATACAGCCGGTGTAAACGTTAAAAATTTAAAAACACAAGAAAAAGACATCAAGATTAGTGAGTCGCTAGCATTTTCTTTTGATGTGATTGTGAAAAAAGTAAGCAAGTTACGAGTTGAATATGCAATCGATTACATGAAAGCAAATGGAACAAAATCTCGTAAGATTTTTCAAATAAGAGAAGGGCATTATGAAAAAGGAATTTTCAGGTTATCAAAGCAACATTCATTTAGAGAAATGAGCACACGCAAGCATTATGCTGGCAAACATTATATTGCGATAATCGTGAACGGCCTTGAAATGGAAAATATTTCTTTTAATGTCAAATAAGATAGGCAATTTATTTACGAGTATTCTTTTTTTGCTTTAAATAGTGGCTTAGTATTTTTATGCCTAAATCAGATTGGGCTCCTGCTATTGCCATGAGCGGCAATGTCTTTGCTATATCAGTTCCTTGCCCAATAGCAAACCCTACACTAAATGTAGCGGCGAGTAACTTCTGTAATGCCTCTTTGTTTGTGCTGTGTGCTTTGTTATTGAGATCATCCAATATGATGGTATAGTTGGAAATCATATCTATCGTTTCTTGTTCAGTATATGGGTTCATGCTTGATACCATACTTTCTATTTCTGTTCGCTTTTGCTGTAAATTATTGGCCGTACTTTGCAGCCCTTTGTCATCTAGTTGGTTGATTAATGCGGCGATATCAATATTATCTTTGTTGGGTTGTTCGCTCATAAATTCTAACGCCTTATCGTAATTTGGTGGATTTTGATGGCTCGGGATTTTCGGATTCTGGACTTTCGACACCATCTTTGTTAGAAATCTCTTCTTCCTCTTCGACCGTTTCTTTTTGTTCATCGACCCTATTTTCTGTTGGATTGTTATAATTTAAATAGCTTTCAATTGCAGAGATGCTTCTCTCTGGCTCTTGAGATTCTTTTTTCATCATTGAAAAACTATTTAAAATCTCGCCTGATTTGAACCTTTGAGGGTCTACTTTGGGGGAAAAATGTTGGGAGGGCATACTATTAAAGTTTGCACTCATATCAGATAATTTGGCTAAGCTGGCTAAAGTGGGAGAAAAATTATCCCTGATGCGATTGTTAAAATTTGTGTTACTAGGGTTTTCTACTTGTTGTGATAAATTTCTTGCGAGATTACTCGTTTGCTGCGCTTGATATTGACTTTGGTTACTAACCGTAGGGGGAGAGCTGTTTTGATATGCTTGGATCCCCATGCCAACAAGCTGAGAGGCAAGGCCTGCTTTGGAGCTCTTCATGGATTTAAGCATACCAACTCTATTGGCATTCTCGGAGGGGTTTAAATTTGCCGCGTCAAGCATGAAATTTGTCGTTAAATCCATAGCAACTTCTTTACCTGTTTTTGCTAAGAACTGCCCGCCTGGACTTCTTGCCGTGGCGCTGAGATTTTGAGCCGCTTTCGCTGCAAAAGAACCTAATCTAGCTCCAAAGACACCCATTCTTACACCTACTGTACATCATGACTCTTAAGTCTTTAGACCAGTAAAAGTAATGGAAGTTCATTGTGTTTTATATGTAAGTGTAATACCACTTTTAAGCCAGAGGCCGGCAAAGTGCTATTCTGAGAAATCAATCACTTAGAAAGGTGTTATGTTTATTTAAGCTTGATTGAAGCACGGGTTAGCAAGTCAATTTCATCCATAGAGCCATTACTGACCGCATCTTCTAAGGCATCAAAGCGAGCTTCAAATTCGTTAGCACTAAATTCAACACCTTGATCAAGCTGTTCGTTTAAAAAGTCATTGGCTTTATGAAATAACTGTGCTTGACCAGAATATCGTTCCTGTATATTGGATTGCAACATTAATAGAGGCTTGCTCGCTTCAAACAAACCGGCATGTGGTATAGCAGAATGGCTGAGGAAATCATCTGCCAAAGTCATGTCTAAACAGGCATCTTGTACGCGTTGAATTAAAGGCGCACAGGTGTCAGGATTCCAGCCGTGTTGGTTTATATTTTGAATAATAGGGTGTCTATCTAATGGTGAAATACAGGTGTCTCGATTTCTTGCAGCAACTTCCACAGAAGATAGATAGTCTGCTTGGTAACGCCAGTGAATGCCTGAATTATGTAACGTTAAATCAAACAAGGGATTCGTATAATTATTGTCTTGTAAAATAACCGCGTTATTTCGCCCGTATACATTTAAATTAATACCCATAATACGGGCATAAACGCTGATTTCATCAACGGTCAGCATGAGCCCTTGGGATGTCTCACCTAGCGCTTCAATATAATGGTTAAAGCCATCTTTGTTATAATAAGCTTTTATGTCTGCTTGTTTATAAGCCATGAAAGCATCTAGTTCTAAACCCGATCTGGTATAATCAGCTTGTAGCTGTGCCAAATAAGCACCATTGGCTCGGATAAGGCTTTGGTCTGTGCCTTCATTGTTTCTATGGCCTAAATACCTGCCGGCGGCGGTAAAAAATTGATTAGAAAGTAATTCTTTATAATCAGCATCTTGGTGGAGAACTTCAGCAATATGTTGTCTGATAATGGGGCCAAAAGCGTATTCTTTATTCGCATAACCCGGAATAGCGTCTAGCGCTTTTCTGAAATTCTCGGCAGTGAGTTCAACCCCATAGGTTTCTGAGAATAATTGTAATAAAAGCTGGTATTGCGGAAAATCCCAAGGGAGCTTTTCAAATTGGTCGTCAAAAACATGTAAAAAATCATGCGCACCACAGCCATTATCAAAACCTGTCACATTAACGATTTTTTGTGGGCCCTGCGATGTCATATTGATGTTCCTGCCTTGAAATACTAGTAGTTGTCTAACCTACATAATACTATATATTGCATCGCACTAATAACAACACTCCGATACTCAGGGGGTATTATCCGACCAATGGCGCATGTGCGAGGAATACTTGTTATGATTAGCCGTTTGTTGTTTTATTGATGAAATTTAGTTAGTAATCTAGACGTATAATTTAAGGAAGAACTTATGGAAGTGAAGGCTGCCGTTGCATTTAAAGCAAATTCACCACTCTCGATTGAAACAGTGGACTTGCAGGCGCCTCAAGAAGGTGAAGTTCTGGTAGAAATGAAAGCCACTGGTGTTTGTCATACAGATGCTTTTACCCTGTCAGGGGATGACCCAGAGGGCTTGTTTCCGGCTATTTTGGGGCACGAAGGCGCTGGTATCGTGGTGGAAGTGGGTAAAAATGTAACAAGCTTGCAGCCTGGCGATCATGTGATACCGCTGTATACTCCAGAGTGTGGGCAGTGCAAATATTGCCTCTCACAAAAAACAAATCTATGCCAAGCTATTAGAGAAACTCAAGGTCAAGGACTTATGCCGGATGGTTCTTCTCGCTTTAGTTTAAATGGCGAAAAAATATTCCATTACATGGGGACATCCACTTTTGCCAATTATAGTGTGATTCCTGAAATAGCCCTGGCCAAAATTCGAAAAGACGCTCCTTTTGATAAAGTCTGTTACATAGGCTGCGGTGTGACGACAGGTATTGGAGCGGTGATTAATAGCGCAAAAGTCACGGCTGGCTCTAGTGTGGCTGTCTTTGGCCTAGGTGGCATTGGATTAAATGTGATTCAAGCCGCTAAGATGGTGGGTGCGGAAAGAATTATTGGTATTGATATCAACCCTGCTCGCAAAGCCATGGCTAAAAAATTTGGCATGACGGACTTTATTAACCCGATGGAAGTGAAGCAAGATTTAGCGCCTTATTTGGTGGATCTCACTCAAGGTGGCGTTGATTATAGTTTTGAATGTATCGGTAATGTTGAAGTTATGCGCCAAGCCTTAGAGTGTTGCCATAAAGGCTGGGGGGTAAGCACCATCATTGGGGTGGCGGGAGCTGGCCAAGAAATCTCCACCAGGCCATTTCAATTAGTGACAGGGCGGGTTTGGCAGGGTAGTGCTTTTGGGGGTGCCAAAGGACGAACAGATGTGCCCAAAATTGTAGATTGGTATATGGAAGGTAAAATCAATATTGATGATTTAATTACCCACACCATGCCGTTAACAGATATTAATACTGCTTTTGATTTAATGCATAAAGGTGAGTCCATACGATCAGTTGTTACCTTTTAAAACAAGAAAAGCGCTGTATTTTTCTTCAGGTTAACTTAGAACGTAGGTGCCGAACTTGCGACTAGGTTGATATTGCAGTATATTTTATATAGGTTAAATATTTTAGGCTCTCCTAAATATTGAGTCACACTAAAAAGGAATTTACACAATGCCAGCAATCAAAAATTTTTCTCTTCAGCATGTTTGCTCAACAGCGCTCGTTTTAGGATTAGGGCTTGGGATGCAATCTACCGCGATGGCATTTGAGTTTAACCCCACTCTGGGTGCGGATGCCGCTTATTCCTCTTTAAGGTTTAAAAATGGTTTTGGTAATCCCGTTTATAAGCAACACAATAGCGTGATTAATTTATACGTGGCAAACCCGTTATGGGAATTTATTGGCGTGGAAGCAGGCTATCAGTGGTTCCCAGAAAGAGATAATAATGTGCGCTTAAATCCAGGGCAACGAGCATTGTCTGGTGGACCAGCAACTGTGGCCGGCGATGATTTTTCACAAGTAGAGTCTAAGCGTAAGCTTGATGCGCCATATTTAGGCTTAACTTTTAATTATCAAGTTCCAGATTGCCGTAGAATTAATTTCTTTGCTTTACTTGGGGGTGCTTACGTCGACTTGACAGCAGAGGAAAAGACAGTTGCAGATGTTGATGGTGCATTAGCAGCAAATATTATTTCCGCTTCAACCAGGAAATTTAACGACTCTAAGATTGTTTTTGTTGCAAAACTGGGTGCTAGTTTGATGGTTACTGAGAATATAGGATTAAGAGCTTTTGGTAGTTGGATGAATACAAATCGATTCAAGGTAAATTCAGATCCTGTTGTTGGATTTCCGGCTGAAGTTAGGATGAAGGATACTTACATGTTAGGAATTGGTGTTTTTGCAACTAACTTCCTAGGCTAAAAGCTCTTATCATCAAAAAGCAAAAAGCCCAGCACTTATTTAGTATTGGGCTTTTTTGTGCGTGTAAGTATTTATTTAAGAACCAAATTTATTGCGAGCTCTTGCAACCTGAGCTGCAGCTGGAGTAGATTGGGCTGGTGCTGATGTTTGTTCAGCTCCAACTTTCTCTTCAACTTTTTCTTCAACTTTCTCTTCAACTTTTTCTTCAACTTTCTCTTCAACTTTTTCTTCAGCTTTTTCTTCAGCTTTTTCTTCAGTTGTTGACGCAGAAGTTTGATTGTATTTGCGGTATGCTGCAATGCTTAAACCACCAACAGTTGCTAAACCACCTGCTATTACGCTATAAAAACCCATAGAACTACCGGCTTCTTCTATAGCCGCATCTGCTAATGTTAATGCGGTGCTGGTTGCGTTGCTGGCAATTGTTTCACACACTAAAGTTGCATTGCTAATCAATGTGTTATTTACAACTGCTAAAGCAGTCGAAGGTACAACTACTTCTGGAGCAACATAGGCAGTAGCGTTGGTCAAAATCTCAAATGCAGTCGGGATGGCAGATTGTGTTGTTGCATTAAACACAGACTCAACCACGACTTCTTCAGTCGCCGTTGTCGCTGTCAAACCCAACAAGCTAGCAGCGGAAGATATAACAGCATTAACCGTTGGAATAAAAGAACCTAAACTCATAATAATAACCCCTATATAGAACGACTTTCGTTCAGTATTAAAAAAATTTACATATATATGTAAGTATGTTAGTTAGTATAAAGACATGGTCTTGTGGGTTGCAAGTAAGTTAGCTTGGTTTTCGATGAGGGGACAAAAGGTCAGGATAGATGGTCTTAAGTAATTATCCTCGCGGTGAATTGAAATAAAAAAAGCCCAATACGTATAGAGTAGAGGGCTTTATTTAAGTTTTTAGAGAAAGTTAATATCCACCAAATTTCGCTCTCGAGCGTTTTGCTTGGCGTTCTTGCACTGTTTCAGCTTGCTTTACAACAGATGCGACTTTTTCTTCCAGCTCAACAACATCCACATGCTGCTCTCCGCCGAAATCAAACTCAATCTCTCCGTCATCTGTTCTATTCGCAAGTGCATCTTGGAACATGTTGCCTTCAACAATTGCGGCACCTAATAGGTCTGCTGGGACATCATAGTTCACTAATTTGCCAGATTGTCTTACGCCAACCAAAACCAAACCCATTTCTGTTCTTTCTTTAGGTGTCAGATGTAGGTTAGCCAGAGCACAATTATCGGCAACAGCGGATAATGCATGACAAGCATCACTATCTTCTTCCAAGCGAATTTTTCCATCTGGTTGTGAGCCAATTAATTTCAGTAAATCTTCTTCACCCCTTGTAAGGGCCAATTGACCTTCCTGTAGGGCTTGGATATTTTCTATATTTTCTGCTGTAATGGCTAATTTAACACCAGATGTGCCTACAACGATGCTCAAAAGCCCCATGTTTGCTAGTTTAGGTGCATGCTCATAAGCCAATCGGTTTAATGCGGCAATATGATCTAAGCGTACGGGGGCAGCACTTGCGTCGTGTGCTGCAGCGAGAGTGCGCATAAATGCTTTTACACCCGCTTGGGTTAATTCATGCTCTTTGCCTGCGCCATGAACGAGATATATATCTTGTCCTTGCTTCTTTAGAAGGACTAAACCTAATCTACTCGCGTCTTCTTGCATTTGAGCCAAAGCGCCTGGTTTGTATTGCATCAAAGCCATAGAAGAGCTGCCTTGGCGACGCTCTAGGTAATCCGTTAATAATTCATACTGTGCTGGAACATCAACAACAGGCGCATCATAAAAGATATCTTTAGAACGAGACGCATAAGCTTTATAAGCGCTATAGGCTAAGCCAGCGACTGATGCTGTTGCCACAATGCCACCCGCAACAATGAAACCAGTTGGATCGATTGATTGAGCATAACAAGTGCCTGCTTCGACGCAAGAGTGTAAAACCATGGCGGTACCATCACCAATAGCGCAAGTTGTGCTAGCAATTAATCGCTCTTGTGCTTCAGCAAATACTTGATTCATTACGTCAAGAGCAGTCGGCACAGCGCATTGTGTATATGGATCAAATAAAGGTGCAGCGAATTCTTTGCAGACAGAAAAGCCGACAAAAGTTTGTGCAGTCCATTCTACCGCATTCCAACATGACTCAGAACTATATCCCTTACAAGTATCAGCAGCAGCGAAAAGTGTGTCTTTAACAAAACCTAACATAGTATAACTCCCCAGTTAAATTGAACGAGCTCCTCGTTCAAGTAAATAATTTATAACGTGTGTTAGTTATTGTACTTAATTGAGGGTCAAGGTCTAGGGGTTAAAGACTGGTTTGCGATAGGGCGCTGAAAAGCTGGGATAAACGGTTATTTTTAGCATTGAAAAATTAGTGTGGCCGCACGCAAAGTGGATTTTTTGCGTGCACATATTTGATTTATATCGTTTTTTTACTTCTGACTTATAGGTCGTCTACTTCATTCCAGTAGATATTAATCTTAGGGGTTCCCGTGGCGTAGGGGGCAACTTCATAGGGTTGGTATAAGAATGCAATACCGTCCTCTTGTATTATAAAGTTATCTGGTAAATAAAAGCCTTCTTCATCAATCCAAGGATTATCTGACTCAAACTCTTTGCTTTTGTCGTCGAACCAGAAACCATTGTCAGTCAGATTTTTGCTTTCATCTAATTTATAGCGAGCATAGAGATTTATTTTGGCGAGTCTTAAAATATCGGCTTTATGCTTAATATCTAGCACTTGCTCTAGTTTTAGTTTTTGGCCCGTTTTTTTATCTAGGGTCAGATACATGATATTACTGTTGCCATGTGCACCACCTGTATAATGATAAAAAGTTTGGCTATAGCAGAAATATTGATCGTTCGTATATTCAGGCTTTTCTTCATAAGTATAAGTATATTCGTGCTGAGAAAATAATTGGTCAAATAAAGCATCTGCTTTTTTAGGTTGGTATTTAATAGGTTTAATTTCAGGAAAAGTATGTTGGTCAATACTGGGGTTTAAAAATTTATCTTTGTCTTGAGGGTAGCTGCCTTGAAATAAAAAAGTCGTTTTAAAATCGCCACAAGTGCCTGCAAGGTTACTTTTGTTAAAGTGCACTAACGTTACATCAGGAAATGTATGCACTTTATTGAGGCTAAAGTCAGCGCCAGTTGAAATGAGGCTGTATTGTAGATTGTTCGAGAAAACGTAACCTAAGCTGCGAGCTTTATATTTGGCAGTATCACAAGCATCAGACTCGCAAAAAGCCAGATGTCGAGTTAGCTCCGCAAGATACATATTTGTTAGTTTTTTAGTGGCATCACATTGTTTGTGTATATCGACATGCCCAATGTCTAGAAATTTTTGCTCTGTAATATAATTGTCTCTTTGTTTTATCCAAACACAATAATTTTTTTTGTCGTCTGAATAAGAAGATTGGATCACTTCCTCCAGTTGACTCAACGTGTCGTTATATTTGATATAGTCAGATATTTTTTGGGTAGAACCGCAATCATTTGCAGCCCATGCAGCTGCGTAAATTATTGAAAGGGAAATAGCTAGTACACTAGAATATATTTTCATATTAGACTCTTTTTTATTAATTTTATAGCAGGTATGCTACTGCACTTAAAGATTCTAAACAAGTTAGGACACAGCGGTTAAAGGAATAGAGAAATGAGATATTTACATACAATGGTTAGGGTTAGTAACTTAGATGATGCACTAGATTTTTACTGTGCCAAATTAGGTTTAATGGAAATCAATCGTTATGATAATGAACAGGGCAAGTTTACATTAGTTTTTTTAGCGGCGCCTGGTGATGTTGAGTCGGCAAAACAAAACAAATCCCCATTAGTTGAGCTAACCTATAATTGGGACCCAGAGTCCTATGATGGCGGTCGAAATTTTGGGCATTTAGCATATGAAGTCGATAATATTTACCAGACATGTGCAAAACTCATGGAACAAGGCGTTACCATAAATCGACCCCCCAGAGACGGTTATATGGCATTTATTCGGTCTCCAGAAGGTATTTCTATTGAGTTATTACAGAAGGGCGAGCGTTTGGCGCCAGAGGCACCTTGGGACTCTATGTCTAATATAGGGGAATGGTGAATAGATTTAGAGGCTACCAATTTTAAAGAATAAATATAAAATAATCCGAACAGAGGTTTTCCGTTCGGATTAAGTCTTGCTCATATTTTACTGTGTTAGAGCCATTTAAACGAAAGCTTTTTTACGGTCTCGCACATCAACTTCTTGTTCTATAGGTGCATCGCTGGCAGAAAAGAGAGATTTTTTCTGAATATTGATATCAGACATAATGAACTGTTGTCTTTGCTCATCTCTTGGGTTTAGAACATCGGAGTTGAACTCCGGCATAATGCATTCTTGGTATATTTCGTCTGCTTCTTCTTGGGTGAGAGTGCGATTAGGATCGCCGGCACAGATTTGGTCAATTTTAGTGCTCCAATCATCTTTCATGGCTTGTAAGTAGAGATCTTGTAGCATGGCCCGGGTGCTGGCAAAGCGAGTATCAAGATCAAAAGCATTTAACACGATATCACCTTGTTTTTGCGTTAAAGTTTGGTTGTATAGATTTTCTATCATAGACTTTCTATCGTTGATATTTTGAATTTCGTTAATTTTGGATATTAATTCACCTCGCCTTTGGGGGTCATTCATCATTTCGGCTAGTTCGCATTGATATACAGGGTTAGACTTAATCACGATTGTCACTTCATCAGGCTCTGGGGTTATCTCGAGGAATTCGGTATTGAGTTGTTCTAATTGTTTGACTAGCGCTTCAGATATCACAGTGCTTTGACGTCTTCTAGGGTTATATTTGGGTACAGCCTTGAGGCAAAACGTCATAGCAAGTTTACTATGCTTGTTTTTTATTAGGGTGATAGTCATCAATTAAGCAGGGTGTATATTTTACAGTGGTGGGTTGATCTGATGCAGCGGTGGTTGCTTGAAGCGGTTTTAATTGACCTTCTTGAAAAGCGGGGGTAATGGGGCCTCCAGCGCGGTCGGGACTAGGGATAAGCTCCCAATTATCGTCGTCGCTTGAGCTTACAGAGACAGGGTGAAATGTGGCTATGAGCTCATCGTCTTCTGAATCCTGAGAGACAGCCTGTGCGCAGCTTGGCGCCATGTAACTTTCTATCATCATATTACGAGGTTCTTCGCGGATATAGCGTCTGACACGTACAGCCTCGTCAGGCTGTACATCGTGGGATTCAACGTGTGCAATCAGACGTTTAGCATGGGCGAGTAGTCTGGTCGTGATTTCCATGTTATCTGCCATGATGCCCACAATAATGCGCGCATGCTCTTTGGGCGGTAACAGTGGGAACCATTGATACAAGAAAAGAAAGTTTTTCACAAGATCCGGGTAGGTTGTCACCATTTCTACGGTCTCTAACTTTTCCAGTATTGCTTGACGGTTATTTCTTAAAAGCATGTGCAAAGGTGGGAATGTCACAAGCTGTTTAGGTGTTTTGCCTAAGCTGGGGTATAAAAGTGTTTGTCTAAGTTTTAATTTTTGTGTCAGGACTAACAAGCTTTCAACTAAATTATTATCTGACTTTGGTAAAGTTGTGATAAAAGCTTTTCCTATGGTTAATCCTTGTTCTACCTTATGGCGCAGTGGTTTGAAAATATCTTTAGGGGTATCTTCTAGAAAAATATTTTCAAAGCGCTGATTATGCACATGGAATATCATAAAAGGATAGAGCGCATTAAAGATCGCATCTTGAATAAAAAAACCTGATACACCTGTGTAATAAGTCACTATGCTGCTGGTAAACTGTGTGCTTGCTAATACCGCCATTCCCATACCGTAGTGGGCTGCGTTATGGGTTGCAAAGTATGCTGCACGGTGATCGTGACAAAGTGAGGACAAGTTAACTTCATTTAGCGCTTCTCCCCAGGCCAATGGTTTTAGGGTATATCGGATAGTGGTGCCAACATAAGGCACATATTCCAATGGGGCAAAAAGTGCCATCTTAGTTAAGTAATATATCGGGCTCATGATTGCCGCTTTGATGTGTTGAGATTCTTTACATGAGCAGTTTAATGTGACACTGGCAGGTGAATAGGGTAACTCTATACTGCTGGCATTCATATTGTTAAAAATATTGATAGCGTAAGCATTAATTAATGATCGGGTAAACACAGCGTTTGCCAATATATCCACATAAAAAATATAGTCACCACAGGTGTTGGATAGTAAAGTTTTCATATGTTCACGTAAAAAGCCATGATAGCCTAAGACAGGTAGTATATAGTAGAGAAAATTATACTCTAAAACATGGGCCGCTAATCTGCGGGAAGGTGGGTCAAAAATCATTTTGGCTGTTGTAAAAGGAAAGGTAGTGACAGTTTTGAGGCCCTCTATGAATTGTGAGGCCTGGAAGTTCACCGTTTCATTTGACAGTACTTTACTGGCTGTCCAATGACAAAGTTGGCTGATACCCACTTTTACATCGGTGACAAAACAGGCGGTTCTATGCCAATAATATTGAAATACATTCATCGTTAACCCCTTATATCCTTAAAGAGGCGCGATGTAAAACTACATTATTTTTTCACAATTTCTGCAAAGTGCTCAGCCCACAACTTTGTGGCCGCAATAGTTGCAACAGGTAAAATAATAAAATTCACAACAGGCACCAAGGTTAAACTGAAGACTGCAATGCCAAATCCATAGCTGAGCATTCTTCTTTCTTTTACACGTATATTTAATTCTTTTACTTTTATGTTGCGGTTATCCGCAGCAAAATCTAGATATTGAAATGCAAGCATCCAGGCGCCAAACAAATACAATATACCGGTAGAAATAATATTGGCAACGGGGATAAAATATAAAACAAAACAGAGCAGCCCAATGAGTATGAGCCTGGGTAAATAGTAGAACCATTTATGTATTTCACGTAAGACGGAATGTGCGATCAGCTTAAAAGTAGAAATGGGCTTGGGCTCATATTGGTTAATGTTTTTGTCGATGCTTTCGCAGAGTAGTCCATTGAAAGGTGAGGCAATAAGATTAGCCGTGAGTGAACCGAATATTGAAAATAAAAAAGCAAACAAGGCAAACCAAATAATACCCAGCAGCCATTTTAGACCGGTGAGCGCCCAGTTTAAAAATCCTTCCAACCAAGAGAGCCAGGAAGGTAGTGTCGCGGGCTGTAACAAGCTATCTAGCTTGCTGGTGCTGACCTCGTAACCCCAGTAGAAAGCAATAATGAAAATTCCAATATTAATGCATATGGGGATTAGAACAAACTTTCTGGCTGCTGGGTGGAACAGATACCTAAAGCCAAAAAAAATGTAACCAGCACCAATGAGAAGTTGTTTCATGCTAATCCTATGAGTAGGGTTTTCAAAAAGCGGATAATTTCATCATAACTGCTTTTAGTCTCGTTTTCGACAGCAAAAATCTTTACTATCGAAAAGAGCAAGCTATAATGTCAGCAACTATTTTGTTTGGTTTTTAACTTATTATTGGAGTATGTGGTGAAGCATTTTGGAATAGATTCAAAGATAGAGTTGTCACAAGAGTTAGTTGCAAACGCGTGTAATGGCAAGCAAGATTACAGAATGGAAGGCGAATATTTTGGAGGGGCGGAATTCAAAGGGCCTCGTGCAACTCAAGAAGACAGAATGATAGCGCATCGTTTTTCTGATCTACAGACATCTGCGTATATTGGAAGGGATGAAGCAGAGCATGAAGCGCTCATTAAAGAGACATTTTCAGCGCTCACAAAAAAAGCCTCGAAGAAAGCAGTGCCTGATGGATCTACTGCAATTAGCGCTTGGATTGATCCTAAAAGTAAAACAGTCTGGTCAGCGAGTCTAGGGGACTCAGAAGTATTTGCCGTTGTTCTAGATAAAGAAGGCGCGACCAAAACTGTGGCTTCATTAAATGAAATGCATAATCCAAATGAGGCACACGAAATAGCGCGTATCACGTCATTGGCGGCAAGTCAGGATAAAAAGTTTGAAACCTTGGTAAAAAATGGACGGTTGAATGGCATGTTGGCTGTGAGTCGTGCATTTGGCGATCATCGTTTTGAGGAATTTGGCTTATTGCATACACCCAGTATAAAAAAGCATGAATTTAATTATTTAGAAGAAGGTGATAGGCTTTTTGTTATTGTGGCTTGTGATGGATTAACTGAATATAATCCTAAGTTTGGACTTGAGTGCTTATCAAAAGAAGATATTGGAAATGTAATTGCTAAGCATCGTGATAAAAAGTTTGGCAAGCTCGCAGAATTGCTGGTGACAGCAGCTAATGCAAGAGGCTCTAGAGACAATATTTCTGCCCAAGTGACAGAATTAACCCACGCTTGCGTGAAAGAGGCAAACCCATTTATGTTGTCTGTCTTTGATGGGCATGGTGGACAAAAAACAGCGCAATTATTACAAGAGAAATTTACCAAAGCATATTTGAAATGCTTAGCAAAATTTGAGCCTGCTATCTTAGGTGAGCCGCCTTTTATAAAAGAAGAATTATCGGCAACGCCTATTATTGACTGGGATGCATTAGATGGCGTATCAACTGAAGAGTTGCCAGAACCTGTGGTGCCGGACGAAGCAGCAAGGGAGAAGCAAGCTGAGCAAGAGTTAGAAGCAGCAGATGAGAAACAAGTAGAACAAAGGGCAGAAGGGAAAGAGGATATTAGGTTGTCGTCACCTGTTTTGGTTGCGGCTTTTGAGGCGCGGCAACAAAGCGTGACACCGGTGAAGCCCAGGCCTAAATCCACGTTGAAAAGAACACATCGGATGTAACTAACCCAAAAATCTCGTTCTGTCATGCCAGCCTTCGCTGGCGTGATAGTTTCACTTTCAGTCGAGATCTGGAATATCAACGCAGCACTTTCCTTCTCCTGATGTCAGGAGAAAGTGGCCCGTAGGGTCGGGTGAGGTTAGATAGTTCCCACAACGGTTTAACTTAATACCCACAAAAAAGCCCAACGGTATTAATGTTGGGCTTTTTTATTTCGCTCAGTATAATCTTTATTTATGTGGCTTTCCACCACGACCAACTTTTTTCCATGCATCAGGATCATCTTTAGACGCTTCTGTTTGCGCTTGCTGCATTCTTTGAGCAAACTCAACATTAGCTGTGACGTCAGCTCTTTTTAAGTGATGTTGATATTGTTGGGCTAGGGTTCTTTGGAAGCCACCAACATTACCTCTAGAATTAAAAAATCCAGTTTGAGGATTGTTATCAACGCCCTCTAGCTCACTCTTTTCTGCTGCAGCCATTGGTGCAAACTGAGGCTTATATTTATCATGGCCGTGAAAAGCTTGTTCAGCAAATAAACGATCTAATCTTTGTGCATAGCTTCTATCATATTGCTCTAATAAAGGCGCCATTTTGGCATCAAGAAATTGATTTTTATGGGCTTCTTGTTCTTCCGCTGTTGCTTCTCGAGCGCTAAACTGAAAATAACTATCTCTGGTATGTGTTAAGGGCACATAAGTCTCTAATATTTGATCTGGGCTAGGTAGAGGACAGTCCGATCCAGAAATTTTTGCATTAGCAGCCATTTCTGAGTAGATGCTGTTGTAACGATCTTGTATGGTTTGTTGCTCTGGTCCATGCATTGCCATGATTAATCTCCTTGATTTTCAGACTACATATTCATTGGACAATCACCGTAATAGCTTGTCCACATTTCCTATGGGGTGAAATTACATTGCCACATTAACAATCGTGTTGCCAACATAGAATGTTTTACACTGCAACAGAAAATTTCAATTCGTTGATTTTATTGAGTTATTTTTATAATTAGATTGTGAACAAGTCTCGCGTTAATACTGGAATAAAGATCAGTAAGCTGATCGCTAGTGCAGTATTTAAAGAATAAGGGCTTTCCCCATGAGCAAGACAGTCCCTTACATATGTCGAAGTAAGCATTTTTCTGATAGCAAAAACTTAGAGCTCTGACATAATTGGGCCTGTGTATTAATTTTATATTTTAAGGTAACTCAAAATGTATTATAGACTGACGCAAGAACAGGTTGATAAATTTAAACGTGCTTATGAGTATGAATCACATTTGCCTCGGAAAGAGCTCGAGGGTGATGCCGTAATAAAAAAAATGAAAGCAAGCTGGAGCAAACGAGATTGTATTGCATATCAGAAGTTTGTGAAAGAGCATATGACTCAAGGTCAGGCTATGATTTTTAGCAAAGTGACAGAAAATGCCGTTTCAGTGGTAGAAGCCGTAGAGGCAGATAATGCTGGAGAGAAGGTGAGTAA
Source organism: uncultured Coxiellaceae bacterium (assembly GCA_963976875.1). Classification (GTDB taxonomy): domain Bacteria; phylum Pseudomonadota; class Gammaproteobacteria; order Berkiellales; family Berkiellaceae; genus Berkiella_A. The sequence goes on from CAXBML010000002.1 coordinate 48,657, forward strand.
ATCAGGCTGTTGTATTGTGATGTGATACGCGAGGCGAACCAACGCCCACTTTTTGAAGTGGGCGTTGATTCGCTGCGCGCTTCCTATCTACTTCTGCATCGCATCTAACAAGGCTTGCCCTAAATTAGAATGTCCTGCAGGTTGTTGTTTGCCTCTGCCTTTAGATTTGCCCGCATTATTATTTCTATTGTTAGAAGCGTGGGCTTTATGCTGCTGAGCGCCTCTGGCTTCTTTAGGCTGATTGTCTTGTTTCGCTTGTAGGCGTAAAGATAGCTGAATACGCTTACGCTGAACATCAACATCTAATACACGTACTTTGACAATTTGACCTACTTTAACCACATCACTCGGATCGGATATATATTGAGTCGACATCTCAGAAATATGCACTAAGCCATCTTGATGCACTCCGATATCGACAAAGGCACCGAATTTGGTGACATTGGTCACTTGCCCTTCTAATAGTAAGTCAGGCTTTAAATCTTTTAAGGTATCAATACCATCAGTAAATTTGGCCATCTTGAACTCAGGGCGAGGGTCGCGCCCTGGTTTAGATAATTCGCTTAAAATATCTTGTATTGTTACAACCCCAAAATTATCATCAGAAAAATCATTGGCTTTAATAGACTTTAATGCTTCAGTGTTACCCATTAAGTTTTGAATGGATAAGTCTGTTTTGGCTAATATTTTCTCTACGACAGAGTAGGTTTCAGGGTGGACGGCAGAAGCATCCAAGGGATTATCGCCCTTCATAATGCGTAAGAAACCAATGGCTTGTTCATAAGTTTTTTGCCCAAGCCTAGGTACTTTTTTGATCTCTTCTCGATTTGCAAAACGGCCGTTTTCTTCTCGGTAGGCAACCAAGTTTTTCGCTACGGTTTCATTTAAGCCCGCAATGCTTTTTAATAGTGGGACAGAAGCCGTGTTGACGTCGGCGCCCACAGAGTTTACGCAATCTTCTACGACATTTTCTAGGCTTTTACCTAATTTGACTTGATTCACATCATGTTGATACTGACCAACACCAATGGCTTTAGGATCGATTTTTACCAGTTCAGCCAAAGGATCTTGCAGGCGTCTGGCGATAGAGACAGCGCCTCTAAAACTAACGTCTAAATCAGGAAATTCTTTCGCGGCTAATTCGGAGGCAGAATAAACCGAGGCGCCGGCTTCAGATATCATAATTTTCGTTAAAGCTAATTCAGGGTGTGCTTTCATTAAGTCTGCTGTTAGCTTATCTGTCTCTCTAGAGGCAGTACCATTTCCGATACTGACCAGAGAAACTTTATGTTCCGCACAAAGCTTTGCCAAGATAGTCATAGACTCTTTCCACTGATTTCTAGGGGCGTGTGGGAAGATGGTGGTATGGCTTAGGAGCTTGCCGGTTTCATCTATCACAACAACTTTAACGCCTGTTCTTAGGCCAGGGTCAAGTCCTAATACAGCCTTGTGTCCTGCAGGAGATGCCATTAATAAGTGGTGAAGATTTTCAGCAAAAACCTGAATCGCATCAAGTTCTGCAGATTCTCTAAGTCTCGTCATCAAGTCAATATCTATTTTTAGTTTTAACTTAGTTTTCCAAGCCCACTCTACGGTTTGAGCTAACCAAATATCAGCGGGACGATTTTGCATGCTGATATCAAAGGCTTTAGCAATTTTTTGTTCTAAAGTATGTGCTTGCTCATCGGTTAGCGTAATATTAATGCGCAGCACTTTTTCTTTTTGACCACGGAATATTGCTAATGCACGATGGGAGGGCACTTTTTTGATGGGTTCCTGATATTCAAAATAATCTTGGAATTTAGCCCCTTGTGCTTTTTGTGCTTCAATAACTTGACTCGTTAAGATGGCTTCTTGCCAAACGGTTTCACGCAAAGTGTTAATTAAGTCGGCATTTTCACTAAAGCGTTCAATCAAGATGTGTCTTGCACCCATTAGGGCTTCTTCAGCTGTTTTGATTTCTTTTTCTGGATTAAGGTATTCACCAGCGAGTGTTTTAGGCTCGTGATTTGGGTCGGATAATAAAGTATCGGCTAATTTTTCTAAACCGGCTTCAATCGCGATCTGTGCTTTCGTGCGACGCTTAGGTTTATAAGGTAAATATAAATCTTCCAAACGGGCTTTATTATCTGCCGCTAAAATTGATTTTTCTAATTCTGGAGTCAGTTTTTTTTGTTCTTTAATGCTAGAGAGAATCGTTTGCCGGCGTTCTTCTAGTTCAGTTAAGTAGGTAAGTCTTTCTTCTAGAGTACGTAAATCTGTATCTGTGAGGGTGCCCGTTACTTCTTTTCGGTATCGAGCAATAAACGGCACTGTGGCACCTTCATTGAGTAAATTAACTGCGGCAGTGACTTGCCATTCCTTTACATTTAGCTCTTCAGACAGAATTTTGTTGATATCCATAGATGTAGCACTGACCTTATAATTTAATTAAGCGCTGAGTTTAATCAAACTGGCTTCAAAAAGCGATATTGATATCTGCAAGATTTCATGCTTTGCCGTAAATTACATGAAGTTTTAAGAAAAAATGCTATTGGTTATAAAGCTAAGCTATATTTTATTGCTATATTAACGCCTACGTCCGTACTCAATTTTGGGGTAGCTTCTTTGAAAATCAGCCCTTGGTGAGCGTGTATTGTTTCTGTCTCGTCGCAGCTGAGCATCACGTTCAGCACTTTCTATCCGACGATCCAGTGAATATTGATTTCCTTCAGCATTGCGCAACTCCTGTTGCGAACGAATAAGTTCACTTTCAGCTCTGAGGCGTTCAAATGATTGATTACCATATGGCGTATCCTGGCCAGGTGCAAAACGCTTGTGATCTTGTCTGGCGCGTTGTAAATTCTGACGAGCCTCTTCAGTTTTTCTGTCTGCCTGACGTTTTTGAGCCTCTAGCCGCGCCTCAGGGTGATTTGTTTGAGGCGAATGAGAGTGTTCATGCTCAATCGTTTTGGGCAGATTTTTAGCTGTAGCGATAGGGGGAAATACAAGCAAAACCAATAGGACACCCAAGATCGCTTTCGTTCCTAACCATTGATTTAAAAGAGTTTTTTTATGTGCCGGCATAAAGTACGCCTTAATTTTATGAATGAAATAACCTAACTGGTTAGACAAGCAAGTGGCATAAAAAGTTTTGTATATTTTTAATGTGAATAGAATTCATTTATCTACGAGGGAAGGACCAAATATCTGTCATTTTTATCGGGTCATAGAATAATACTTGCCCTGATTATAAGAGTCGTATATCTTAAGCGCCTTACCTCATGAAGTGAGGTGACTAAAAATTAAAAATACTAGGAAACGCGATAAAATTGAACAATCAACATACAAGACGAGCGACACTATTTGGTTTAGGGGCTTTAGCGATGTGGACTGTAGAGCCGCTATTGATTTCCTCTGTTAATGACTTACCAATTTTTGAGTTATTGACCATCATTTTTTTTAGCTCATTTGCTATAACGGCTGTTCGTATTACTTTGAACAAAAGATGGCATTTGGTTTTAAAGCAGTCAGCCTATATTTGGTTGGCAGGCTTTGTTGGAATTTGTTTAAGTGATTTTGCTTACGTGTATGGCTCTCAATATGCGCCTATTGCTCACGTGGATTTGATTGATTATATTTGGCCTTGTATGGGTATATTTTTTACAAGCTTACTGCCTAAAGAAAAATTAAAACCTCAGCACTTGGTGGGTGGATTAATGGGCTTTGCTGGAATTTATTTTTTAATTGGCCCCGAGCTTCACGCACAAGGCATAAGTGGCGACTATATGTTTGGGTATATTTTGGCTATTGTCGGCGCTATATTTTGGGGTGGTTACACAGCATTTACTCGTTATCATCTTGCATTACCTACTGAAATGGTTGGCATGTATTGTGGGCTGGGAGCAGTTGTATGCTTCATTTTACACCTGAATACAGAGTCCTTTGTTATGCCAACTTTAGAGCAAGGTGGTTTGAGTGTGTTAACCGGTATTACAGGCGCGGGTCTTGCCTACCAACTCTGGGATTATGGCGTAAAACATGGTGAAGTGTACCTACTAAATCTTTTAACTTACGTTGCTCGGATATTTGCCATGGTATTATTGGTCATTATGGGCAAAGAGCCTTTTTCTTGGGGGCTGGTTGCAGCCTGTGGATTGGCCTCCTTAGGTGTGCTGGTGAGCACAATGGATACCAAATTATTTATGGCATGGCTAGAAAAAATATACTCAACCACGCCAGAATACTTACCTGAGACAACATGTTTTGAGTCAGAAAATTATGAGCCTGAAGCAAAGGAAGCTTACTCAAGCTCTTCCCACCTGGCATAATACTGCTCTAACGTAGATTGTATCTCGTTAAACTTATCATGTATGGGCTTAATCTCGTTTTGTGATTTTTGGTAAAAATCAGATTGCTGCATTGTTTTTTGTAGTATTTCTAGCTCTGATTCAAGCTGCTCTATTTTTAGGGGGAGCGCTTTTAATTCTCTTTGTTCGTTATAATTCAGCTTTTTAGTTTGAGCGGATTTCAGGACGGGTTGGCTTGCTTGAACGGGCGGCTTATTTTCGTTCATCTTTGTTTCCACGGGTGTACCGATAGCCTCTTTTTTTTCTAGATGCGTTTCCCTTTGACGCCAATCACTATAGCCCCCAACACCTGTTTCTAATTGCCCGTCCTGCTTGTAAGCAATGTAGTGCGTTGCTACGTTGTCGATGAATTCACGGTCATGGCTGATGATGAGTACGGTGCCGGTATACTCCAGCAATAAAGATTCAAGCAGCTCTAACGATTCTAAATCTAAGTCATTGGTGGGTTCATCTAATATAAGAATATTGGCAGGTTTAGCAAATAGCTTGGCAAGCAGTAAACGGTTTTGTTCACCGCCTGATAAGCTGCGAGCTTTGGCATGCGCTTTTTTAGGGGAAAACAAAAAATCACCCAGATAGCCCACAATATGTTTTCGTTTGCCGTTAATTTCAATAAAATCATCGCCTTCAGTGACGTTGTCTATCAACGAGCACTCAGGTCGTAGCGTGTCGCGTTTTTGATCAAAATAAGCTATTTGATTATTGGGGCTATGGTGTAATTTGCCTGCGCTCAGTGGTAGCAATCCCATTAATAAATTAATGAGCGTTGTCTTTCCTGAGCCATTGGGGCCAATGATGGCAATTTTTTCTTTGCGTTGTAATACAAAAGAAAAGTCTTTGATAATAGGCGGTTGGTCCGGATAAGCAAAGCTAATCTTGTCTGCTTCCAATACAATTTTATTTGAGCGCGCAACTTGATTTGCCTCAAATGTCGGCTTTTGCTGTTGCCCTTGATAGGACTGTCGTGTGTCACGTAAAGAGATTAAATCTCGCAAGCGGCCTTGATTACGTTTTCTTCTCGCTTTCACTCCTTGTCTTAGCCATGCTTCTTCTTCTGATAGTTTTTGGTCCAGTTTTTTTAAAGCGGTCTCTTCGTCTTCTTCGCGCTTGGCTTTGCGCTGAAGGTATGTACTATAATCACAAGTATAATTATACAACTGTCCTCTATCGATTTCGATAATATGATTGGCTAAATTTTTCAATAACGCCCTATCATGAGTAATAAAAACAATGGCTTTAGGGTACGACAACAGATAAGTTTCTAGCCAACGGATGGCAGCAATATCAAGATGGTTGGTCGGCTCATCTAGCAAGAGTAGATCGGGTTCATTGATTAATGTTTTGGCCAAATCTAAGCGACGGCGCCACCCGCCAGAGAGTTCTTTTAATAGTTTGTCTTCGGGCAAGTCTAACTCGGTCATGATTTTTTCAATTCGATGCTGGATGTCCCAACCATTTTGTGCGTCAATATCTTGCTGAACATGCTGGAGTTGGCTTAACCAAGCATCATCTTGCTGTTCTGCTGGGGTATCATGGGTGAGATGATGATAATGTTGCAATAATTTGCCAATATCTTGCAATCCTGAACTCACATATTCAAAAGTCGTCTGGTTGTCTTGTGTGGGCAAGCTTTGATTTAAAAGTGCAATTTTATGTTCAGATTTTATCGAGCCTGCATCAGGCAATTCTAGTCCGGCCATAATGCGCAGCAAGGTGGATTTACCTGCGCCATTTCGTCCGACCAATGCTATTTTATCTCTGGGCTGTATATTCAGTTGGATATTATCAAAAAGTGGTGTTTCACCAATAGAAAGATGAATATTTTCGAGCGTTAAAACCGGCATATTAAACCTTAAATTTCGGTGTTAAATTTTTATGCATTTTACCCCAACACTGTACTGATATCCAATGATATGCTAGAAAGCAGACAAAAAAGCAAAGAAAATTAGGCTATTTTAATAAAAGCGAGCTTTATAGCAACGATTATAGTGAAAATCTATTATCCTTATATTGATGTCTTTAATATTTAATACGAAAAGGCTTAGAACATATATCCTTTTCTGAGCGTAAGGAAAAATTAAATTGCTGTTGATTGAAGCCCAGGGTTCAGCTACTGGTATTTTGCTCAGTCAGCGACGACTTTGGTTCTATCAAAGAGGCGTGAATCACAGTTAGCATTTATGCATGTAGATTTAAATAATTTAAAAATAACGAATGACGCATTGAGCCTTTATAACGAGGTCACTGAGTGAGGCTATAGATGAAACAAAAAAGGTATAATGTTTTAATGATTGGTAAGACAAAGACGAGCCACGACTTGGCCTCAGTCGTGTCTGGGCATGCGGCTGTAGCTCAGGTTATGACCAGTCAGGACTTAGAAACGAGTTTACGTATGTCTGTGACAAATAAAATAGACATTGTCATTATTGATTTTTTCCTAAAAGATGGAACCGCCCTTGATTATTTGCAGCATCAAAGCTTAACGAATCGTCACCATGAAGTGGTAATCGTATTAATCGACAATGCGTCTTATCCCATGAGCTTTTGCGCTTATAGGAAAGGGGCTTTTCAAGTTTTTATCAAAGATGAAAAAAAGCTATATTGTAATCTTATTCAAAAATTCATCACTAGGTTGTGCCAGCGAGAAGTGGAAGGTGATAATATTGTCGGCAAACAGGTCAATATAAACCATGCGCTTATTGGTGTTAACCTACAATGCCAAATTGATTTTTTAAATACAGCGGCATTAGGTTATCTTAGCAAGCCGTTTGCTGAGCTTATTGGGTCAAACGTATTTCAGATGATGTCTGGCTTAGGTGAGCCTGAGAAAGATTTAATTAAAGACAGCATCGCATTAGCACAAACCACCTTGCAACCACAGCCGATCGGCAGCGTTCGGTTTGCGGGCATTGAGCATGATCTGACAAAAGTCGACTTAATGGTACACCCTATCTTTTTAGGGAAAGACAGTTTAAAAGGCTTTATTATTAGCATGCAAGAAAGTGTCTTTGCGCAAGGAAATCGCGCTGCAAATGAATGGGTGCAAAATAGCGACACATTAACAGGCGCATTGAATCATGAGGCTTTTCTTAATCGGTTACATCATACTTTAATTTATAGTTCACGATATGAACAAAGTTGCGCCATTTTACATATTGATGTCGATGGGTTCAAGACGATAAATGATGCATTAGGACATGAGCTCGCAAACCAATTACTTAAAATGATAGCAAATCGAATCACAGGTCTCATTCGTGAGGTTGATATCATCGCAAGAGTGGGGGCGGATGAATTCATTCTTGTTCTGCCGCATACGAATAAACCAGAAGACTCTGCCTGTATGGCTGACAAAATCATGAAGGCTTTTAAAAAGCCTTTTATCCTAGAAGAAGAGCAACATTTTTTAACGATAAGTACAGGCATTGCGTTATTTCCTCAAGATGCTAATAACATGGGGAATATCTTGCAGTGTGCTGATTCTGCTTTGTCATTAGCGAAAAATAAAGGGAAGAATAACTATCAATTTTACAAGGCAGATGTGACAAGGGCCGCAACAAATATTGTTTCCTTGGCCAATGACCTGCATGTGGCATTAGAAAAAAATCAGTTTGAATTATATTTTCAACCACAAGTTAGTGTGACTGATTTTAACATTATTGGTCTTGAAGCATTGATTCGGTGGCATCATCCTGAAAAAGGCATGATATCACCAGCTTTATTTATTCCTATTGCAGAACAAATGGGCATGATTTGTGATATAGGTTTTTGGGTGATAGAGCATGCTTGCCAAAGTATTACATGGTTTGAAAGTCAAGGGTATACAGATTTTGTCTTGGGCGTAAACTTATCCGTTAATCAATTTATGCGAGAGGAGTTTATCGATGAAATTAAAGCATGCATTCAGCGTTATGGTGTATTGCCAGAAAGAATTGAATTTGAGATAACAGAATCTATTTTTGCGCATGATACACCTCATATTATCGATAAATTGAATATTCTCAAAACAATGGGTTTTCAATTGGTTATGGATGATTTTGGCACCGGTTACTCTTGCCTGAGCTACCTAAAAGATTTGCCCTTGGATGGTATCAAAGTCGATAGAGCATTTGTAAGCTCTATGGACGGGGAGGATAAGCACAAATTTATTGCCATTATTTCCGCTATCGTTACTTTAGCTCAGCAACTCAATATTAAGACATTGGCGGAAGGTATCGAAAATTTTGAGCAAGCCCAGTACTTGACAGAATTAGGCTGTAATCATTTACAAGGTTTTTATTTTTCTAAGCCATTACCTGCCGGGGGGTGTCTGCAGTTTTTGCAGCAGCTTGCATCCCAAAATCCATCCAATTCTAATGCAGGTTAGCAACTAACGCCAAAGCATTGCTGCCTTTGTTTTCTAAAGCGAATAATTTTTGCCAACGTTTGTAGCCTAATATGGCCAGTACTAAATAAAACGTGGTCGCGACGGCGTGGAAAGGCATACCTTGCGAAAACTGCATTACAGCCATAATGGCGTCCACCACAAACCACAGAATCCAACATTGTAAGAACTTATAGACTAACAATAATTGTGCGACGAGGCTTAAAACAGTGGTTATGGCATCAAGCACTGGGACAGGGGATGCCGTAAATTTTACCAGGCACTGAGCCACGATATAAATAAAACAAATTGAAAGACTGCCACCCCAAAGGCATTGAGAATAAGATAATTGTTTTATTTGATTATTTTTAGTGTTGGTCAGGCGCCAGCGCCATAATCCCACGAGCATGGATATTAGATAAATCCCTTCTAAAATAAGGTGGCCAAAAATACATTTCTGCCAATACAAAATTGAGTTTAAGATGATAGCGGTAATGCCGATAAGCCATGCGAGGCGGGCGGCCTTCGTGAAGTAGTAAGTCGATGAGAGCGATAGGCTGGCGCCCAGAAGATCTAATACACTGATTTTCATATAGTTCCCTACGCTGGCATTATCCAGATCAGGTTATTGGGTATATGTATTAGGGAGGTGGGCTACACCAATACAAATTCTCAGCCATCTATCTTTAATATTGTGACAATATAAAACAGAGTGGGCACCCCAGATTAAAGAGAATAGAATTTTAGCGAGATTATAAAGATTGTCAAGTTTAAGGTTTTTAATGAAACACAATCAATAAGCCTAAGCCTAAAAGAATGCGGTAGATCACAAATGGTAAGATACCCACTGTATTGATGAGTTTTAAAAAGAAATGGATGCACCAAAATGCGGTAAGAGAAGATATTGAAAAACCTAAGAGAAAATATGGCCAGGCCACAGTATTAGTTGATCCCAGTAGCTTAAGACTTTCATATCCACCTGCCATCAAAATAGTGGGAATAGCGAGCAGGAATGAAAAAGTGGCTGCATTTTTTCTGCTCATTCCCATAAACAATCCGCCCGTTAATGTAATACCTGATCGGGACGTTCCTGGGATTATCGCTAAAACTTGAAATAAACCAATTACAAATGTGCTTTTGAGGGTTGGTTTGGCTAAGGTGGGCTGCTTAGATGAAAAAGCATCAGCAACCCATAATAGAATCCCAAATATAATAGAAGCGTAGCCAATGACAATAGGGGAGCGCGCGATACTTTCTATGTGATTGTGCAGGGTGGCACCTGCAATGGCTACAGGAATAGAGGCCAAAATCAAGAACCAAGCAAGTTTGCTATAATACCCCATTGGCTTTGTTGTGGGGTTACGGCCGACACTTCTCCAAAAGCCGTACCACATCCATTTTATTTTATATCTGAAGTAGTACATGACAGCAACAATAGTGCCTAAATGTATAGCGACGTCAAAAGCAATACCTTGATCTGCATGGTTCGACAGTAATGGGAATAAGGCCAAATGCGCTGAGCTAGAAATAGGTAAAAACTCAGTCAATCCCTGAATTAAGGATAAAATGGTATAGTATAGCCAATCACTCATATGATAAATATTTTTATGTACAATGTGATTATTATCATTTTGTTTCAGTTTCTTTAGGGGGCGATGCTTTTCTTTGGGACTCTGATGTGTCTGTTTCACTTTGAGTGCACAGGGGAGTTTCTTTCTTTAGGTCGGCCATAAAAGTATTGTATAAGTCATAAGTGCAACGACCCATGGTATATCCCCAATAAGTCTGTTGATCTGGGGATAGCCGGTCCGGTAAATTAGAGGAAGATTTGTCTAAGCACGCACCTAAATATACGGAGGTTAATTTTTCGCATTGTTTTTTATCGGTGTCGAAACAATTTACAAAATATTGGTTTTTTTCGCACAAAGAAGCGGGCAATTCCTTCTTCATTCTCGCCATCCAAATATACTTATCAACACTTTTTTTAGAAGAAAGGGGGCGTTGAGCGGGAACTTTCGGTTGTGTACCTGACATCTCTTGTGTGACCTTAGAGGGGAGAGACTTAGGCGGTGTTTGGTCAGCGTAAGATACAGAGCTGATAGTTAGAAAACAGATGGGTAAAAGAAAACGATTCATCATATTATTACATTATATATTTGTTAGATAGATTTTATCATTATAATACAGTTGAATGCATATCCCACAACTTTTGTTTGTTGTTAGTGGGTGAAGTAAAAAGGAGGAATGATTGTCTAGTTATTTTACAAGTTAATTGGCTTGACTGGTTTGTGGAATAGACATTGTACTGGCAGTTGAAGATTTTTCAAAAAATAAAATTTTATATTTCAATAGCTTAACAATCAAACATAAACCCTAGCCTAAAGTTGGCACTACGCTTGCTTAAAGATATTTAACAGCAATGCTTAATAAGGGATAAAAAAAATGAAAAGGATAGCGTTAATACTATTATTTGCTTCGAGTTTAACTGTAGGACAAGCAATTGCTGCCCCTACCTATATAGATGTGTCTGCATCGTCTCAAACACCGGGTGGTGATGGAACTGGCATATTGATGGGCGGAGATGTTGATACTTTTACTTCAGTGTTTACTCAAATGGCATTATTTGCGGATACAACTACAACGCAATATGACACGGATAGTAGTGGGACATTAACAATTGGAGATAAGTTTGCCGATACTGGCCATGCCGCCGTCACAGATTTGTTGCCGCCTTTGGGAGATGATGAAGGTTTAGGTGTGTTATCTGAACTAACTGTTGCTTGGAGTGGTTTAACGGGCACGACAACATCAGAGCTGACGCCTGTGGGCCCTGAGCTGGTACAGACAGTTGCATATGATGCAAGTAATACAACTTTTAGTTTTTATTTTCATGGCGATGCAGGTGGCCCTTTAGGTGGTCCAAACAGTGACTTTGGCTCAATTGGTTCAGCTGATAACACAGGCTTTACAGATGGGGAGAAAGTATTAGAAATTGCTATCAAAGGTGGAACAGGCGTCAATAAATTTGATTTAGGTGGAGACTTTTTAACAGGCTCATCTGTGCTGCAAGGAGAGATTATATTTGCTCTAGATGATTTCTGGTGGTTTGACAATGGTGATGGTGTTGCCAGCGCAGGAGACAAAGAGTTCAATGACCTACTGGGGTTAGCCATTCCTATTACATTGAGATCAAATATTGACCAAAATACAGATGATACATTATTAGATTTATCAGGTGCAGGCAGCCCAGGCCCACAAGGCTTTGGTGATGAGCTATTCCAAGTACATTCTACTCATGATGGCAGTGTGGATTTCAGTATCCCTGAACCAGGTACTTTAGCATTACTAGGGTTAGGACTCGTGCTGGTACCCGTAATTAGACGGAGAATTTTAGTTAAAAATTTGTCTAACTAACAGACATTATAGAAACCATGACTTGAGGGGAAGAAACTATGTGGCACCATAAGACAAAAGTAGGGACTTTCTGGATTGTTGAATCTGAAGAGGATCATGAATATTATTTAGGGTTTGATGGTGATTCTTTGGGGCATTACAAGCGGCTAGACGAGGCTATCAAGCATATTAATGAGCATGAGACTGGGGAGATGAAGTGGGATATGAGCAATTTATCCGATCTTCCTACAGACTTGGCTGCTTGGCAAGAAGGTGAGCCTGAGAATTGGGACGACTTTTAGTTTTTAGTTTCTCCCCGCTCAAGTAAAAAAAGAGCCCGTAATGGGCTCTTTTTTTTGGGAGTTGAGTTTTCTCAAGAACAAGAGTTAGTTGCCCTTATATTGCTGGGCGGGAGCATTATGACGTATTTAGCCCACCTGTGCATACACATCAAAAATAAAACCAAATTATTTTTAGGAAAAGCCACAAATAAGGCAAAACAAACTAGTTCAATCCTTGCCCGGCCCGATACATTTAAGCTAAGATAACGAGCTTATTATATGGTGCAGAATTATGGGTGAAATAATTCAAGGAAGTTATCTTCTGAAACCCCTAAAAAGTTGATTAACTTTCTTTGTGGTTTGGCCATTTAGTTATTAGTGTAATTATTGTAGGGCATGGTGCAGCGTAAGCTTGTAGCGATGCCTAAACCGAATCACAAGGGGAAACCATGAAAGCTGATATTCATCCTAATTATAAAGAAGTTGAAGTCACTTGCAGTTGCGGGAATAAATTTTTGACCAAGTCTACATACGCCGGCGAAGCGATGAAGATAGAAGTATGTAATGAGTGCCATCCATTTTATACAGGTAAAAGTAAAATCATGGATACGGAAGGCCGTGTGGATCAATTTATGCGTCGTTACGGTTCTTTAAACAAAAATAAAGAAGCCGCGAACGAAAACAAGGACGATTAATCCTTTAATTAATATTGTTATCACGAATAGGTAAACAAATGACCAAAGAGCTAAAAGAGAGCGCGCTAGCTTATCATGCTGAGCCTTGTCCAGGTAAATTAAGCATTAATATTACCAAGCCGACAGAAACACAAAGGGACTTAGCTTTAGCCTATACACCGGGAGTTGCAGAGCCTGTTCGTGAGATAAAAGCAGAACCAGACTTAGCATATCGTTATACTGCAAAAGGCAACTTAGTTGGTGTGATCACTAATGGTACAGCTGTGCTGGGATTAGGTAACGTTGGCCCTTTAGCCTCCAAGCCTGTGATGGAAGGTAAAGCGGTATTATTTAAACGTTTTTCAGATATCGATGTGTTTGATATTGAGGTCGATGCAGAAAACCCACAAACATTTATTAACACAGTTGCAAGAATTGCCCCTACTTTTGGTGGCATCAATTTAGAAGATATCAAAGGTCCGCAATGTTTTGAGATTGAGCAAGCATTGATTGAGCGATTAGATATCCCTGTGTTTCATGATGATCAACATGGCACGGCGATCGTGATTGCGGCCGGCATATTAAATGCCATTGAATTACAAGAAAAAAAACTAGATGAAATTACGGTTGTTTGTTTAGGGGCTGGTGCAGCAGGCATCGCCTCTATGCGTTTGTTGATTGCACTGGGATTGCGTCGGGATCAAATTCTGATGGTAGATAGAACAGGGGTCATTCATACCGGGCGTTCAGACTTGAATCCTTATAAGTTTGCGTTTGCCGCTGAAACAGAGAAACGCACATTAGATGAGGCACTAGAAGGCGCCGACGTATTTATTGGTGTTTCTGGACCTAATCTAATGACTGATCGCATGTTGCAGTCTATGAATGATAAACCCATTATATTTGCGTTATCCAACCCTGACCCTGAAATATCGCCGGCATTAGCACATAGTGTGCGAAAAGATTTAATTATGGCCACGGGCCGTAGTGATTACCCTAACCAAGTAAATAATGTTTTGTGTTTCCCCTATATTTTTAGAGGTGCATTAGATGTTAGGGCTTCTCGTATTAATCAAGAGATGATGATTGCCGCAGTTATCACGATTAAAGAAGTGGCTAAATTACCTGTGCCAGACATGGTTTACCAAGCTTATGATGATGTAAACGAATTAATTTTTGGGGCGGAGTATATTCTGCCTAAGCCAATGGACCCGCGTTTAAAAGACTTGGTCTCGGCAAGTGTGGCACAAGCGGCTATTGCGACAGGGGTTGCAAGATTACCTTATCCAGCGCACTATCCAAACATAGACGATATAATACAAGCTGAAGTGCCGATGGCGACACCTTCGCCTGATTCAGCAATTGCATAAAATACTTACATTTATAGGGATATAAAAATGGCTAGAAATAAAATTGCATTAATTGGCGCAGGAAATATTGGTGGGACTTTAGCTCACTTAGCGCTGCTTAAAAATTTAGGGGATGTGGTTTTATTTGATATTGCAGAAGGTGTTCCTCAAGGTAAAGCACTAGATTTATGTCAGTGTGGCCCTGTGGAAGGCTTTGATGGGCAGGCCATTGGCTCCAATGATTATGCTGATATTAAAGATGCAGACGTGGTTATTGTTACCGCAGGTATTCCTAGGAAGCCAGGTATGAGCCGTGATGACTTGCTTGAAATTAATGCAAAGGTAATGAAATCAGTAGGGGAAGGAATTAAAGCTAACTGCCCAAATGCATTTGTCATCTGCATCACAAACCCTTTAGATGTGATGGTTAATTTACTCCAACAATCGTCAGGCTTGTCTGATAGCAAAATCGTGGGTATGGCGGGTGTATTAGACTCTGCTCGCTTTAGAACCTTTCTTGCATGGGAATTTAACGTTTCAGTTAATCAGGTTCAAGCTTATGTTTTAGGAGGGCATGGTGACACCATGGTACCTCTTGTTCAGTTAAGTAACATCGCTGGGGTGAGCTTAGCAGATATGGTTAAAACTGGAAAAATGACCCAAGCAAGGCTAGATGAGATTGTAGATAGAACGCGCAAAGGTGGTGGTGAGATTGTTGGTTTATTAAAAACTGGCTCAGCATTTTATGCCCCAGCAACGGCAGCGATTAGTATGGCAGAATCTTACCTTTTAGATAAAAAACGCATTTTGCCTTGTGCGGTTAAAATTAAACCTGGCCAATATGGTGTTGAAGAAGCTTTATATGTTGGTGTCCCTGCCAAGATTGGCGCCAATGGGGTTGAAGAAGTCATTGAAGTCTCTCTGACTGAATCTGAGCAAGCTAATCTTAATGTCTCTATTCAGGCAGTGAAGGAACTGAACGAAGCGGTTCGTAAGTTTTCTTAAGGCCAAGGTCTAACTTACTAATATTTGTCATGCCAGCCTTCGCTGCTGGCATGACAGGAGAAAAACTAAAACAAAGACTCCCCACTACTAGTCGCTTTGGGGGTAATGGATAGGCTTCGGTCCACAGACATACGTGGTGCAGAACGATTAGGCACATGCTCAGTTCTAAAGATTTCAAACATAGCGTTAGATTGTCCTGGTCTGGCTAAAGCCCCTGTATCGGGATCGATTTTGACCGTAACCAACCCTCTAGGTTGTTCTGGCCTTGTTTCAGGTACGCCCTCTAGTGCGGCGCCCATATACTTCATCCAAATAGGCAGTGCCGCTTGAGAACCATATTCTTTTAGTGTGCGAGGAGTATCGTACCCGACCCAAACAGACGTCACCAAAGATTGGTTGAAGCCGCTATACCAAGCATCGACCTTATTATTGGTTGTGCCTGTTTTACCGGCTAAATCGCGACGATGAAGTTTTTTGGCCCGTCGCCCGGTACCCGTTTGAATAGCATCTTGTAAAATGGATGTCATAATATAAGCGGTTTGTGGTGCTAAAGCCTTTTCCGCGGGAATATTAGGCTCATCCAAAGGTGTGGTTTGGATTAAAGCATCAATTTTATTTTGCGGAACAGGGTTAGGATCTAAATTTGCTTCCATGAGAATATGACATTCTGGGCATGCAGTGGGAGGATTGGCCTGGTAGATAAGGTTGTTTTGGTTGTCTTCAATGCGCTGCAAAACAAAAGGTGCGACTTTGTATCCGCCATTTGCAAACGTTGCATACCCGCCTGCTAATTCAATGGGAGAAAATTGGGCCGTTCCCAGAGCCAAAGATAATGCTCGTGGCAAGCGTTCTTTAGGGAATCCAAATTTGGACAGCGTATTGATAGCTTTATCTAACCCTAGTTGCTGTAAAAGGCGAATAGAAACCAAGTTTCTAGATTTAGTTAAGCCCACTCGTAGCCGAGTCGGGCCATAAAAGCGCCGGCTATCATTTTGGGGGCGCCAGTAGCCTTCTAAGTTTTCATCCATATAGACAATGGGGGCATCATTAATAAGTGATGCGGCAGTGAAGCCGTTTTCTATCGCAGCAGAATAGATGAATGGCTTAAAATTTGAACCGGGTTGTCGAGTGGATTGGTAAGCTCGGTTAAATTTAGAAAGGTTGAAGTCAAAGCCACCCACCAAAGACAAAACAGCGCCATTTTTGGGATGTAACGCGACAAGCGCACCTTGCACTTCAGGCAGTTGACTAAAAATCCATTGGCCCTCATCGGCTTCCACATAAATAACGTCACCCCTTATTGCAACGTCACTTGGCTCTTTGGGCTCCGGGCCTAAACGTAAGCGAGTGACTCTTTCTTTGGCCCAACGCATACTGTCAAATGCCACAGAAACTTTTTGTCCGTTAGCTAATAAAACTTGTATGGCATCGTCAGTGACTGAAAGCACGAGGGCAGCCATCAATGAGGCTGTTTTGGGCTGTTGTTTAAGTAGTTTTAGCCATTCGGACTCATTTTGCTCATCTTGTGCATCAAGGTCTAGATTAGTATACGGGCCGCGGTAGCCGTGGCGTTTGTCATATTCAAGCAAGCCTTCTTGCACAGATTGTTGTGCGATAGTTTGTAGCCGGCTATCTATGGTTGTATAAGCTTCAAATCCAGCGGTATAGGCTTTGCGTCCGTACATTCGAACAATTTTTTTCCTAGCCATTTCAGCAACAAACGGTGCATCTAGTTCTACATATCGACCATGGTATTCTGAGCTAATAGGCTGCTGAGTCGCGGCTTGATGCTCAGCTTCAGTGATAAAATCATAATGATACATACGATTTAATACGTGGGTTCTTCGCTTCATCGCACGTTCAGGATTGTTGATTGGGTTTGCTGCAGAAGGCGCTTGGGGTAAGCCTGCAATCATTGCCAATTGGGCGAGATCGAGTTTATCAATGGTTGTGCCGTAGTAGACTTGGGCAGCTGCTTGTACACCATAGGCACGTTTGCCAAAGTAAATTTTATTAAGGTATAGCTCTAGAATTTTATCTTTGGAAAGTTCTTTTTCAATTTTACGGGCGATTAAAATCTCATGTAGTTTGCGGGAGAAAGTTTTTTTTCGGGTTAGGAAGAAGTTTCTGGCAACCTGCATCGTAATGGTGCTAGCACCCTGTTGTTTACGACCTGTTGCAATTAAAGTAACTGCAGCTCGAATTAAGCCTCGTAAATCCACACCACCATGCTGGTAAAAGCGACGATCTTCTGTTGCAAGAATAGCCAGCTTCATTTTTTCGGGTATGTCGTTTATACCTATCGGTGTTCGGCGTTTTACACCATATTCACCAATGAGTTTTCCATCTGCTGTATAAATTTTAAGCGGCACTTGAAGCTGTATATCTTCTAGGATCTCAACAGACGGCAACTGTGCATTAATATAAAGTACTACGACTAACGCACAAAAAAGCACCATGGTGCCCGTGCTTAATAGTACCCTAAAAATAATTCTAAATAGTGTATTCATATTTCGATATTATATAGCCATATCATGGAGCAGTCTGCACATTATCTTAAAATTGCGTGCTTTAGTGACTAGATCTTGATAAAACAATGAAAAAATTTGCTCATAGCTTTATTATAGCTAGTCTTAAGTTAGATTCCTTTTTCTTTTTTTTCTTGGTGACAATCTTTGCGGCAAAAGGTTTTCTCTTTTATGCTGGTAGCAGGCCTGGCTGCGGATATAATAGTTTTATAGTTAACTATATGGGCTGTCAAAATTTATCGATGTTCATCGTGCAGGGAGCGTGTTGGTGTTTGGCTTATTTGAATACAAAACCCCAAAAATGATTGGGATAGATATTAGCTCGTGTACTGTCAAACTACTAGAGCTGAGCCACGGCCCTCAAGGATATAGGGTTGAGAGCTATGCTGTGGAAACTTTACCTACTGATGCGATGGCAGAGAAAGAAATTAAAGATGTTGTCGCGGTCGGGGAGGCTGTGGGCAGACTGATAAAACATGCAAGGACACCAACCAAAATGGGCGCTGTCGCTGTTTCTGGTTCAGCGGTGATTACTAAAATAATCCAGATGAGTGACGAGCTGACAGAACAAGAACTCGCAACCCAAATTCACTTGGAAGCTGATCGTTATATCCCCTACCCCTTACAAGAAATTTATTTAGATTTTCAGGTCTTAGGTCCATCCCAAAAAAGTCCTGGTCAGGTGGATGTATTACTAGCCGCATCAAAAGCAGAAAATGTGGATGCTCGGATAGAGGCATTAAGCCTGGGGGGCGTGACAGCGAAAGTCGTAGATATTGAGGCATACGCTATTGAAAGAGCCATGGGGCTTTTGAGTTCTGCAACGGGAAGCCCTGAAAGTGAAGATACGATTGCAGTGGTTGATATTGGCTCTACAATGACGACGTTAAGTGTGCTCAAAAACCAGGCAACTCTGTATACACGTGAACAGATATTTGGGGGTAAACAACTCACAGAAGAGATACAAAGGCGTTATGGTTTGTCATATGAAGAGGCAGGTTTAGCCAAAAAACAAGGCGGACTGCCTGAAGATTATCACTCTGAAGTTTTGCTGCCCTTTATGGATGGTGTGGTTCAGCAAGTGAGCCGTTCATTACAGTTTTTCTTTTCCTCCTCAGAATACACAGATATCGATCGTATTATTTTAGCGGGCGGCACCTCAATGATTGATGGATTGATTCCGATGATAGAAGAAAAATTAGGGATACCCGCAACGCAGGTCAATCCATTTGAAAATATGTCTGTTGCGAGCAAAGTGAATCAAAACTTACTTCAAGCAGACTCCCCGGCATTAATGATTTGTTGTGGGCTTGCACTAAGGAGCTTTCAATGAGCACACAAATTAATTTATTACCCTGGCGGGAAGAATTAAAAGATCAACGTAAAAAAGAATTCATACTGATGACAGGCATAGGTTGTATGGTTGCGTTATTTTTTGTAGTGATATTACATATATATATGAAAAATAATATCACGCATCAAATGGGGAATAATAATTTCCTGCGACAAGAGATTATGTTATTGGATAAACAAATTGCTGAAATCAAAGACTTGAAAGAAGAAAAAGAAAAATTACTTGCGCGCATGCAAATTATCCAAGAACTACAAAGTAATAGGCCACATATTGTTCGTTTATTCGATGGTATCACCCGCTCGACACCCGAAGGCTTATTTTTAACTGGATTAACACGCGTACAAACTAAAATATTGATTGATGGAAGAGCGGAGTCTAATACACGTGTTTCAACTTTTATGCGGAATATTGATGCTTCCACTTGGCTAAAACAACCCTTGCTGAGTTTAATACAAGCGAATGAACAAGAAGATGCCTCTAAAATGATTGGTTTTAACTTAGAAGCCATACAAGTTGTGACGGAGAACTCTGAAAATAATGAATCTTAACTTTAATATTAATGATTTAGATTTAAATGACATGGGACAGTGGCCCTGGGTTGCAAAAAGCGCCATGATAGCTCTGTTAGTTGTCGCAATTATATTCTTAGGCTATTGGTTAGATACCAAAAAGCAATTTCAAACTTTAAACAATGCTAAAGCGGAAGAGAGCGTTTTAAGACAAACCTTTGAGCAAAAACAACATCAAGCGGCGAATTTAGATCGATATAAACAACAGATGCAAACGATGAAAGCATCTTTTGGGGCATTACTACGACAATTGCCGGAAAAGACAGAAGTGCCAGGGTTATTAGAAGACATCTCTCATCAAGGGCTGGCAACGGGTTTAGAGTTTAGGACGATTAGACTTTTGCCTGAGCAGGCGATTGATTTTTACGTTGAGTTACCGATAGAAATATCCGTAATTGGCCGTTATCATCAATTTGCAGACTTTGTTTCAAATGTTGCAGCTCTACCCCGTATTGTCACGCTGCATGATTTTGTGATTAAAAAGGTCAACCAAAAAACACAAGAAGAACTGCTCATGATGAATATTACAGCCAAAACATATCGATATACGGCAGAAGGTGAGCAAGAAGAAGAGAATAGTAAAGGGGGGGCCAATGGTTAACCCCCGGTTTGGTTTTTTACTTTGTGTTTTGTTATTAGTGGCCTGTAGTCAAGAAGACTCCAAGACAGAATTAGAAGCTTATGTACAACAAGTTAAAGCAAGAAAATCAGCAGATATCGAACCGTTGCCACAAATTACACCCTATGAAACATTTGTTTATCAGGCATCCTCAATGCGCAGCCCATTTACTTTACCTGAGCCTAATAGGCAAGTTGTGAATGAAGTGGCTGACAATGGCATTCGTCCGAATGTGACGCGACGTAGAGAGCTGCTAGAAACTTATCCTATAGACTCGCTATCCATGATGGGGACCCTGGAAAAAGGCGGTAAAATTTGGGCGGTGATTATCGATAAAGATGGTGCGGTGCATCGCGTTACCAAGGGCAATTATGTTGGGTTAAACCATGGTAAGATTAAAAAAATTACCGAAGAGAAACTGTACATCGATGAAATTGTGGCAAACCCAGTGGGCGGATGGCAGGAACGGCAATCAGAAATGGCATTGAGTACGGAAACGGAATAAGTGGAGCATATACCCCATGGCCAAGGTTAAGGCATTAAATTTTACCCGATTTTTCTTCCATATATTATGTGTATTTTTTCTATTATATGGCGTAATTAATGTTGCCCAAGGACAGTTAGGTGTTTCTATAGAAGATGTGGCGGTCTCCAGTGTAGAAGGTAACAATATCCATATTAAAGTAAAACTATCGGATACGGTGCCAATCCCTAAAAGCTTTATTTTAGAAGAGCCTGCTAAAATTGTGTTAGATTTTCCCGGGGTGCGCAATAGGCTGCCATTAGAACAATCTCGGGTTGAGTATAATTTAGGAAACTTAAAGCGAGTCAGTGTTGTTGAAGCAGATGGGCGAACTCGAATGGTGCTAGATTTGAACGAGTCTGTGCCATATGAAGTCAGTGCATCAGGTCAAGAAATCAATATTACTGTTGCAGGAAGCAATATTCCAACGCAAAAAATAGATCCTTTCCAAGGGCAACTGCAGGGGAAAAATTGGATAGGCGGGGGCTATACGATTAATGATGTAGACTTCAGGCGAGGTTATGAATCCGATGGGCATATCATTATTGATTTGAGTGATAGAAATATCCCAATAGACTTAAAAGAAGAAGGTTCTCAAATTCGCTTGCTTTTTATGGGGGCCAGCTTACCACCTCATTTAGAACGAAAACTAGAAGTGACCGACTTCGGTACACCTGTGGTGACGGTTAATGCCGTACAACAGGGCAATGATGTAGAAATGATTATTAAAACAACAGGGCATTCGGATCATATTGCGTATCAAGCGGATAATCGATTTACAGTAGAGGTAAGGCCTCTCACTAAAGCTGAAAAAGATGCACAACAAGAAAAAGCATTCGAATATACGGGAGAACGTTTATCGCTTAACTTCCAAGAGATCGAGGTTCGTGCAGTTTTACAGTTGATAGCAGACTTTACCGGTTTAAATATTGTCAGTAGCGATACGGTTCGAGGCAGTGTCACCTTAAGGCTTAGAAATGTGCCTTGGGACCAAGCTTTAGACATCATCATGAAAACCAAAGGCCTCGCAAAAAGGCAAGTTGGGAATGTACTTTTAGTCGGGCCCAGTGAAGAAATAGCGGCCAGAGAGAAATTAGAGTTACAGACCAATCAACAAGTAAAAGAATTAGCGCCATTAAATGCTGAATATATTCAAATCAATTATGCCAAGGCTTCTGAGCTGGCATCATTACTTAAAGACGAAGACAATTCTTTGCTTTCAGCAAGGGGAACGGTTTCAGTTGATGAGCGTACAAATACACTTTTAGTGCAGGATACAAGGTTTAAAATTGAAGACGTAAGAAAGTTAGTGCATAGACTGGATGTGCCAGTGCGTCAGGTTTTGATAGAGGCTAGAGTCGTTTTTGCGAATGATGACTTTGAAGATGCATTAGGTGTAAAATTTGGCGCTGCACTTAAATTCCGACCAGGACAGGAGCCCATTTTAGGGTTGGCTGGGGACTTATTATCTAGTGCAGGTATTGCGCAGGCAGCAAATTCAACGGCAGCCGTTGCGGCAACCAATCCTCTTCAAAGATTGGCAGTTGATTTGCCAGTTTCCTTGCCGGGGGGAGATGGCGCCACAGGTGTTGGTTTGACAATAGCCTCTTTGCCCGGCGGGACAATTTTAGACTTGGAGTTGGAGGCCTTAGAATCGGAGGGCTTAGGTAAAATTGTTGCGAGCCCAAGAATTGTGACGTCCAACCAACAGCAGGCTTATATTGAGGCTGGTGAAGAAATCCCTTATCTGCAATCTTCGTCTAGTGGTGCGACTTCGATTGCATTTAAAAAAGCCGTATTAAGATTAGAGGTCACACCGCAGATTACGCCAGATGATAACGTCATTTTGGAATTAACAGTGAACCAAGATTCACGAGGCGTGGTGACCAGTGGTGTGCCATCTATTAATACTCGCGAAATGCATACAAAGGTTCTCGTACAAAATGGTGAAACAGTGGTACTAGGTGGTATTTATCAGCAAGAAAAGAATGATAAAGTCAGAAGGGTGCCATTTTTCGGCAACTTGCCTTTAGTTGGTTGGCTGTTCAAGAGCAGAACGCACCTAGATAAAAGAAGTGAGTTGCTCATCTTTGTAACGCCTAAGATTATTCAGGAAGGGGTCACCTAGGTTTATTAAAGTTAATCGGTCAATTAGATAACAAACAGAGACTCGATTTATCTTTGCACAAAATGCTATACTAGTATTCCAGAGCGAAGGGTTGACCTAATTAGATTAGGTTGGCATCCTAGCAAAGGCATATCTTTTTGACATGCTTTTTTCTTCATGCAGTTAAAACCTATAATAAAGAACAAGAGGCTTATGAAGCGACCTGTTAATTTATTCCTTATTGGTCCAATGGGGGCTGGTAAAAGTACTATTGGTAAGCAGCTTGCTAAAGAGCTCAAGCTGGAGTTCTGCGATGCCGATCAGGAAATTGAAATACGCTCTGGGGCAGATATCGGTTGGATATTTGATGTTGAAGGCGAAGAAGGCTTCAGGACTCGCGAGGAGCAAGTCATTGATGATCTCAGCCAAAGGCAGAATATAGTCTTGGCAACCGGGGGTGGTGCGATACTGAGCGCAGAAAACAGAAACCGGCTCGCTGCGCGTGGAACAGTTGTGTATCTCTATACGACTGTGGAGCAACAGTTAAAGCGTACATCAAAAGACAAGCGACGCCCATTGCTGAACCAAGAAGAACAAAGTCAAGAGAACATGCTCAAAGAATTGATGGCACACAGAGATCCTTTATATCGAGAAGTAGCGGATGTGACCATAGACACTGATGGTCGTACAGTGCGTTCAGTTGCTATCGAGGTTATTAGGGTTCTTGAGAAAGAACACCTTCTCTCATAGTGATATTGTCTTATGACTTTTAAGGCGACTTCCAATAATCCCATAAAAGTTCAATCTTGTCATGGGGACTACTTAGTTACCGTACATCCTGATGTATTTAGTCGCCCTTTTTTTCCTCGCGCTTTAGTGAAGAATAAACAAGTCTTAGTCGTGACCCATAATGAGCTAGTACAACCATATTATACTCAGCTTGAGAAAACATTGGTGGGCGCCAATGTAAAAGCAGTACACCTGATAGTAGTGCCGTCCGGAGACGCAAACAAGACAATAGAGCAAGCGCAAAAAATTTGGCAATTTGCTATGGAGCATCAATTGCATCGAGATGCAGTCTTCATTGCTTTAGGCGGTGGGATGGTTGGTGACTTGACCGGGTTTTCTGCTAGCTGTTACTTGCGCGGTGTGTCTTGTATTCAGTGTCCAACGACTTTATTGGCTCAAGTCGATGCAGCGGTAGGCGGGAAGACTGGCGTTAATCACTCCATGGGTAAAAATTTAATTGGAACATTTCATTCTCCTGCAGCCGTACTGATCAACCCCAATACTCTGGATACGCTATCAGATAGAGAATTTCGCTCTGGACTAGCAGAAGTTATAAAATATGGACTTGCTTTAGATGCAGAATTTTTCTCTTGGTTAGAGAGTCACGCATCAGTGTTGCAAAAAGATAAAGAAAAATGCATTCAAGCCATTTATCGTTGCTGCCATTTGAAAGCAGAAATTGTGAGTCAGGATGAATTTGAATCTAACCAAAGAATGTTGCTAAATTTTGGACATACGCTGGGGCATGCGATAGAAAGCGTTATGCAGTATCAAGACATATTGCATGGGGAAGCGGTTGCTATTGGAATGGTTTTTGCGACTTATTTGTCTTGCGAACTAAATTTGCTTACCTATAATGTATTAAGTAGACTTATTTTAATGCTAGAGTCAACTGGCTTACCAACTAGTTTGCCACGGCAAGTTTCAATCGATAAACTTTTAGATAAAATGCAGCAAGATAAAAAGTTTACACAAAAAATGAAATGGGTATTATTGCGCTCTCCTGGTAAGGCCTTTGTTTCAGATCAAATGGCTTTAGAGCAAGTTAAAAATTATTTAGAGGTTTGGTCAAACGGTTAAAAAGGATTTCAACTGATATGACAAATTCACAGCCTTTGTCTCAGGAGTATGAAACGTATGCGATTTCTCCAGCTTGGCAACAACAAGCCGAGCTTTTGGCGCATCTTAGTCAGTTTAGTCAAAATGTGTTATGTGTCGTTGGACCTCCCGCTTCTGGAAAAACGCAATTTCTACAGTACTTTATAGATCAAGAGCATCCTGGATTGCGAAAGCATGTTATTTTTCAGCCACCAACAACGGTTGATGCGCTGATGAAAGTTTTGGCAGATAGCTTTGAGTTGCCATGGACTGACAAAGGTTCAAACGTTAAAAACGAAGTGGATGCATTAAGTGAAACTCAAGAGAATACTTGGGTCTTACTAGTTGATAATGCAGACACATTATCAGAAGAATGTTTATTTGCACTATTGAAACTCGTTCGCTTTGATGTAGAGCCTAGGCGTCAATTACACTTAATACTTTTAGGACAGCCTGAGCTCGAAAAAACATTGTACAGCAGGGACTGCCAAGAGGTCATACGAGGTCATTGCCATACGATGGAGCTTGCAGCGTATGGAGACGCACAAATTGCCAATAACACCAATCAAAATAAACGTCGCAGCCAACTGCCTCTAGATGCAGACTTACTTTCTCAAGATGCAGTGGTAAATGATAAAACAGCAAAAACAATACAAACGAATAGTCAAGGAGTCACTATGTCTCAGGGGACAATGTCAAAGCGGAGTATCCAGCAGTACTTATTTCATCCTATTAGTTTTGGTGCCGTAGCTGGTATTGGACTAGGTATTGTTTATTTAATGCTCAATCCATTGGATGAAATGGAGTGGCAAAGTCCACCTACAAATGCCGCACAGCTAGCAGAAGTGACATTTCAGTCAGAATTGATGAGTCAACCGAATCCAAAAACTGAAAAATTAAAAGTTAAAATCGCTGCAAGCGGTATACCAGAAGAAGAATTAGTTAATGAGCAAACAACAACAAGTGAAGAAATTCCATTGGCGAACTTAGTGCCTGAGCTTGGCAGTACCAAGATGCAAGATGAGCAACTTGAGATGGCACAAGCTGTACAATCAGTTCAAAAAGTGAGTGAAGCAAAAAAACAAAGTAGTCATAGTGCCACTAAAACTGCGGCAAGTAGTAGTCCCTACACCAGTGGAGAGCAGTATTTATTAAGTACAAAAAGTTCACGTTATACTTTGCAACTCATGGGCGGAACAAGCGAAGCTGGTGTCAAACAATTTATGAAGAAAAATCAGCTTGAAGACAAAGCTTATACATACAGAAAAGATGTGAATGGTCAGCCTTGGTATGTGGTTGTTTTAGGTGATTATCAAAGCCGACAAGAGGCCAATCAAGCTGCACAGCAATTACCTGCCACGGTAAAACAAACTGTGAAACCATGGGTCAGAAAAATAGGCAGTATTCAGTCTGAGATTAAAGCAGGACAGGTTTAGCCCAAGTTCTGTTCTTGAATGAGCGAAGCAAATCTTATTTTATCCCATATCTGGGAAAGCGCAGGTTTGCTTCGTTGGTCGTTATTCTTTTTAGCTGAAAATTGATTATTATGCTTAAAATTTAGTCCCTTAGCTTTTACACTTCCCCCCCTATTTAATCTCAGATACAATAGCGAGCAATTCTTCAAGCAAAAGTAGTATGTTATGAGTCAAACACAAATAATTCCCGAGAAAAGTAATCTTTCTGATTCTGATAGTGTTTTTTTAAAGACACTTCGTGGGGAAGCCGTAGATAGAACGCCTGTATGGCTAATGCGTCAAGCAGGCCGATATATGCCAGAGTACAGACGTATTCGTAAGGAAGCGAACGACTTTATTAAAATGTGTGAGAATCCTCAATTGGCTTGTGACATTACTATGCTGCCAATCAAGCAGTTTGATTTAGATGCGGCCATTATTTTTTCAGATATCTTATTAATTGGTCAGGCTATGGGTGCAGATTTGTCTTTTGTGCCAGGAAAAGGGCCGATTTTTGAGCCTGTTCGTACAAGGGCACAGGTTGATGCGCTATTAGGTGTGGAAGCGGCTGAGAAGTTAGGTTTTGTGGGGGATGCCATAGGGCGCACAGTTGCTGAACTTGGGAATACGCCGCTGATTGGCTTTTGCGGTAGTCCGTGGACAGTGGCGACTTATATGGTTGAAGGCGGCAGTAGTAAGCAGTTTGATGTGATCAAGCAAATGGCTTGGAGCGCACCTGAGACTTTGCACGTCTTGTTGGAGAAGCTGGCTCAAGCAAGCTTAGTGTATTTAAAATCACAAGTACAAGCAGGGGCAAGTGCGCTGATGATTTTTGACACTTGGGGCGGAATTTTGCCTTTCCACGCTTTTGAAGAATTTTCCATGGGTTACATGCAAAAAATTATTGCAGGTTTAAAATCTGATCCGGCCACACAAAATACGCCAGTGATTGTGTTTTCAAAGGGTGCGAATACCGTATTACCAGCTCTCTCAAAAATCGGAGCGGATGCTTTATCTGTTGATTGGAGTGTTAACTTAGGTTGGGCAAGACAATTTGTGCCACAAGAAATTATCTTACAAGGAAACTTAGATCCCACATTATTACTGGGGTCACCCGAGCAGCTGCGAGCAGGTATTCAGGCGGTACTTGAATCATACGGTCCTAAGCCTGGGCATATTTTTAATTTAGGACACGGAATATTACCTCAAACCGATCCAGAACAAGTGAAAAGATTAGTGGCATGGGTTCGCGAGATTAGCCAGACAATTAAAAATTCATAGGATAGAAATAATCATGCAGCACGAAGCTTATACGGTTTTATTTCCTGGCACATTCGACCCCATCACCAATGGGCATATAGATTTGGTAGCACGTGCGGCAAGATTATATTCCCATGTTGTTGTGGCGGTGGCGCAAAGCCCGCGTAAAGGGCCGACTTTTGATTTGGCGACGCGAGTACAATTAGCCCAAATAGTCTTATCAAAATATGACAATGTCAGTGTAGAAGGGTTTGACAGCTTATTGGCTGATTTTGCGCATGAAAAAAAAGCAAAGGCAGTCATCAGAGGCTTAAGAGCGGTTTCAGACTTTGAGTATGAATTTCAATTGGCAAACATGAATAAGCGTTTGGCCCCGGACTTAGAGTCTTTATTTTTAATCCCGGCTGAGCAATATTCTTTTTTGTCTTCCTCGTTGGTTAATGAGGTGGCTCGCTTGGGTGGTGATGTTTCCGCTTTTGTTCCAGAGGTTGTACAGAAAGCGTTAGCGGAGAAGTTTCAGCAAAAGAAATAATCCTAAGTAGACCATCAACAGGAGGTTCGTGTGGTGCGGAATAAAAAATTTTATTTGTACTTTGTGCTCATTTTTTCTTTTTTCATTGGTATACAATCTTATGCTGCCGTTTCAAACAGCCATTCGACAATCAATCAAAACGCGGTTGTCAGCGCTCACCCCTTAGCAACACAGGCCGGTATGGATATTTTAGCGCAAGGGGGTAATGCCTTTGATGCGGCTATTGCTATCTCAAGCATGTTAACAGTGGTAGAACCATATCATAGTGGCATGGGTGGGGGGGGATTTTGGTTATGTCGAGAGCATAACAATCAAGAAGCTTTTATTATTGACGCGCGTGAAGTTGCGCCAGGCAAGGCCTCTTCTTTGATGTACATGGATGATAAAGGTAGGGTCAATAGCCAATTATCTCAAGAGGGCGGATTGGCAGCCGCTATTCCAGGTGAAGTTGCGGCATGGGAAGCGCTATCCCAAAAAGGGCGGTTAGCTTTGTCGAAAACACTCGCACCAGCCATAAACATGGCCAATGAGGGATTTGCGATTGATAAAAAATTTGCTGAGTTTTTGGCTCAGAAACAAAAAATTTTACGGCGTTATCCTTCTAGTCAAAAAATATTTTTTACGCAGGGTATGCCCCTGCAAAAAGGTGATATTTTAATTCAAAAAGATTTAGCCCATTTGTTAGAAATCATTAGTGTGAAAGGCGCCAAAGGATTTTATCAGGGGGAAGTGGCCAAAAAGCTCGTTACCACAGTGAACGCGCATGGTGGTATTTGGTCTTTGGAGGACCTAGCAGATTACCAAGTGCAGATTCGTTCGCCCATTCAAGGTGAATATGAAGGTATGAAAATTACGACAATGGGACCTCCCTCAGCGGGCGGAATCACTTTGTTAAATGCCTTAAATATATTATCAGAATATGAAATGTCCCCATTAGCAGAAACAGACCGAATTCACCTAATGGCAGAAAGTTTACGGCGATCATTTTGTGATAGAGCGCATTATGTGGGGGATCCAGATTTTATAGATGTGCCCGTTGAAAAGTTAATTAGTGAAGAAAATGCAGAGTTTTGGCGTAAAAGCATTAATATCAATCACGCAACCCCTAGTGAGCTTTTAAGCTGTATGCCGACCCAGAACGAGTCGGAGGGAGAAACAACACATTACGTGGTAAAAGATCAATTTGGTAATATGATTTCTGCAACCACAACGGTTAATTTTCCATTTGGTTGTGGGTTAGTGGCAGAGGGCTTGGGTATCATTTTAAATAATGAGATGGATGATTTTGCGACTGGGAATATTGGCGTAAATGGCTATGGGTTGCTCAATACAAATGTAAACGCAATTGTGCCAAATAAAAGACCTGTTTCTAGTATGACGCCGACCATTGTGGAAACAAAAGAGGGTACTGCATTACTAGGTACACCCGGTGGCAGTCGTATACCTTCTATGATGCTAATTGCCATTTTAGAAATGACAAAGAGCCATGATCCTGTTGCTTGGGTTTCGAGCCCAAGGTTCCATCATCAGTATTTACCTGATGTTTTGTCGTTTGAGCCAGATGCTTTTGATGAACCTATGCAGAAAGCGTTAAGTTTAAGAGGACATAAAGTTCAGCCTACCTCTAGGCGCTATGGCAATATGCAAGCGTTATTTTGGCCAAAATCCTCAGAAGATATTATGGTTGGAAGTGATCCACGAGGTGTGGGTAAAGGTATGGTTCATTGAAGGGGTAGAGAGTGCGAGCAAAGTTTGGCACTCTCTCATTCTCATAGAGCTTAGTTCTTATTTAAGTAAAACTCACATGCGCCACCATCTTTTTTGAGGCACATTTTTAAACAGCCGTCAAAATCACAATCTTGCCAATCTTTGCTGGGTTCAAAATTATAGCCTTGTGCGGCGCCTTTCATCACGATCCATATACCTTCAATAATTTTCTCAGACGCTTGTGGTCCAATGCGATAATAGCAATCCATAAATCGACCGGAAAATAAAGTTTGATAGTGGGCCTTCACTTCTTCATTCTGATTAAGAGGTCTAAAACTAAAATCTAACCACCATACAATATTATTTTCTTTGAAGTTCCCAGTGATCAAGCCTTTATTGACTGCTTGTGCACTTGGGCATTGAAAAAGATTAGACGCGGAAGTATCAGCTGTATTATTTTCAGTGCTTAACTCTGCTTGTGTTTCAGGTTCAGCTTTAGGTTCTGGTGTTATTATTTCAGATTTAGATTGAACTTGAGCTTCTGGGGCTTTTACTTCTGGTTTAGGTTCGACTTGAGGCTCTGGTGTTGTGACTTCCGGTTTTGATTGAACTTGAGCTTCTGGTATTACGACTTCTGGTTTAGATTCGGCCTGAGATTCTGGCGTTGTGACCTCCGGTTTAGATTGAACTTGAGCTTCTGGGGCTTTTACTTCTGGTTTAGGTTCGACTTGAGGCTCTGGTGTTGTAACTTCCGGTTTAGATACGGCTTGAGATTCTGGCGTTGTCACTTCCAGTTTAGATTGAACTTGATGCTCTGATAATGTCGGCTCCGATTCAAGTTTGGCCTGAGATTCTGGCATTGTGATTTCAGGTTGGGATTCAATTTGAGGTTCCGGTTCTATTGAACTGGGTGGCTGTTCCGGTTTGGTTGTTTCTGGACTGGCATATTGAGCGGGATCATCATATTCGTATTGAGCTGTGTCTTGAGTTGTATTTTCTGTTTCCAAGGCTTTTCGTTTCTGTAAGCGCTGGTTAAGCCGTTGCATAGGATGGTTGCTTTCTGCATTGGCGCTTATGGGTAGGCTGGATTGTTTTAAACATTTATCTAAATCTGCTTTATGGTGTTCACATATGACTTTTAGGGCATCATATTTAATTTCTAAAGTTTTGAACTTATCCAGATAGAATTGGCTTTGTTCTGTAGGTTTTTTTTCTTGATGCAGCGCTTCAAAGTCAGCTTGTAGTGTCTCAAACTTATTTTTTATGTTCAATAATGCTTGTTCAGCTTCACTTTGCTCTGTTGATACGGTTGAGGCCTGGGATGCAAAGTAGCTATGTTGCATATACAGTATGCCAAGCAAAGTGCAAATGACAATAATATAGGCTAGATGGATGGTAATAGACTTTGTCGACATACGGAAGCTCTTCTTCTATAAATGCTATGTCTTTAATTGTCGGCATTTGAATAGGAAGTATTTACTAGCTAAATATTCAGCTGAGAATAAGGTAGGGGGTAGTTGGAGCTTGTTGGGGAGTTGATACTAGGGGCTGGTAGCCCCTAGATCAGAAAATGAAACAAATTATTTCATTTTTTCTTCTATAAACTCGACGTGTTTTCTGACCACAGGGTCATAACGCTTCAAGTTAAGTTTTTCTTTGTTGCGTTTGTTCTTTTTAGTTGTGAAAAAGAACCTAGATTCTGTTGAACGCATGATGACGTTAATGCTATCTGCAGCCATAGCCAACTCCTAAATTAAAAATTTTGACCTTTTTGGCGTAAGTCTGCTAACACAGTATCTATGCCTTTTTTGTCTATCGTTCTCATGCCTTTACTAGAAACTCGAATGCGGACCCAACGGTTTTCGCTTTCGACCCAAAATCGTTTCCAGCGCAGGTTGGCTTTAAACTTACGTTTTACTTTCTTGTTACAGTGGGCAACATGATTGCCTGGAGCGGTACCGATGCCGGTTACCATGCACGCTCTTGTCATGACTTCCCCTCAAAATAATATGATTGTTGTGCGATTGAGCCAGACTTTATACCAAATTATACCAGGGCGCGCAACACAAACTGGCCATTTCTAGTAAAAATTAGTCTTTCGATTTTATATAGAGGGAGAAGCGTGCTATCTTACTTCAAGATTATGACCGTAAGGACAACTAACAAATTATGGCTAAAAGTCAGGAAAAAACCAAAAAAAATTGGATTTTAGGCGTGACTGGCGGGATTGCAGCTTACAAGTCACCTGACTTGATTCGGATGCTAAAAAACAAGTGTCACTTTGATGTGCGGGTAGTGATGTCATCTGGCGCAAAAGAGTTTGTAACCCCAATGACTCTGCAGGCCGTCTCAGGACATCCAACACATGACAAGTTGTTTGATACCGAGTTTGAAGCGGCTATGGGTCATATTTCTCTTGCGAAGTGGGCTGATAACATTTTGATAGCCCCCTGTACAGCAAACCGCTTAGCCGCCTTAGCGCACGGATTTGCAGACGACCTACTATCAACTTTATGTTTGGCTACTAAGGCTCAAGTTTGGATTGCGCCGGCAATGAATCAGCAAATGTGGGCCCATCCTAGTGTTCAGCATAATCTTAATATATTAGAGAGCCAGGGGGCTCATATACTTGGGCCTGAATACGGTATTCAAGCATGTGGCGATAACGGTTGGGGGCGCATGCTAGAGCCAGAAAACATTATAAAAGTTATTCAGAATAATGGATGCAGTAATTCAGTTGAAGAACCTATTTGGGCAGAAAAAAAAATACTAATTACGGCTGGCCCCACTCGGGAATATTTAGATCCCGTTCGATTTTTGAGTAACAAAAGTTCTGGTAAGATGGGCTATGCTTTGGCGCTAGCGGCTCGAGACTTGGGCGCTGAAGTCACAGTTGTTTCTGGACCTGTACAATTAAGCCTGCCGTCAGACATTAAGCTTATACATGTGGAGTCAGCAAACCAAATGCATGAGCAAGTTATGCTTGCAGAAAAACCAGATGTTTTTATTAGTTGTGCGGCAGTTGCAGATTTTAGATTTGAAGAAACCTATGAGCATAAGATTAAGAAGCAAGATGATGACGGTGTTTATCCTTTGTGCTTGGCTAAAAATATCGACATATTAAGTTCTGTTGCAGCGCAAAGGCAGAAACCATTCTGCGTGGGGTTTGCCGCAGAAACACAAAATATAGAAGTATTTGCAAAACAAAAATTAATCAACAAGAAAATAGATATGATCGCCGTCAATGATGTTTCACAAAAAGATATTGGATTTGATAGCGATGATAACCAGCTTAATGTATTAACCGCGCATGGGAAATACGAGATTTCAAAGGCAAGTAAATATGTTGTCGCCATGCAATTACTAAAGAAAATAAGAGAAGAATATGATACCCAAAATACAGCTTAAAATATTAGACCCTCGTGTTGGCGAAGAAATTCCAATGCCAACATATGCAACAGAAGGTTCGGCGGGTATGGATTTGCGCGCCTGCATTGATGCCCCCTTTGTCTTAGAGCCCGGGCAATCCACATTGATTCCTTCGGGTGTCGCGGTTCATATGGGGGACGAGGCGCTGGCGGCCATGATTTTACCTCGTTCAGGTTTAGGCCATAAACATGGGATTGTTCTTGGAAATTTAGTGGGGTTAATTGACTCAGATTATCAAGGCGAAATTAAAATATCCCTTTGGAATAGAGGCGACAAGCCCTTTATCATCGAAGTGGGTGCGCGTGTTGCGCAGCTTGTATTTGTGCCGGTTGCCAAAGCGGCGTTTCAAGTTGTTGAAGCCTTCGAAGTCTCTGAGCGAGGCGTTGGTGGTTTCGGCCATACTGGTCAGCATTAAATCGACACAGAATTTAAGGACATATAAAAAGGATGAAAGCATGAGTAGTTTAACGGTTGAAGATACAAATCATAACCGACAAGAAAATAGCGTGAGCATCGATAAGGCTATATTCAGAGCGTATGATATACGGGGTGTTGTGGATCAAAATTTAACAGTTGAACTAGCCTACTTGTTAGGACGTGCTTTTGGTTCTGCTGCCATTGCGGAAAACAGGCAAGAAGTCATTGTGGCACGAGATGGTCGTTTAACAGGCGAAAGGCTTAAGAAAAGCTTAACAAAAGGGTTATGTGACTCGGGTGTTGATGTCATTGATTTAGGGATGGTCCCCACACCTGTGTTGTATTTTGGCTGTGAACATTTTGAGACATATACAGGGATCATGATCACAGGAAGCCATAATCCTTCGGATTACAATGGCTTTAAAATGGTGCTTAACGGCGTGCCACTGGCAGAAGCCGGCATTCAGAAATTATATCAAACGATTGTCAATCAAACATTTGAAGTTGGCAGTGGACAACGATGTGAAAAAAACATTATCGAAGATTATATTGCTGCCGTAACCAAAAGAATCAATATTACAGCACCACTAAAGGTCGTGGTTGATTGTGGTAATGGTGTCGTTGGGGCAATCGCAGAGAAATTTTTCAAAGCGTTGAATGTGGAATTTATCGGCTTATATTGCGATGTAGATGGTACTTTTCCAAATCATCATCCAGATCCAGGCCAGCCAAAAAACATGCAGGATTTAATCCACCAAGTGAAATTACAAAAAGCAGATCTGGGCTTGGCCTTTGATGGCGATGGCGATCGCCTAGGAATTGTGACGCACGACGGGGATATTATTTGGCCCGATAAAGTGATGATGTTATTTGTTGAGGAAGTCTTACGGGCGGAGCCGAATGCACCTATTATTTATGATGTGAAATGTACACAGCATTTAGGGCAGCATATAGCGCAGTTAGGTGGAAAGCCTGTTATGTATAAAACAGGACACTCATTAATTAAGCGCAAAATGAAAGAGTTGTGTTCGCCTTTGGCTGGCGAAATGAGTGGGCACTTCTTCTTTAAACACCGTTGGTTTGGATTTGATGATGCCTGTTTCTCTGCTGCGATGCTATTAGAGATATTAACCAAACAAGTGCCTTATGAAACTTTGGCGGCTCGAATTGAAAAATATCCTAAAGCCGTTAATACGCCAGAGATTAATGTTCCGCTTGCGGATGAAAAAAAGTTTGATTTTATTGAAGCATTAAAAAAATCAAATTATTTTAGCAAAGAAAAAATGATAACCGTAGATGGTTTGAGAATTGAATTTGCTGATGGTTGGGGGTTAGTGAGAGCTTCAAACACCACGCCAAATCTAGTGTTGCGTTTTGAGGCCAGCTCAGAGCAAACGATGCATAAAATCCAGGCAGATTTTAAGTTAATGATGCAGGCTATTGAACCAACGTTAGTTGTTCCCTTTTAAATTAGGTGGTATCCCATGGATGGGTTGAAAAAATTTTTAGATATTGCTTTCCTCAATGAACACATACATCATAAAGATATAAAGTTATTTTGTAGTTCGATAAATAAAATGACTTGTAAGCCCGCAAGTGTTTGTGTTTACCCAGAACATATTGAGGCGATTCAAGATTGTTTAAGTCGTCCTCAGGTGCCGGTAACAACCGTCTTAAATTTTCCTCATGGTCTGCATGAGTGGGACCAACTAGAGTCTGATATTCTCCATGCGGTTTCACTTAATGTATCTGAAATTGATATTGTTATTCCCTATGGAAAATGGCTTAGTCAGCATGATCCATTAACGCTCGTCCAATTTGCAGAGTATTGTCGTGATGCGGTGGGAGACAATATCGTCTTAAAATACATCATAGAAACAGGCGTTTTACAAAAGGAAGCGCTGATTTCAGAGGTGAGCTTATTGTTATGCGAGCATGGTGCTGATTTTATTAAAACCTCGACAGGAAAAATTGTGCCAGGTGCCACAATTTTGGCAACAAAAGCGATTATTAAGGCTATTCAGCAATATCACCAGCAAACGAATAAAAAGGTAGGTCTTAAGATTGCAGGCGGGATTAGAACGTCAGAGCAAGCTTATGAATATATCCACTTAGTTCAAACAACACTGGGGGCAGAATGGTTAACCCCCCGTTATTTTCGTGTCGGTTGCAGTAAGGCGCTATAATTGGTTAATGATTATTCTGAATAGATTTTATCAAGTGATAAGTTTTCAAAACGCTCAATCAAGGCTTTATATTTTGCATTGATTTTTAATTTTTCTTTTTGCTTTCGCATTAAGAACGCATTGCTATCTTGTATGTTTGATTGGGTCTTATGCAGATGTTTTAATAGTGGCGGCGGTGCTTTTGCACCATTAGATTGCAAGCGCTCAACTTGTTTTTGTGTTTTTTCTAATTGGAGCTTTTGCCTTTTAACATTTTCTCGGGTAATGCTTTCTAAAACTTCAATGGCGCTTATTTTTTCATCCCAGCTGCGTTGGATATCTTTTACAGAAGAAAACATTCGTAATAACAACTGATCTTTCTCTTTCTGTGAGGCTTGTAAGATGCGCTCATCAGCTGCTTGTTGTTTTGCTTGTTCTTCGGCTGCACGTTGTTTTTGTTCTATGGCAATTTCAGCGGCTGTTTTTTGAGGGGGGATATGTTGCAGCACATTGCCACGGCTGGAAACAATATCATAACCTTTATTCGCATATTCAGGCGGCAGTGTATTGCTGATAACATGACGGCCCGATTCATCCTTGAATCGATAATACTTGGGTTGCTCTTTGGCGTGTAAATTAAATGTGATGCAACATGCTAACAATATGCTAATGAGAGTAAAATTTTTCATATCATCCTTGATTTATTACGTATTATTTTATGCCATATTTTTCTTGGTAGGTGATTAAAGCATCAACGTATGTTTTATCTTGATTAGACTGCTGTAAATAGCTTATCACATTGTCTAGGTTCACAATCGATATCACGGGTATATTACAAGATTGTGCCAATAACTGTACGGATGACAGCTCACTATTTTCTGCTTTCTCCTGTCTATCTAATGCAATGCTGACACCAGAGACAGACCCTTTATTTTGTGTGACAAACTCGATGGCAAGTCTTTTTTGTGTGCCTGCTGTAATGACATCATCAATAATCATGACTTGTTTTTGCGCTAATGGAGAGCCAACTATCATGCCTCCTTCGCCATGTGTTTTCGTTTCTTTTCGATCAAAGCTGTAAGGGATATCTTTTTGATATTGTTCTGCTAGCTGCATACTAGTGGCTACCGCCAAAGGAATGCCTTTATAGGCAGGGCCAAATAGCACATCGTAAGTTATTTGGCTGCTATTAAGAGAGAGTGCATAAAATTGCCCCAGGGTAGCGAGCGCTTTGCCAGAACATAAATGGCCAATATTAAAAAAGTAAGGACTTTTTCTACCTGATTTTAAGGTGAACTCACCAAATCGAAGTGCATTTTCTTGTATAATGAACTCAATAAAGTCGTATTGATATTGTTCCATGATCTGTACTGATACTTCATATTAATTGGAGATTTTAATTAGATATCATACGAAAAGTCTATTTGTCAACTAGTGTTCGTTCGGATTAAAAACAGGGTGGAAAAAATGGTTCGTGTTATTACAATCAATGTCAATGGGATCCGTGCAGCACAAAAAAAAGGCATGTTTGAGTGGCTTGAAGCACAAAATGCGGATGTGATCTGCTTGCAGGAAGTGAGAGCGGATATGAGTATTCTAGAAAAAGAAATTTTTCAGCTCAAAGGCTACCATTGTTATTTTCAGCCCGCGGAAAAAAAAGGTTATAGCGGGGTTGGAATATTTAGCCGAAAAAAACCGGATAAAATAGTCAGTCGTTTAGGATTTGAGCTAGCAGATGTAGAGGGGCGTTATTTGCATGTTGAGTTTGGAAAATTAAAAATTGTATCACTGTACTTGCCTTCGGGTACCAGTGGTGACGAGCGACAAGTCTTAAAATATAACTTTATGGATTACTATTTAAAAACACTTAAAAAACATATAAAACAAAATGATTCTTGTATTGTTTGTGGTGATTGGAATATTGCGCATAAAGAAATTGATCTCAAAAATTGGAAGCCTAATCAAAAAAATTCTGGTTTTTTACCCGAAGAGCGCGCTTGGTTAGATAATCTATTTGGTAAAGTAGGCTTTGTTGATGCATTCAGAGAAGTCGATAGTTCGCCAGATCAATACACCTGGTGGTCAAATCGTGGACGGGCCTGGGACAATAATGTTGGATGGCGCATTGATTATCAGGTTATCACACCAGATTTAGCGGGAAGTATTAAAGATGCTTCTATATATAAAGCACAACGGTTTTCAGATCACGCGCCATTAATTGTGGATTATGATATAGAAATTTAGCTAAAAAATAACCCATAATATATAGTCTTTGCTAGATGAGCG
The DNA here is from genome assembly GCA_963976875.1 of uncultured Coxiellaceae bacterium. Classification (GTDB taxonomy): domain Bacteria; phylum Pseudomonadota; class Gammaproteobacteria; order Berkiellales; family Berkiellaceae; genus Berkiella_A. The sequence continues at coordinate 86,905 of CAXBML010000002.1, forward strand.
AAGCGAATCAGTTCCCTCTCCCAATACTGGGAGAGGACGGCCGTAGGCCTGGTGAGGGTTAAGTAGAGGCAGTCATTAGTAACCCTCACCGGGTTTATTGCGCTGATTTCTTATAAATCCAACAAGCGTTTTTGTTTAAAGATTAATTCTTGTGTGCCTTTTTGGGCTAATTCCATCATGGCATTCATTTCATGAGCCTTAAAAGGTTTGCCTTCTGCAGTACCTTGTACTTCAATGAACTCACCTTGCTCAGTCATGACAACATTCATATCAGTTTCGGCGTTAGAGTCTTCAGGGTAATCTAAATCTAAGACAGGAAATTCTTTATAGATTCCAACTGAGACAGAGGCAATGAGTTGTTTGAGTGGATTACTTTTCACTATTTTTCGGGTTTGCATCCAGCGTAGCGCTTCTACTAAAGCGACACAGCCGCCTGTGATGCTTGCTGTTCTTGTGCCACCGTCAGCCTGGATTACATCACAATCAACGGTAATGGTATTTTCCCCTAGCGCTTTTAAATCTACGCAAGAACGTAATGAGCGGCCAATGAGCCTTTGAATTTCTTGGGTGCGTCCGCTGGGCTTGCCCATATTAGATTCGCGCATCATCCTATCATTTGTTGAGCGGGGTAACATACTATATTCTGCGGTCACCCAACCTTGCCCAGAGCCCTTTAAAAATCTAGGAACGCCCCTCACTACGGAGGCATTACAAATGACTTTGGTATCACCAAAGCAAACTAGTACAGAGCCTTCTGGATGTTTGATAAAGTTTCGAGTGAACGATACTTCTCGCATTTCGTCATGATTTCGAGTGCTTGGGCGCATTATAATTACCTTCTACTACTATTTTGATTTCAGAAGCCTACTATAGCAAATTCAGTAGATTCAGGAAATTATAACAAAGGAACCCTGCGTTGCTTTAAAGTTAGTTAATAAACAGTTATATTTGGGGCTAACCTTATTTTAGTTTTAATATGTGTATAAACTTTTGATTATAGTTAGGCTTCAGGCTATCATGTTGATTCTGCAGTAATTGCGATTACTTTAACGTTTTTTGGTTTGGGTTAGGGTATGATGTACAAACATCGCGCTAATATTTTAGAGTGGTGATACAGCTAAAACCCATAACTCAAATTAATTAGTAGGATGATACATGGTCTTAAGCATGACTGCCTTCGCCAGCGCCTCTTTGCAAGGTGATTGGGGGATGGCTACTTGGGAGTTACGCTCGGTAAATCACCGTTACCTAGATGTACATTTTCGTTCGCCTGAGAGTCTTGCTGAAGGTGAAATTGCGTGGCGAAAGCTAATAGCAAAGAAGCTGCAAAGAGGTAAAGTCGACTGCCAGCTTAATTTTTTACCGGGCCCTCAATTTGCACCGACATTGAATTTAAATCAGCCACTTTTAATGCAACTAATTGAAAAAACTAAACAATTACAAAATTTAGATAGCTGTTTTTCATCTAGTGCCAACCCATTTAATTACTTGAAATGGCCTGGGGTTGTTACCTCGGAGAAACAAAATATTTCTGATTTATTGCCCGTATTATCGGACAGCTTAAATACGGCACTCGATGCGCTCGTACTTATGAGACAAAGAGAAGGGAGCGATATAAGAGATATTTTGCAGGCTAAATTAGAAGAAGTTATAAATTTTGTTGAGCAATCCCGAGCTTTTGTCCCCAATAGCTTGGCGAAACAAAAAGAGAAATTTGAGCAAAGGCTAGAAGAGTTAATACAAGTGAACCCTGAGCGGCTCGAGCAAGAAATGGTTATCTTTGCGAGTAAGTGGGATATTGAGGAAGAGCTAGACAGATTACTTTGTCATGCTCAAGAAGTACAAAAGCAATTAACTTTAGACAAAGGCCCCAAAGGGCGTCGCTTAGATTTTTTAATGCAGGAATTAAATAGAGAAGCCAACACACTAGCTTCTAAGTCTCAGGATGCACAGCTCAGCAGTATCGCTGTAGATTTAAAAGTGATTATTGAGCAAATGAGAGAGCAAGTCCAAAATGTGGAGTAAAGCATGAGTTCAGGTACTTTATTTGTGATATCAGCACCCTCAGGTACCGGTAAGACTAGCTTGGTAAAGGCATTAGTGACAAAATTGGACAATATACAGACCTCTGTTTCATTCACGACACGAGAGCCCCGTGCAGGTGAGGTGGATGGACAGCATTATGTGTTTGTAGATGAGGCCAAGTTTTTGCGCTATCAAGAGGAGAGCCGTTTTTTAGAAAGTGCCCAAGTATTTAAAAATTGGTATGGTACCTCTAAAGATTGGGTGGAAGAGAAGTTGCAATCTGGATTAGACGTGATTTTAGAAATTGATTGGCAAGGCGCTAGGATTGTGAAGTCTATGCTGCCTTGTGTGACTGTTTTTATTATCCCGCCTTCCAAAGCAGATTTGAAAGATAGATTGATGGCCAGACGGCAAGACAAAGATGATGTGATTGATTTTAGGATGCAAAAAGCAAACGAAGAATTGTCCCATTATAAGGAATATGACTATCTGGTTGTGAACGATGATTTTGAGCAAGCGGTTGCTGAATTATCTTGTGTGGTATCTGCCCAGCGATTGACCACAGGAAATCAAGCAAAGAATCACCGAAAATTATTAAATGAATTGTTAACCTAAGTTTAGGAGAGAGTAGTATGGCTCGTATTACAGTTGAAGATTGTTTAGAAAATGTTGCAAATCGTTTTGAGTTGGTTTTAGTTGCAACCAAAAGAGCAAGGCAACTATCCATGACGGCAGCAGATCCACATGTGCCTTGGGAAAATGATAAGTCAACTGTCGTGGCATTGCGGGAAATAGCCGATGGCCATATCACGCCTGCTATTTTAAATGAGGCTGACACACAAGGATAACGGTGCAGGTGTTTGCGTTTACGGATTTACGTGATTTATTGGCTCAATATTTATCTGATGAGCAAGTAGAGAAGATCTCAAGAGCATACTTTATTGCCAATAAAGCCCATGAAGGGCAGAAAAGATATACAGGCGAAGCCTATATAACGCATCCAATTGAAGTTGCGCGTATTTTAGCGGGCCTCAGAATGGATGCGGAATGTATTTCTGCTGCGATACTGCATGATGTGATTGAAGATACGAAAGTCAGTAAAGCAGAGTTGACCGAAAATTTCGGGGAAAAAGTCGCGGAGCTGGTTGACGGGGTAAGCAAATTAACCCAAATTAAATTTCAAACGCGAGAGCTTCAGCAGGCAGAAAATTTTAGAAAAATGATGATGGCTATGTCGGAAGACATTCGAGTCATTATGATTAAACTGGCCGATCGTTTACATAATATGCGAACGCTCGGTGCAGTGCCCCACGAGAAAAAACGCCGAATCGCTTTGGAAACCTTAGAAATTTATGCGCCAATCGCTCGCCGATTAGGGATAAATAATATGCGGGTTGAATTTGAAGATCTCGGGTTTGCCGCGCTTTACCCAATACGATATCGCGTGTTAAAAGAATCTGTACGTCGTGCGCGAGGCAATCGTCACGCCTTAATTCAGAAAATTGAAAAAAATCTGAAAAAGCAGTTAGTCGCTGCGGGGTTAGGTGATTGTAAAGTATGGGGGCGAGAAAAGCACCTATATAGTTTATACAAAAAAATGCAAACTAAGCGGTTTAGTCTATCTGAAGTGATGGATGTTTATGCTTTTAGAATCATAGTACCGAAACGAGAAGACTGCTATTTAGCATTAGGTCTTGTTCATCGATTATACCGTCCGATCGCGCATCGATTTAAAGATTATATTGCAGTCCCTAAACCGAATGGTTACCAATCTTTACACACAATTTTGATTGGTCCACATGGAACACCTGTTGAAGCTCAAATTAGAACCGAAGAAATGGAGCAAGTAGCGGAACACGGTATTGCGGCGCATTGGCTATATAAAACGGGCGAGCAATCTACAGCTTTGAATGAACAGATTTTCACCAACCAATGGTTGGGGGGCTTGATGGACATTCAGAAAAGCACCACAGGGAATCCATTAGAATTCATTGAAAATGTCAAAATGGATTTATACTCTGGCGAAGTTTTTGTTTTTACGCCTAAAGGCAGTATTTTTTCGTTACCCCAAGGTGCGACAGCGGTTGATTTTGCTTATTTGGTACATACCGATGTTGGGAATACGTGTGTTGCTTGTAAAATCAATCGACGATTATCACCGTTAAGCACTCGGCTAACCAGTGGACAAACAATAGAAATTATCAATACAGAGGGTGCCTCACCTAATCCGGCATGGTTGAGTTTTGTTGTGACGGGTAAAGCAAAAAGTAATATTCGTCACTGGCTCAAAGGCCAGCAAAAAAGTGAATCACAGAACCTTGGGGAGCGTTTACTCAATGGTATTTTGGCAGAGGCCAACGTCACATTAAAAGACTATGATCCATCTACTTTGGGTGAACTGTTACAAAAACTCGAATGCACTTCGCTTGACAACTTATTAGAAGATGTGGGCTTAGGTAAAAGAATGGCTGTATTGGTTGCCCAGATTTTTCTGGATGCGAAAGCAGGTAAAACACCGAATAGACAGTCTGCCGAACCTTTGATTATTCAAGGGACAGAAGGGTTGGTTGTGACTTATGCTTCATGTTGCTATCCTATTCCTGGTGATTTTATTATTGGTTATTTAAAATCCGGTCAAGGTATTATCATACATGCAGAAAATTGCGAAAAAGTGCAAACGCTAAAAGCAAAAGCCACACATCATATTAACGTGCAGTGGGAAGAAGATATTCAAGGCGAGTTTCAAGTGCCTATTATTGTCGATGTGATTAATGCTCGAGGTGTTTTAGCTGAGATGGCTAATGCTATCAGTGATTCTAATGCGAACATTATTAATGTAGAGGTTGATCCCAGTGATTCTCGTCTTAATACAGTGCGCTTTGTTGTCTCGGTACACGACCGATTGCATTTGGCAAGAGTTATGCGTCGATTACGGGCGGTCGGAGAGGTTACGAGTATTCGTAGAGGACCCTGATGTATGTCATTAGTCGCCCGGCAACAAAATTTAGAAATCCATTGGTTTGACGCCGTTAATACATTGGCAGGCGTTGGACAAGCCATTTCAGATAAATTGCACAAAATGGATATGTATTGCATCGGCGATTTGCTATTACATTTTCCTTATCAATATCAAGATAGAACACGACTAACCCCGCTGCGTTATTTGAACTTTGATCAAGAGGCCTTGATACAGGGCACGATCATAGGTCAAAAAGAAGTACGTATTAGGCGTAAACAACTGACAGTCACACTAGAAGACAATACGGGCATTATTGATCTGACTTTTTTCCATTATTACCCCAATTTGTCAAAAATGCTTACGAAGGGAAAATCTGTTCGGGCTTATGGAAAAGTAAAGCTTTTTAAAGGGCAAGCTTCAATAGTGCACCCTGATTTTGAAATTTTGAAAAATAGCCATGAGCCATTGGAGAGCCACTTTACACCGATGTATCGTTCTGTTCCAGGTATATCACAAAAATGGTGGCGTAAAACAATCGCCTATTTAGTACGGCATTTGGATTATTTGTCTGGGTTTGAGAGTTCTGCCTTAGATCATATTTTACAAGCAGACTATCCTTTCGATATTAAAGAAGCTATGTCACAAATTCATATGCCGAGCCCAGAGCAGTCCATAGAAGATCTTATAACTCGTGAACATAAGCTACTACAGCGATTTATCTTTGAAGAATTACTGGCACATAGATTGAGTTTAGATAGTGCGCGCGAACAAAACGCCTATCAGCAAGCCTATTCTTTGTCTGTGAGTAACGTAGATTGTCAGTCAACAATAGAAAAGTTGCCATTTGAATTAACGGCAGATCAAGCACTGGTGTTCAAAGATATACGCTTGGATTTAACCCAAAATAAACCCATGACACGGCTATTGCAGGGAGATGTTGGGTCAGGCAAAACGATTATTGCTATTTTAGCGGCATGGGTTGCGGTAAAAAATAATTATCAAGTAGCCATTATGGCGCCAACCGAGGTACTCGCAGAGCAGTTATACCAGCAAGTGACGCTTTTTTTTGAACCTTTTGCTGTTACAGCGTGTTTATTAACAGGACGTTTAAAGGCCAAAGAGAAACGAAATGTTTACCAGCAAATTTCATCACATCGTGCTCATGTTATTGTAGGAACACATGCGTTATTTCAAAAAGAGGTCAATTTTGCCAAGTTAGGTTTGGTTGTGATTGATGAGCAACATCGATTTGGCGTACATCAAAGACTGAGCCTACATGCTAAAGGTCAAGCTTTAGATGATGTCCAGTATGGCCCACACCAATTGATTATGACAGCCACACCTATTCCGAGAACATTATGCATGAGCTATTATGCGCATTTAGATACATCTCAAATTTACACGATGCCCAAAGGGCGAAAGCCAATTCAAACGATTGCACTCTCTTGTCAAAAACGAGAAGAGATGATGGGGAAAATATCGGCCCATTGTCAGAATGGGCAGCAAGTATATTGGGTTTGTACTTTAGTTGAAGAGTCTGAGCACTTTGAGGCAGAGCCAGCGGTTTTGGCATTAGAAAGATTACAAGCTGCGTTACCCCATTTGCGTATAGGGTTGGTACATGGGAAGCTAAAGTCTGATGAAAAGGCAGAGGTCATGCGACAGTTTCGTCGAGGCACCATACAAGTATTAATTGCGACGACGGTCATTGAAGTTGGGGTGAATGTACCTAACGCGACTTTAATGGTGATAGAAAATGCCGAGCGTTTAGGGTTGTCTCAGCTACATCAGCTGAGAGGAAGGGTGGGACGTGGTGCCCAGCAAAGCTATTGTGTATTATTGTATCAGCAACCTTTATCGTTGTTTGCAAAAAAACGTATACAGACTCTGCGAGAAACAACGGATGGCTTTGAGATTGCTGAGCAAGATTTAAAGCTACGAGGGCCTGGAGAAGTTTTAGGGACTAGGCAATCTGGTATTTCACAATTGAAAATAGCCAATATTATCAGAGATCATGCACTATTGCCGAAAGTAAATACTTTGTTGGCGCGGCATGATTTGCCTCAGCAAGAAATAGAGCGCCTGAAGGCGCGCTGGTTTAAAAATAAAACCGATTATATAAAAGTATAAAAAACAATCACTTTCAAAGTATTCTAAGGATAGAAGTATGAGTAAAAAAAAGATAGATTTGATTGGTGCCGCATTAGGTTGGGGGGCGCAGAATCATGAAACGCAAAATGGTCCAAAAGCCATTGCAGAAGGTAATCTAGACGCAGCGTTGCAACAAGCTCGGTGTGAATATCAATGGCGCGCCATGATCCAGCCAGACTTACGTTTCGATTTGGAGAATACAAGCAGTAGTGCATTACCATACGTACAAAAATTAGCGCAAGTCACAAAATTCAATCAAAATTTAGCTCATGAAGTGAGTTGTAGTGTTACAGAAGGAAATTTCCCCATCATCTTGGGTGGTGATCATGCCATAGCGATTGGGACTTGGAAGGGCGTCATGCAAGCCTTATCGGTAGACCAAGATTTTGGTTTGATTTGGATCGATGCACACCTGGATGCGAATACACCACAGACTTCACCCTCGGAAGCCATTCATGGGATGCCGGCCGCAGTATTATTGGGAGAAGGCGAGTCTGAATTGATCAATCTTTTAGGCGAGAATACAAAAATAAAAGCGGAAAATTTAGTTTATTTTGGTATTCGAAGTTTCGAAGAAGGTGAGCAGTCCCTTCTTGTCCAAAAAGGTGGGAAAATTTATTATATGCAAGATATTGCGGAAGGAGATTTAGTCTCTATTTTCAGAGAGATTGTTTCAACGATTAAGAATAAAACCACCTATTTTGGTGTCACTTTAGATTTAGATGCGTTTGATCCTGAAGATGCGCCCGGTGTGGGCAGTCCTGAGTCTAATGGCTTAAGAAGAGTTGAAATGTTAAAAGCATTGCAGGGCATTGCATTAGAGCCTCAATGTCGCGCTTTAGAAATTACTGAATACAACCCGCAATTAGATAAAGATAATATCACGCGTTCGTTAGTGACAGACTTGATTGTTAGCATGTTTTCTCATAAAAACTAAGTATTGGAGTTCAGTATGGATACAAAGACATATATAGAGTCGGAAGAATTAGTCGGTGCGCATAACTATAAGCCATTGCCCGTTGTTTTAGAAAAGGGTGAAGGTGTGTGGTTATGGGATATAGAAGGGAAAAAATATTTAGACTTTATGTCAGCCTACTCTGCAGTAAGCTTTGGGCATAAGCACCCCAGGATTATTAAAGCCTTGGTTGAGCAGGCGAATAAATTGAGTGTGACATCTAGGGCTTTTTACACAGAACCCATGATGCCTTTTTTAAAGAAATTATGTGACATTACAGGTCTAGAACGTGCATTGCCAATGAACTCTGGTGCCGAAGCCGTTGAAACTGCAATAAAAGCAGCTAGAAAATGGGGATACGAAGTAAAAAAAATTCCTGATGATCAGGCTGAGATCATTGTTGCAGAAAATAATTTCCATGGTCGTACAACAACCATTTCAGGATTTTCCTCTGAGCCAACCTATAAGAAAAATTTTGGTCCTTTTTCACCAGGCTTTATTACAGTGCCTTTTGCCGATGTCCAAGCGTTAGAACGCGCGATTACGCCTAATACATGCGCCGTTTTATTCGAGCCTGCGCAAGGTGAGGCGGGTATCAACTTTGGTACACCTGGCTGGATGCGACATTGCCTAGAGGTCTGTAAAGCCAATAATGTATTAATGATCTTAGATGAAATTCAATCAGGCATGGGGCGCACTGGACAAACCTTTGCTTACCAGCATGAAGGCATAAAACCTGATGGTGTTATTATTGGTAAGGCATTAGGTGGGGGGGTCTTACCGGTTTCTGCATTTGTCTCGACTAATACAGTGATGGATGTTTATACGCCAGGGACACACGGTTCTACTTTTGGAGGTAACCCGTTAGCAGCGCATGTGGCGTTGGAAGCAATGAACGTGCTCAGTGAAGAAAATCTCGTACAAAATAGTGAAAAACTGGGTGTGGTTTTAATGCGTACGCTTAAAAAAATTAATAGTCCCTTAATTAAAGATGTCAGAGGAAAGGGGTTGTGGGTTGGGGTTGAAATTGACTCCAGGTTGCCTGCAGCGAGAGTGTGCCAGACACTGATGGAGCATGGCGTTTTAACAAAAGAAGCACATGAGACGGTTATCCGTATTGCGCCGCCACTCACTATCGATGAAGAAACACTCGTGTGGGGCGTCAGTCAATTAGAAAAATCATTAAATGAACTAAATCAATAAAATTAGGAACCTGCTATAAAATGATAAACATATGGGCATGTTGCTTATTAGCACTGGGACAAATTGCTATTGCCGTAAATGTTGTGGCTGGCAAACATTTAATAGATGTTATCCCTGTCCATATTTATCTGTGCTCGCGTTATTTAGCGAGCACAGTTTTTCTCAGTATGTTTATGTTGTTGCTTAAACAAGGCTGGACTGAGAAGCAGGCGCAATCTAAAAAATTTGACAAAAGAGATTGGTTGTTATTGACCTTGCAGGCTTTTACTGGCGGCTTTTTGTTTAATGTTTTATTTTTTTGGGGCATACAATCTACGACGGCTATTTCTGCAGGCATTATTAGTAGCTCGTTGCCGGCAATTTTAGCGATATGTGCTTTCTTTTGTTTGGGAGAAAAAATTAAAAAATGGAAATGGATGGGTATCGTGTTAGCCATGGTTGGTATTTTGGTGATCAATCTAGATAACCCAGCGGGCAAGCTGGGCATTGTTAGTTTTTGGGGTAATTTTATTATCTTGATGGCGATGATACCGGAAGCGCTGTATACTATTTTTAATAAATTTACCAGCAAACGCATTACGACCTTAGGTGCCGCCACCATTGTTAATTTTATAACGTTTTTAATGTTAGTCCCTTTTGCTTTTTATGACTGGGCGACGGTTGGCATGGGGCAAGGATCATTTGAAGAGTGGATGCTATTAATTTTTACCGGATTTGCTAATTTATTCTTTTTTTGGTTTTGGGCAAAAGGACTGATTCATATCCCCGCTAGTACAGCCGCTATATTTACCAGTGTTTTGCCAGTTGCCACGACCTTGTTAGCATGGGCATTCTTGCATGAAACACTAGGAGAGTATGATATGTTGGGTATGTCTTTAGTTTTATTATCTATTTTTATTGGTACAGGTTGGCTGCCAAAATTGTTTGCTAGGCGAGTGAGGGCATAATGCTCAAGTTTCCTCTATTAGAAAAAATACCGCTATACATAAAACTGACCCGGATGGATAAGCCAATTGGTAGTTTATTATTATTATGGCCGACCTGGATAGCGCTATGGTTTTCCGCTCATGCTAAAAAAGACGGTTTTTACTTTGATCTGAAAATATGGGTAATCTTTACACTGGGTGTTTTGCTCATGCGTTCAGTAGGTTGCATCATTAATGATGTCGCTGATAGAAATTTTGATAAGCATGTCGCTCGCACTGATCAACGACCTATTACAACAGGATTGGTATCAGTGAAAGAATCAATTTTATTAGCTATATTTTTGAGTCTTTTGGCTTTTATTTTGGTCTGTTTTACGAATTTTCAAACCATTTTATTATCTGTGGTTGCCCTAGGCTTGGCTGCTATTTATCCTTTTATGAAACGTGTCACTTATTTTCCGCAAGTTGTATTAGGCTTAGCGTTTGCTTGGGCAGTGCCGATGGCCTATATGGCACAATTAAAGAGCTTGCCTGTTAGCTGCTGGTTTTTATTGATTGCAACCGTAGCCTGGGCTGTGGGCTATGATACCTTTTATGCCATGGTGGATAAAGAAGATGATCTTAAAATAGGACTCAAATCAACAGCAATTTGGGTAGGCGCCTATGATCGTGTTTTAGTTGCCACTTGCCATATCGTTACTCTAGCCTGTTACTTTATTATTGGGATGAGTTTAGAGCTAAATGCTTTTTACTTTATAGCCATTGTTTTTGCCGCAGGATTAGCGGCGCATCAACAATGGCTAGTACGGTTTGGAGAAAAGCAGAAATATTTCAAGGCCTTTTTAGCCAATAACCATTTTGGTGCCGTATTATGTTTAGGAAGCTTCCTCGGTTTTATGGCAACTTAATAATTGATTGGCTAATTGCTGCATGGTTTGTTCATAACATGCGGCTCCTTTTGCTTGTCTTGCACCAAGCGGATCCAGTTCTAAGATATTGACACCAGATTTAAGTAACAAAGGCTTCAGTGGCTGTTGGTTAAACTCAGGTTCGTAGTAAATACATTGAATATTGTGTTTATCCAGTAATATTTGTACTTCTCTTAGTGCTTTGGGGCTTAAGGGCACATGAGGGTTGAGTAAAATAGTACCCATGCTATTCAGTCCATATTCTGTTTCAAAATATTGATATGCATCATGAAAAACCAGATAGGGCGAAGGCTTCTGGGATTCAAATAGATTATTTAGTTTAACTTTTAGTTGTTCTAGACGTTGAATATATTGATTTGTATTTTTCAAATACAAATCTTTATGTTCAGGATTTGCTAGAATTAATTTTTCGCTGATATAGTGAGTTAAATGTATGGCATTATCAACACTTAGCCAAATATGTGGATCGTTTTCATCTAATGCATGAGTGTGATGATGGTGGTGATGCTGGGCGTGATGCTCTTCATGCGATTTATGATGAGTATTAGCGGAGGTATTTGCTAACGCAAACTCACGTACGGAGCGATTGTGGAGAAGATTCAGCTTTGGTGTTTCTATTAAGCGAATAGCTTGCGTGGGGAATTGCTGCATAACTTTGGTCATGTGTGTCTCATAAGATTCTCCTATCCAAAAGATCAAGTCCGCATCTTGTAAGGTTTTTCTATGAGATGGTTTAATTTGATAAGTATGAGGCGATGCGCCATCAGGTAGTAATAAATTAGGCTCAGTTATGCCTACTGTTAGATTAGAAATGATGCTGTGTATCGGCTTTATTGTCGCGACAATATTCAGTGTACCCGCAAGACTCAGTTCTATTGGGTTTAGAATTAATACAATAAATAGTAATCTAGATAGCTTTAGAGCGCATTTTCGCATCAGGAGTCCTTGATTGAGAATGTTAGAAAATTTGAAAAGATGTTAAAATTTGTTCCAGTCAAACCCTTTAGTCCTATTTTATATTAAAAGCGATGAATTTGAATATAACACCCCCTTTAATCTCGATTAAAAATTTAGGACTGACCCTCTCTGGTCGGGTTATTCTACAGAATGTGCAGTTTGATTTACATGCTGGTGAAATTTTATCTTTAATTGGCCCTAATGGGGCCGGCAAATCAAGCTTGGTTAAATGCATTGTTGGGCTATGGCAGCCCACAATGGGGGACATTAAAGCCATCAGTAATCTCAAAATAGGGTATATGCCACAATCTATTAAAGTAGATGCCAGTATGCCGATAACGGTTAAACGATTCTTGTTATTAGGGCAAGAGTCAGCGCAAATCTCTTACACAATAGAACGAGTAGGCTTGAAGCAAGAGATTTTATCAAACAATTTATGTACATTATCTGGTGGAGAATGGCAGCGCATTTTGTTGGCGCGCGCCCTGTTGCGAAAGCCTAAATTATTAGTGCTTGATGAGCCCGCACAGGGGGTCGACTTAGTCGGGCAAGCAGAGCTATATAATTTGCTGGGTGAGATCCGTGATGAAACCGGATGCGCTGTTTTAGTTGTTTCCCATGATTTAAATTTGGTGATGGCACGTACGGATAATGTGATTTGTTTGAATCAACATGTTTGTTGCTATGGCCACCCAGAAGCGGTGGGCAAAGATCCGGCCTTCTTAAAATTATTTGGAAATATACCCGGAGTGGCATTTTATGCACATCACCATGATCACGAACATGATGTGCATGGTGAGGTGATAGACAACAAGGAACCAAGAGATAATGAGTGAGTGGTGGGCACTGGTTCAGCAAGACTATATTATTCGTGCATTTTTAGTGGGGATTGGCGTTAGTTTGATGAGTGGCCCCTTGGGCGTATTTGTCATATGGCAAAGGTTGGCATTTTTTGGTGATACGTTAGCGCATTCTGGCTTGCTAGGGGTAACCATTGCATTGGCTTTTCATGCCCATTTAATGATAGGCGTCGCTTGTGTCGCGATTGTGATAGCGCTATTACTATTGACCCTCAGAGAGAAGCTTCCTTTTTCATATGATGCCATTTTAGGCATATTATCTCCCACAATTTTGGCGGTAGGTTTGATTGCCTTGAGTAGTTTAGAGGGTATTAAAGTTGACGTATTAGGCTTTTTAATTGGGGATATCTTAGCTGTTGATTGGTGGGATATCGCGAGTGTTTTTGCTGTCTCTGGTATTGGTTTTTTAATTTTAATGCGAATTTGGTCGCCCCTTATTCGGTGCGCTATTGATCAAGATTTAGCCGCTGTAGAAGGTGTAAAGGTCAAGAAGGTCCAATTTTATTTTGTGGTGTTATTGGCCTTATTTATTGCTTTAGCCGTTAAAATAGTTGGGGTTTTGCTGATTACCGCGTTTTTAATTATTCCTGCTGCGACTAGCCGGTTTCTGGCGCGCTCACCCGAGCAGATGGCCGCCGGTGCATGTTTGGTCGGAGCCGTGGGGACTTTCCTTGGGATTAACAGCGCTATTTTTGCAGATTGGCCAGTGGGGCCAGCTATAGTTGTTAGTTTAGCTGGTATCTTTACGTTATTTAGTGTTTTTCGCCGAGGCTAAAGACAACAACTCGTATTTTCTTTGCATTCGATAATTTGCCATGGTACTGTCATTAATCCAGGTGTTTTAAGTTGGATAGTTCAGGAGATACAGGTGTCAGTTGTTCAACTAGTTAATTCTCAGTTTCAGTCTTTTATTAGCCCAGCACAGGGTTTTTATCAGCAAGTTAAAGAAGATGGGCTGCGTTCAGGGACGTGGAATTATTTTTTTGAAAAGTCTGCTCCTACCACTCGAAATTTCGATGTAGCCTATGTGCCATTGCAACGTAAAGATGGTGGGCACCTAGTTGATGTGGGATCTTTTATCCCTGAGTACCACGTTATGGCCGAAGCGGGCATGTTGCCTAGACAGATTAAAGCACAGAAATTTCTAGATGGTTTAGATGATAGCATCACAGATAAAAATGCACTCCTAAAGTTAAAAGAAGAGATGCCTGGTACATATAAAGCCTTGTATCACGCTGATGGTACCCCTAAATCTTCTTTCGAATTATCGATAATTCCCTTTTATGAGCACGATAAACTTCAAAGAGTTCTTTCTAAGACTTATAGTTGGCTAAAAGATCGAGGCTATCCTTGGCCGCACCCGATTTCGAAAATTAGGGTCGGCGATGATTATTTGGCTCGGTTAGAAGAATCTAGTTTAAGTATTAAAAATGATAATGATGCACCTAATGCCTATCAGCCAACTTCTGGTATTAGAAGTACAGGAATTCAGTCTGTTTTTTTGAGTGTAAAGAATCAACACCAGCATGCAACCGTAAGAGAAAAAGTATTTCACACCGTTGGACCATGGTTAGCCTGGCTGGTGACTTTGACTGCGACACTGTCTGTATTAGGTATTGCCAGCTGGGCAATGTTGGCAGCAGCAGCGGTGGGTACTTACATTGCGGTAAACTGTGCCAATCAATTTGACATGTTTGATAAAGCGGAATCGTTCTACAGAGATTTGGGCTGGATTCTATCCGAGAAATACCCCACTGTTGGCAAATTGAGTCGTACTAATTTAGCGAAGACGGTTGTTAAGGCTGCGGCTTTAAGCTTTATTGCATGGTCGGCTGGTGTAGCGGCTGGTTCTGCATTGTTAGGCTTGCCTTTCTTGGAATGGGCTCCAGCTGTGGAAGCAGGTTTAGCTGTCTTCTTTGGGACGATTGCTGCAGTAGGCTCTTTTGTGGGCTTGTCGGGCGCTATGAGATACATTGATGGCTTTAGTATTAGTGATAACCAAATTGATATTAACCCTGAAGAGGCGAAAGGGCTTAAAGTGGTTGTTGAGTCTGAAACAAAAAGGGCCGAAGCTGTCAGTGCAATGAAGAAAGTTGTGAAGCAGGGGTTAGAGCCTGGTCAAACCGTAGATTTAGATGATCTACTATCACCTCAGGGCAGAGCTTTTTTTAGCTTAGAGAGAGGTGATGTCATTATTACTCATAAAGTGAAAGCTTCTAATGACTATAGTGATGATGAAGCAGATTTATCATCTACTAAAAAGTTTAAAACACAATAATTTAGTTTAATACCTTTCCCAAATGTCTACCCTACGCCACCGTTTATCGGTGGCGTTTGCTTTTCTATCTACTTATCCGCTAACTTAGTACTAATGGGGTATACCTGTTAAGTGTTCATGCTATTCCTTTAAAGATTAACAGGACAGCCACGTAAGATTAACAGGACAGCCACGTTAAAGATTAACAGGACAGCCAGGTTAAGTTTCTAAAATGTAAGAAATTTAACGGGACACCCATGTTTAAGCATTCTGGGGAATATATAAATTATTATTTTAAGCTTTTAAATGGATGAGGTATTGGGATGAATTTATACCATTATCATAAAAAAGAGCAGTTTAAAAAAAGGACTCAGCTATCCGACAAAAGACTTGAACCACAGCATAAAAAGTTATTCAAATACCTATCAGCTATTGCTAAGAAAATTCCATTTTACAGACGGTATAAAAATTTACCTTATGCTGCATGGCCTGTTTTAGATTGGAATATTGTATCTGAAAAAAAAGCAGAGTTTGTAAAGCATGGGTTTTGGCGATCGCCTCAACAATTTATTTTTGAGAGTTCAAATGCGGAATCAAAATTTTTAGCAGGACACCCCTGCCTCAAAAAGAAAAAGAATCAGGCGTGGTACTTAAGTCGAGAAGCTATTTTTGCGACAGTTTGTGAGCACGGCAATATACAATTTGAGAAAGACTTATATTATATTGAGCCTGCTTGGACAGATGAGCGGCAAGATCATATGGTGCCACTGGTGTCTACATTAACCCGTGAAGAAAATCCTTTGGTGCGATATCGAGTGGATGAGTTTTTGTTGCAAAAGCACGAGGTATGTTGCTGTAATAAATCTAGTGGATGTAGTTATAGGGTAGTGGGGCAAGCAGAAGATATTTTATATGTGCCACATCTTTTTGAAAAAAAATTACTGCCGCTTTATCCTGAGAAAATTGATTTCCTTATGAAGCAATTTCCCAGTATTCACAATTATCAAATTGTGCAACAATCAACAGAGATGTGGAAGTTGAGATTGGAAACTAAATGTTTATATAGCCTCACTATTGATCTTCCAAATAAGCTTCAGTCTTATTTATTATCCATGCAAATGAGATGCCCCAAAGTCACGCTTGAAAAAATGGTTGGCAAATCTCAAAAACAGGACAAAAAAATAATAAAAGCATTTATATAATACCCAATAATTTAAAAACAGTTGCTAAGGAGAGTGGCATGAACCCAGGACCCAATGGAAGTACCCCCCCAACAGAGCAAGATAAGAGTAATCAAGTTAAGCGTTTAAAAGATCAAGTGGCAGATACCACTGAAGTGGTTTTAGATACCATTGATCAATTAGTAGAGCGGGGTGAAAACTTAGAAGACTTAGTCGATCAAACAGGTCAAACTGAGGACAAGGCGCTAGAGTTTACAGGGAATGCTCGCAAAATGCTGGTTAAAGCCAAATTCAAAAGTTGGGCTTTATCAGCGGCAATGGTTGGTGGCATTGTTGGTGGATTTTATGGGCTGAGTGTTGGTGCAAGTATCCCTATGTTATTAGCCAGCAGTGGCATGGTAGGCGCTTTGTTTTATGGGGTCATGTGGATGTGTTCCGGTATTATCCAAAGTGGGATGCGGCTACCATTTTTAGGCTTTTCTTTTCAGCCTGCAGTACACAAAGATGATTATAAAGAAGCACAAAAACATGGCTTTGATACTGCCCCCAAACTTGATTCATTTTCACCTGTCTTTGTTAGCGGATACCAATTTCTTACAGATAATTCCGAGATGACAACTGTTAATATATCTGGGAATCCTAATACTGAAAAACGGGCTTTAAAATTATAATATTAAAAAGTAGGACTATAGCCATATACTCTCATAGCGCGAAAAATTGTAGAGTGTATGGCAAGAGGTCGCCAGAATCAAACAAAATGCTAATTCCCTAACTATCTGAAATCACATGTGTTCTCGCAAGAGCATGTCTATGTATACTAGAGTTTTTCAACATTTAGGTGATACAATTAATTAATAAAACCAATTAGAACATGGGATTAGGGATATGGCCGAAGAAGAGATGAAAGATCGCGTTGTTTTTATCACAGGTGGAAACTCAGGTATCGGTCTTGAGACGGCACTATTATTTGCAGAACAGGGTACTCACGTTGTTATTTTTTCTCGTCGAGAAAGAGAAAATACGATTGCCCGAACCATGGTTGAAGCCAAAGACGTCAGTTGCTTAACCATTTGTGGCGATGTCTCCATTGAGCGTGAAGTAGAGTTAGGACTAGAAAAAGTATACGAAAAATTTGGTCGCTTGGATTATGCTTTTAATAATGCTGGTGTAGAGCAAAAACCTAAACTATTGTATGAGCAATCAGAAAAAGAATACAACCATATCATGGATGTAAATTTAAAAGGCGTATGGGCGTGTATGAAGCATGAAATTCCGATCATGATGGAAAATGGTGGCGGTATGATTGTCAATAATTCTTCTGTCACAGGTATTGTTGGTTCGGATCGACTCGCTGCATTTGTCGCGGCAAAACATGCGGTTGTTGGTTTAACTAAGGCGGCTGCATTAGAGTATGCGTATGCGAATATTAGAGTGAATGCCATATGTCCAGCTGGCGTTGATACACCAATGCTAGACAGAATTATTGGTGAAGATCCTCTGACGAGAGATGCCGTGAATGACTATCATCCATTGCATCGTTGTGCAAATCCCAGAGAAATTGCAGAAAGTGTCCTTTGGTTGTGTTCTAATCGCGCCAGTTTTGTCACGGGCCATGCTTTGGTTATTGATGGTGGCGCATCTATTCGATAGTAATTTTAAACAGAAGTTATCTGTTAATCATCATGCTTCTGTTTATTGCTATGACCAATCAGTTTTTGGCATAAAAAATATTCAAGTCTTGACGATATTCACTTAGAATGGGCAGCCCTAATGCTAGACGGCGTTCATCAACCTCAGATTCAGAGCCTTCTAAATTTTTAATAACAAACCGATTGTCATCTTCTTTTTGGGCTTGTGTGCCATATCGCTGTTTGATACCAAATTCATTATATTTCATTGCAATGCGGTCATAAAGGTACGCATAATGCGAAGCTTTAGCCTCATTTATTTTTGTCATTTGCTCTAGAGCAAATAAGACTTCATGTTGAAAAGGGGTGTCATGATCTGCATGTTGGGCTATGAGCCATGCATGGGAATCTGCGTTTTGGCCAAATAGGCTAATTTTAGGCCAAAAATGTATAGCTAATATTAGCTTCAGCCTTTTTGAATTTATTGCATCCTGCTTCGTAATTAAAGTCCATAAATTTAACTCTGGAGAAGTTGAGATATGGTTTCTAAGGTATTGGTCAACGTCGTTCATTTGTTTCAGTTGATATTTCACACAAGATATGTCATTTAAATCCGAACAAAGTGAGAGCTTTGTATTAAATATGGTGACAGTTTCTTGAATGGTGTCTAGCTTGTTATTCATGCTCTCAGCAAAGAGGGCAGAAGAAAAAAATAAAGCAAAAATTAAAAATATTACTTTCATCATGATTATTTCAGAGAATTTAATTGACCCGTATTATATAACACACTCTTTATTGCGGACAATATACCGATGGTATAAAATCCCCGGGGAATTTATTATTCATTTCATATTATTAGGATGTTTATATGAAAAAAATCAAGTCAGATACCCCGGGGCAAGAGCGCGTATTGTCTTATCAATTATCAGAGTATTTCACAGAGTCAGATCTTAAAAATATTTCTGGTGGTGGCGGGATGAAAAAAGGTTCATCAAATGCAACAGCGAGGGCCACTTTCTCACAGCATGGTGGCGCTGATGCGGAAGCAGATGTTAACTACGATTTATAAGCCAATAAAATGTCAAATCATATTTTGATCGTGACGAAGCCTGATGATGAACATGCAAAATGTGTTCATCAGGCACTCTGTGAGCGAGGCCATCAGAGTTACCTTTGGCAGCCTCAATCTTTCCCTGTCGAGCAGCAGCAAACATTTAGTTTTAAAGACAATAATTTGGTATGGTCAGTAAAAGATAAAGTTTTTGAGTGGGGAGAAATAGATTTTGATGTAGTATGGCTTAGGCGCCCCAAAGGACCTGTTTTACCTGAGAACCTGCACGTAGGTGATATTGAAAATGTAAAACATGAAAACTTATCATTTTATAAATCTTTATGGCCGGTTATTGCACCGAATGCCCGTTGGGTGAATCATTATTATAGCGCAATGGCGGCAAATTCTAATATATGGCAACTTAAAGTAGCAATTGAGGTTGGTCTTGAAATCCCTCAGACTATTTTTTCTAATAATCCAGTAGATATCAAACAGTTTATCGCAAGATTTCATGACCAAGAGGTCATTTATAAAACATTATATCCCCATGTATGGTTCGAAGATAAAAATTTACGACTGTGCTATTCCAAACCTATCAGTCTAGATGATTTACCTAGTGATGTTATTCTGCAAAGTATGCCAGGCATATTTCAGACTAAAATCCATAAGAGCTATGAAATAAGAGTGACATATTTAGGCGGAAAAATAATTGCAGTTAAATTATTATCTCAGATACATGCAAAAGGATTAGATGACTGGAGGAGTATTCCTACAAATGAACTTTCTATAGCGCTTGTACAGTTACCTACAAAAATAGAAGAAAAATGTCGGCTCTTGATGACAAAGCTGGGTTTGGTCTTTGGCTGCTTAGATTTTATTGTGTCGCCTAAAGGGGAATATTATTTTTTAGAGGTAAATGAGCAAGGCCAATTTTTATGGATCAAAGATATAGCCCCTGACATAAAAATGCTAGACCATTTTTGTGATTTTATTTTGTCATAAAAGATGGTTGAGGTTAATTTAGGGAAAGTAAAAAAATAAGCTTTAGCACTGATATAGCCCAGTTGCCTAACTAGATTAAAAATTGTATGTTTAAATTAGGTCTTGTAATAGAGGAACTGCGAGTGTCTATTTTAGCAATTAACCCTTGGCGAGAGCAGTTTTTTAACAAATATACTTGTCCTGAAAATATAGACATACCTATTCATGATCCTGATGCATATAAGTTAAATCCCAAGCACTCATGGGTTTACAATAAATTGCTCATTACCGAAAAACAAAATATAAGCTGTGGGCCACATGGTATAGAGCCAGATATTTTTCCTGTGTTTAGCAAGCCTATTTATAATCTTAAATCCTTAGGTTTTAATACTCGCCTTTTACAGAATCAAGCTGATTACCATGAGTATTATGAGCCGGGTTGTATGTGGTCAACGTTCTATAAAGGTGAGCATATCAGTACAGATGTCTCTGTTATTAATGGTGAAATTCAATGGTGCTGTCATACAATAGGCTATCCACTTCAAGATGGTACTTTTGATTATTGGGAGATACAAAAATCAGGGAACAAAAGAGTAAAATCTTACTTGCAAGATTTTATTCATCAACACTTATCAGGTTATACTGGCATGCTTAACGCTGAAACTATAGATTGTAAAATAATTGAGATACATCTACGCTCAACATCACAATGGCCTGATTTGTATGGAAATCATTTTATTCAAAGTGTAATAGATTTATATGTCAAAAAAACTTGGCAATATAAGCCCAATACCAATACGGGTTATAGTGTTGTTTTATTTGATGAGCACAAACAATATAGAAAGCCATCGGCAGATTTTATTTCAAAATTTATTGATGGCAAAAAGGTAAGCAGTATTCAATTGCCATTTGATGAGTCAATATCCTTTGCGGCACATTCTATGCCGCCAGGAGGTTTTCGTTTAGCCATTATCAATGGTTTTTGCTTGGATAGTTGTTTGCGTGTCAGAGAGGCGATTCATCAAGAGTATAAAAAAATTAATTAGTGATGGTGCTCATGATCACAAGCCGTGCTACAAGTATGGCTATTGAGCATAGCTTTTTGACGTTTTTTTAAAAATCTTTCCCGCTTGAGTTTTGACATATGATCGATGACTAAAATACCGTTAAGGCAATCCACTTGATAGGCCAAAATGGCAGCCAGGCTATTTTCTGCCGTCATATTTTGCACTGTGCCCGTTTCATCGAAATAAGAGATTTCTATTTTTTGAGGTCTTTTAATCATGACGGGTACATCGCCAAAATATAAACAATTAGACTCACAGGGCGTCATATTTTCTTGCTGAATTATTTTGGGATTGATAAAACAATGTTGCGTCTCAATGAGCTCTGAGCTAGACAATACAAAGATAGACTGGTTGAGACCAACCTGTGGGGCTGCTAAGCATAATGATTGCATATCATCCATTATGTGATACAAATTTTGAACAGTCGTTTGTAAAGTTTCATCATATTGCGTTACTTCAACTGCTTTATTTCGGTCTATTTTTGGATATGAAAGTAGGTGTAGGTCATTCATTTGTCTAGCCCATTGGATTGTGTTGGGCGATTATACCTTTTTTTCCAGATCAATCCTATCTTCCCTATTAGTGGCAGCCTGGCTATATGGGGGATTAGGTTATTTTTGCTTAGACTTGATTTCTCAGATCGGCATATATAGAATTCCCTGCCCTTAGTCGTAAGACTAAAATATAACTGACTAATTACTATAAAGGTAAGAAATGACAAGCAAAATAAAAAATATCACTTTATCGACTCTTCTCTTTTATCTCTTCATGATGACTTCTTCAGCTTGTTTTGCTCGTAATATATATTGGGTATGATATTAATGGTCTTCGATATGGCGATTCTAATTATTATCAAAAATCAGTCGTGATGAATAATCTAAAAATAGGATTTCAAGATAATTCTAATGATTTGCTGAGCTTTGGGGCAGAAGCAATTTTTGCTATGTCACCCAATACAGATGTATATGGTGGCTCTATCAAGCGGCAAGAAATACAGCTCCTAGGGGTCGCCGATTATAATTTCCATAGGAAATGGCATGCCATGTTTAAAGCGGGTGCGATGGGAATTAATGAAACATACACATCAAGATATGCCACCTCAGTGCATTATAACGCTGTGCTTCCAACGACAGCGGCTAGTCTTTACTGGAAAGTAACCCGGACTATTGATCTTGGCGTGACAGGGTATTATCAATTGCAGGACGGTTCTTTAGAGCACTATATGTCTTTGGGCTTTAATTATTTCGTCGGTAGAAAATAGCAAATTTTTTTCTGACTTCTCCCTGATGGTTTATGAACAAAGGGAGAAGTCAAAATAGAAAAGATTAGCAATTTTGAACTTGAATTCGGTCGCCTGTAATAGGTAAAGTAATACTATCTGCTGTGTTGAGCTTAATGACTTCGTTAGTGAGCAAATCTATTAACTGCATAGAAGGTGAACCGTGGGTGACAATGACAATATCACCTTCAGGGTATTTCGCTATTATATCATTGTAGAAATCTTGCATTCGACATCTTAGCGCGTCTCGGCTTTCACCGCCGACAGTGGGCTTCTCCCAGTCCAGATTATTAGGATTATAGGGTTGCCCTTCATAGCTGCCAGCATTGACTTCAATTACACGGCTATCAAACGTTATTTTGTCAGGGCTAAATAAACCTGCTTTTGCTAGTATCTTGGCGGTTTGTTTGGTGCGAGGTAATGGAGACGCAACAACAGCAGCAATATTTCTCTTATGTAACCCCTGAATTTTGAGCTTTAAGCCTGTGTAAGCGGCTTGTTCTTTGCCTAGGGTTGTTAAAAAAGCAGGTTGATAATTTGGGTGTTTTGGATTGCTGTTGTAAAAGTTGCCAACATTGTGGTCTGCTTGTCCATGTCGGATTATTGTCATATATCGCTCTGATGCGAAAGCACTGCTAGGTTGGACAAGTAAAAATAATATGTATAGGCATAGGCATTTTAATTTCTGAAACATATGGGGATTTCCTGTATTGAATAGCTGATTATCCTAAGCGGTTATGCGCCATAATTTCTTTAAAATCGTGAGCAATACGGTGAGGTTTGTCCACAGAGGTAAATATGGCTGCCAGCTCGCCTTGAGGGTTTACTAATAAAATAGCACCACTATGACCTATATGAGCGCCTTCTAAGACATCGGTTTGTTCTTCTATATAAATGCCTAAATCTTGTGCTAAACTTTGAATTTGTTGCATATCGCCAGTGAGTCCCCTAAAGCGAGTGAGCTTAAATTCATCTTTAGAGAAAAACTTGGTGAGCTGTTCAGCGGTGTCAAGTTCGGGCGTGATAGAGACAAATAAATACTGAACATATGGATTTGGACCAATGCGCTGCGATATGTGTGCTAAAGCACTTAAAGTGGTTGGGCATATATCAGGGCAGTTGGTATAGCCAAAAAACATAAAGCTCCAATTATGTTTGAGACTATTGTTATCAAAGTTGTCATTGTTTTGGTCGGTTAATTGAATTGAGGGTAACGATTTTCCGCCAGGAAGCAATGTGCCGCTCAGTAGTTTGAGCTCTTTTTCCACTTGGGCGGATTCATGAGTGACGCGCGCCTCTCTCCAGACCCCAATACCAACGGCAAGCGTGATCACGATGGTTATAAAGATGGTATGCGCTTTCATGAATATTATCCTAAGTTCAAATAAAATACTAAGTAATGTTCTAATAATAGAGCGACAAAAATTCCAAATAAATAGATAATGGAATATTGGAATAATCGCCAAGCAATCATGGGGTCGGTACGAAAATATAATTTAAGGGCATAGTACATAAAACCGATATTAAGCCCAATCAGGCTCAAAGTGGTAATGGTGCCTGCGAGATGTAACAGCGGTAATAGGAACGTTGTGACCGCTAGTAAAATAGAATATAACACAATGCAGTGCTTGGTAAACTTTATACCATGTGTGACGGGTAGCATGGGTAGACTAATTTTTTTGTAATCTTCAATTCTGAAAATAGCCAGAGCCCAAAAATGCGGGGGGGTCCATACAAAAATAATCAAGGCCAAAATGAGACCTAGCCCTTCAATTTGCCCAGTAACGGCTGTTTGTCCTAGTAGAGGGGGTAGGGCGCCGGTAATGCCGCCAATCACGATGTTTTGAGGTGTGGCTTTTTTCAAGTACAAAGTATATACAAAAGCGTAACCAATTAAACTGCTGAGTGTTAACCAGGCCGTTAAGGGGTTCACAAATTTAATCAGCACGACAAGGCCAATTAAACCTAAAATCAGAGCAAAGCGCATAGTTTGCTGGGTATTTAATTTCCCCAAAACCAAGGGCCTAAATTTAGTGCGTTGCATTTTTTCATCTATATGTTTCTCAACCAATTGGTTGATGGCCGCGGCGCTACTTGCGCAAAAGCTAATACCGATGGTTGCAAATATAAAAATAGAAAGGGGGAAATGGTTTGGTGGACAAGACAACAGCATGCCAATCCAAGCGGTAATCATCATCAGTAATACAACTTTGGGTTTGCATAAAGTTAAATAATCACGCCAGGGAAATCGCAGGGATAATGTTCGCATAATTATTTTCCTGCTCGGATCAGTTTAAAATTAATGTTTATGAGGGTGAGTAATAGCAGAACGGCAATGCCATTGTGCAAGACCGCTATGGCCGTAGGTAACAAGGCTAAAACATTGGTTATGCCTAAACATATTTGGGTCACGAGTAATCCGAGCAATAAAAAAACTGAGCGTGATAGCCACGTTTTCGCTTTGGGATCAATTGTATTGTTGCGACTACGCCATAACGAAAATGCCAGAAAAGAAATGATAATCGTTGTTATTAATGCGCCAATTCGATGAGTCAGTTGAATGTTAATTCTGACAGACGCGCTGAGCTGGTCTGGTAACCGTGTCAAATCCCAAAAAGGAAATGCGCTTAAAACATCAGAACTAGGTAACCATTGGCCTTGGCACATAGGGAAATCAGTGCAAATAAGAGCTGAATAATTTGTGCTAACCCAGCCCCCTAAGGCTATTTGGGTAATAACCACGATTAATGCGGCGATACTTAAAGTGATTAATCTCGTATTGGTTTGCAAAAGGGCGGCTGCATTTTTTTGTAGATACAGCCAGCAGATCCAGAGTAATGAGAGAGTGGAAAAACCACCGATTAAATGCAATAGCACAATGGGTGGATTTAAACGCATTGTTACTGTAAACATGCCTAACAGGGCCTGGCAAATAACAAGTATGACTAATATAAGAGGCAGCGTGAGGGGCAGTGCTATTTTTTTCCGGGCTCGAAAGGCCATAAAAGCAATCAGAGCAATAAACAAGCCAAGAGAACCCGCAAAATAGCGATGAACCATTTCTATTTTAGCTTTAAAGTATTCTACCGTTAATCCTGGATAGGATTGTTGAGCAAGTTGGACTTCCTCAGTCGTGAGAGGCGCTGAGAGTTGTCCATAACAACCTGGCCAGTCTGGACAACCTAGCCCCGCTCCTTTCAGGCGCGTATAAGCACCCAATAAAATCACGACAAAACTCAAGATAATGCTGAGTACGATAATACGTTTGAGTCCAACTGCTTGTTTCATTACTGCTATGCCACTTTATCCGACTTTTGAATATTTTAATAAGCGTTTTAAGTCTTTAAGAATATCTTGATGGGCTGCTTCACCTGAGTAGCGCATCATCACGTAGCCTTTAGGATCACAAAGATAAATTTCCCCAACACGCTCTCTTTCTAGGGGCTGGGAGGTCTCTTGGAATAAATCTTCAAAAGCGCTTAATGAAAGTTCCGCGCGCTTCATATCAGGATAGTGTTCGAGTACATAGCCTTCACATGCTTGTTTTTGACAATCAGGCAAGCTAATGAACATGCTCGAAACTCGGTTACTATTTTTACCTAGGGCGGTGATCATTTGCTTAATATTATATAAGTTGTCATGACATTCTTCTAAACATTTGTCCGGTGCAACATAAAAGACCCACCATTTGCCATTTAATGATTTACCGATAAACTTCTCATTGTTTGTGGCATCAGTAAAAGATAATTGTTGAATGCTTTTTGCAGGGCGAATTAAATCACCATGATGCATGAGTTTAAATTCTCTTTGGTCTTGTGTTTGGTAGTAATACCAGGCCATAGCAAATGGCACAGCAAAAACCAAAAAAAGTATGATTAAAGTCCAAGGGCGTTTTTTAGATGTGTTCGTGTCATTCATGGTTTTCTCAATTTCCTTACAGAGAGCAATGTCATAACAAATAAGGCAGCAGCCAAACTAAACCATTGAAACGCATAACCAAAATGTTTTTCGGGGGTTAGCCAGGTCTGACTTTTAGGAAGAGGAAATACATCGGGTATTTTTGGCTCTTCTAATATTATGATACCAGGTAAAACTTCTCCACCTAGGATCTGACCAAATAAAGTATAATCCATGTGCTGGATCCTTAAGGGCCAGCCCAGTATTTCACTTTCTAGGGTTTTTGTAATTAGAGGGTTAACATACCCTTTTTCCACATATCCTTCAATCGTTATCTGATGATTGATCGGAGCAGGATTAAATTTTCCCACTAGCAAGTCAGCTATATTTGGAAGTTCATTTCTGGATATAGACGCTGGAACCCAGCCGACGTTCAAAAAAATGAATTTGTTTTTGTTTATTTCTAGGGGGATTAGAACATGATAACCTATTCTGCCTTGATACATCTGGTTGTCTAACAAGAAGGCATGTTGCAGCCTAGGATGAGCTTTTAGTGATATAGGCCTGTACCGCAATGCCTCTATAGGGTGGGACAGTAAATCAGAGGTGTTGAGTTTTGGTTCTTGGGATGCTTGATTCTGTGCTTGAATTAAAGTTTTTTTCTCAAATCCTCGGGCAAGTTGCCAGCGGCCGAGCAGACACAGCCCTATAAAGACCAAGCTAATAAGAATAAGTAAAGTAAACTGTAAAGAGAAAAATTTTTTAGACATAAGGTTAGCTAGCAAATGGACTCGGATTTTTGGTTGAAATTACTCGTATATGCTTTTT
The DNA here is from genome assembly GCA_963976875.1 of uncultured Coxiellaceae bacterium. Taxonomy (GTDB): domain Bacteria; phylum Pseudomonadota; class Gammaproteobacteria; order Berkiellales; family Berkiellaceae; genus Berkiella_A. The sequence goes on from CAXBML010000002.1 coordinate 114,039, forward strand.
TTATCAGCATTATTTTTAGTTTGGCAACAGGGGTATATTATATTATTCGGCCAAGCAAACGGCCAGAACGAATGGTCAAATTGTTGACCATTCGCATAGGCTTGTCGGTGAGTATATTTATATTGATTGGCATTGCAATCGGAATAGGTTGGCTTGAGCCTAAAAGCTTACTTACGACGCCCAAGGTCCCGTTGGAATTAAATAGACCAGGAAGAACAGACCCAGCCATACAAAATCCACAAAATGCCAATACCAAGCCGTTGCCTCAAAAGAAAAATGATGTTCCGGAGTGAAGTGTCCTTTGATTGAGCGGCACAGCATAATAATTAACATGATGGTACCAATTGTGACGTGGGCGCCATGAAAGCCTGTTAACATAAAGAAAGTTGAACCATATATGCCTGATGCCATTGTTAGATGTAAATGCTCATAGGCTTCAACATATTCTAAAACTTGGCAGGCTAAGAACGCAATCCCGAGTAGTATGGTTAAAAATAAACCAATATTAAGATGGGCTCTTTTCTTTTTCACTAATCCCCAATGTGCCCAGGTGATGGTTAATCCACTCGTTAATAGGATCGCCGTATTAATAAAGGGTAATGGCCACCAACCCATCGCTTTAATCGGCCCTTTAAATAGCTTATTATCGGGGTTATCAATGAGGGGCCAATGTGAGGAAAAGTTTTCCCATAATTGCTTGTTGGTTTCTCCTTCGCCTAGCCATGATACTGATAAATGGCTAGCATAAAAGAGAGCGCCAAAAAATGCGCCAAAAAACATGACCTCAGAAAATATAAACCAAGCCATGCCCCAGCGAAAAGAGCGGTCCATCTGTTTATTATAAAGTCCTGACATGCTTTCTTTCACAACATCTCCGAACCAGCCAAACATCGTCCACGCGATGATCAAAGAGCCAGCAAGAAACAGATAAGGACCGTAAGCATTAGAATGTAACATATTGGCAATGCCGACAAATAATAAAAGTAGGCCTATAGAAGTACGCACAGGCCATGCGCTGCTTTCAGGTACGTAATATTGATTAGCCTCTTTCATTCTTTCCCTCTTTGTCGGTAATATCGAATAAAGTATATGCCAAGGTCATGTGATTTACTTTATATGAAATCGCAGGATCGACAGTAAATTTCAATGGCAATGTGGCTTCCTCATTGGCCGCCAAGTATTGTTTCTGAAAGCAAAAGCATTCCACTTTTTTGACGTGGTTCCCTGCAATATTGGGGCTGACACTGGGAATGGCTTGTACCACCATTGGGCGATTTGTTAAGTTTTTAACCGTAAAATGTGTTTTTACGTATTCGCCTGGATGCATGGTGAATTTTTTATCGGCGGGTTGAAATATGGTTGCGGTATTTTCATTCATCATGCCCATTAGCTCAAGCTCAATGGTGCGACTAGTGTCTACTTTAGCAATCAGAGGTTGGGGTTTGTCAGGTGTTTTGCCATTTAAACCAACAACTTGACAAAATACATTGTAAATAGGCACTAAGGCATAGCAAAAAGCAAACATGGCCATCACGGTAAAAGTCATGATGGCGAGCTGTTTTTTAAGAGATTTTTTTACTTTGGTCATAGACTCACTCTTAATGGTGTATTACTTAACAACCGGTGGGGTTGTAAATGTATGATAAGGGGCAGGTGATGGAATCTCCCACTCTAGGCCTTCAGCACCTTCCCAGACTTGACTGCTTGCTTTTTTACCGCTGCGAATGGTCTTGACGACAACATAGAAGAAAAATATTTGACTGGCGCCAAAAGCAAATGCACCCATACTGATAATTTGATTAAACTCAGTAAACTGTAGCGCGTAATCAGGTATTCTTCTTGGCATTCCCGCTAGGCCTAAGAAATGCATTGGAAAGAATGTGATATTCATGGATATCACGGATAACCAGAAATGTGTTTTGCCTAGGGTTTCGCTAACATAATTGCCACACCACTTGGGAAGCCAGTAGTAGACCGCCGCATAAATAGAGAATAAGGCGCCAGGCACTAGTACATAGTGGAAATGCCCTACAACAAAGTAGGTGTCATGGTATTGAAAGTCAGCAGGTGTAATCGCTAGCATTAAGCCTGATAATCCGCCAAAGGTAAATAAAACAACAAAAGCCAAGGCAAACAACATCGGGGTTTCAAAAGAGAGAGAGCCTTTATATATTGTGGATACCCAGTTAAATATTTTAACGCCCGTTGGTACTGCAATTAACATGGTTGCATACATAAAAAATAGCTCGCCTGCTAAAGGTATGCCGACGGTAAACATGTGATGGGCCCAAACGACGAATGAGAGTAACGCAATAGAACAAGTCGCATAGACCATTGAGGCATAGCCAAATAAAGGCTTGCGAGCAAAGGTTGGGAGAATTTGAGAGACAATACCAAACGCAGGCAAGATCATGATATAAACTTCAGGATGACCAAAGAACCAGAAAATGTGTTGGAACATGACTGGGTCACCACCACCGGCAGCATTAAAGAAGCTTGTGCCAAAGTGACGATCGGTTAACATCATTGTGACGACGCCTGCGAGTACCGGCATGACGGCTATTAGCAAAAATGCAGTGATGAGCCATGTCCAAACAAAAATGGGCATTTTCATTAAGGTCATGCCAGGTGCTCGCATATTGAGAATGGTCGCAATGACGTTAATGGCTCCCATAATGGATGAAACACCCATCATATGAACGGCAAAAATAAAGTAGTCTGTACTGGCAGGGCCATACTCTGTTGAAAGTGGGGCGTAAAAAGTCCACCCAAAATTAGGCGCAGAACCTTCCATAAATAAGGTGCTAATTAATAATCCAAAAGCAAAAGGTAAGATCCAGAAGCTCCAGTTATTCAGTCTGGGTAAGGCCATGTCGGGTGCGCCAAGCATCATGGGCAGGAGCCAGTTGGCGAGGCCAACGAAAGCCGGCATGATCGCACCAAACACCATGATCAAACCATGCAATGTGGTGAGCTGATTAAAAAACTCTGGTTCCATTAGTTGCATGCCGGGCTTAAATAGCTCCATCCGGATAAGCAGTGCTAAAATACCGCCAATAATAAAACTAGAAAAACTTAGCCAAAGATATAAGGTGCCAATATCTTTATGGTTTGTTGTTGTCACCCAACGCATGAGGCCTTTTTTAGGGCCGTGATGATGATCATCCGCACTATGGGCATCAGATGCTGCCGTACCTAGATTCATTATTTTTTCCTTTTGTTCCCAAGCAGGCATGCTCTTCGAACATGCCTTAAATATTTACTCTTAATTTTAATGTCGCATTATCCTGCATCACGCATGGCTTTTACATCGCTAGGTTGCACTATGTCTTTGCTATCAAGCCCCCAAGCATTTCGCTCGTAAGTAATGATGGCCGCAATTTCTAGATCTGTTTTTTGTTCGCCAAATGCAGGCATTGCATTTTTCCCAAATAGAACATTTTTGATGTGCTCATTTTTCTTATCTGGGTTTTTAACAATGTCACTGTCCACTAATGATGGGAATGTGGGTGGCAAGCCTTTACCACTGGCTTGGTGACACATAGCACAAACCATGTTGTAACCTTTTTCACCTTTGACCATGAGTTCATCAAAAGTCCACTCTTTGCCTTCATCCGCTTGAGCATTTGCTTTCTCTTCTGCTTGTGCTTCTAACCATTTGTCGTATTCTGCTTGTGGTTTGGCCTCAACGACGATAGGCATGTAACCATGTTTTGCACCACATAATTCGGCGCATTGCCCTCTATAGGTGCCAGGTTTATCCTCATCAACGTATGTCCAGACTTCTCTGATAAATCCTGGAATGGCGTCTTTTTTTATTCCAAAGCTAGGTACCCACCAGGAATGAATAACATCTTTTGATGTGATTAAGAATCGAACTTTGGTTCCGACGGGAATGACCACGGGTTTGTCGACCTGTAGTAAATAATCAGGATTTTTAGGTTGTATATTATTAACTTCTTTTTCAGGTGTGGACAAATAGCTGAAAAAATTAATATCTTCATCAATATAGTCATAATGCCAATACCAACGATACCCTGTCACTTTAATCGTCATTTCTGATCTAGAAAAATCTTCCATTTCAAATAAAGTCATAGAGGCAGGAATCGCCATTGCAATCAAAATAAAGAAGGGTATGACTGTCCAGATAATTTCAACGGTTGTACTTTCATGGAAGGTGGCCGCTTTGTAGCCAAGGGATTTGCGGTGACGAATTAATGAATAGATCATGACTGAAAAAACAAGCACAGCTATGACGGTACATATCCAAAAGATAGTCATATGCAAATTAAAAATATTGGCACTAATCGGCGTGACGCCTTTCGTCATATTTAAAGTATAATCTGCTTGTGCTACAGAGCTAATGCATAAGCACAAAAAGAATAAATAATATCTTATGGTTTTAGTCCAAATTAAGGACATGCCACTTTACTCCATTTTTTATGGTATCTCTTAATTTAGTAGAGCATTCATTAGCGTCGCAGATTAACTGAGCGCTTGTGCTTCTCATATTGGTTAGAGATAGGGTTTGCCGAAGCGGGTAGAAATAATATTTTTGCTATGTTACCAACAAAATAGTTATCTTATACTCACTTATCCTTTTATACAGCGCGTACTTTACCTTGCTTTGAAAAAAAGCGAAATAGTATTGTACAAGTCTATCGTGTATTTGACCTATTTATCTGTCCAGAGTCAACAAAGTTGGAACAGCTACTTTCCTGTTTGTTTACATACCATGAAAAATCAGCACACCCGTAGAAAGTAGTGTTGCCATAGAGGCACTAAAGAGCGCTAAAGGCATTTGAGTGCGGACATGATCCATTAGGTCACAGCCAGTAAACATACTAGATAAAATAGTTGTATCAGAGATTGGTGAACATTGATCGCCGAATACGGTGCCACCTAGTACAGCGCCAAAACAAACATGAATGAAAAATGGATCGGGATTAAGGCTATAGGCTAAAGGAAGGGCAATGGGGAATACAACCGCGTAGGTACCTAAAGCGGTTCCTGTTGCAAAAGCCACAATCATACATAAAATAGTCAACACAGCGGGCAGAGCGAGAGGCGTAATAGAATCTCGGGTTAAATGAACTAGAAATTCAGCAGTGCCAACTTTGTTGGTTACAATACCTAAAGCAATTGCTAAGCCAATAATAATGGCCCCCAGTGTCATAGAACGACATCCACGGCTAAATCCGTCTAGAATCTCATCTAAGGGCATACCTCTAACAAATGCTAAGAGCATAGACATGCAAGCTGCGGTTAAAAATGCAGCATTAATCCAGTTCGCATTTTCTTGTTGAATCATCCCAAAACGCCATAATAAAAAAGGCGTGACAGTCATGAACAACAGAAATGTAATCGGTAATAAAAAATCTGCAAAGCTAGGTTCATAACCTGGATAAATTGTGTCTTCTTCATCACTAGGTAATATCAGTGGTTTGGCATCAGGTCCATCGAGTTCTCCTGTTTCTCGGGCTCGAGTACGCGCTGCAGCCATTTTTTTACCGACCCATGGCATCCAGCCCAATGCAAAAAGTAAAGTGATTGTCACTGTGCAAATAGCATAAAAATTATAGGGGATGGATTTTATAAAGAAGTTATATGCTGAACCTGTTGTGGGGATAATCGGGATAATACCAACCACAAGCCCACCAACATAAATTGGCCAAGCATTCAGTGGAATTAAAGTGGCAACGGGAGATGCTGTTGAGTCAATCACGTAGGCAAGCTCTTCATGGCTGACGCGGTGTTGGTCTGCGACAGGCTTAACCGTTGTACCCGTTAAGACGGTGCTAACAGTGCCTCCTTGATGAAATATCATACTGACTATCCAGCCAAACACCATAGAGCCTCGGGCGCTATGGACAATTTTACTACCTAAACGTTTGGCAAAATATTGGGTGCCACCGGTTTTCTCCCACATACCAATAATGCCACCTAAAGACCAAAGATAAACTAGCAATATAGTCGCAAAGGCCTGTGAACCAAGTGCAGGCAGTATAAAGTTATCAATTAAACTAGAGGCTAAGAAATCGCCAGTTTGAAAAAGAAGCACAACTCCGCCCGCTACAATACCTGCAAATAGAGCAAGTAAAACTTGTCGCGTTGTAAAGGCTAAAATGAGAGCGACGACAGGAGGGATTAATGAAATCCAATTTGAATCAACAGTAGTGGTCATAGCATTATCTTATAGTTATATTTTATTATTTTGGCACGCAACTAGTGTTGTTTGCTCTGTTTCTAGGCACATAGCCATTAAGGCATTACCCCAAACACAACCGGAGTCAACTACAAAAACATCCTTAGCATGACACTTGCCGGCCAAGGCAGCCCAATGACCAAATACAATTTTCGCCTGTATATTTATTCGGTTTTTTAGTGAGAACCAAGGAAGGCCGTCTTTGGGCGGGTTATCTAAAGTTCCTTTTTTGCTAAAATCTAATTGTCCATTCGGTGAGCAGAATCGCATTCGGGTAAATGCGTTGACGACAAATCGAATCCTAGCCCAATCAGACAAATCATCTTGCCAGACGTTTGGTTCGTTTCCGTACATATTTTTCAAAAATACTTCGGTCTCACTCCTCAAGCGTGATTCTGCTTCTAAAGCCAGAGCCTTAGTTTTATTTAAATCCCAGAATGGGTATATTCCAGCATGGCTCATAACAAAGTTTAAGCGACTGTCATGATGTAGGAGAGGTTTATGGCATAGCCAATCTATTAATGAGGCAGCATCAGGTGCAGATAATATTTCTTGGTAGGTATCATTTTGATTCGGCGTGATATATCCATAGTATGCTGCAAGCAAGGTGAGATCATGGTTCCCTAGCACGACAATAGTATTGCTGGGTAAGCTGGCAACATAACGTAGCGTTTCTAATGATTGTGGACCACGATTAATTAAATCACCGGTAAACCATAATTGATCATGATTTGGGTCATATGCAATTTTATCTAATAATTGTTTTAAGGGATCCAAGCAGCCTTGTAGATCGCCTATAGCATAAGTGCTCATTTACATTATCCTAGTTTTATATATTGATTTGTTTTACTCATCAAAAATATATCTTAATTAACCAGTTCTGGCTTAGCCAAACGAAAGGGCGGGATAATCGCATCAAAGAGAACACCATTGGTGTCTATCATTTTATAGCTGCCCTGCATGGTGCCAACAGGCGTGGATAGTAAAGTGCCACTAGAATAACGATAACTTTGACCAGGTGGGATCAGAGGTTGTTTCCCCACTACGCCTTTACCTTGGATTGTTTGTTTTTCGCCATTGGCATTTGTAATAATCCAATAGCGATTGAGTAGGCGTACGGCCGTGTCACCCCGATTTTTTATGGTGATAGTATAGCCAAAGGCAAATCGACTGTGGTTAGAATCGGAATATTCCCGCAGATGTTCCGCAATGGCTGTAATTTCAATGGTTCGTGTGATTGGCACCATTTCACTCTTGCATGGGAATTAAGTTGTTCTTAGCATACGACTTAGATCTTACATTTGCAATGCATGTAAAGATATTGAGTCAACTTGCTGCCCTGTTTGATACATATTCGCTTTTTCAATGGTTTCGTTACTCTCTTATTAAGCAGTCTACATAGGGTTTTTTCGATCCTCTGCAAGTGGGAGACTCATTTTCTTTTTCTTATAAGTGGATAACTGTCAGAGTGGGGGAAAAGGACTTTTTGGGTTTTGCGTAAGCCTTATTGTGAAAATGGCCATTAAAATCAACCGTTTATCGTGTTTTGATTGAAAGAACAAGGTTAAATATGATAGATTAAATCATGATAAATTTGTGAAGGAAAGGGGTAAACATGCAATTTCAATTATCCAAAAGGAAGGTCATTTCTGAAATTAAGCAGTATTTTTTTGAGCATGACCTGCCTCACAAACAAAGAGCATCAGCCATTTTGGTTAAAATTGATCCGAAATTTAGAGGGTTATTGATAAATTCTGCCACGATTGAAAAACTAGGTATAGAGCTAGACGATTTTATGAGCACATTATCGGAAGAATTTAGTGCGTTTCTTGTGGACACAGCGAAGCAACATAATATTAAACTTCACTCTATCTCTGCGGTAGCCAGGCGAAAATTAAAAGCGCATCAGCAATACATTATGCGCAATTTGCTTTTAGAGATTAAGCAAAAAAATGAAACAATGGCAAACCATTTAAGAGGAAAATTAGATTTGTTTCCTGAGTTATTGTTGCCTGGCATAAAAGAAAATAACGATAGAATTTTTTCTTTTTCAAGTACGACTCAGAGCGGGTGGCAGGCTTTCATTTCTAATATCGCAATGTGCGTCAGACGTTTTATTGCCATATAACTTTATATTCTCTATATATTACATTTTGAAGGTGTGAGGCAGATGAACCCCTTTCCAAGAATTTTTAAAGCTTTCATTTATTCTGCAGCAGGACTTTGGCATGCCGTACGCAATGAAACCGCTTTTGCACAGGAACTGGTATTGGCGGCTATCTTTATTCCTTTAGCATTATTTTTGGATGTTTCTATTCTTGCCAAAATATTAATGATTTGTAGTATCATTTTTATTTTAATTATGGAATTAATAAATAGTGCTGTTGAAGCTGTGGTCGATAGGATTTCTACCGAGAGACACCCATTATCTAAGCAGGCGAAGGATATGGGAAGTGCCATTGTATTGCTTGCTTTTTTACAGGCAGGGGTTATTTGGTTCGGTGTATTGTTATTGGGTGCATAAAATCAACTGGCATTAACCAAATTACTAATCCGCACGAAATCATCCACCGACAATGTTTCGGGTCTTCTGGTGGGCTCTATAGAAAGAGCGCTTAACTGTTCAGCGCTAATCTGGCTTTTTAAGCTATTACGAATCGTTTTGCGACGTTGTTGAAAGGCAAGGCTAACGACCAGGCTAAAATGTCCATAGTTAGTTGCCGTAAGACTGCGTGTCAATGGTTTTAAATGAACGACAGCAGAGTTTACTTTGGGCGGCGGCGTAAATGCCCCTGGTGGCACATCAAATAAAGGCGTGGTTTGGCAATCATACTGCACCATAACAGAGAGCCGGCCGTATGTTTTGTTGCCGGGTTTTGCCACCATTCTATCTACAACTTCTTTTTGCAGCAAAAAAGTCATATCTTCTATAGAGCTTTTAAATTTTAAAAAATGGAATATTAACGGCGTTGAAATATTATAAGGTAAGTTTCCTATAATTCTAATTTTTTGTTCAGAAGGAATGATGCTAGCAAAATCAAATTTTAAAGCATTCTCCGCATGAACGGTCAACTCAGCTGGGCTAAATTGCTCCCTAAGCAACTCAATAAAGCGCTTGTCTATCTCAACGACATGTAAGTGATCTGTCAAGGGTACGATGTGCTTGGTCAATGCGCCCATCCCAGGTCCCACTTCAACCATCAATTGTTGTGTTTGTGGGTTAATGGCGGACACAATTTTTTGTAGATGATTTTTATCCGTTAGAAAATGCTGACCAAAATGTTTTAATGCACGGTAACTCATAATAATCTCAAGCTAATAATTTAAGGCTGGTTTCTAGGGCCAACATAAGGCTGTGTTCACGGGCTTTGCCTGTGCCGGCAACATCTAAAGCTGTGCCATGATCCACAGAGGTTCTTAAATAGTTCAACCCAATGGTGATATTGACCAGCTGCTCAAAGTAAAGGGCTTTTATGGGGGCTAATCCTTGGTCGTGATACATTGCTAAAAAAGCATCGAATGTTTGGCGGTTATCGGGGGTAAAAGCCGTATCGCCTGGTAAAGGGCCATGAACATTGAGATTGTTTTTTTGACATTCGGCTATAAGTGGCGTCATCCATTCTATTTCTGCTGTACCCAATAAACCTTGCTCACCTGCATGTGGATTTAAACCTAATATGGCTATTTTGGGGTTTGATATTTTATATTGCTCTTGTAAACCTTGATGAAATTTGTAAATAATTTGTTTGAGCTTAAAAGCGTTGAGTGCATTAGGCACTTCTTGTAGGGGGATATGTGTGGTTGCCAAAGCAACAACACAGTCAGGGCTATAAAAAGTCATCAGAGGGTTGGGTTGGTCACATAATTGTGCCAAGTACTCTGTATGGCCTGAAAATGGTACTCCTGCTTGATTGATAATGGCTTTGTGCACTGGGCCAGTAATCAAAGCACTGGTTATCTTTTGGCTGCATAATGTATGTGCTTTATTTAATGTATTTAATACATAGGTCGTATTTGCGGGATTTAATATCTTGGCAATACAAGGTTCTACTAAGGGCTCATGGTGCACGGCAATTCGGCCACGACCATTGATTTGGGGATGCTCGGGTTCAAAATCATAAAACTCGATGTTGTGTTGTAAAGCCACAGCGCGTTGTTGCAGCATATATTTGTCAGCCACTAAGACAACTTCGGCTGGTCGTTGGTGAAATGCTGCCGCTAAGCAAACATCAGGTCCAATACCGGCAGGCTCTCCTGGGGTGACAGCAAGCCGGTGGAAAGGTATAGACATAAATATTTTAAGTTCCTAAAATAATTATAAATAGGTTTTGACATAAGCTTCATCGCGAAGCTGCATTTGCCAAGCTTGTAAGCGCTCTTCAAATTTACGTTGGTGTATCATTTGTCTGGCTTTTTGTTTAAGCGCGTTATCACTATCATTTTCTACTTTTTTGTCTACGAGCTCTAATATGTGCCAGCCAAAGGGGGAGTGAAAAGGTTCACTAATTGTTCCTACTTTTGTAGTTTCCATGACATCAACAAACTCCTTTACGAGCGCATCTGAGGTAACCCAACCCAAATTACCCCCTTTGGCACTAGAGCCCAAATCATTAGAATGGGTCTTAGCTAGAGCTTCAAAATTTTCACCTGCTTGAATTTGCTTTTTGATGACCGACAATTTTGTTTTAGCTTCATTATCTGAAATATAATCATTTGTTTGGACGAGAATATGGCGAACATTGTATTTTGTGATTGGCATTTCTAAGGTGTCTGGTTGGCGCTTATCTAATAATTGAATAACATGGAATCCACTTGTACTTTTTATAGGCGCAGGAATATCATTTGGTTTTAGGCCTGGAACAATGTTGACAAACAGTGTTGGCATTTCGCCCAGTTTGCGCCAGCCCAAATCTCCACCTTGTAATGCAAGGGCACTGGTAGATGTTTTCATAGCGACTTTTGCGAACTCTGAACCTTGTTTTAATTCTGTAATCGCTTCATAGGCTTTTTGTTCGGCCAGATCTAATGCTTCTGGGGTCGGGTTTTCTGGTGTCGGAACCAGTATATGTCCTATACGATATTCATAAGACATACCACCCAGACCACTAGGCGAATTTAGAAATTGTTGTATTTCTTGTTCTGAAACCTGTATGGCACCATAAATATCACGTTGCTGTAACTGCTGTAGTGTTAGTTGATCTCTGATAGTTCGTCTATAGGCTTCGTATTCAATGCCTTCGGATTTAAGTTGATCGATAAATTGCCCCATTGTCATTTTGTTTTCTTTGGCAAAATTTTGTATGACTTGGGTTAGCATGCCATCATCAACATGAATGCCAGAACGCTCTGCGATTTGTAGCTGGGCTTCTTGAACAATTAGGTGTTCCAATACTTGCTTGGTTAATGCTTCTTCATCGTCTATGCTTTGTCCTTGGCTCATTAGGTTTTGTGCAAACATACCTGTTTGTTGTTTGAGCTGGCTTCTGGTGATAACTTTATCGTTTACAATTGCAGCGACGCGATCAAGAGGTTCTACTTTGGCAACACTGACGTTGGCCCAAAGTAACAAGCAGAGAAGTTTAATCAATTTATGCATTCTGACACCATTTCACAGGTTGAATTAAGGGGTAAAATTCAAAGGGTGAAGTATAACACTTTCAGAAGGCTTACGACACATAACAATTAGTCAGCCGACCAATACAAGCATTAAGGCATTGTTGCCGAAAAGTTCACTTTACTAATATGATCAATATGTTATCCAACTTTAGGAAGTGCAACACGGTCGGCTAAGGGCGTATAACCGGGTATTTTTCTATCTAATTTTCCATCCGCCTGGTTTAAGCCCACACTGCTTAAGCCCTTGAAAACCACTTGAAACATAAATTGATTCACAAATTCTCGGCCTACCAGCGCATTACCTAATTGGCGATAACGGCTGAATACAATTTGCCAGGCGAAACAGCAGCTATTGTACTCCAGGCCACCCAAAGTCTCGATAAATTGATTGAATTCAAAATCATAGTGAACCCGGCCCAATACGTTTATTTTTTGTGTCAAAGGCATCAATATAGAGGCATCCCCCTGGCTGAGACGACCTAGGGTGGCGGTGCTTAAATTTAGGTTTTTCTCGTCATGTCGAGTGAAATAGTAATTTAGATTGAACAAGTATTGGTCTAGAAATGGGTAATGCAAAAAGAGAGAGGCTTGTTCTATTAGCGGTCCATTTGTGCTCCATTCAACAAAAGAGCCGGCTTGTAGTTTGCTGGGTGAGGAAAACACAAACTCACTCAGGATATTCGAATGTTTGACGGATTGCCTGGGGAGCTCGCGGCTACCACACTGCCCTGGGTATGCACTTGGATCGCAAAGTCGAACTTTTTCCGGCGTAAAATAAAAAATTTCTCCTACACCCATTCTAAACCATTCAAATAAATTATCGGAATTGAGCAATTGGGTATTTAAACTAAGTGATAGTTGATTGGCTTCATTGAGGCGATCGCCACCGCTGAAGCGGTTGTGCCGATACAATTGGGCATAGCTAAAATTAATGACGCCAGAATCAAAATTGGGATATTGGCTTTGGTCTCTATAGGGAATATAGGTGTAATATAATCTGGGGATTAACGTTTGCGTCCAGGCGCACGAATGTTTGTTATAGTTTTTTTCAAAGAAGATTCTACTATCAAGAGTATAAATGGGGGAAAAACGGTTTGGGTGATTGTCAGTCTGCGTGGGTGTATGCTTTTGATCCAAGCTATACCCCAACCAATCCGCATAAAATGTTGGAATGACCTCACCCCAAGAACGCCTGAGCGGCAAATTAAAAGAAGGTTGTATATGGCCCCTTTGCCCCTGCACCTGAGTTGTTTGAACGGTTGGATTACCTGGGTGCGTGAAGTTAACCATTTCGCCATTCAGCTTAAAGTTGAGTGGGCCTAAAATATTAGGGTAGTCAGCCCCAAAAAGCCATTGAGGCTGGCGTCTATAAATTTCATTGACAATATCACCCTTAAAAGCCTGCAAGACTTGGTATTCTTCTACTTTAAAAGTATGAGACCAATTATGACCATAATAAAATGCATTAACACGTTGAGGTAAATGTATTGTACTAATGGTATGTATATCATTGCCTAAATCAACAAAGAAATTATCATCGCTGACATAGTGATAATCAATGTTGAACTGCCACTTATCTAAAGTGACATGTTGCTTTAGCACGGTACCAAATCGGTAGTTGTGGTGCCCTATGCCCTGTATTCTTGGATCAGTAATAGAATATCCACTGGGAATCTGTGCTAAAGTACCCATTCTAAATTTTTGGTATGCTCGATCATCTGGCAAATACTGTAGATCCAAGGTTGTAGATAGATTAGTGTTAATGTATCTAAAACGTGAGGCAAGACCGGCGCCACGTTTGGAATAGCCCGACAACGATAAAGTGAAATCATAATTAGGCGCTAAGTTAAAATAGTAAGGTACAGTAATTTCCATGCCGGATTGGCTGGAGTTACCATAGGATGGGAATAAAAAGCCGCTGTGTCTTTTGTTGTCTATAGGATATTCCAAATAGGGCCAGTAAAATACAGGCATGCCAGCCGCACGTAGACTTAAATGTTTGGCTTTGGCACGACCCGTGTCTGGAATTAAAGTTATTTTATCTGCATGCAAACTCCAGTCTGTGTTACCGGGTGGGCAGGTTGTGAATACGGCGTCATGGAGCACAAGATTTTGGTTGGAGAGTAATTCTGTGGTGCGACTATTGGCCCTTGCGTGCCTAGGGTACCACCGAAGGTCTGAACAATTTAATTTGAAATACTGGGTGCTATGCTCATAGAATGCGTCATCAGCCCAAATACTGATATTGGGCTGATGGAACTCAACGTGACCTTTGGCTTGTAGTGATTCCCAATTCCCATCTACTCGTTGAATATCTAGTTGGTCTGACTTTAGTGTTCTTTGGCCCTGTTGTGCAAATGCATTAAAAAAACTTGAAGTACCATTTAGTACGGTTTGACTTGAGTCAAAATCAATGTCTATGGGTAAATCAAGATCATCACGTTGATAGTTAATATCAGTTGGCACATAGGGCTGGTAGTAGCCTTGACATAAATTAGCCTGATCTGTTTGAGCAACCCAATCGGGTGCCGCAGTAGAATCGGCGACACATGATTTTTTGTTAACTGCAGATGCATTTGTACTAATACTAAAGGCAATAAACAGAGAACAAATGAACATACAGTTTGTTAGGTGCACAGCTTGTCTTAAGTTAGGTTTTATTCAAAATTATTATCTGTGCCTATATATAGTATTTTAAAGATTGGCACGGCGCGAAGAGTATATTTGCATAGTGATTGCTGGCTGTAAACAAAAAATAGCTCTAACATATAGGTTAGAGTCGTTACAAAAATTATAGAGTTATAGAGAAAGATGGACAACAAACTTTATCGATGGGTAAAAAGCACATTATCTGACAAAACAGCCCATTGTGAGCCATTGGCTGGGGATGCGAGTGCACGCCAATATTTTAGAGTGCAATGTGGATTGAATCATTATATAGCAATGGTTTCTCCTCCAAAGCAAATACCTTTATTGCCTTTTGTCGAGATAGCTCGGGCTTGGGCTGGGCATGGAATTAAGGTGCCTGAATTGATATCTATGGATTTAGGGCAAGGCTTCGCTTTGATGACAGATTTTGGTAATGTTGCACTGCAGGATAAATTATCCGGTCATAATGTAGATTATTTTTACCATAAGGCTTTAGAAGCATTAGTAAAAATTCAAATCGCACCACAACCTTCTGATTATGCTTACCCCATGTTTGATACAGATCATATCTTTACAGAGCTGGGCTATTTTAGTGAGTGGTGTGTGGATAAGTTATTAGGCTTAAAAGATAAAACAGATCAGCTAATGTTAAAAGACTTATATCTTCAGTTGGTAAAATCTTGCCAAGAACAACCACAAGTTGTAGTGCATAGAGACTACCATTGTCGCAATATTATGGTTTTGCCTAATGCTAATGGTGATAATATTGGCATAATAGACTTTCAGGATGCGGTGATCGGGCCTATCACCTACGATTGGGTTTCTTTGACTAAAGATTGCTATGTACAGTGGCCTAGAGAGAAAATTGAATCCTGGCTAAAAGATTTTTATGATGCCTGCCAACAGCAAAAATCATTTAATTTGCCCTCTTTTGATGTTTTCCAGTTATGGTTTGATATGACAGGATTACAGCGACATTTAAAAGTATTGGGTATTTTTTCCAGATTGAGCTTAAGAGATGGAAAATCAGCTTACTTACAAGATGCGCCAAGGATCATGGATTATATTTTTCAAGTATGTGATAGGTATACAACTTTGCAAGATTTTCAAAAGTGGCTTGAGGTGAAATTTTGGCCCGCATTAAAAGAGGCGATTGAGCCTTCTTCTCATGTAAATATTAGTGGGGTCGGTTAAAGATGAAAGCAATGATTTTAGCGGCAGGCAGAGGCAAACGACTGAGACCCTTAACGGATGAGTGTCCAAAACCATTAATTAAAGTGAGTGGCAAGCCACTTCTTGACTACCATATTGAAAACCTTTCTCAGGCGGGTGTTGAAGAAATTATCATCAATATTTCGCATTTAGGTCAGCGTATTCAAGATTACATCGCATCCAAACAAAAAATATGGGATTTAGTCATTCGTTTTTCTTATGAGCCAGAAGCATTAGAGGTAGGGGGCGGGATTTTTAAAGCTTTGCCGATGCTTGGCACGGAGCCTTTTATTATTGTAAATGGCGATGTTTGGACAGATTATAATTATAGCGTTTTGCCGACAGAGCCTGGTGGACTGGCACATTTAGTTTTAGTGAATAATCCACCCCATAATATTAATGGAGACTTTGGATTGCGGGCGGATGGTTTTGTCGTGCCTGATCCTTACTTAGGTAAATACACTTACTCAGGGATTAGTGTGTTACGGCCTGAATTATTTGCCTACAGCCAGGCAGGGGCATTTGCATTTGCCCCATTATTAGAAAGTGCAATGGCTCAAAATGCTTTGGTTGGAGAGTTTTATGGGGGTGTATGGTCAGATGTGGGAACATATGAGCGCTTGCAAACCCTAGAGAATGCTTTAGCATTGAGCAAAATATCACGAAAAATATCATAAGTTTTTTTCATGCAAAATATTGGCAAAATATTGGGCTTCCTAGTCGGAGGACTCATGTTGGGCCCATTTGGTTCAGTTGCAGGATTATTGATAGGTCACTTCCTTGATTTAGGTCGTGGGCAAGAGCAAATTAAACAACAAGCGAATCAACTTCGTGGGGCAAGGAAAGTTTTCTTTCAAACCACGTTTTCTGTAATGGGATATTTGGCAAAAGTAGATGGACGAGTCAGCGAGAAAGAAATCCAAGTCGCAAGAGAGATTATGTCGCAACTGGGTTTAAACCAAGCGCAGAAATTAAGAGCCATGCATTTTTTTAACTATGGAAAATCTACCGAGTTTAATTTTAATCAGCAGATAGATGAATTTTACCAAAACTGTGGTGCTCAGCCATATTTGGTAGAGCTATTTATGGAAGTTCAGTTAAAAAGTATTTTGGCAGATAATCATCAGAATCAATATAAACAGTATGCGCTCAAGCAGATTTGTCAAAGGCTGAATTTCTCTAACAGTGCAATAGAGAGTCTTTTATATCAGTATCAATCAGAGCAGGCTTATCAGAAAAGAAATACAACGCGCTCTACTGGTGATGAGTTGTCCGCAGCATATATTAGGCTTGGTGTAACAAGAGATACGGATGACAAGGCGATTAAAAAAGCATACAAAAAATTAGTCAGTCAAAATCATCCGGATAAGCTCGTAGCCAAGGGCTTGCCTGAAGAAATGGTTAAAATGGCGACTGAAAAAATGCAAAAGATACAAAGCTCTTATGACTTAATATGTAAGACCCGAGGAATTAGGTAATTTCACCAACTATTTCTTTTTCGAAGATTTGATTCTGTTGCTTGTCTTTTTTTAAGACTAGGATTGCATCACTTTTTTCTCGAATATATTGCAAGGCTTGGGTGGTATTTTTTATATTGCTGGCTTGGTGAAAAGCTTGAGGTGAACCTGCAATAACGTGGCATAGAGGCATTATAGACATCAATGTTTTTTTGCTAGCGGACTTTTCTTTGTACTCTAATTCTAATATGACGGTTTTATGTTGAATGTGTGCTGCGATGATCGCTTGTCGAGATTTTTGCAGTGATGCTTTGGTAGAAAGCTCTGTCATGTTGAGCAATAAGGCGTGTTTTTTATTGACTGGTTGAGATTCAATACACTCTAATATCGTCATATCGAAAAAGTGTGCTGGTTTTTTTTCAGTGACCATGATTTTGCCGGTTCCTTTGGCTAGTAATTATACTATTTTACATGGTTGCTCGAAATGTTGCATGAGGAAAATTTTTCCCCTCTCTAGGTGCCAGAAGAAGGGAAAAATCATCTTAGCTAGGTTAAGTGCTTAAACAGCCTGCAGCCAATCTTCTAAGTTTTTACTTTGTTTGGTCAAAACATCAGGAGAATGAAATGTGACAGACATCAAACTCATTCCTTGTATATTGGCTAATAAATGCTCGGCAAGTGGCTTAGACTCTTCGCCTTTGCCTAGTTGTGAAAATTGCCCTTCAACCCATTTTAAAATATCGTGCAATAAAGTAGCGGCTGATTCAGAAATACCACCACCTTGCTTGCCTAGTTCTTGGCAAAGGCTGCCAATCATACAACCAAATCTGGACAGCGTATCGGATTGCTCAACGTGATGGTTTAGAAGAGCGACTAATCTTTGTTTGATATCAGGAATTTGTTCCCACTGTTGAAATAATATTCTCCAATCACTAGCACGCTTTTTCAAAACCGCATCCATGATCGCGTCTTTTGTTTTGAAATAATAGTAAACGTTACCAAGAGGTACATCTGCTAATTTTGCAATGTCTGCTAAAGTGGTCGTGTGAAAAGTTTGTTCATAGATTAACTTGTCAGCTGACTGTATCAAGCGTTCTCTTTTATCATTTCGTGGAGCTCTTGTCATTTGGAAATCCCTCATAGCGACACCGATCCTAATTTTATCTGTTGTTATTATTAATTTTAACTTAGTTAAACGAGAAAGGCTGGAATCTTAACATATGTTGCGCTACTTGTCATAGAGGGTGGTTTGTTTTGGCATTTATACTGGAGATATTCTGTGCAAATAATATGGATATTAAAAGCGCTGATTATGGCAGATATAAAAACATTAGCTAGACTAATAATTAAGAAGCTAGTCTGGGGAAAAAAATGTTAGTTAAAAAACAAATAATAATAACTGCTTTATTATCAGCTTTGTATTCAAGTTACGCTGCTGCCAACTTAGGATTTGATTTTAGTAGCGGTGAGGGCATCATGGATATTAAGCCCTATCGTTTGGGCGTTTCTTGGGACTTCGGTTCTATTTGGCGAGAAGAAGAGAATTGGGGGCTCAATGCGATATGGGAGTCTAGCGTCTCTCGCT
Organism: uncultured Coxiellaceae bacterium; assembly: GCA_963976875.1. GTDB lineage: Bacteria > Pseudomonadota > Gammaproteobacteria > Berkiellales > Berkiellaceae > Berkiella_A. Next base: position 132,763 of record CAXBML010000002.1, read on the forward strand.
GGGATCGCAATGATACCAAGTCGGTTGGTAATAATAATCGTATGGATGTTGTCACAACGGGCCCAATGTTTCGTTGGCAACGGCAAGCACCTTTTTCACCATTCCATATAATGCCTTATCTTGAACTGGGTGTGGGTGCTTCTTGGCTTTCGGATACGGAAATTGGGGGGCGGCGTTTATCGCTGCATTTCCAATTTGAAGATAAAGTCGGTATTGGTGTGCGTTTTGGTCGAAATGGAAAATATGATTTAAGTTTGCGGGGTTACCATTATTCCAATGCCTCATTAAAAAGACCTAATAGTGGTGTGAATTTAGCCATGATCAGTTTTGGATACTGGCTAGACAACTAAAAATATAACATTTCACCTCTTATTTTTCTTCGTTTATACTTATGGGCCAATATGGCCCTTATTTATTTGGGTAAAACTTTATCGTAACTGCTAGCCCCATTCCCTACGTCCCGCGGCTTGACCGCGGGATCTAGGGGGCTGGATTCCGCGGTCAAGCCGCGGAACGTAGGCAGTAGAGAGCAGCGAGAGCAGTCGCATTTTATCAACAGAAGCACTTAAAAGTACCTAGAATATAAATTATGAAAACAAATCCCCCTTTAATTGCACCCTCTATTTTATCCGCTGATTTTGCCTGCTTAGGTGAAGAGGTGAATGCCGTGTTATTGGCTGGTGCTGATATTGTACATTTTGATGTGATGGACAATCATTATGTCCCTAACCTAACTATTGGGCCGCTAGTCTGCAAAGCACTTCGTGACTATGGTATTAAAGCACCTATTGACGTACATTTAATGGTCGAACCTGTTGATGAAATGATTCAAATGTTTGCGGATCAGGGAGCAAGCTATATTTCTTTTCATCCTGAAGCCAGCAAGCATGTTGATAGAAGCTTGCAGCTAATTAAAGAGAACGGCTGTTTGGCTGGCTTGGCCTTAAACCCCGCCACCCCGCTTTCTGTATTAGATTATGTCATGGATAAATTAGACTTTATATTATTAATGTCTGTGAACCCTGGGTTTGGTGGACAGTCATTTATACCAGCAGTGTATGAAAAAATCACCCAAGTTAAAAATTTAATTACGGCATCTGGACGTGATATTAGAATTGAAGTTGATGGCGGTGTTAAAATTAATAATATTGCCAAAGTTGCAAAAGCAGGGGCCGATATGTTTGTTGCAGGCTCTGCAATATTTAATACAAATAATTACACAAAGACAATTCAGGCCATGAGGGCAGAGTTAAATAAATAAAAATAACTACTCACCCCCTACTACGTCCCGCGGCTTGTCCGCGGGATCCAGGAGGCAACTTCCACTACCGGATTCCGCGGACAAGCCGCAGAACGTAGGTAGAGGGGGCTGGGTGAGCAGTTACAAATAAAATATATAAAGAGAGGCATTTAGATGGATTTAAATCGTGCCAAAATTATTGATGACCAATTTCGACGAGCCATTAAAAAAGGAAACTATCCCGAGGCTAAGTCACAAACCAGTCCTGAGGATTTAGGCTTAAGTCGAATAGAGCTGGTTGAATTATTCGATTCTCAGATGTTGAGTCGACATTTAGATTTAATCGCTCGCACGTTAAAAGAAGATTTAAAAAGCTATTATACAATTGGTAGCAGCGGCCATGAAGGTAATGCCGCTATTGCGGGTGTTTTTGATACCAAAGACATGGCGTTTTTACATTACCGCAGCGGTGCTTTTATGGCACAACGTGCCAAAAAAGCGCTGCACGCAGATTATATTTATGAACAAATTTTATCTTTAGTGGCTTCTAGTGCAGATCCCATTTCTGGTGGGCGACATAAAGTGCTAGGTAGTTTGCCTTTAAACGTTCCCCCTCAAACTTCCACTATTGCTTCTCACCTTCCTAAAGCGTTGGGTGCTGCCTATTCCATTATTTTGGCTAACAATCTACCGAAAGCAGAAAACTTTACCCATTTAGAGTCTGATAGTGTTATTTTGTGTAGTTTCGGAGATGGCTCTTTTAATCATTCAACAGCACAAGGGGCATTCAATGCCACGGAATGGATTTTTCAATATACGCAACAACTACCTATAATTTGGATATGTGAAGATAATGGCTGGGGGATTTCAGTGCCCACACCATCTGAGTGGATTGTGACACAAATGCGATCCAAAAAAGCAATACATTATGTATCATGCGATGGTTTGAATTTGGCAGATGTTTATCGCGCCGCAAAAGAAGCAGAGTATTTAGCGCGAAAACGACGCTTGCCAGTATTCTTGCATATGAAAACCATTCGTTTAATGGGGCATGCAGGTTCAGATATAGAATTTCACTATAAAGCAGAAAAAGACATCATTCGCACGGAACAAGATGACCCTTTATTGCATACAGCAAGAATCATAAAGCAACGTGAATGGTTGACAGATAAAGAGCTTTTGCAGCGATATGAAGATATATATCAAGATGTATTGAAGCAAAGTAAACGGGCTTTAGCACAGCCTAAGTTGCAAAGTATTTCAGAAATTTGCGCTAGTATTATCCCACCTATACAGGCGGTTGAGATCAATACTGTTAGTCTCCAAAACAGAGAAAAATGTTTCGGCAAAAATATGCGATTATTATCTGAGCCTAGAAATATGGCACAGCATATTAACTTTGCTTTAACAGACTTAATGTTATCACACGATAATATTGTCGTTTTTGGGGAGGATGTGGGGAATAAAGGTGGCGTGTATCGAGTAACGCAAGATTTAAAACAGCGATTTGGTCGCAAGCGCGTATTTGATACGATATTGGATGAACAAACTATTTTAGGGACTGCTCTAGGGTTGGCACAAAATGGCTTTGTGCCTATACCAGAGATTCAGTTTTTAGCTTATGTCCATAATGCGGTTGACCAAATTAGAGGCGAAGCGGCAACGCTTTCGTTTTTTTCCAATGGGCAGTTTACCAACCCTATGGTGATACGGATCCCGGGTCTTGCTTATCAGAAGGGGTTTGGCGGGCATTTTCATAATGATAATGCATTTGGATTTTTGCGCGAAATCCCAGGGGTAATCATTGTTTGTCCTAGCCAACCCAGAGACGCTGCGTTGCTACTAAGAGAAGCGGTACGCCTGGCAGCAGAAGAGCAAAGAGTGGTGATATTTTTAGAACCTATCGCTTTATACATGACCAAAGATCTCTATAAGGCAAAAGATAATAAAGCATTACAGGTTTATCCTGATGTGAATCAAAAAATTCATTTTGGTGAAGTGGGGTTAGAAGGTGATGCGGCTGCAGATTACATTATTGTATCATATGCCAATGGTATGCATTTATCTCGACAGGCCGCCAAAATTTTAGACGTAGAACATAATTGTTCCATTGCACTATTGGATCTTAGATGGTTGTCACCATTACCGGTGAATGAATTGTTAGTGTTATTGGAAAATAGAAAGGGTGTTTTAATCGTTGATGAATCTCGCCGAACGGGTTCGTTGAGTGAAGAAATTGTGACCTGTATGGTTGAAAACATGGTAAAGCTGCCGCAAATTAAACGTATCACAGCGGAAGATTGTTTTATCCCCTTGGGAGAAGCGTTTGAGGCAATATTGCCCAAACGAGATAATATCGTCAATAAAATTTTAGAATTTTTTAAGGATAAAGATCATGCAAGACCTGTATCAATTGGAAGAAAAGTTCAAAACAGAAGAGAAGCTAATTCGTGATGCCGTTGCTCGCTTTATTCAAGAAGCATTGATAGATAAAATTGCAACATGCTATGAAAATGCCACTTTTCCAAAAGAATTTATTTCCCCAATGGCAGATTTAGGTCTGCTGGGTATGACATTACCAGAACAATATGGAGGTTCGGATGCATCGTATGTTGCTTATGGCCTTGTGTGCCAGGAATTAGAAAAAGGGGACAGTGGCATTAGAAGCTTTGCTTCTGTGCAAAGTTCATTATGTATGCATCCTATTTTTGAATTTGGTACAGACGAACAAAAAGAACGTTTCTTACCTGCGATGGCACAAGCTAAAAAAATTGGCTGTTTTGGCTTGACTGAGCCAGACTCTGGTTCTGATCCGGCTAGCATGAAAACCAAAGCGAAAAAAGTAGAAGGGGGGTGGGTGCTTAACGGGTCTAAGCTATGGATCACCAATGCGCCGATTGCAGATTTAGCGATTGTGTGGGCTAAAATTAATGATACAGACGTGAGAGGATTTATTGTCGAAAGAGCATTTGATGGTTTTAGTACGGCGCCTATTGAACAAAAGCTATCATTGCGCGCCTCTATTACAGGCGAAATAAGTCTACAAGATTGTTTTGTTCCAGAGGCTAATTATTTACCAGGTAGCGACAAAGGTTTGGTTGCGCCTTTAAGTTGTTTAACAAAAGCACGTTATGGTATTGCATGGGGTGCTATGGGCGCGGCACAGGCTTGCTTTGAGCAAGCATTGAAATACACCCAAGAGCGGCAACAATTTTCTAAGCCACTAGCAGGTTTTCAGTTGGTACAAAAAAGTTTAGTCGATATGTATACAGAAATCGTTAAAGCGCAAACGCTGAATTTACAATTAGGACGCTTGATGGATGAGGGTAGAGCTGACTATGTGATGGTGTCTATGGCTAAAATGAATGCCTGTAAAGAAGCTTTAAAAATTGCTCGGGAAGCGAGGAATCTTTTAGGCGCAAATGGCATTAGTTTAGAATATCATGTTATGAGGCATATGAATAACTTGGAGTCTGTTTTCACCTATGAAGGAACGGATAACATGCACCATTTGATTGTGGGAAGGTATTTGACAGGGTTAAGTGCTTTTGCATAGGGATTTGCTGCTTAGTTTGTGGTTATTTTATAAATTCTTGCTTGTAATATGCTTTTTAACAGTGTAATCTTGCCAACTTAAATTGTTGGCAAGTAAACGAACTACTATTAATAGAGCAGATTTCTTCCAATAGATTCAAAAAATGTTGAAATAGTTGGAAGATTATATGCCTCAGAATAAACTACTTGCCTCTGCTTATATCCAAAAAGCTTTAAAAGCATTTTCTGCAGAGTTTAAAAAGAATGCGCAAGAAAAAGAAAGCTCTTCTAGAAAAAAGCTGGATCTGGCTCGGAAGGACTGGCTGTTTCACAGCTCTGACCAAATGGTGTCAAAATCAGTACAAGCATTCAAACTGGGTGAAATCGATGCTTCGGCAGGCGGTGGTGGTTTTTTACCACCAGAGTATGTTAAGAAAAAATTAGATAATATATCGGAACTTCATTTAGTTGATTATAGTAGTCATCTTGCCACAGACAAATTAACAACTAAGCTGGCAAACTACTGTTCAGAAGAAAAAATATTGCCACCCCATACAAAACTCTACTCAAAAGCCCATGAAGAGGCTAATTCAGATAAGCTTTTTGCTCTAGCGGGATATGGTACGCATCATTTATTTAATTTGAGTATGCCTCATATTATCAAAAACCCCAAAGATGTTGTTATTGTCACAGAGCCTACCTATGGTTTATTGTTAGATCCGATTTTTGAAGCAGGGGGTAATGTCGTTTCTTTGTCGTTAAATAAAAAAAATAAATTTAAACCTACAGCAAAAGAGATGTCGGCTTTAATTGTTAAAACAAACACTCGATTAGAAAAAGAGTATTTTGCCCAGATAGAATCTAATCTAAATGTCTTTAACACACTACACCCAATGAAAAAGTTTAAAATTAATAAAGAAATAAAAAAAATTAAAAAAGCTATCAAGAAATCAGAAAAAGACTTAGCTCTCATTCTTAACGATATTAACAAAAAAATAAAACATTCCGCCCTATATAAACAAAACAAAAAAATTGCTCAATCATTATTGGTGTGTTCTTGTCCAAAAGTTCGTGGCTTTTTTAATATTAATCCTCAAACACCTTTGGGTACAGTTTTAGAGCAAAAAGAGATCAACTCTATTGCAAAGGTACTCGTCAAACATAATGTTTATGCAATAGATGACTTGACGCATAGAAGTGTATTGTTAAATGATATTGAACCAGGCACTTTTGCTAAATCAAGTGCAGCAAAGCAAACGTTGACTTTGATTAGTATCTCTAAAGACTTTTGTTTGGCAGGCGTTAGAGCGGGTATGGCTATTGGCCCTAAGGCATTAATTTCGGCGATGGGTAAAAAATTATTCCAGCAGCAATGTATGATTTCTGCCTATAGCAAAAAAGCACTGAGCGCTGTATTTGGTATGCCAAAAGAAGGTAGGCAAAAATACATTGCCGAAAACAACGACATCTATAAATTTAGAAAAGCGTTAGTCATCGCTTTAATGGATGGTATCGACGCGGTAAAAAGCACCGAGGTAAAAAGCCAAATCATCAGTAAAGTTAATGCCTGTTCTATGAAAGCGGATCTAAAAAAATCCGCTCTGGAAGGTATCGCTGACCTGGACTTTGTTGTCTCCCCAGATGGCGCGTATTTTTGTTTATTTGATTTTTCTAAATATTGTGGCCAATATTTAGGTGAAAAACAAATGAATACAAGTATGGACTTTAGAAACGCTTTTCGCTTTTTCGCGGATCTAGAAACTTTACCTGGGGAGTTGAACTTTCAGTTTAACAAACCCCATATTCGCTTTTGTTTGACTATGTCCAACAAAGAAATTATTGAGGGCATGTTACGGATTAAAAATGTATTGAGCATGGTGACCGAGCAGCCTTTTGTTCCAAAACAAAAAGTAAAATCGAAAGTTAAGAAAAAAGAGAGCCCCAAGCCTATTCTACATAGATTTAGGCCAAGAGAGGAAAGTGGTTATACTAAAAACCATAAACTTGGCGGGATTAAGAGCGATTTCAAGACTAAGGTGAGATTGTAAAACTTAGTGTTAGGGCTTAAGTGTGCTTGTGACTTCTGACGTAGCCTTTTCTTCACCTGAAGGGAGGGTTGCTACACTATTTTCATATGCGGAAAGAGTTTTAGGAGCTGGTTTTACTAGGTCTAAAAAAGGAAGTGTTGGCTTAGTAGGGAGAAAAGTGTTTAATTGCTCCACCCAACAGTTTGCCGCATCTATATTTGCATGAGCAATTGGGGATAGTATAGAGTATAAAATTAAGCGACCGCCTGGTACATATTCTTCTATAAACATCTTGATTCTGTCTACTCTAGAGGGGGGCTTTAACGGCTCTGATTCTAATGATAGCTCGCCTTCTTCTTGACTGTCTTCTAGGTTGATTGTTCGCCACACGGCATCCAGTTCTGAATCTGAAAGGGGCTTTGGCTTTGTGTTTTTATCTTTCATGGACTTCCGCCTATGATCTTTATGAGCGATATCCCTCCCCCGAAGCTAGCCAGGGGAGGGTAAAAATAAGGGAACACCTATTTTTTTACTTTTTTTTCTTTTTGTCTTTTTCTTCATTATCAGAGTCAGTGGGGCGTTTACCAATTTCTACTCGTAGGTCATGGGTTTCACCTTGTCTGATTACCGCAATGGGGTAAGCTTTTTCAGGTTTTAGCTTAGCGGTCACTTTTAAGACATCACTCGGGTCTTTGACATCTGTTTCATTGATATTAATAATAATGTCTCCAGAGCGTAACCCTGCTTTTGCTGCTGGGCCACCGCGAATAACACTAGCGATAACAGTACCTTCCCCTTTAGGATAGTCTAAGGATTTTCTTAACTCATCGGTTAGTTTATGTACTGTGATACCTAACCACCCACGTGTCACATGTCCGTTGCTAATGAGTTGACCCATGATATCTTTGGCCATTTCAACCGGTATAGCAAAACCAATACCTTGGTATCCACCGGTACGACTATAAATCGCATTATTAATACCAATTAAATTACCATTAGCATCGATTAGTGCACCACCTGAATTGCCCGGGTTTATCGCGGCATCTGTTTGGATGAAATTTTCAAAAATATTGATGCCGAGATGTGAGCGGTGAGTCGCGCTGATGATGCCTTGGGTGACGGTGACCCCAACATTAAAAGGGTTACCAATGGCAAAGACGATATCGCCTACATGTGCTTTATCAGAGCTGCCTAAAGCGACTGTTGGTAGTTTTTTGAGATCCACTTTTAAAATAGCGAGATCAGTTTCTAAATCTCGACCAATCACTTTAGCTTTGCTTGAGCGACCATCAGCTAATTTAATTTCAATTTCATCGGCACCACTGATCACATGGTTATTGGTTAATATATAGCCATTGGTTGTTACAATAACACCAGAGCCAATACCAGATTGTGTTTCTTGTGGTGGTGGTTGATTGCCTTTTCTGGGATCGCCAAAGAATTGTCTGAAAAATGGGTCCTGCATGAGCGGGTGCATTTCTTGAGTGACTTGACGAGAAGAATGGATGCTCACAACTGCAGGCGATGCTCTTAAGATGGCCTCGGAATATGAGGCGGGTGCGCCTTGATATTGAATAGGATCGTGAGAAGGTTTGAATATAGGTGCTTTTTCAGCTGCATAACTATTCCCTAGACCGACTGTGCCTAATATAAAGGGCGAAATAGTTATTATTGCAGTGGTTGTTGCAAAATTTTTAAGTTGCTTCTTTAATATATTTTTCATAAAAATCCCACCAAAATTTATATTTCCTTTAGTAACTAACAAACAATTATGCCCGGGAAAAGGCCATGTTGCAATGGCCCAGTCTCGGTATTGTAACGGCTTCAAGACTTATTACAAGAATTCTGGCAGTATGATAAATAATCACACTTGTACGGATACAGTATGTGCTTTATGAGAAAAAACTTAGTTACCATTATATCTATTTTTTTATCGATTGGCTTTAGCTCAGGCTGCTCAGACAATCAGGCCCCTGAAGAAAATACGGCACCTGTCGTTGTGGTGTCAAAAATCACTAAAGAGCCTATTACGCTGAGTACTGACTTTGTGGGGAAAACAGAAGCGATAGAAAAAGTAGAGCTCCGAGCGCGAGTCGAAGGTTTTTTAGAGAAGCAAAACTTTCAGTCTGGCAGTGTTGTGAGCGCAAACGATGTCCTATTTTTAATTGAGAAGCCGCCTTATCAAGTGGAAGTTGATAGAGAAAAGGCAGGGGTTGCTAAGGCTGAAGCAGATCTGGCACTTGCAAAAGTCAATTTGTTGCGCATGGAAGAATTAAAAAAAAGGCAAACCGTTAGTCAGTCTGAGTTAGACAAAGCGGTAGCTGATGAAAAGGCTGCGATTGCTTTTGTCGCGGCAGCCAAAGCGGAGTTAGACAAAGCGCAGTTAAATTTAGATTATACCAATATCATCGCCCCTATCAGCGGGCAAATCGATAAGCCTGCTTTGGATGTTGGTAATTTGGTTGGACCCAGTTCTGGTATTTTAGCCACTATTAACAAGATGGATCCTATATACGTTAACTTTTTTGTTAGCGAGGTAGCTTTTACGCAATTTATGCGGGAACAAGAAAAAGCTCAGGCATCACAAAATAGGGCGCAAACAAATAAATTATTTACCCCATTTTTATTGTTACCCGATGGCTCTGAGTATCCATATGAGGGAAATATTAATTTTATAGATAATAAAGTCGATCCTGGTACAGGCACAATACTATTGCGTTGTGATTTTCCTAATCCGAAAAAATTATTATTACCAGGCCAATATGTGCGAGTTTTGGTTAAGTTAAAAAAAGATAGCCAGGCCATTTTAGTGCCCCAAGTTGCCATCATATCGCAACAAGCCGGTCATAGCGTATTAGTTGTAGACTCAAAAGGTGTGGTTTCCAGTCGAAAGGTAACTTTGGGTAATAAACATGGCGTTAAGTGGATTGTGCTGCAGGGCTTAAAGGAAGGGGAGTGGGTGATTACGGAGGGCATTCAAAAAGTAAGCCCAGGTCTACAAGTCGAAGCAAGGGTCGCTCAAACTGAGAATACAGTTCAAGATGGCACGGAAGAAGACAAAGAGCTCACACAAATAGAATCGGAAGCAAAGTCGGGGTTAGAGTCAGAATATGAACAAAAAATAGATGCTGAGAAACCAGAGCAGGAAGAGACAAATTAAAATAGGAACCGCCTCCAATGATTAGTCAATTTTTTATTACGCGTCCTAAATTTTCTTTTGTCCTCACTATATTAATGGTATTGGTAGGGGCGATATCGATATATGCATTACCAGTTGCCCAATATCCCGATATCACGCCCCCGACGGTTTCAGTGAGTACATCTTACCCGGGGGCCAGTGCAGATGTGGTAGAAGAAACCGTAGCGGTGCCATTGGAGGCGGAGATTAATGGTGTAGAAGATATGCTGTACATTTCTTCTACCAGTGCGAACGACGGTTCACTCAATATTACGGTGACATTTGCTGTCGGCACAAATGGTGATATTGCCGCAGTGAATGTACAGAACCGTGTGGCCGCCGCGATGGCAAAATTACCTGCCGATGTGACCAAGCAAGGGGTAACCACACAAAAGCAATCCCCTAATATGTTGCTGATTATTAACTTACTGTCCCCTAATGGTACTTATGATGGTTCTTTTTTAAGCAACTATACGGCGATTAATCTTAAAGATACGTTGGCTCGTGTACCAGGCGTGGGGAAAGCTGAGATTTTAGGGGCTTTAGATTATAGTATGCGGGTTTGGTTGCAGCCTGACAGAATGAGTAGCTTAGGTATTACAACCCGGGATATCGAGCAAGCCATCCAAGAGCAAAACGTTCAGGTACCCGCTGGTGAAATTGGGCAGCCACCTATCACTGCAGAGCAACGTTATCAATATACCGTTAAAACATTAGGCCGGTTGCCCGATGCCGCATATTTTGAAAATATAATAATTCGAGCCTCTGGAGACGGTTCTTTTGTGAAGCTAAAAGATATTGCCAGGGTTGAGTTAGGTTCTGAAAGATATGCATGGTCCGGTCGATTAAATAGTAAGCCTAGCGCCACACTGGCGGTTTACCAAGTTTCAGATGCAAATGCTTTGGCGGTTGCGGCAGACATAAAATCTCGGTTAGCCACGTTATCTAAATCTTTTCCCGATGATTTAGAGTATGAGATTTTGTATGACACGACAAAATTTATCGAGGCATCGATTGATGAAGTCTATGTTACGCTATATCAAGCTGTTGGACTGGTGGTATTAGTCGTTTTTGCCTTCTTGGCTAGTTGGCGCGCCACTTTAATTCCTATGTTAGCCATCCCGGCGTCGTTAATTGGTTCCTTTGCCTTTTTAATATTTTTTGGCTTGTCCATGAATACCATTGTTCTGTTTGGTATTATTTTGGCTATTGGTATTGTCGTGGATGATGCCATTGTGGTGGTTGAAAATACCAAGCGTTTGATTGATTCAGGCTTAGAACCTAAAGAAGCCACAAGTCAAGCCATGAAAGAAATTACCGGCCCTGTAATCGCCACGACTATGGTTTTGCTGGCGATGTTTATACCCGTTGGATTTTTGCCTGGCATTACAGGGCAAATGTATTTGCAGTTTGCAGTAGCCATTTCTGCTGCTGTGGGCTTGTCTTCTATTAATGCGTTAACATTGAGTCCCGCTTTATGCGCCACTTTTTTGCGTAAAGAAGAACCTAAAACAACAGGTTTCTTCGCTGTATTTGATCGGCATTTGGATAAGATAAGAGAAAAATATTTAAGTGTTGTAAAATGGTTGATTCAGCATATGACTATAACGCTTATTTTTCTTTGTCTGACACTCGCCGGAATGACATATTTGTTTATGACCATTCCAACTGCTTTTGTGCCCAATGAGGATAAAGGTAACTTTATGATTGATATCAGCTTGCCTGATGCGGCTTCTTTAAATCGCACAGAGCAGGTTGTTCAGAAAGTAGAAAATATCTTGAAAAACATTGAAGGTGTGACAGATGTATTGGCCATCCCGGGTTATAGTATGATCAGTGGTGCAGTCAGTTCCAATTCCGCATTAGTGATACCCATATTATCAGAGTGGTCGAAAAGAAAAACACCACACTTGTCTATTGATCATATTATGAAGCAAGCACAAAAAGCGTTTATGCGTATCCCAGAAGCCAATATTTTTGCCTTTGTACCGCCCGAGATACCGGGTCTGGGTACAACAGGCGGGTTTGAGTTTGTTTTACAAGATAGAGCAGGGCAAACGCCTCAGGACTTAGCACAAGCACAGCGTGCTTTGATTGTGGCCGCAAATCAAGATCCCATTTTGGGGCAGGTTTTTAGTAATTTTCGTGCAGAGATTCCCCAATTATTCTTAAATTTAGATAGAGAGAAAACGAAAACACTTGGCATACCCATGCAAGATGTATTTTCTAGCTTGCAAACGCAGTTAGGATCTTTATATGTCAATGATTTTAATATGCTGAATCGGGTGTACAGAGTTGTGATGCAGGCCGAAAGTGACTATCGAAATGATCCCCGAGATATTGGGAGGCTGTATGTTAGAAATGATCAAAATAAAATGATACCACTTTCTACTTTGACTTCAGTCGATGATATTGTGGGGCCGAATTTTATTACAAGATATAATTTATTCAGATCCTCTACGCTGAATGGAAATCCGAACCCAGGTTTTAGTTCTGGCGAAGCGATTGCAGCCATGCAAAAGGTTGCGGATAAAACGTTACCGCCTAGGATGGGGTACGAGTGGACTGGGCAATCGTTACAAGAGATCCAAGCGGGTAGTAGTGTTTTGATTATTTTTGCCTTAGCTTTTGTTTTTGTCTATTTGTTTTTAGTGGCACAATATGAAAGTTGGGCCATACCATTGGCAGTTTTACTCTCTGTGCCAGTGGCTTTATTTGGGGCCCTATTTTCAACAAAAATAATGGGAATGGAAAATAATATTTATACTCAAATTGGTTTGGTTATGCTTATTGGTTTAGCGGCAAAAAATGCCATCTTGATTGTGGAGTTTGCGAAGGCACTTAGGGAGGAGGGTAAGTCTATTTTTGAGGCCGCTTATACTTCTGCTAGCCTGAGGTTTAGAGCTGTTTTGATGACAGCCTTGTCTTTTATCTTTGGTATGATTCCATTGGTTGTGGCCGAAGGCGCTGGTGCGATTAGTCGTCGCTCGTTGGGGACGGCTGTTTTCGGAGGTATGTTAGCTGCGACTTTTATAGGTATATTTGTTATCCCAGCTTGTTACGTTCTGATAGAAATGCTTAGAAGCAAGCAGTTTGACATCATGGCACCCGCAAAGCAGACAAAGTAGCCTGATTTGCGGGCTTATAGATTCAAGAAGCTTTGAGTGGTGCTGGAAGATTGGTTTGTAATTCTTCTTGGTAGAAGATGAAAAGCCCAACTGAAAAAATAAACATCGCGGCAAAGTAGTGCCAAGTAATCACTTCTTGTAAGAAGTACCAACCAAATAAAGAGGCAAATAATGGTGTCACCAAGCCGGCTAAAGACATAAATGTTGCGCTGAAGCGTTTGAGTAGATAACCATATAAGTTGTAACATACAATATTGGATATTAAGGTCATCCATAATGCGATTTCTAAAAACGCAGTATAGTTATTCTCACCAATAATGGGCACAGGGTTCCATTGTTCGCCCCCCATATATGAGTGCAAGAGTGCAAACAAGCCACCAACGGTCATTGCAATACCATTGGCTAAAATAGGCGTGTAATGAAACTCTATAATAATGCGTTTTAGCATAATCCAGCCATAGACACTGGCAAAAACAGCGATTAACAATGCAATTTCACCTTTGGAGATGATCATCAGATCTTGAGCAAATTCATGTAAGTCATTTTTTGTTAACAAAATCGGTAGGATGCCAATAAAGCCGATGGTGAGGCCTAGCCATTTTTTAGAGGTGAGGCGTTCTTTTAGAACAAGGTATGCAAATAGAGCGGCAACAAAGGGGGATAGGCTGTAAATCAAGCAGGCTTTGGAGGAGCTCATAAATTGCAAGCCCCAAATTTCAGAAACATTGGTAACGTAGATGCTGATTAACCCAAACAAAAATAAGGGGATCAAGTGATTAACTTTAATTTTAAAGTTATCGCGATTAAATAAGAGTTGGTGGCCTAGTAATAAAATACCAGCAAATGTCATTCTGGAGCCAATTAAGAAAAAAGGCTCAGAGTAATCCAGCGCAGTTTTGCTGAGAGTAAATAGGCTCGCAAACAAGGCAAATAAAACTAACACCCAAGGCATGGATTTCTCCTGAAAAATTTAACAAAATAAGGATTTATAATCATATCGATGGCGAATCATACACTTAGCCTATATAAAAAGGCAACCTAAATATAAGTTAGTTTGGTGATTTTCTGGTGTGCCTCGTTAAGTTGTATCTCTGATAAGCGCAACGAATCAATCCCTCTCCCAATGCTGGGAGAGGATATAATTCGCTTCGCTCATTGAAGCGTTATGGAAAGAAGTACTAGGACATCCACCGGGGGGTATTTCTAAGTAATTATGTATGTCTTGTCACAATAAAATTTGCTAAATCAGAAAGCGCTTGTTTATAAGGGGAATCGCACAAGCATTCTAGGTTTGCCTTGGCTGTATGAATAGCTTGTTCGGCAATTTGGCGCGTGTATTGGATTGCCCCTGTTGTTGCAATCGCTTCCTGAATCTGGCTCAAGTCGCCAGCGCCCTTGGATAAGATGGCCTCTCGGATAGTGGCACGTACTTCAGCAGAGCCTTGTTTCATGGCATACAACAATGGCAAAGTGGCTTTGCCTTCAGCCAAATCATCCCCGACATTTTTGCCCCAATCTGGATTGTCAGATTGGTAGTCCAGCATATCATCCGTTAGCTGGAAAGCGATGCCAATATTTTTGCCGTAAAGAGCTAATTGAGATTGTTGGCTTTTTTTCTTATTTGCCAATATACAGCCTAATAAGCTAGCCGCCTCAAATAATTTGGCGGTTTTATATTCTATCACTCTTAAGTACTGTGCTTCGCTGATATCTGGTTGCTGTCTATGGCTTAGTTGAAGAACTTCTCCTTCAGCAATGACATTGGTTGTTTCGGCTAAAATCTCGGTCGCTTCTTGATTGTTAAGAGAAGCAATCATCTGAAAGGCACGTGAATAAATAAAGTCGCCAACTAATACGGCAGTGGCATTATCCCAGACTGCGTTGGCAGTTGGACGGCCACGCCTGAGAGCTGAGCCATCAACTACATCATCATGTAAAAGCGTTGCAGTATGAATAAACTCAATAATAGTCGCCATCTTGACTGCATCCTCAGTGCTGGCCCGGCATGCCTTGGCGGTGAGAAGCACAACCAAAGGCCTGACACGTTTACCACCGCTGCTAACAATATATTGCCCTATTTGGTTAACTGTCTCTATCCTGGACTCAAGGCTTTGTATGATTAATTCATTAACTGCAGTAAACTCTTTTTCTACGAGTTGGCGTATATGTTTCATATGACCCAAAATATGCGTTGCTGTTGAGTGGCAAGATTTGATTTTTAGCCGGAAATAGGAAGTTATCCGAATATAAAAACCTCGTAATATTGTTATTTAGCTAAGAAAATAATAATAATCTCTAATATTATGCACTAAAACATTGCTTTTTTGTCACCTTTTAAAGTAGAATTTTTGGCCTCATGGCTTAAAACAAGTTCGCTTGTTCTTAAATATAAAGTTTTGCCGGTCAAAATAAAGCCATTTCAGAATTGTTAGTTTAATGACACACGCCGATCCATTGTGGACGGTTTATCTATTTTGGGAGATATCCTGTGAGTGCAAATCCCTATGCTGTGATTGCAACCGGGGGCAAACAACTTACTGTTAAGCCTGGTCAGAAGTACAAAATTGAAAAGATTACTGGTGAGCTTGGAGAAAACATCGTGTTCTCCAATGAAAGCGTTTTGCTAGTCAAAGATGGTGAGGCGGTTTCTATCGGTGCACCATACCTAGAGAAAGCAACAGTAGAAGCTAAAATTGTACAGCATGGTCGTGGTAAAAAAATTACCATTATCAAATTTAAGAGACGTAAGAAATATCGTCGTAAGCAAGGCCATCGCCAAGATTTCACGGAAATTGAGATCACTAAGATCCAGGCAGCTTAATTAATTAAAGTTAATACGAAGAGGCAACTATGGCACATAAGAAAGCTGGTGG
Organism: uncultured Coxiellaceae bacterium; assembly: GCA_963976875.1. GTDB lineage: Bacteria > Pseudomonadota > Gammaproteobacteria > Berkiellales > Berkiellaceae > Berkiella_A. The sequence goes on from CAXBML010000002.1 coordinate 148,743, forward strand.
TAGTACCCGAAACGGTCGCGACTCCAATCCTAAGTACCTTGGTGTAAAGCGTTATGGTGGCCAGTGGGTTACTGCGGGCAGCATCATTGTAAGACAACGTGGTACAAAGTTTCATCCTGGAATTTTTGTTGGGCAAGGTGGTGATGACACTTTGTTTGCTAAGATATCTGGTTTTGTAAAATTTGAGAAAGCAGGCAAGCATAATCGCAGTTCTGTTAGAATTATTCCTGCTGAGTCACCTCAAGAAGCAGTCGCTCAAGCCTAAAACCTTTGGTTTTGGATTTGTGAGAGCGTTAAAATTAAGAAAAGCATCCATCATTCTGGATGCTTTTTTTTTATGTATTTTTTGACCCCCTTTATTTGAAATAGATATGAATTGGTAAGTTATGAAGTTTTTAGACGAAGCAAAAATTAGAGTTCAGGCTGGTAGAGGGGGCAATGGATCGGCCAGCTTTAGGCGAGAAAAATATGTGCCTTTAGGGGGGCCTGATGGCGGTGATGGTGGCAGCGGCGGAGACGTATATTTTGTTGCGGATGAGGGTTTAAATACGCTAATTGATTTTTACTATGAAAGTAGCTACATCGCCAGGAATGGGCAAACCGGCCATGGGCGTCAATGTTACGGTAAAGACGGGGAAGACGCTGTTATTAAGGCGCCTATTGGTACTGTCATACGTGATATAGATACAGATGAAATTATGGGCGAGTTGTTAGTACCTGGGCAAAAGATAATTGTTGCGCAGGGCGGTAAAAAAGGGCTAGGGAATCTTCACTTTAAAACCTCAACTAACCGGGCACCACGTAAATTTACGCGCGGGCAAGAAGGCGAGATCCGCAAATTACATCTAGAGCTTAAGGTAATGGCTGATGTGGGCGTGCTAGGATTACCTAATGCTGGCAAGTCTAGTTTGATTAACGCGGTTTCCAATGCCGCACCCAAAGTGGCGGATTACCCATTTACCACACTGTGTCCCAAGCTCGGTACGGTCTGTATTGATAAGCAAACTCGCTTTGTGATTGCGGATATCCCCGGCCTCATTGAGGGCGCGCATTTGGGCGCAGGTTTGGGCATTCAGTTTTTGAAGCACCTGAGTCGAACCAAATTATTATTGCATATAGTCGATATGACGGAGCCAAGCGTTATGGATGATATTGCATTAATTCTACAAGAATTAACCCACTATAGTGCAGAGCTTGCAGACAAGCCAAAATGGTTGGTTTTGAATAAGGCGGACTGTGTGCCTGAAGAAGATATCAAGCAATATCAAGCTGAAATTCAAGAAAGGTTTGGTGAGCAGGGGAATATATTTGTTATCTCTGCCGTTGCTAGACAAGGAACCTTGGAATTATGTCAGAAGATTGCGGAATATCTGAGCACCCTTCCTGGCTCCTTGTCAGGAGCAGATGAGGCTAATCAGCTTTCATAGTTAGCTGATTGCTTGAATCTTAAGGTTTAAGCGGCTTTTATGACGAGCTGCTTTATTCTTGTGAATCAAACCTTTGTTCACCAAACGATCAATGAAAGAGGTCGCTAATTTATAGTCATTAGCGGCTTTATCTTTATCGCCGGCTGCAACGGTTGTTAACACTTTCTTAATATGCGTGTTCATTCTAGTCATTTGCCACTTGTTTTTTTGGTGACGCTTTTCATTTTGCTTTACACGTTTTCTAGCTTGTTTTGAATTAGCCAAAGTTTTATCCTCTATCTGTTCCAGAAAGCTTGCAATCATGGCTATTTTAGTTTGAGATGTCAATGTTTTAGGTGATAACAAGTGTTGAAAAAGACCAAATGAGCGATCAACTGCTAAAATCGACCACTACAGTCAGTGGTATGACATTTATTTCTCGGATCTTAGGCTTTGCCAGAGACATGATTATTGCTCAGGTTTTTGGGGCAAGTGCTGGGCTAGATGCATTTTTAGTTGCGTTCAAGATCCCTAATTTTATGCGACGCTTATTTGCTGAGGGCGCATTCTCTCAAGCGTTCGTTCCGGTGCTGAGTGAATATGTTGCGACCAAGAGCCGCGCAGAGGTCAAGGCACTGCTAGATAAAGTGAGTGGTAGTTTATTCTCAGTTTTATTTGTCATTACGCTGATGGGGTGTATGGGGGCATCTGGGCTCATTTTCATATTTGCGCCGGGCTTTAAAGAAGATGCGGTACAGTTTAATCAAGCGGTTGATATGTTGCGTTGGACTTTCCCGTATTTATTATTTATCTCATTAACCGCCTTTCTCTCAGGCGTGCAAAATACACATAATAAGTTTGCTTTACCTGCATTTACACCGGTGCTATTAAACGTGAGCTTGATTTTCGCCGCCATATTTTTAACGGGCTGGGCTTCGCAGCCTGTGTATGCTTTGGCTTGGGGCGTTCTCATTGGGGGTATATTGCAATTGGGGTTTCAACTGCCTTCCGTACATAAACTGGACTTGATGCCAAAACCTAAAATTGCTTTTTCAGATCCTGGCGTGCGTCGCATTTTAAAATTGATGGTGCCCGCGCTTATCGGGGCTTCTGCAATGCAGATTAATCTATTAGTCGATACCATCTTTGCCTCATATTTACCGAAGGGTAGCTTAACCTGGCTATATTATTCAGACAGGTTATTAGAGTTTCCAATAGGCATGTTTGGTGTGGCAATTGCGACGGTGGTTTTGCCGCACTTATCTAAGCAATATGCCAACAAGCAGGAGAAAAGCTTCTCAGCGAGTTTGGATTGGGCGTTGAAGTTAATGCTGTGTATTGGGCTGCCTTGTACCATCGGATTGATATTATTGGCGCAGCCTATTTTGTCTACGCTTTTTCAATATGGGAAGTTTAGCGGCCAGGACGTTATTTTGGCCAGCCATAGTTTGATGGCTTTAAGCACGGGCCTGGTGGCTTTTTTGACGGTTAAAGTCTTTATTTCTGCATTTTATGCGCGACAAAATACCGTTTTTCCGTTGAAAGTGGCATTGATGGCCATTGTGTTTAATATTATATTTAATAGTTTGTTAATTGGGCCTTTACAGCATGCGGGATTGGCCTTAGCCTCTACGTTAGCTCAGTTTTGTCAATTAACGGTTTTACTTTATTTTTTATTAAAGAAAAATATTTATGAACCTCAAATGTTATGGCGCCCCTATTTGTTACGTTTGGTTTTAGCCAATGTGGTGATGGGGTATTTTCTACATTTATTTTTACCACAAGATGCTCTCTGGCTTGAGGCTGCTGCTGTTTGGCGGGCATCACATCTGGCGCTGTTTGTTGTAGGCGCGATGATAATTTATGCCTTGGTATTATGGATAGTAGGCATACGAGTTCGTCACTTTAAGCTCCAGCCATTATCTGAATCTCTCTAATATCAATATTTCACAGGATGTAAGGCAGACATGCAGTTAATTAGATATTTTCAAGAACAACATCTCTCAGGGTGTGTCGCTACGATTGGAAATTTTGATGGGGTGCATTTAGGGCATCAAGCATTGTTAAAGCAATTGGTCGCTTTGAGTCAGCGTCAAGGGTTGCCCAGCCTCGTGATGAGTTTTTATCCGTTGCCTCATGAGTTTTTCCATCCAGAGCAAGCATGCCGGTTAATGGATTTTCAGAGCAAATATAAAATATTAGCTGAGTTGGGGGTGGATTATTTTGTCTGCCATCGGTTCAATCCGAGGTTTGCCCAGTTATCCGCAGAAGAGTTTATCATGGAAGTTTTGAGAAAAGCTTTGAGAGTCGAGCATCTATTGGTGGGGGCAGATTTTCGCTTTGGACATAAAGCAACAGGCGATGCTGCACTGTTAAAATCATATAGCCTAAAAAAAGCGTTTTCATTAGAGGTTATTAATTTTGTCTCTGACTCGGGTGACAAAATAAGCAGCTCTCGTATACGCTCGGCTATCCTGGCGGGTAAGATGCGAGAGGCTCAAGCACTATTGGGTAGACCCTATACATTGTCGGCACCTGTACAACATGGTAGAAAAAAAGGCCGAGAGCTAGGTTTTCCAACGGCTAATTTATCGATTCACCCTAAGTTTATAATGCTAAATGGCGTTTATACTTGTTGGGTGAACATTGCGGGAAAGCAGTATCAAGCAGTTGCCAATGTCGGTTATGCCCCGACGGTGAAAAACCAAAAGAAAACTGTAGAGGTGCACGTATTAGACTTCTCAGGTGATTTATATGGTCAGCGTATAGAGGTTGCTTTTTTGGATAAAGTGAGGGATGAATTGAAGTTCCCGTCTCTGGCTGAACTGATTGACGCGATTAAACATGATATTATGTCAGCCAGACAATTTTTTGCTGAAATGACCGATTCTTTTAGAATTAATAAACCAGCGCAACCAATACGTTGAGCAAATAACTAATAAAATATTTGTGAGTGAACCCGTGAGTAAAACCATGAGCGAAATAGACTATAAAGCTACGTTAAATCTTCCTAAAACCAGTTTTCCAATGCGGGCTAATTTGCCGAATAGAGAACCTAACATTTTAAAAAAATGGTATGACATGAATTTGTACCAACAAATTCGAGAGTTGCGTAAAAATGCGGATAAGTATGTCATGAACGATGGCCCGCCTTATGCCAATGGCGATATTCATATTGGTCATGCGGTTAATAAAATTCTCAAAGATATTGTCGTAAAGTCTCAAACATTGAATGGAAAAAACACCGCTTTTATTCCTGGCTGGGATTGCCATGGCTTGCCTATTGAACTCAATGTTGAAAAGAAAAAGGGTAAACCGCATGTTAATTTGACACCCAAGGCATTTAGGCAGGCTTGTCGAGAGTATGCTGGCAAGCAAGTGGACACGCAAAGAGAATCTTTTAAGCGTTTGGGCGTATTGGCAGATTGGGATAATCCTTATTTGACCATGGATTTTCAATACCAAGCGGATATTATGCGGGCATTTGGCCTTATCTATGAAAATGGTCACGTGCAGCAAGGCGTCAAGCCTGTACATTGGTGCACCGAGTGTGGTTCAGCATTAGCAGAAGCAGAGGTCGAGTATCAAGATAAGACCTCCCCTGCAATTGATGTGGCTTTTGCTGTGGCAGATGTCGCTGATTTTTCTCAAAAAACAAATTGTGATTTAAATAATATTGATAAATTAGCAGTTGTTATTTGGACGACCACACCTTGGACATTGCCAGCTAACCAAGCCGTCGCGTTCCATTCTGATTTAGATTACGTTGTAGCCAAAGGTCAGTTTGAAAACAATCAATACCAAGCCGTAGTTGTCAGTGAAGCTCTGCTGGAAAGTTGTATGGCGCGTTTTGGTTGTAAAGATTATACTATTGTTGGTCAATTTAAAGGAGGCTTGGCTGAAGGCTTACAATTACAGCATCCCTTCAATGATCGCCAAGTACCGATTGTCACAGGTTCACATGTGACAGTAGATGCGGGTACCGGAGCAGTCCATACCGCGCCTGCACACGGTATGGATGATTATCATTTAGGCTTACGTTACGATTTACCACTAGAGGCACCTGTTGATGACCACGGTAAGTTTTATGAAGATATAGAATTTGTCGGTAAAGAGCACGTATTCAAAGCAAATCCATTGATTGTTGATCTATTAAAAGAAAAACAAGCACTAATGCACCACGAAGATATTTTTCATAGTTATCCCCATTGTTGGCGCCATAAGAAGCCGCTTATTTTTAGAGCAACACAGCAATGGTTTGTGAGTATGGATGATGCCAAACTCAGAGAGATGGCATTAGAACAAATCAAACAAGTGAACTGGGTGCCAGAGTGGGGTGAATCTCGCATTAAGCTCATGATTGAAGGACGTCCGGACTGGTGTATTTCCCGCCAAAGAACTTGGGGTGTACCCATGCCTATACTATTGCATAAAGAAACTAAAGCGCCGCATCCTCAAACAACTGAGATTGTAGAGTACGTTGCAAAACTAGTGGATAAGGTGGGCATAGACGCATGGTATGATTTAGATATTCAAGATATGCCATTCGAGCAGTGTGAACAGTATTTTAAATCTATGGATACCTTAGATGTTTGGTTTGATTCTGGGGTGAGCCATTATGCTGTTATGAAGAGGCGTGGCGAACTGAATTTTCCAGCAGATTTATTTTTAGAAGGCTCTGATCAGCATCGAGGCTGGTTTCAATCTTCTTTATTAACGTCAGTTGGTATCAATAATGTTGCGCCTTATAAAGCTGTTCTGACGCATGGATTTGCTGTAGATCAAAAAGGCCACAAAATGTCCAAGTCTTTGGGCAACGTTGTTGCGCCGGATAAGGTGATTAAGTCATTAGGCGCCGATGTTTTGCGTTTATGGGTTGCGGCAACAGATTATAAAGGCGAACTGCATGTTTCTGATGAAATTCTAAAACGTACTAGTGACTCTTACCGACGTATTCGAAATACAGCGAAGTTTTTACTGGGTAATTTATCAGGCTTTGAAAAATCAAACAGTATAGATTTTGATCACATGCTTGCTTTAGATCAATGGATTGTGAGTCGTGCGGCGGAAATTCAAAAAGAGGTTATTGAGTCGTACAATACTTTTCAGTTTCATAGCATCTATCAAAAAATTCACAATTTCTGTGCATTAGAGTTAGGTAGTTTTTATTTGGATGTCATTAAAGATCGCCAATATACTTTGCGCGAAGACAGCCTGGCTAGGCGCTCTGCCCAAACGGCCATGTTTCATGTGATTCAAGCTATGACGGCGTGGATGGCGCCAATATTGAGCTTTACAGCGGAAGAAATTTACGCCCAATTATCTGATACCGAGGCGGAATCTATATTCTTAACAACATGGTATGAAGGGTTACAATCTTTGCCAGAAGGAGCAGCCTTAGGGCATACGCAATGGGCAAATATTATTGCACTTCGTGATGAAGTCAATAAAGCCATTGAACGCAAACGCTCCGAAGGATTGCTAGGCTCTGCATTAGAAGCGGAAGTTATTATTTATGCAGATGAACCCCATCTTTCCTTATTACAAAAAATGGAGGATGAGCTTAGGTTCGTCTTAATTACCTCTGCGGCAACAGTATTACCCGCTGCTGAAAAATCAGATGCAGCCGAAATGTCAGAAACCAAGGGATTGTGGGTTGAGGTGAATGCATCCGCCTTTGAAAAGTGCACTCGCTGCTGGCATAGACGTGAAGATGTCAACCAATCTGCGGAATATCCAGAAATATGTGGACGTTGTGTTGAAAATATTGCAGACAATCAACCGGGTGAGAGCAGACAATATGCTTAATAAAGGGGCAGAGATGAGCAATAGAGATAACGTAAAACTTAGTACCAGGCTCAAATGGTTCAAATGGCTGCCCCTGATTGTTTTGCTCGATCAAGCTTCCAAGCTATTGGTTATGCAGAATTTAAAGCTAGGGGATGCTATCGATATTATTCCAGGACTTCGTTTAGTCTTGCTGCATAACTATGGCGTTGCCTTTGGCATGTTTAACGAAAATGCACTTGTATCACGTTTGATTTTATTAGCCGTGGCCGTGGGTATTAGTCTATTTATTGGGATATGGTTATATCGCACAACCGTTCAAGAAAAGGCTCAAGGCATAGGCTTGGTGTTTATCTTAGGCGGTGCATTAGGTAATATTATTGATAGAGTTGTACAAGGTTATGTTGTAGATTTTATCGATTTTTATTTTAAAAGTTGGCATTTCCCTGCGTTTAATATAGCCGATAGCTTTATTACCATTGGTGCCTTTTTTATTATTCTTAGTATTTTTAAAGATGAACAGCAGAGCAAAAATGACAAAGCAAGCAGTTGATATTTTATTAGCGAACCCCAGAGGGTTTTGTGCTGGGGTGGATAGAGCCATTGATATAGTAGAGGCCGCACTTTTGAAATTTGGTGCGCCTGTCTATGTGCGACATGAAGTTGTACACAATCGCTTTGTTGTGGCTAAGCTAAAAGAATCAGGCGCTATTTTCGTTGATGAGCTTTGTGAAGTCCCAGATGACAATATTGTGATATTTAGTGCTCATGGGGTATCACAAGCGGTCAGAGAAGAGGCCAGCTCTAGAGACTTAAGGCTTGTCTTAGATGCGACGTGCCCATTAGTGACTAAAGTACACATGGAAGTTATGCGCCAAAGCAAAAAAGGACATGAGTGTATACTCATAGGCCATGCAGGGCATGCGGAAGTCGAAGGCACATTAGGCCAGTACCGCAATAAAAATGGTGCTATCTATTTAGTAGAAAACACCAATGACGTACAAAAGCTAACAGTCAAAGATGCTGCGAATTTATACTACATGACTCAGACGACATTATCTGTAGATGAAACAAAGAGTATTATTGCAGCACTCAAAAATAAATTTCCATTGATTAACGGCCCTAAACGCGACGATATTTGTTATGCCACTCAAAATCGTCAAGATGCAGTACGTGAATTAGCCAAGCAAGCAGAGCTTGTGTTGGTTGTGGGGTCTGTGACTAGTTCAAATTCTAATCGTCTAAAAGAGCTAGCGGAAGATTGTGGTGTCAAAAGCTATTTAATTGATGATCCAAAAGCGTTAAAACCAGAATGGTTGTATGGCGTTAGCAAGGTTGGTGTCACCGCGGGGGCCTCTGCGCCGGAAGTTCTAACCTCCAATATTATCCAGGCTATCAAAAAAATTGTAGATGTTAATAATATTAATGAGGTCGCCGGCACACCCGAAAACATGATTTTCTCTATGCCAAAAGAAATTAGGAGTTTAAACTTTAAAAATTCTTTTCATCAAACTGTTGAGGTAGAGCTTTAATTTACCAACAGTTTGTTGTGGTTGGGCTTTTTACATTCGCCTGGTTTAGTGTCAAAGCACCACAGGGATCGCCCACTTGTGGTCCTCCCACGGCAGGTGTTGCCGTTAAAGTATAAGTGTTAGTGCCTAAATTAGAGGTGCCAACCGTATAGAATCCTTCGGGCGACGTAGTGCTAGAGCCTACAACGGCAGGTGTTGCGCCAACATACGTATTGTTTTCGGTGTAGTAGTGCTCCATTCTTGCGGCTAGGCTGAGTAGTGCAGCTTGCCCATCAGTACGACGTGTACGCTGTACATGTTCTGTGTAAGCCGGTAAAGCAATTGCCGTAATAATACCGACAATCGTGACTGCAATCATGAGTTCAATTAAACTAAAGCCTTTCAAAGTTTTATATTTTAATGCGTTGCTCGCAGTTTTCATCATTAAGCCTTTTTAGTGATAAATGGATTCATGGCTAACATCGGATAGAATTCGAATTTTGATAACATTAGCATTGTGGCTGCCCGGGGGCAAATTATTGTTTAAACCCTGTATATCAGTCCAAAATTCTATCTTTTGTCCAGGAACCAAGCTGCCAGGATCGACAGGAAGGTTTTGATAGTTTGAAACTTGGATCTTTGGATGTATTTTATAGGTGATATTATTGAGAATAATAAAGTTTTCTTCTAGGCTTACACTGATTATCTTTGCTTGTTGGCTTGAGCTCATAAATGCTTGTGCGGCTTCATCACTCTGCGCATAGATAGATGTGCTTAGACCACAGATAATTAATGTCCATAAAAAAATAAAATAGCGACACATTAAATAATTGCTCCAATTTTATTGAGTAATTTGTTTCCAGTTTTGTCGCCCAAGAGGGCCACCGTTTAAATTTTCTTCTACTGTACCAAGTCCCATTGACCCACTGGTTACTTTTGTCTCTTTACTTTTATCTTCCGCAATAAAGACCGCGGGAGAAGGCGTAATACCCACATCAGATTTTCTGCCACCAGCAGGCACAAAGTTATCATTTCCGTCACCATCTGGGTCGCCGATATTAATATAATCACTTTCATTAAACTCCCCATCATTATTGAGGTCAAATGGCGTATATTCAGGTTGGCCGCCTGTTTCCATATTAACTTCCATTAACCAAGAAGATCCACCAAACTCGCAAGGAGACTGAGAAGGTAATAAAGTGGTAAAAATAACATTTTTATTTCGCACCAAGGTTCTAGAGATTTGTCGCTCTCCTAAATTAGAGGCTGCGCCTTGTACAAATAAATCTAGGTACCAGCCGTGATGTTGTGCCGGATCACCTGCTTGTTGAGGGGCTTGCCAATTAATAGCATTATCTGATACCTGTCTTAATAAAGCTGTGGTGTCATTGGTGCCATCATCATCCGTATCAAAGCCTTGATTGTACTCTGCTAATATCGTCTGCTGTAATAGGTTGCTTTTTAAAATAGTCGTGCCATCTAACTTATCCCACAAGCCGTAGTAGGTTTGGGTGACAGCGCCAGTAGATGTATTATCGGTATTCTCAAGATATTTCCCAGTACCGAAATAAACCATCACGCCATAACTCAGCCCACTGGGATGGCTCGCGACAATGGGGGGGGCGGTTATGGCTTGATCTCCAGCGCTAGCATATTGGGCATTAAACAGAGCGCTGGCATTTGTTTTCCAGTTGGTTGGTGTGGTGTCTTGTAAATTAAATTTCCAAACAGTGCCTTTTAAGTCTGCAGCATATACGTAATCTACGATATAATCTCCATCTAGATCAACTAAATAGGGTTCACCTAGTCCATTGGGTGTCGTTACGGAGCCTGCTGTGCCCGCGGTGATTTTAATATAATCACTATCGGCAGTCCATGTGCCGTCTAAGCCACGTTCAATAAATAAAACAAATAAGGCCGCTTCGCCATTGGTGCTAGCATGGCCATCAGCAGCGGAGTTATTATAGCCATTGCCAAATATAATGGCCCATTTACTCTCGGTACTATTGAAGCGTACTTTTGCAATTTTAACTTGCCCATAAACATATCCTAGGTCTGCATCATCTTCGTCACTAAATTCCCACAGATAAATTTGGTTGGCATTTGCTTCGGTGAAGGTACTTGGGTCAGTTATATCCAAAGCATAAACAGTTTGCCCACCTTTGTTGAGCCCGCCTGCCAGGATAGTGCGCCAGCTACTATTGATGAAAACATCCGACTCTGAGGGCGAACCATCGACAGCATAACCATGTTGGTAGGTACTCTTAGAAAGCTCAGATATATTTTTATAGACCTCTCTATTGCCGGGTATATAGGCTAAAAGTTCTTCGCCTGTATCGGATCTAAATCCATGTAACATACCATCATTGCTGCCTGTGTATACCATAGGGATACGGTTTTGATAAGTAGATTTAAACGTACTATAGGCAGAGGTTTCGAATGTATCGCTAAAATATCGGTTAGGGGGCGCAACATAAATCGGGCTTGAATGGATAATGTCACCTAAAATGCCTTGCCGGTTTCTAAAGCTTTCCGAGCCTGAATTTTGTTGTTCTTGAGAGCGGTCACCCCTTGAATAATCAAGCAAATGATCAACATAAGTTTGATTGGCCGCTATTTCAGCTGGCGATGTTGTGGTCAAGTTATAAGGGCTATATTGCATAAAATTGCTAATGCGTTCGGGTAAGGCACCAGAAACAAACAGAGAGCCGTATGAGCTTGGGAAATCAAAAGCTGTACCCGAATTACTACCATCCCAGGCCCTGGTGATGATAACTCTTGACGAATGATTCTTTCCTGGATTTTGTGCGGCATCTATGACCGGAAGTGCGCAATCACCGCCAGATAGTTTGCAGTTTGCATTCCAGACAGGCACTTGGGCTAATACGCCATTGACATCGATCGGATAAGCGAGTAATTCGCCTGTCCAGCTATTACTATCAAAGCGAGCTTGATATACCTGAGAGTTTGCGCTTAGAACGGTTGAGTTTTGTGCGACTGTTGCTGCAGAGCTGACGCGATTACTAATGCTAGATAAGGCATTCCCTAATTCTCTGGTCACGTCCTCAGGGCTTTGTGCGGCAACAAAAGTGCCTTTAGCATTAAAAGCCGCATGCCATAGGTCATCAATTTTCTCTGGATCTGAGCTAAATGGGTTTCCCCAGTTGTCACTTTCAATCAACGAGGGATTTGGCCAACCATCGCCATCTGAATCCAGTAAATTACCTGAAACACCAAATGCAACGGTATAGGTTACCATGTGTTGATAGGTTGCAGGATCAAAAGGATTGGGGATGACTTGATTATCTAGTGGGCTGAGATCTTTATCATAATAATACTTAGCAACATCAGCAACAGTAATAGAGTTGCCATCTGAGTCCGCATTACCTATGCCACTGGCGGGACTACTACCATTCCAAAATCCATCCGTAAAAAGAATCGAAAAATTTTGTTGACAGCTATTGGTAATGGGATCAGCTTTTCCAGATAAATTATCATCAAAGTACCGCCCTACTCGCTCTAAGCCTCTTCTTAAAGGTGTACCTGAGGCAGTCCAATTATAAGAATATAAGCTTGATAACAAATTAGCATTATGGCTTGTGTAATCAGTTGTCCCAGAAGAGGGAACTTCTTTAAAAAGTGAGCCATAATTATTGATGACACTTAAGCCATAGCGAAAATTTGGGTATTGATTCATGACTTGGCTAATAGCACTTTTGGCCACATATGATCGTTTGCGGCTATATTGGTACCAATTAGCAAAATTTTGTTTTGCGCTGTTAATATTTTTGCAACCTGCCCCGCCTGTACTCGTGACACTCAACGAACCATCAAAAATATTCTGCACTAATGACTTTGGCCCTAAAATATTATAACAAGCAGATGTATCCGTTAACGTAGCGACTACGTTATTGGTTTCGCCCATGCCACTGGCATTGGGCGTATAGTCAATAGCGCGTATTTCAATATTGGCAGAGTTTAATGTGACTTCATAATGACTGTCCCATAAGTCAATTTCATTATTGGGCGTTGTGGTGACATTGAGAGCCCCTGCTCTATAGGGCCTGCCATCGCTACTAGTATAACCTTTATTATCAATCCAAACATTGTATCTTGCACCAGTCAAATTACGTGTATCGCTGTATCCTGTTTCACCATTTTTGGGGTTGCTACGGGCTGAAGTAAATGTCGCATTGGCGCAAGCAACACCAGAAGAACATTCTCCATTCCAGGGGGCATATTCTAGGCCAGGGTTATAATAAGTCAGGTTAAGATCAGAGCTGAAAAAACGCCACTCTTTATCCCCTGCTGAACTACAAGCGCTGACTGAATTTCGATCAGAGTTCCAGCAGTTATCGCTATAAATATTGCCACTGTTTTCCCATAGATAGGTAAAATATCTATATCCACCGCTGTAACTTCGAATAAGACCATTATCCACTAGCCAGCCGCAATTAGTGCTAGAACTATAAAAGCCCGTTGCATTGGGATCATAGGCGCAGTGGTGCCAGTAAGGTTTTGACAGTACAGACCAATCCATTGACCCTGAATCATCCAGCTGAAAAAATACATTCGGATCAACATTGCTGCCTAGAAATAAAGGGGAATCTGCTAAATCCAATAATGCCGCTTGAGCTGTTGGTATCATGAAGCATTGCGAAAGTAATATGAGTTTAGATAATGTATGCATGATAGGGCCTAGTTATATTGGGTCGCAAAAATAGATTCTAAAATAATATTTGATCCAGTTTGTTTACCTGAGCCTTTCGCCGTGACTTTATAGTAGTGGTAGCCTTGTCCCTTTGCGCGTGCTTCGGGTGATAGCTCATAAGGAACAAAAGTAAATTCTTCAAGAACATATTGTGGTTGGCTGGTGAGACCATATAAATTGCTTGAATAGCTCGTTGCTTGTGTTTGCCACCAACTTTGGCTCATACTACTGACATTGCCTAAGGTACTGCTATCCCACAAGAGACAAGGGGGAGCGCTGCAAGTGTCAACGCCGACAGGTTGCTGGGTCTGAGCCAGTAACCATTGCTCTCCATCTGTCAATGCACTTTCTGCTGCTTGGAATGCCAAATGGGTATCACGCATATTAGAAGTCATTTTTTCAGTCAAAGTGACATTTTGCATACCACTCACACCAATAAGTGTTAATACCAATAATAAAATCAGCCCCGTGACCAAAATAGCCCCTTTTTGCTTGATGGGTTGTATTGTTTTAAATTGCTTCTTCATAAGTTAGCTCCCTTAGGCCGTGACTTCAGTAATCACGTTGCGTAACATAATGGTGAACGTAATAGGTTGTCGGAGAAAGTTATCCCCTGGTGCGGTTTGTGTTGTGCCATTTAGGTTATAAGTGGTGGTATTGACTGTTGGGCTGACAGGAATATCACTACGTAACAAAATACTCACTTTTATCGCGACAACATTGGCCATATTAATATTGGGATGACTGCTTTCTACAAATCGATTGGGCGCTTTGTCTCCGTTTAAATCCTCCCCATATAAAATTTGCATATTTTCCACGTCAGGTAATATGACTTGTGTATTATCTGTATTGGCGCTGCTAGGATTTTGTGCGCGACATTGTAACTCGTCATTGGCCGAGATAGAAAATGTCAGCGTGGTAGTGACAAAGCTATCAACCCCGATATTTAAGCAATCTCGAATAGTGTTATCGGCATTACCAGCGCCATCACCACTGCCTTGGTAGCGTATTGTCATCGAGTCACTATTATTAGTACCCGTATTATTTGTGCCATCAATATAGAGGTTCGTTGCATCAAACAAAGTGTTCATGGAGGTGAATATGGTGTCTTGTTGTGGTGATCGGTATGCGGTATTGCGTAATATTTTAGACAAGTAGTCATAGGAGAAACGCGCATTTTCATGCATAGTGTTGTATGCCGTTTCTAGGCGATAATTATTCTTATTACTGATAAAGGTTTGTAATAGGCCTAATAGCAATATTAAACTGATGGTGATGGCCAACATAATCTCGACCATCGAAAAACCATGGACTTGTGAGTAGCGTATAGATTTCTTCATAATGACAAGCTCGTGACAAATCGGTGTAATGTGTTAGGGGCAGTTTGATCTTTTCTTTCTTGCCACCAAAGCTTGATTGCAAAAATAGGCTTTGCAGGGTTGACAATGACGCCATCACAAGCGGGGGCTGCAGGGGTGCCATCTTCCGGTGTACTATCGATGCAAACAATCCCGTCGCCACTGGGTAAAGTGGCAGTATAGTCGGGATGCCATGCAGTTGCGATTTGTCCTTTAATGGCAGAAGACCAATCGTAGAAATCTTGCTGAGCCATTTGGCTTGCGGTACATTGAACATCAATATTACTACCCGTGGCACTTTTGCCCAAACAATTAGGATCGCCTGTGAGCGCACCCGTTGGGTTGTTATAAGGGCTTGCCTGCCCTAAAGCAAAAGCAGGATAATTTGCCCGCATTCTATCTGCCATATCATTTGCGTGCAGTGAAGCAACTGAGCGCAAGAGTGAGTCATGGCTCATTTTTAATCCAGTGACTTGTAGGCTGGCTAACCCCAATAGCCCTATAGAAAATACCACCACAGCAATTAGAACTTCGAGCAAGCTGAAGCCTTTTTGATGTATAAGGTATGATGCGTGCATTGATTCACCTTAATTAACTTTAAAATTTATGATCTCTTATTATAGTTATAGGCTCTGCTTATGGTCTTAGCGAAAAATCGGAGATATTTGGTGGTATAATTCAGATAAGCTGTTTGATGGTAGTGTGTCTATTAGCAGCCAATATTGCTTAAAAGTGGTCTGCCTGTAAATGGAATCAGGATGTTACGACCATTGTTACCGGTACATCCCGTCTGAAGGATATTAATAGATAGGTTTGTTGTATTCGCATGAGCAAAACCACTTGCAGTATAGGTAATTAAGCTACTAGCAGGCGTTGTGGTGACCGCAGCTGTTTGTCCAGATACGGCATGTGCTCTGATCAAAGTTTCAGTCGCATTATTAGCAAAGGTTGTATTTTCATCGGGATTAACAAAAACCAACCAACCCACACTCCAATTGTTACCGCAGCTGGTGAAGGCTTGGTTGCCCGCCGGGCATACAGAGACGCTAACGCCACGCTTGACGGCCTCACTACGTGCGATGTACATACTAGAAACGAGTTCATTGGTCAGTGTGATAGAACGATTATTTGCAATAAGACTCTGCATCGCAGGCACAGCCAATCCAACCACGATCATAAAAACAGCAAGAGTGACCATGAGCTCTATGAGTGTAAAGGCACGGAAATATTTTTTAGTTTTCATACTTATATGAAATAGAACACTTCTGCATTTTTCGTGGGAAAAAGCTGCTTATATAGCCAGAGATTTTGATTTGTTGGTGGGATTAGCCATAATACTCTATGCGTGCTCGTCCACTGTCGTAGAGGACAATCGTATTTCGAAGCTTTTCTTTGGTTTTTATATTGATGGTGCAACGGGTTAGACAACGGCCATTACCTGCATATTTAATCGTATTCACTTTGCCTGAGTCAATTTGCGTTAGGTTTGAATTGGGTTTATTGACTCTAAGCACAAGATCTTGCTCATTAAAAGAACCATCTTTGTTAAAGTCAACATAGGCCATCATGCCATGGGACCAATTATGGCTACAAGACTTAAAGTCTGAGGTGCCACAGACAATAACATTTTGATTGCGTTTGATGGCTTCCATACGGGCAAAATGTAAAATATGAAACATCTTTTGTGTTGTTGAGCCGGCGGATTCTTTTTGCACTCGATTGGTTAAGCTTGGAATGGCCAAGCCCAAAACGATTGCAACAATAGACAGGGTTATCAGTAGCTCTATCAGTGTAAACGCTTTATATAAAGGCTTAAGACTCAAAGTCATCACTAATCCCTAGTTTTTTAAGTCTGTATCTTAGTGTTCTAAAGCTCATGCCCAATAGTTTCGCGGCTTTTGTTTTATTACCATTCGTTTTGCCTAAAGCCGTCTCAATGGCCTCCTTCTCAATATTAACCAGATGATCATCTAAGGGAATGTTTAAGTGAATAGAAGTATTCTCACCCACTATTTTGGGTAAATGTAAATCATGGTGTGTAATGCTGTTATTCTCGCATAGGGTGAGGGCACGTTCTAATATATTTTCTAATTCACGGATATTACCTGGAAAAGTATAATTCTGTAAAATCTGTAAAGCTTGCTCTGATATTTGTGGCGGATTATCGTGGTGTTTAAAATTATTGTTAAAAAAATATGTGATGAGAAGAGGGATATCAGATAGACGCTCACTGAGGCTAGGGACTTTTAACTCAATGACGTTCAATCGATAAAATAAATCTTCTCTAAATTCACCCGTCTTAACTTTTTCATTCAAATCTTTATGAGTCGCACATAAAAAGCGGATATCCGCTTGTATCTCTTTGGTGGCGCCAATCGGTCTAAAAGATTTTTCTTGGAGTCCTCTTAATAATTTGACTTGCATGTTTTGTGGTAAGTCCGCAATTTCATCTAAAAAAAGTGTCCCTTGATTAGCGGCTTCAAAAAATCCCACTTTATCTTGATGTGCGCCGGTAAAACTGCCTTTTTTATGGCCAAAAAACTCACTTTCCATTAGTTCAACAGGGATGGCACCACAGTTGATAGGAATGAAGGGTTTATTTCGTCTTGGACTACTTTGGTGAATGAGCTTTGCAACCAGTTCTTTTCCAGCCCCAGAAGGGCCGCTAATATAGACGGGCGCTTGGCTACGCGCAATTTTTTCAATTTGTTTTTTGAGTGCTTGCATGCAGTCACTTTCGCCAATGAGCTGAAGCGTTTGTTTAGGATCTTCTGAAACAGGCTCACTGGTTGTGTTGGCGGAAATATTCAAGGCATCAGTGACTAGGTTGCGTAACATGGTTAAATCAATGGGCTTATTAATAAAATCAAATGCCCCTTGCTTCATGGCTAATATCGCCGTTTCCATATTGCCATGGGCGGTAATAAGAACAACGGCAGTTTGAGGTGAATTTTTTTGAATGTAGCGTAAAATATCTAAACCATTTCCGTCCGGCAAACGTAAATCGGTTAAGCATAAGTTAAAATTTTGTTTGGCCATTAAAACTTTGGCAGTTTGTACGTCTTGGGCGGTTTGACTCTGAATGCCCATTTTAGATAATGTGAGGCTGAGCAATTGGCAAATATCGGGTTCATCATCGACAATCAGAACTTGAGCAGAGGCTATCATAGTGAATTTTCTCCGGGAAAGGTTAAGCGGAACTGCGACTCAGCGTGTTGATGTGTGTATTGAATTTGAGCGTTATTTATTTGACAAAGCTCTCTAGTTAAAAATAATCCTAATCCAGTGCCTGATTTTTCTGTGGTGTAAAAGGGCTCAAAAATAAATTCTTGAATGTCATCTGGTATGCTATCACCGTGGTTAATAATATCGATGGTCACTTGTGGCTTCGGATATGCGTGGTATTGTGTTCGTAAGCATACCTGTGCAACACCATTTTTTTTCATATGATGTCTGAGCCCATTTTCACATAAGTTCACAATGATTTGGGTGAGTTGTGTACTATCAACAAAAATATGAATGTTTTCTTTGCATAGGGAGAGTATTATTTTTGCATTGGGAAAATCTGAAAATTGTAAGGTGGGTACTTGTTTTTGTAACCATTCATTTAGTGGGATGGTTTGCATGTTAGATTTTTGCCCCGAAAGCGATAAGACATTCTTGATGACTTGATTCATTCGATCGCAATTTTGCAAAATCATTGTGCTTAATTGTTTGTCTTCGCAGGATAATGATTGAGATTCCCTTAAAAGTTGTGCGGCATGACTCGCAGCGCCGAGTGGGTTACGTAGTTCGTGTGCAATATTTGCCGTTAAGTGCCCAAGAGAGGCCAGCTTTAAATCTTGGGCTTGCCTATTTTCTGCTGCGATATCGTAAATAAATATCAAGGTATTTTTATTTTGATCCTGTCCAATATCTTGGAATTCGAGCCGGACCTTAGATAAATTGCTTGTAATTTGAATGGGGGATAAATTTTGATTATTTTTTTGCCAAGCAAAAATACTATGTTGTATAGCTTGGGGCAAGGTGTCTAGTGTATAGTTATTTTGACTCTCTTTTAGGCCGAATAGTTTTTTGGCTGCAATATTGAGCGTTTGTATTTGATTCTGGCTGTCTAAAAGCATGACACCTTGATGCATTAAGGCGACAATATGGCTGTTCATTTTCATGGAGCTGTCTAATAATGTCGCCTGTTTTAAAATAATGGTTTGATTTTTTCTGACCCTCACAGACAAGAAGTTAACAAAGACAGCAGCAAAGAAAATTAAAATACCAATTAAGCCTGCCATACCGGAGAATTTTAAACCATAATTTTGATAGGTTGCCATATAGGTATATTCTGACAGCAAGGCTATTGTGCTGATGGCTGCAGTGAGCAAGGCGTACTTTCCAGGGTATAAGATACTATGCGCAGCTACCAAAATAATGAGTAACAAACCCATACCCGAGATAACCCCACCACAACAATGCATAATCAAAATTAAAAAAATAATGTCACAATAAATGGGCAGGTTGGCTTGAATACGATAAGGGATTTTAGCGCTAAAACTTAGTAAAAGCATAACAAAGGCAAACAAAGCATACGAAATGCTTATTTGAATGAAGTTCTCGGGCTGGCTGCCAGGAAATATTAAGGAGACCGAATTATGATGGCTAATAGTAAGTAAGCTAATACTTAAGGCAAATCGATATAAATTAAATAACTGTAGAGGGCGCCAGGTATGATTGGCAGAGGAGGGCAAAAATCCTTTTTGCGACATATGACTGTGTCCTTTGTCTTAACGATGGCTCAGTAAAGCGGTATTAGCGAATAAAACTACTTTTTACATGCATCACTACAATAATAACAATTGTGGCCCTTTATTGCCTCTTCTTCAGGAATATAAATGCCGCAGCTTTTGCAGGAAACGAGTTCTGCAGCTATTTTAGGTTGCTCGCGATTTGAATTTTGTTTCTGGGAATTTTTGTGCTGACCAAAATTACTCGTTGAGCGACTAACAAACCTTCTTAGTTGTGAGGCAACTAGCCAAACAGCGCCCATTGCAAGCCCCCAAATTACAAATAAAAATACTATTACTCTGACTATCACAGTGGGGGTTCTCCAAATAATAACAATGTAAACTAACTTTTTGTTGAACCCAACCATTATAAAGCAAATAGAATAAATAAAATAAGGAAATGGGGGCTAAAAAATTCAAAATAGTTGCATATACTCATGTTTGGTGTATTAAACGAGCCCTTAAATCTAGTCGTTCATCAGTCAAGTTTGTCATTTATCTTATGAAAAAAAAAAGGGCATGGTATAATTCTGTGTTATTTATTTGTGTCGTCACGCAGTTTTGCAGGCGGGGATTAAAAGGTTGGAGTTGTTTAAATGCCTATATATGAGTATCGCTGTACAGTATGTCGCCATCAAAAAGAGATTTTACATGGTATAAATCACCCCGCAACAGAGGTTTGTCCAAAATGTGGAGAGGCTCTAGAGCGTTTGATATCGGCACCGAGCGTGCGCTTTGCAGGTCAAGGTTATTATGAAACAGATGAAAAGCCAAAGGACAAGCAACGAAATGTTGTGCGAGAAGAAAAAGCGTCTACTAGCAGCACATCTGAGTAAATTTGAATACTATCAAGTTAACTAAAACATTGAAATAAATAAGGTTTTTCCATGCGCACGGATTATTGTGGTCATGTGACCTCTCAGTATTTAGATAAGACAGTGACACTTTACGGGTGGGCTCATCGACGCCGCGACCATGGTGGTGTAATTTTTATTGACTTGCGTGATAGGGAAGGATTGGTGCAAATTGTAATCCATCCTGACAAAGTTGAAGCATTTGCTAAAGCTGAGACCGTTAGGAATGAATTTGTATTGGAAGTAACGGGGGTTGTTAAGCCCAGAATAGAGGGCGCTGTGAACCCTGATCTCAAAACGGGCGAGATAGAAGTTTATGTAGATAGTTTGACTATTCTCAATGTCGCTAAAACGCCCCCTTTTATGTTAGATGAGCATTATTCTGTGGGCGAGGATATACGGTTAAAATATCGGTATTTAGATTTGAGACGTCCAGAAATGGCGAATAAATTAAAAATGCGGGCAAAAATCAGCCAGTACTTGCGCAGCTATTTGGATAATGAAGGGTTTCTAGATATTGAAACGCCGTGTCTAACCAAAGCTACGCCAGAGGGAGCCAGAGATTACCTGGTGCCATCACGCACTCATGCCGGATCATTTTTTGCGCTGCCACAATCCCCGCAGTTATTTAAACAATTACTCATGATGTCGGGTTTTGATAAATATTATCAAGTGGTGCGTTGTTTTAGAGACGAAGATTTACGGGCTGACAGGCAACCTGAGTTTACGCAACTGGATATTGAGACATCCTTCATGGATGAAAATCAAATTATGAGCGTGATGGAAAATATGATTGCCGGCGTCTTTAAAAAAATATTAAACGTCAGCTTGCCGACACCATTTAAGCGTATCCCCTATGCCGAGGTGATACAGCGTTATGGCTCTGATAAACCCGATTTACGTTTTGGCTTAGAGTTAATCGATATTGCTGATTTGGTGAAAGACTCAGATTTTAAAGTGTTCAGTCAGCCTGCAAAGGATCCAAAAGGACGTGTTGTCGCGATAAAGCTAGCCGATGGTGCGAAGTTGAGCCGAAAAGATTTAGACGATTACGCTAAATTTGTGGGTATCTACGGCGCAAAGGGGCTTGCCTATATTAAAGTAAATGAAGCCGCCAAAGGTAGTGAAGGTTGTCAATCTCCTATTGTGAAGTTTTTAGGTGATGAGGTCATCAATAATTTATTAAGCCATTTAGATGCGCAAGATGGCGATATGCTGTTCTTTGGCGCGGGTGCCGGTGATATGGTTTCAGAATCTATGGGGGCTTTGCGTTGTAAATTAGCAGAAGATCTCAATTTAATTCAATCCGAGTGGGAGCCACTATGGGTTATTGATTTTCCCATGTTTGCTTATGACGAAAAAACGAATCGCTATGATGCCTTACACCATCCGTTTACAGCGCCGAACGAAACAACGCTAGATAAAATTAAAGCAGACCCAGCCAATTTATTATCGCGAGCTTATGACATGGTGCTGAATGGTTCAGAAATTGGTGGTGGCTCCATTCGTATCAATAATTCACAAGTGCAACAATGTGTTTTTGAATTATTGGGCATAGGTGCCGAAGAAGCACAAGAAAAATTTGGCTTCCTATTAGAGGCGCTGGAGTATGGTTGTCCACCTCATGGTGGGGTTGCATTTGGTCTGGATAGATTAGTTATGTTGATGACAGGCTCATCTTCAATTCGTGACGTTATAGCCTTTCCTAAGACACAGACTGCCAGTTGCATATTAACCAGCGCACCAAGCAAAGTCGGTGATCCGCAACTGAAAGAACTGGGCATAAAACTACGGACGCTCAAACAAATAGACTCAAGTAAAAGCGAGAGTCAATAGGTTAGAGAGCGTGCAAAAAGTACCGGATTATAAAAATCCAGAGTCCGTTTTGGTGGTAATTGCAACGCAGGCAGAGGAGGTTCTTTGCCTGCTGCGTGCAGATGATCCTAGTTTTTGGCAATCAGTGACCGGTAGCTTACAGGTTGGGGAGTCTCCACTAGCGGCTGCACAGCGAGAGCTTTTGGAAGAGACGGGACTACAGTTGCATCAAGGAAAGTTGGTGGACTGTCAGCACAATACAGTATTCGACATTTATCCACAGTTTATTCATCGCTATGCACCCGGTGTGACTCAAAACCTGGAACATACTTTTTGTTTTTTTGTTCAAAATAAAGTGAAAATAACGCTCAGTAAAGAGCACATAAAATATTCCTGGCTGTCTAAGGCCGAGGCTATTAAAATAATGAAATCTCCGTCTAACATCCAAGCTTTAAGGGAAATGTAGGCGTAACAAATTAGGCTGTCATGCCAGCCTAAGCTGGCACTCAGTTCAAAATAAATTTAATGTTCTGGATACTCGCCTTCGTGGGCATGACAGAACAAAAAGTGATTAAATAAATATTAAGGGGGCGTCCATGGCAGGTCATAGTAAATGGGCTAACATCAAGCATAAGAAAGGGGCGGTTGACGCCAAACGTGGTAAGTTATTTACTAAGTTAATACGTGAAATTACGATAGCAGCTAAGCTAGGTGGCGGTGATGAAGCTGCTAATCCACGTTTAAGAGCCGCTGTCTTAAAAGCACTGAGTAATAATATGACCCGAGATACCATTGGACGTGCGGTTAAACGCGGTGCGGGTGGCTTGGAAGGGGGCGATTTAGAGGAAATTCGTTATGAGGGCTATGGTCCAAATGGATTAGCGCTTATCGTCGACTGTTTAACAGACAATAAAAATCGTACCGTTGCAGAAGTGCGACATGTTTTTTCAAAAATGGGTGGTAGTTTAGGCACCACGGGTTCAGTGGCGTTTAACTTTGAGCGCTTAGGTCAATTATTTTTTGATAATAGTCATAACGAAGAGCAACTGATGGAAGCCGCCATTGAAGCTGGCGCGGAAGATGTGTTACCACAAGAAGATGGTAGTTTTGTCGTGAATACCTTGCCGGAAAATTTAGAACAGGTTACAGAGGCAATGACAAAAGCAGGCTACCAACCAGCAGATTCTGAAACATCAATGGTACCTGGACAAACGGTCTCTTTAGATTTAGATGCTGCGCAGAAGTTCATGAAAATGGTGGATATGCTAGAGGACTTAGATGATGTTCAATCAGTTTATTCCAATGCGGATATTCCCGAGGAAATTGGGAAACAACTATAACGTTGTGGCAAAAAACAATTCATAGGGAGCAGTTTTGCTAACAAGACGGATTTTAGGCATTGACCCAGGCTCTCGAATCACAGGATTTGGCTTGATTCAATCTAGCTCGCCGCAAAAAGCGCCAACTTGTATCATGAGTGGCTGTTGGCGTTTAAAGCAAGAAGAAATGAGCGCACGCTTAAGTGAATTATACTTCTGTGTCAGAGATTTTATTGATGAATATCAGCCCACTGAAGTGGCAATAGAGCGTGTCTTTGTTAGCAAGAATGCCTTGAGCGCCTTAAAATTAGGTCAAGCGCGCGGTGTCGCAATTGCCGCCGCTGTCTCTGACCACTTGCCGTTGTATGAGTATGCTGCCACGCAAATCAAAAAAGCGGTCGTTGGCACTGGGCGAGGTGACAAAGAACAAGTCCAACATATGGTAAGATTTTTACTTCGTTTGCCTTCTGCGCCGCAAGCGGATGAAGCCGATGCATTGGGGGTGGCGATTTGCCATTTGCATAGCCATAATCCCAGCCTAATAATTAAGGAGCAAGGTATAAAATGATAGGAAGAATTCGGGGTATTTTGCTGGAAAAGGCACCACCATGGATTTTAGTGGATGTCATGGGTGTGGGATATGAGTTACAAGCACCTATGAATACATTTTATCATTGCGGGGCGGTAGGAGAAGAAATTAGCTTATGCACCCACATGATTGTCAGAGAAGATGCGCAGTTACTCTATGGTTTTAGTGCCAAGCAAGAATGTGAATTATTCAAAGAGGTCATTAAAGTCAGTGGTATTGGGGCAAAGGCCGCTTTAGCATTATTGTCGGGTCTATCAGTGGATGAATTAAAACGCGCAATTACCATGGAAGAAGTGGGGTTATTGAAAAAAATTCCAGGTATTGGCCCTAAAACAGCGCAGCGTATTATTGTGGAATTGCAAGACAAAGCAAAAAAATGGGGCGGTAATACACCATTGCTTAATACAAACTCTATGGCACAAGCTGATAGCCAGCCTATGCACCAAGCCATACAGGCATTGGTTGCTTTAGGCTATAAGAATAAAGAGGCAGAAAAAGCCATCGATAAAATTGAAGATAAATCTTTACCTTGTGAAGATCTCATTAAACATGCCTTACAAGGATTAGCCAGAGCATGAATTCAGATTTTTTATTAGACGACGAGTTAGACGATGATCGCATGATGACGGCTAGTGCGACTGAGGCAGAGCAATCTGCCGAGGCGCAATTGCGCCCCAAAAGGCTAGAAGAATATATTGGCCAAGAGAAAGTTTGTGACCAACTAAAAATATTTATTGAAGCGACACAAATGAGACAAGACGCTTTAGATCATGTTTTGGTTTTTGGACCGCCTGGGTTAGGTAAGACGACATTGGCAACGGTGATTGCGAATGAATTAGGCGTACAAATAAAACATACTTCAGGGCCTGTTATCGATAAAGCTGGGGATTTGGCTGCTTTGTTAACGAACTTGCAACCAAATGATGTTTTATTTATCGACGAAATTCATCGACTGAGTCCAAATGTGGAAGAAATTTTATACCCCGCAATGGAAGACAGACAAATTGACATCATGATTGGGGAAGGGCCTGCAGCGCGTTCTATCAAATTAGATTTGCCGCCTTTTACCTTAATCGGGGCAACAACACGGGCAGGTATGTTAACGTCTCCTTTGCGTGATCGTTTCGGGATTGTTCAGCGCTTAGAATTTTATGAAAACCAAGACTTAACCACCATTGTATTGCGCAGTGCCAATTTGCTTAAAACGCCTATCGAGCCTAAAGGTGCTCAAGAAATTGCAAAACGATCCAGAGGCACGCCTCGTATTGCCAATAGATTGTTACGTCGTGTGCGCGACTATGCCCAAGTCAAAGCGCAAGGAGAGATTACCGAGTCTGTTGCGAAGGAAGCATTGGATTTATTAGAAGTGGATAGTCAAGGCTTTGATATCTTAGATAGAAAACTATTACGTTGTGCCATTGATTTATTTGAGGGCGGCCCAGTTGGCCTAGATAGCTTAGCCGCAGCAATTGGTGAAGCCAAAGATACTATCGAAGATGTGATTGAGCCGTATTTAATTCAAAAGGGTTATTTGATTAGAACGCCTAGAGGACGAAAAGTCACAGATCAAACCTATAAACATTTTGGTTTGGATTCTGCAAAACAAGCATAAGATATAAACGAAAATATAGTACAGAAGACCTGGTGAGGGTTAATAGACTGGCTTAAAAAACTGGCTTAAAAAAAACTCTCACGATGAGAACAAAAAATTTAAAACTAATTAATTTGAGAATAGTGAAAGCAGTGAAAAATCAAAAACCCCACTTATATAATATGATGATATTTTATGAGGATACGGATGCCGCAGGAATAGTCTATCATGCTAACTATATAAAGTACCTAGAACGAGCCCGTACTATGTTTATGAACGAGCTGGGTTTCCCATTATCTAAAGTGGTAGAGCTGTATAAAGTTCAATTTTTAGTTTGTAATATTAATATTTCATTTGAAAAGCCGGCTAAATTAGAACAAACCTTGACGATTGCCTCGAAAATTAATAACTTGGGTAGAGCAAGTGTGACATTTGAGCAAAATGTATACTTAGATGGGGAGAGCTTAGAACAAAGAGCTTGCCAGGCTGAGGTAGCACTTGTGTGTACGAATTTGAATTATAAACCCGTAGCGATCCCCGAAGCGATCTTACAGGAGCTAAAGCGTGAAAGCTGACTTATCATTACTCACATTAATATCTGACGCCAGTGTGTTAGTTCAGGCGGTTATGATAGTTTTACTACTATTTTCTATATTATCCTGGAGCATTATTATTCGAAGGGGGATAGCTT
This sequence comes from uncultured Coxiellaceae bacterium, assembly GCA_963976875.1. Classification (GTDB taxonomy): domain Bacteria; phylum Pseudomonadota; class Gammaproteobacteria; order Berkiellales; family Berkiellaceae; genus Berkiella_A. The sequence continues at coordinate 175,153 of CAXBML010000002.1, forward strand.
TATTTAGAGCTAGAAAATGGCTAAACGATTTTGAGACGAGATTTCATCGTGGTTATGATCTTAACCAGTTATACGATTACTTAAGTTCAAAACGTCATTTGCTCTCGGGCATCGAAACTATCTTTAAGTCTGGCTTAAGAGAGTTTTTGAAATTATACAATCAAGATGTGGCGCCTCCGGCCGTGATGGAAGGCACAGAGAAAGTGATGCGCGTGGCGATGTCTAGGGAAGAGCAGAAGCTAGAATCCAATTTATCTTTTTTATCTATAGTCGGTTCTATTAGTGTGTATATTGGGTTGTTTGGTACGGTTTGGGGCATTATGACTGCTTTTAGAGCATTAGGCCAAGTTCAACAAGCCACATTAGCCATGGTCGCACCTGGTATTTCAGAGGCATTGGTTGCGACTGCGTTAGGATTGTTTGCTGCTATACCGGCTGTGTACGCTTACAATCGATATACCTTTCATGTGGAAGGTTTAATGCGCCGTTACGATGATTTAGCAGAAGAGTTTACGGGTATTTTGCATCGTCGTTTACATACAGATAGTGCGGCACAAGAGCCTAAAGCATCTGAACATAGCCCACTTGGCTAGGAGCAAATATGCGCAAAAAACGCTTCAATCGTAAAGTGTCTGCTGAAATTAATATCGTCCCCTATATTGACGTTATGTTGGTATTGCTGGTTATTTTTATGGTAACAGCACCCTTATTACAGCAAGGGGTATCAGTTGATTTGCCTGAGGCTTCGGCAGAGGCTTTACCCAGCAATGAAAAAGAACCTATTGTTGTCAGCGTGGATAAAAATGGCGTCTATTTTCTAAATATTGCTGATAGTCCATCTTTACCTATAGAGTCTCAGGCCATGGTATTGCGTATTGCGGCCGATCTGAAAAGAAACCCACAGCGCAAAGTCTTAGTAAAGGGCGATCAAGGTGTTCAATATGGTAAAGTGATTGGCGCCATGGTTCTTGTGCAAAAAGCGGGTGTAAAAGGCGTGGGACTTATCACGCGGGATGAGCCTTCTGTTGCAACGCAGTCGGATAATTATCATCAAGGGTAACTTGGAAACTAGGTCAAAACAAAGTGGAAACTAAGGACAGCCGTGATTAACAAATCCCAAACACTTTCAATTGTCGTATCTGGAGTTCTTCACATTGCGCTGGGTGTTTTGTTGTTCGCTAACTTTGATACAACAATAAAAGTACAGCCCTTGGCCGCGCTTGAGCCTAAAGCACCTATCATTGATGCCGTTGCCATTACCGAAAACGATTTAGAAAAGGAAGTGGCTCGCTTAGATGCGATAGATGAGCAGAAAAAAGCAAAAGAAAAAGCCCAACAACAAGCATTGCTGAAAAAGCAAAGGGCAATGGAGCGCAAGCGTCAGCAAGAACAAGCCCGCTTGGCCAAGCTAAAACAAGAAAGAGCACAACTGAAAAAAGAAGAGCAAGCACGAGAAAGAGCCCACAAAGAAAAAATAGAGAATGAAAAAGCGGCGTTAGCTAAAATTCAAAAAGAAAAAGAAAATTTGTTACAAGAGAAAACCAGAATAGAGAAAGAAAGAAAGCAAGCGGAGTTGGCAGAGCAGAAGAGACAGGCAGATGAGAAAGCTCGCTTGGCAAAAATAAAAGCGGAAAAAGAAAAGGCATTAGCCGCCAAAAAGCAACGCGAAGCAGAAGAAAAAGCCTTGGCGGCTAAGAAACAACGCGAAGCAGAAGAAAAAGAAAGACAGCGGCTACAAGCTATTGAGACACAACGTATTATTACCCAGCAAGTTCAGCAATTTGCCTCTATTATTAAACATAAAATAACCCAAAACTGGCGTAAGCCGTTAGGCTTAGAATCACGAGATATCAAGTGTGCGTTATCAGTGCGATTATCTAAAAATGGCGATGTGTTAGATGTTAGAGTGAGCAAATCTAGTGGTAATGTAGAATTTGATCGATCTTCAGAAGTTGCTGTGAAAAAAGCATCGCCTTTACCTTTGCCAGAACAAGCAGAGGCAAGAGAAAAATTTATGGAATTTACCTTTACATTCACTCCAGGGGAAATAGTATGAACATTAGGCAAACTATAGGTGTTTTTTTAGTCGCCTTATTGGGTATGTCCTCATCATTACAAGCTGAGCTGAATATTGAAATCACTCAAGGTATGGCAGGCGCCGTACCCATAGCGGTGGTTTCTGAGACGAGTGAAGCTTCTAGCACCACAGATATTTCTTTTGAGCAGATTGCAAACATTGTTCGTAATGATTTACGTGCCAGTGGGCGCTTTCAGCCGTTAAGACGTAATCAAAGGCCGAAAAATATTACTTCAGCAGAAATTGATCGTTTGGCTTGGCAAGATATGGGCGTGGAGAATTTAATTGTAGGTGACATTGAAGCGAGAGGGCCTGGGCGTTATACCGTTAGCTTTAAATTATTTGATATTTTTAATGCTCGTGTTCAAGCGCAACCTAAAGTCAATGATCAGCTTCAACAAGGTGAGGTTGTATTGCAACAAGCCGGTGATAATTCAGATGTATTAGCATCAAAAACATATAATGGTATTACTCCTGATCGCTTTAGGGCGTTGGGTCATCATATTAGTGATGTTATTTATGAGCGTTTAACCGGCGTTCGAGGTGCTTTTTCAACTCAAATTGCATACGTGGTTGTCACTGAAGTGCGTGGTCGCCCGCATTATCGTTTAGAAGTAGCCGATATGGATGGTTATAATCCTAAGACTTTAGTGGAATCCAAAGAGCCTATAATGTCGCCTAGTTGGTCGCCTGATGGTAAAAATTTAGCCTTTGTGTCTTTTGAACGTAATCGAGCAGAAATTTTCAGCATGGATGTTAGTACGGGGCAACGTAAGCGGCTAACGCATTTTCCAGGCATTAACGGTGCACCAGCTTGGTCACCTGATGGTCGCAAAATGGCGGTTGTTTTATCTAAAGATGGCAGCCCTAAGGTCTATGTTTTAGATTTGGCTTCTAATAGATTAGAACAAATGACACATGGATATTCTATTGATACAGAGCCCACTTGGACAAAAGATGGGCGTAATATTTACTTTACTTCCAATCGAGGTGGTAAGCCACAGATCTATAAAGTTAGTGTGAAAAATAAGCGAGTCTCTAGAGTCACTTATAATGGTGAATATAATGCCCGGCCTAAACTGACGGCTGATGGTAAATATTTAGTCATGATTCATCGCTCTAAGCCAGGTGTTTTTCATATTGCATCGCAAAATTTAATGAATGGCGAGGTTAAGATATTAACCGATGCAAAACTAGACGAGTCACCTAGTTTGTCCCCTAACGGAGCTATGGTACTGTATGGTACAAAGCAGAGCCAGCGAAGAGTATTGGGTTTGGTCACAATAGATGGTAGAGGGCACTTGCGTCTTCCTGCCCGGGAGGGTAGTGTTCAGGAACCAGCGTGGTCGCCATTTTTATCTTAATTAATGAGTTAGCAAGGAGTCAAAGATGAGTAATAGTTGTGTACGGTGTGGGATCATTGCAGTCATAGCAGCTGTTGCGCTGACTGGTTGTGCCAATAAATCTGGCAGCGGTGGATATGGTAGTGGTAGCAGCGGTGGTAGTAGTGATGATACTTATGCTGCGAGTACTTATGGTGCGGGTGATAGAGATGCTTTTGATGGTCGAAATATGTCTAGAATGCAAAAGCAGCTTATTGCAAAAAGAACCTTCAGGTTTGGTTTTGATCGTTATGAAGTTTTACCACAAGATTATGATAATTTAAATGCGCATGCTCAGTATTTAAATAGCGATCAAAATCATATGGCTAGAATTGAAGGTCATACCGATGAGCAGGGTAGTCGTGAATATAATGTCGGTTTGGGCGAACGTCGAGGCAATGCAGTGAGCAATTATCTGATTTCCCAAGGTGTGTCACCTAGTCAAATTCAAGTTGTGAGTTATGGGGAAGAAAAACCCGAAATGTTTGGCTCAGATGAATCAGCGTATAGTCAAAATCGTCGTGCGGTTATCGTGTACGAACGATAGACAACGTTTAATATATTTTAAGGTTAAGTTATGATGCTAAAGCGCTCGTTTAGGTTGGGACTTCTTTGGGTAAGTTGTACCATGAGTATACCGCTCATGGCTCAGCTGCCGGAAGTTGAGTCATTGAGTAATGTGCCTGCTTGGGTCAATACAGAAGATAGTACTGAGTATGAGGCCACTGAACAGCGCTTTGAGTCATCATTTCAAAGTGAGCCTACTGAAAATATAGGTTTCCAAGAGCAATATTCTAATCAGGATATAAATTCAAGCCAATCTGATGACAATCGTTATGCTGCGCCTGGTTCGGCGTGGTATCCAGTGAATTCACCAGACACTTCAGATTTGTCAGGTTCAAATGTAAATTCTAATTCTAATTTTGGTGCTTTTAATCCTGTAGATAATAATGCCGGATACGAAATGGACACAACGCAATCGTATCAACCTGCTGAAACGGGCGGAATATCTTCACAAGCAGCACAAGGCAGTCAGGATAAATTAACTGAAAAATTGGATCCCTCTAATCCAATGTTAAGTGTTTTTAAAAAAATGGAGGCATTGGTTCAAGAGGTTCAAGAGCTCAGAGGTAAGATTGAAGAGCAAAATTTTGTGATAGAGAACTTACAACAAAGCCAAAAAACTTTATATTTAGATGTCGACCGGCGTTTAAGAGAAGGGGGCTCAGCAAAAGTCGGGTCATTGTCACCCGTCTCTGTTGCAGAGCATAATGCTGGGAGCTCCCAAGCAATGCAAGGCGGTGTCGATGCGCGCGTTGCGAGTCGTTTTGAATCAGACTCTGAGCAATCTGAGCAACATGCGATGTCTGCCTTTGATTTTTCAGGGGGAACAGCCTCCCAAGCGGCTCAAGCCGAAGAACAAGAAATATATCAACAAGCGTATCAATCCATTCAAAGTAAAGATTATGATGCGGCGCTCGCAGGCTTTAAATCATTAGTGAAAACCTACCCTAAAGGACAACATGCCCCCAATGCCTATTATTGGATGGGAGAAATCTATCTTGTACAAGGCGAGCTTGATTTAGCGGCTCATGCTTTTGACGAGGTGTACCAAGAGTTTCCACAGCATCCCAAAGCATCTGATGCTTTGCTAAAACTAGGTTATGTGGAATATGCCAAAGGGCAATGGATCCGCTCTAGAAATTTACTCGCACAAGTTAAAAGTCAATTTCCAAAATCTTCTTCTGCACGTTTAGCCGATACACGCCTACAAAGAATGCACCAAGAAGGTCGCATTTAATAACGACTCTACTTAACGATAAGCGCAGCGAATCAGTTTCCTCTCCCAATACTGGGAGAGGACGGGCGTAGGCCTGGTGAGAGTTATAGACTATTCAAATTAATGGATACAAGCTGTGCTGGGGCAAAAAAGCATGTGATAAGCGAAGCGAATCAGTCCCTCTCCCAATTTTGGGAGAGGATGGTCGAAGACCAGGTGAGGGTTAATAGCTGTGCCGATATAATGTAGCTAAATTCGCCTAGCGTTTCACCCCCCATTCATCAGAAAGAAGCCCAGGCCTTTTAACATAACCAATTGAAAAACAATAAAATATAATCTCCTCTTGTCGGGAAAGGTTCAATATGCTATAGTTCGTCACCTTACAAACTGCAAGGCTTATTGGAGAATTCATGGCAACAGCAGGTCCAAACACCACGGGTAATCCCAAACCCCTACCTATTCTTGTTATGTTAAGACAATTAATAGCAATAGCAATGCGAGCTATTGTGGCAGGTACATTGTTAGCCATTGTTGCGCCTTTGTTTTCAAGCCTTATTACAGGCGTTCACCAATCTTTCTTTGGTCATTTATTTGCAAAGTCTATCTACCAACCTATGGTTTTAAAAGTGGCGAGTGTATTACCAACGGCCTTAGCGCCCATCGCGCCTTTTTTCCCTCTTTTTCCTTTGGGGTTCATCGTGGGCCATAATTTGTATCAAAGATATGTCAGTACAAAATATCTTGGTAACAAAGAAGTGTACCAAAATATTCATTCTTCTTTGCCATGGGGCAGTATCATAGGCGTAGCGGCGGCTTTAACCATGTTTGGCGTTGGCGCGACTGCGTTGCAATGGAGTATTTTTGGGGGCGTGGCTGGCATATTAAAGATTGTTACCGACGAATATAACCAAATAGCGACGCAGAATAAACGTGCTCAGCAACAACAACAGCATTTGTCAGATGTGAAGCAAGCCGCAGAGGCTCGCAGAGCTAAGCGTTTAGCTCGATCAGTTGATGATGTTGATAACGTATTAGACACAGAGCAAGTGCAGCCTCCATTACCTCGCGGCATTGCTAGAGCGGCTGAAGAGCAAGTAGATCTCACTTCTTCTAGTCAAGCATCAAGTCAAATTGACGGGGCTGTTGCTAATGAGCAGCCACTAGTTGATGAGCAAACTGATAGAGTTTCAGGAACGCCTGCAGCTTTTAAAAAATAAAAGTGCATTTAGTAATCATTTTCACTTGTTTTTTATTTGTAATCCGGTATTATTCCCATCTGGTTGTGGGCCGTTAGCTCAGTTGGTAGAGCAGTGGACTTTTAATCCATTGGTCGAAGGTTCAAGTCCTTCACGGCCCACCATAAACCTTTTATATCCCTTCTTTTTGTGATTTTTATATCAATAAATTTTAAATTCCATTTAAAATAATTTAAAAAAAGTAAAAAAATTTTTTCAATACAGTGTACATTCTCCAATAGTATGCTAATCTATCCTTGATTGTTCAGGAATCGATGTTTTATCTTGCTTACTTTGTTCGGGTGGGATTGAAGTAGTTGTAAATGATCTGCACTACATTGAGTAAGCATACGGGTGAGGCGTAATAGTTAAGTAATTATTACATCTCATAAAGAGTCCACCCTTTGGTTTTATCAAGTTCTAGGAAAAATAGGAAGGAACGTAATTTATGAAAACAGCAATCAAGTTAACCTTTGGTACAATGCTTGTCGCAGCAATGGCTGCTCCAGCACAGGCAGATTTCGCTAGCCGTATCGCAGTAAACGGTACGCTAACTTACACAGAAGCAAGCAACAATGGTTTAAGCGTTGGTGACACCTCGCCAGTTTTTGTTGCTGGGACTAACACAAGAACGGCTGAGTTTATCGATCCAGATATGGAGTTAGACTATGGCTTAGGTTTCACCTATAGAATGGGTGATAACTCTGATACGCGTCTATTCTTTGATTGGGATCGTTATGGCACAACCAGAGGTTCTGCAGTTCCTTTGTCTCATAACCTTGGAAACGGAGTTGCCGCGGGTAATTTGTATTCTGGATCAGGCGAAGTGCAAACAGATTATGACCAATTCCGTTTTGGTGTGACTCACGCCTTACATTTTGGTGATAAATTAGACTTAACTTTAAATGGTTTCTTTGATTACACAAACATCGAAAGAGATTTACATGAGTTTTCAGTAAACGCAACAACTGCTTTGACGCACTACCGTCATACACATGATGAAATGAGTGGTTGGGGTCCAGGTTTTGGTGCTATGGCACGTGTGACACCATTTGATGTTTGCCCTCAAGTGGGACTATTTGGTGGTATGAACGGAACATTATTATATGTAGATAATGAGTTCAAACAGTATCAAAATACTAGCAATAATAACGTAAATGGATATGTTTTAGCGCCTGAAGATTCAAACTCTATGGTTGCTAAATTTGACGCTGAATTTGGTGTTGATTACCGTAAACTATTCCAAACCAGCTGGGCGCCTATTATGTTCCAAGCAGCACTAGGTTTACGTTATGACAATGCGGTTAATGCATTTAAAGGTGGAAACACACAGCTGAATGCCACTAATGTTCTTGCCGCAGGCGCAATAAACACTGGTTATGCAGTAACAACAGGCTTACCAAGTGATTTCGGTCGTTTTGGACCATTCTTACGCTTCAGCATCGGTGGAGCAAACTCTTAAGAAGGTTCCTTACTAGAACAATCAAAGGGACAAAAGGGGAGCTTAGGCTCCCCTTTCTTTTGGTTAAAATTTTAGGGTGTTTTAGCGCGCAGTGCCATTTTGCCCCCTTTGGAATCAAGGAGCGGCCGACGCATGTTTTCCGCTGTAGCGGAAGCGGCGGCGGATTTTTGAAAAATAATCATGCCGCCAGTATGCCGAGACATTCTCAGTATTTGGGCAACATATGACAAAAGTAGGAAAGTTGTATTTGTTATAAAATAAATACGGTGATTTGCGAATATAAAAATCCCCCCGTTACATTCTTTACAAGAACGTAACGAACCCCCTTTGATTCCAAAGTGGGCAAACGGCGCTGCGCGCCCAAGCGCTGTAGGTGGTATGGATGTTTGAACAGGTCTCTCATGTCTGGGTTGTGCTTTAGATTTAAATCAACCCACTCAAAATATCATTTCTAAAATTCTGCATTTTACGCATCATAAAAGCCACATTGTGCGCGCTGGCCAAAGCAAGCACCACAGGCTCTTTGGCTTTAAATAAATGATGGATATAGGCACGACTATAATTCTCGCATAGAGGACAAGGACAATCTTTGTCAACGGGGAAATGTTCATTTTTATGTGTTTGTCGTGAAATTTTAAGCGGGCCATCAAATGTAAATAAAATACCATGTCGTGCTGAACGCGTTGGATAAGCACTATCAAAGGTATCAATCCCTAATGGCACGCATCTATCTAGTGAGGGCAAATCACCTATGCCTAGCAAGTGTCTGGGTTTATCTTCGGGTAAGCAAGGGGTCGTGAGTTTGACGGTTTCATATAACTCGTCGATATCTTTGCCTAAGCTGCCGCCAATGGCGTGGCCATCAAAAGCTTCTTGTCCTAATATTTCACAGCTTTTTTGTCGCATACCCTTGTCGATTCGACCATGAATAACAGAATAAATAGCTTGGTTATTTTTATTTTTCAAATGTTCTTCTAGTGAGCGTTTTTCCCAGCGATGGGTTCGCTCAAAAGATTCTAAATGCTGTTTTTCGCTAACATGATAAGGTAACAGCTCATCTAATGGGATAATAATATCTGAGCCAAAAGATTTTTGCGCTTGTATAGAGGATTCTGGTGTAAGTTTTATTTTTTCGCCATTATAATAAGATCTAAAAATCACGCCTTCTTCAGTGACTTTTAATACTGAGCTATTGTAGCTTTTGGTGCCTTTGCTTTTTAATTCATTAGCCACACCGCCATAAGCCAAACTAAAAACCTGGAAACCGCCTGAGTCAGTAATGATAGGAGACTCTCTTTGGATAAATTCGTGTAAACCACCCGCTTCTTCTATTACTTTGGTACCTGGTTGCACCAATAGGTGGTAGGTATTGCAAAACATTAATTGCAGATTTAATTTATCAAGCTCATGGTTTGGTAAGGCTTTTAACGAGCCGTTAGTGCCTACAGCCACAAAGTTGGGTGTTTCAATAATGCCGTGTGGTGTATGAATGCGGCCAACACGCGCTTGTGATTTTGTCGATTGATATGTAATTTCAAATTTAAAATCAGCTGGTAGTGTTTGTTCAGGTTGGGAGGATATTGGGTTTTTAATCATGTTTTATTAATTTCTTACTGGCTGAGGCAACAAAAGGTAAGCAGACAATGCATAGGCATTTTATTATATAGCTGACGATAAATATTTCCATCAAGGCCGATACAATGCCATACAGTCCAAACACGGTGAATAATGCGGTATCGAGCAATTGGCTAATCAAGATAGACATTGAGCTAGCAAATACCATGGGTATGTGGGGTAATTTTTTTCTGATAGCACCATAAAAGCGACTATCAAATTGTTGTACGATAAACGCGGTAATGATAGAGGCAATAATAATGCGGGGTGTGTGCATGAGTAGAGATTGATACATATCTTGAGCGTGATCATATTCACTCGGAATGTATGCAACATGAATTTGACTCATGATGGCAAAGAATACATAGCACGCAAAGCTGGCCCAAATGGCTTTTTGGGTTGCGCTTTTTCCGTGATATTCCTGTAATAAATTGAGCCCAAATAACCCACCCACGGCAAAAATATCACTGGCGGTGGCATTAAAGCCAAATAGGGTGATTTGTTTTAAAACAAATAAATTAGCAATAAAGCCAACAAACACAATCCAAGCGATTAAGGCACTTTTACCCAGCCGTAAAAATATCCAGGCACAAGTAATCACCAAAAATATGCTAGAAATAAAGAGCAAATTGTTAAACATAGTGATATCGCTTAAGACTTCGAGAATTCAGGTTAGCAATCATACATCATTGCTAACCACTAGCCAATATAGCTAGTGTTATTTTAGTAACTAATATAAGTTCGTATGTTAAAAATTATTAGGGGCTGTTGACAATTCGCTGCGCTGCACAACTCCTGCGTGCCGTGGCTTGTCCACGGCATCCAGCTATTATCGTAGATGGTGCAGGATCATCTGTAGCTTAGACCAAAGCTCATCAGTGAGCATTCGTCTTACCATTGCAAACTCGTGCTATTTTATTTTGCCGAATAAATTCTGCGATTTTGCTCTCATTAATCAATAAATTACAGCTAAAAGTGCTGATTTAGAAATTTAGATGCCTGGATGCCGTGGACAAGCCACGGCACGTAGGAGTTGTGCAGCGCAGCGAATTGTCAGCAGGCCCTAGGGAAATTAATTATCAGGACATCCCTAACAATGCAGTCAGCTTAATTATTTTTTTGTTATTTATGAACGTAGTGAATTAATTCCTCTCCCAATAATGGGAGAGGACGGACGCAGTCCTGGTGAGGGTTAATCTAAGTTGAAATTTTTAGTAAGGAGGCTTGTCTGGTGTGCTTTGGTAATTCTTAATACCTTCTAATATTTCTTGTTCAGCAGCGTCGCGATCTAACCAGCCTTCTAGTTTCACCCATTTTCCTGGCTCTAGGTCTTTATAATGTGTGAAAAAATGCGCAATTTGTTGTAGCAACAAAGGTGGCATATCTTTGGTATCATGCACATTATCATAAATAGATGTCAGTGAACTAATTGGCACGGCTAGTATTTTTCTATCATGCCCAGCTTCATCTTCCATATTTAGCATACCAACGGGTCGACATCGAATGATGCTGCCACGGTTGACTGGCGTTGGTGTGACAACGAGTACATCAACGGGATCGCCATCAGCAGAGAGTGTTTTGGGTACGTAGCCATAGTCACAAGGGTAATGCATACAAGTAGATAAGAAGCGATCAACAAATAAAGCGCCCGTGCCTTTGTCGACTTCATATTTTACTGGCTCGCTGTGAGCAGGGATTTCAATGATAACATTGATGTCTTTTGGTGCATTTTCACCAGCGTTCACTAAAGATAGGCTCATTATCGGTCCTTTTTCGCTTGAATATATGCCAAATGCTTAGGTGCAATCCAGCTAACTTTTAGTTTGTTCTTAATTACGCCACATTATACCTTTTCCTATGACTCTTGGTAGGGAATTAAGCAATAAAACTAGTTATATTATGTGGTTAAGATTGGGATTTTGCCTAATTCCATACCAATGTCGCCTAAAAATCAGTAAACTGTAGCTCAAAATTTTAAAAATAACTTATCTTTTGGAGAATTAAATGGAGCTAATAAATTCCATACCCCCCATATTAGGGTGCATAGGATTAGCCACGGCATTATTGTTATACCGAGTCATTGTTTCATATAGCACGGGTGGAGAGAAAATCACTCAGATTGGTGATGCCATTCACCTAGGGGCAATGGTCTTTATGCGTCGAGAGTATAAGATGTTATCGATCTTTGCTTTGACCTTACTTGTCTTGCTTTATTTCTTTTTAGGTTGGGGGACTGCCCTATCATTTGCAGTGGGTGCGCTTAGTTCTGCTACTGCTGGTTTTATAGGCATGTATGCAGCAACACGTGCCAACGTGCGGACGACAAACGCGGCTCATACTAAAGGGCCTGCTGCGGCGCTTACGATTGCATTTTTTGGTGGTTCGGTGATGGGCTTAACGGTTGCATCGCTTGGTTTGTTTGGTTTGGGACTACTTTATTATTACTTCGGTGGGGATCCTGAGTCTGTGCATGCAATACATGGTTTTGGTATGGGTGCATCAACCGTTGCTCTATTTTCGCGTGTGGGTGGTGGTATTTTTACCAAAAGCGCAGACATTGGTGCTGATCTGGTTGGTAAGATTGAAGCAGGTATCCCTGAAGATGATCCTAGAAACCCAGGCGTGATTGCGGATAACGTAGGAGATAATGTCGGCGATGTGGCTGGAATGGGCTCCGATATTTTTGAATCTTATTGTGGCGCTATGATTGCGACTATTGCTATCGCCTCAACCATGAGTGTTGCAGAGTTGGCTAAGTTTGGTGGGGCAACCCAACAATCATTGATGTTCCTACCACTGGCATTATCGTCTGCGGGCTTGCTTTGTTCATTAGTCGGCATTTTCCTCACTCGAGTGATGTCCAACAGTAAGCCAGAAGTGGCTTTAAGAATAGGGACCATCGGTTCAACATTATTATTTATGGTGGCAGCCTATTTTGTTGTTCAGAAAACCGGGATATCAACCAGCGTATGGGCGGCCGTGGTATGTGGCGCTGTGGGCGGCATTATGATTGGGTTGGTTACGGAATATTATACCGGTAGTAAGCCTGTGATACGTATTGCTAAATCTGGGCAAACAGGTCCTGCAACGGTTATTATTACTGGCTTAGCAGTTGGAATGGAATCTGTTGTGATTCCTATCATCACGATTTGCGGCATTATATATTTTTCTTCTATGTGGGTTGGATTATATGGTGTGGGTATTGCCGCGGTTGGCATGCTAGCAACAGTCGGTATCACCATGGCTATCGATGCTTATGGCCCTGTAGCCGATAATGCCGGTGGTATAGCTGAAATGGGTGGTCTTGGTGAAGATACGCGTAAAATCACAGATGCCTTAGACGAGCTAGGTAATACGACGGCAGCGATTGGCAAAGGTTTTGCTATTGGTGCTGCGGCACTAGCAGCGCTGGCCATTATTAGCGCGTTTGTGCAGACTATTTCTCTGAATAAACCAGACTTCACTTTGGAGTTGGGGAATCCTGATGTGCTTGTGGGCATGTTTATTGGTGGCGTTATTCCATTTATGATTGCTTCTTTAACGATGACAGCTGTTGGTGATGCCGCCTTTGAAATGATCGAAGAAATTCGCCGTCAATTTAGAGAAATTAAAGGTCTATTAGAAGGGGATGCTGAGCCCGATACCGCTCGTTGTGTTGATATTGCAACAACAGCTGCTTTAAAGAAAATGATTTTACCAGGCATTATTGCTGTGTCTGCTCCTGCCATTGTGGGATTTGGTATTTCTGCTGAAGCTTTAGGCGGTATGTTAGGTGGCGCATTACTGAGCTGTGTTTTGCTCGCGTTGTTCATGGCTAACTCAGGTGGTGCATGGGATAATGCTAAAAAATATATCGAAAAAGGTAACTTGGGCGGTAAAGGCTCTGAGGCGCATTCTGCCGCAGTTGTGGGAGATACGGTTGGTGATCCGTTCAAGGATACCAGCGGACCTTCTATGAATATTTTAATTAATGTGATGGCGATTGTGAGCTTAGTGATTGCCCCATTACTTTAAGATTCTGATATCTGCTATCCCCGTCTCTACGTCCCGCGGCTCGACCGCGGGATCTAGTCACAATTATTTCATTGCTGGATTCCACGGACGAGCCGCGGAACGTAGGCAGTAGAGTAATGAAGCACATGGGTAGTTACGGATTCTGTCAGTTAAATCGCTTTGTCTTTCCTTTACTTTTATAGTTTAGGAAGGGCAAAATAGAATTAGAAATTGTTAAAAATAATGCAGTAAGGATGTTGCATGAACCCAAAATCATTCACTTTTTCCCTCATTTTATCCATTCTCGCTTTATCTTCTCAAGCGCACAGTCAAATAGCGAATACAGAAACATTTCAAACGATTAAAGTATTTGTTCTCAACCATGATATTGAAAGTCAAGGTGTGGGTGAGCAGATTGGCACGGTTCAGTTTGCTGACAGTGAAGATGGCTTGGTTATTAAAACAGCAATAGGTTTTTTGACGACAGGGGAACATGGCTTTCATGTTCATGAAAACCCTTCTTGTGAATTTAAAAATGTAGATGATCACTTGGTGCCAGGTTTGAGTGCGGGAGGTCATTATGATCCAGAGCATGCCGGTAAGCATTTGGGGCCAAATGGTATGGGGCATTTAGGCGATCTACCTAAAGTCATTGTAGATCAAAATGGAGAATCGCATCAGACATTGATCGCGCCGAGATTAAATTTAAAAATGATTCAGGGTCGTTCCATTATTATTCACGAAGCAGGTGATAATTACTCAGATACTCCGAATAAGCTTGGTGGTGGTGGCGCGCGAGTGGCTTGTGGTGTAATCGAGTAAAATATATTATTAGATGATGGAAAGTAAAGGGGTATGCTATGGATAGTCAGCTAAAGAATAAATATTTATCACATATACAGCGATCTACGCAGTGGTTTAAAGAAAACTTACAAAAAAATGGTTGTGTCGGAACGGTATCAGAAGATATTTTGTCCTGCTATACAATGCCGTATTTATATGCAAACGTTGGATTACGAGAAGAAGCGTTTCGCTCTATCAATTATATTTTAGATCGTTTTTCTACCCATGATGGTGGTTTTAAGCGCAATTTTAATGATAAAAATAGTGCCACAATGTCAGAACGGTTACCTAAAGTCATGAGTTGGTTAGGTATCGCGGCTCATCAAATAGGTCGTTTTGAGATTTCCTATCTTTTATCTAAATATGTGAGAAGCTATTATGATCCAGAGCAGGGGGCTTTTACGGCGATAGCGCCTTATGGACAAGTTGAAGCGGTTTTAGATTCATTTAGTACAACGATGTTGGGGTGGCTTGCCTTAACAATGGGCGATCTGCAAAAAGCAGAGCGGGCAGGCAATTTTCTACAAAGAATCAACTCACTTCAAACAAATAAAGATCAAGTTTTTTATTTGCGTTTAGAGCAAGATGGGAAGCTGATCACTAATTGTGCTGCAAAAGATGAATGCTATTATTGGGTAACTAGTCAAAAATCAGAACATAATATACATTATTTGAATATGGCGGTTATATTTTTGGCGAAACTATTTCATGCGACAAAAGAAGAATCATATCTTAGAAGTGCACAAGCCTATTTAGAGACCGTTAATAATTATAGTGAAGTAACAAATGCATTTACTGCCTGGGGCGCCGCCACCTTAGCCAATATTACACGTGAACAGCGTTATGTTGATAAAGCGCAAGAAATTTTAGCAGAAGTTATGGAACAGCCCATAGACAATAGTATTCGTTTAATTGTTTTGAGTGAGTGTGTTATGGAGTTGAGTGTTTGCTAGTTTTGAATAATGCTGAGTAGCCTTTTTCTCAGATTAATGCTGACTAATTTATCTTTTAAAAATTTTGTGCCTAGCAATCCAAAAGGCTTTTTTTTCTTACAATTGCTGGGTACATATCTGACTTCTGGATTTCTATAGTCTAATTGACCGATGGAAAGCTTGCCTTGGATGTTGTGATAAAAACCTTTTTCTACTTTACTAAAAAAATCCAAAGAGTGACTGATACGGGTGTTATCATTTGTGTTTGTATTGCAATCAGGCATTTCAATACCGCCGTTAAAGCCGCTATCCACTAAAAAAGGATATTGTTTGGTTTTGCCCCTGTTTTTAATTTTGACATAAATAACGGGAGAGAAATATAGTCCAGTTAATTTTATGGCATTTGTCTCGGGGGTGAAATTTTTTTGCATATAGAATTTATTGTGTGCAATATCTAATGTTAAAGTCACATCGTAAAACATATTCATACCAATAATGCCAACCACATCTAGATTTTTGAGTAATTCAAATGCTTTATGTTTTTCATCCAAAGTAAAAATAGGTGCTTTATGGAAGGTTGCATCACCAATGTTAATTTTGTCAGCAATGGCAAGATGGCTATCCATTTTTTTCTTGCTATGTGACGCTTGAATATGTTTTTCGATTTTTGCCACAAGTGGCAACTCTAATTCTTTGACTATTTTGTTAGAGATCAATGTGATTTCAGAGCCTGTATCCAGCCAAAAGACAAAAGGGCCTTTGCCATTAATATAAGCATTGATAAATATTAGCCCTAAATCAGTGATGAGTTTTACTTCCTCTGTAAACTTGGGCAGTGTGACACTATGAGGGATAGTTTGCTTGTAGGGTTGAACAATTTTGAGTTTATAGATGACATCTTTATCTTGCACATGGGGTTGGGGCACATTTGTATGCGCACTAAAAATTGGTAGCAAAGAGCCACCTAATAAAATGACAGTCATCCAATGGCGCATGCTGCTCCAAAATTATTGGTCGGGTTTTATTAAGAATAGTCAATTCAGATGTGATTGCGAGTGGTGTTCAAGCATTAGAAGTTATTTGGACGACTAATTTGCTGAGGTTTTAAAACTGTGCTGAAAATTAGGAATGAAGCTGAAACGGCTGAAATTTGAAAAGAACCCAATAACATCCCAATAAGATATAGTATATAGACCTAAACATTAGCTATAGGCAATGTTATGATAGCAACTTACAAATACAGATGTCAGCGTAGAGATCTTTGCGCGAGTCAGATATGCGAAAGAGTGTATGTGCGTCTTATGATTAAATTTGAGTAAAGTACCCGTGTTAAAGAAAAAGAATATGATTAGTGGATTAATAAAGAAAGCCAAGTCACTCGTTAGCAAAAAAACGGCGGATATGGCTTTGTCACCTCAGAGTGAGCCGCGCACTATTTTGCGTAAAGATCATAGTATTTCCAGAAAAGATATTAGTGAGAATACCTTAAAAGTACTTTATCGATTAAAGAAGCATGGTTTTCAGGCTCACCTTGTGGGTGGAGGGGTGAGAGATTTACTGCTCAAAAAGCACCCTAAAGATTTTGATGTGGCAACGGATGCCTCGCCAGAAGAGGTGAAACAAATTTTTTCTAATTGTCGCTTAATTGGTAAACGTTTTAGATTGGCTCATGTACATTTTGGCAGAGATATTATCGAAGTCGCCACATTTAGGGGGCAGGTTAAAACAACACATGTGGACGCAAAGCATTCCAAAGAAGGCATGATCTTAAGAGATAATGTATATGGCACCATCAATGAAGATGCTTGGCGACGAGATTTTACGATCAATGCGCTGTATTACAATATTGCAGACTTTAGTGTGTTGGATTTCACTGGGGGGATGAAAGATCTCAATGATCGCAGAATTAGAATGATAGGAGATGCTGCAACACGTTTTACAGAAGATCCTGTGAGAATGCTTCGAGCCATTCGTTTTGCCAGTAAATTGGATTTTCATCTGAGTAAAGAGCTCATTAAACCTATTCAAAAACTCAATGGTTTAATAAATCATGTTCCACCAGCTCGTTTATTTGAAGAAATGATTAAAATGTTTCATTGTGGAGCGGCAGATAAAGCATTTGAGTCACTGTTACAATATGAGCTATTTGAACCATTATTCCCTCAAACGTACCATTGCATACAAGATAGCAAGTACCCAACAAAATCACTACTCAAAGAAGTCTTTCAGTCTACAGATACCAGGATAAAGCAAGGTAAAACAATCACCCCTGTTTTTATTGTTGCGGCACTTTTGTGGCACCCTATATTAAAACGTGCTGAAATTGATATAAAGAATGGCACAAAATTATATCCTGCCAGGCTCAAAGCCGTTGAATCTTGCTTATCAGAACAACTGAAAAAAATCAGCATGCCCAAACGAATCTCTTTTGGGGCACGTGAGGTGTGGTTACTACAATTGCGAATGTTTAATCGACATGGCAAAAGGCCAGAACGATTGATGCAAGAGCCTCGTTTTAAAGCGGCTTATGATTTTTTATTGCTCAGAGCAAAAGCAGGAGAGCCTGTTAAAGAGTTGGCAGATTGGTGGGAAGCATATTTCGAAGGCAATGAAGATGAACGGCGAAGATTAATTCGCCAGGTTTCTTCTGGTGGGCCTAAAAAACGGCACCATAAGCGGAAGACAGCTGAAGATGCAGGTTAATAGAGTCTTTATTGGTCTGGGTAGTAATTTAGAAAATCCAACTCAGCAGATAAAGCAAGCTATTATTGAAATATCGGCTTTGCCGAATATTGAGCTAAAGCAAGCATCAAATTTATATCAATCTTGTGCTATTGGACCTAAGCAGCCAGATTATATCAACGCTGTTATTGCGTTAGAAACAACCTTATCTCCAATAGAATTATTAGATGCGCTACAAAGAATAGAACAAAAGCATTATCGTAAACGCGAGATCAAATGGGGTCCTCGTACTTTAGATTGTGATATTTTATTATATGGGCAAAAGCATATTCAATCTCAGCGGTTGACTGTGCCACACCCTGAAATGAAAAATAGAGATTTTGTTATGATTCCTTTGTCTGAAATAGATAAAGATTTAGTCTTTCCAGATAATTCGCCTATAAAACAATACCTCAAAAAATTCGATCGTTCTCAAATTCAAATTCAAAAGCAACAACCGGTAGGAGTATTTAAAGATATGGCAGTTGTCGATTCCCTCACTCAAAGTGCTCAAAGAAGTGTTTTTGCAAAGCAAGATGAGCGCAATCAAGTATGGCGCAAGTTAGCGCAGCTGAAAGAAAATTCAAAAAATCAGGAAATATTAGATTATTTTGAAAGCAATCCTAAGCGGGCAGAAGATTTTTCTTTGCAGGTTGGAGATTTGTATTTAGATTATTCTAAAAATTTTATTGACGAAGATATTCGTAATGCTTTGGTAGATTTAGCCAAAAGTTATGATGTGCCTGGGGCAATATCCCAGTTGTTAAGTGGTTATCCAGTGAATACCACAGAGCAGCGTTCTGCTTTACACTCAGCATTGCGCGTCGATGCAAAAGCGAAAGCGAGTATACAGGTAGGTGATAAAGATATCGTGCCTGAAGTTTTAGAAGAAAGGCAGAAGCTCAAAACATTTGTAGACAAGTTGCATGCCCGTGAATGGGTGGGCGCAACAGATAAACCAATTACAGATATCGTGAATTTTGGTATTGGCGGTTCTGATTTAGGGCCTAAAATGGTGGTCGAGAGCTTGCAGCCGTATTGTTCTAAAAATATCAATATCCATTTTGTGGCTAATATTGACCCAGTCAACTTTGATAATGTGGTTGAAAAGCTTAATCCAGAAACAACTTTATTTGCGTTATCTTCTAAATCTTTTTCAACCCAAGAAACATTAAGCAATGCAACTTTAGCGCAAAAATGGCTGGAGAGACATTTACACAGCAAAACATTCCCACAACACTTTATTGCGATCACAGCTAACCCTGCAAGAGCGATTGCATGGGGTATTGCAAAAGAAAAAATATTAAGCTTCTGGCCTTGGGTCGGTGGGCGTTTTTCAATCTGGTCTAGTATTGGGTTTTCGGTTGCCGTCGCTTTAGGGGGGGATAACTTTGACTCATTTTTGCAGGGAGCAAATGAGATGGATCGGCATTTTGCTGAAGCGCCGCTGGAGCAAAATATGCCAGTCATCATGGCTTTAATCGGTATTTGGTACAGAAACATATGTAATGCTCCGACGCATGCCATATGCCCTTATAGTTATCTTTTACGAAGCTTCCCTGCTTACATACAACAGCTAGATATGGAAAGTAATGGAAAGTCAGCGCAACCAAATGGGGATGCCACCCAAGTACAAACTGCTCCTATCATTTGGGGGGGGGAGGGCACTAACGCTCAGCATGCTTTCTTTCAATTATTACATCAAGGCCATCATCTTGTGCCGCTTGATTTTATTTTGGCTAAGAAATCTAGCAGTGCGCATAAATCTGCACATCAACAATTAATGGTCAATTGTTTGGCTCAAGCTAAAGCATTAATGGAAGGTGACCAATGTCGAGATAAAAATCAACCTGGATTCGAGAAAATGCCAGGCAATAAGCCTAGTAATATTTTACTGTTAGATGAGATATCGCCTAAAGCTTTAGGGCAACTGATTGCTTTATATGAGCATAAGGTTTTTGTACAAGGGGTGATTTGGCAAATCAATTCTTTTGATCAGCCAGGTGTAGAGTTAGGGAAAAAATTAGCTTCAACTTTGACAGACATTTTGCAGAATAAAAAGAATGTGCAGTCGCTTGATGGCTCAACAGAAAAATTGCTTAAAAATATCTTATAAAAAATGTTCTTTAAGAGCAGCCTTTACATTGAAATAAAGGCTGCTTTTTACAAACTTCAACTAAACATATGATAGGCTTGAATTAATTGCCAGTTAATAAGTTTGTTGTTGTTGGTAATAAATGATGTGCTACTGCATTAGAGATTAATCCACCAACTGCTGCGCCAGCTGCGCCGCCAATAACACTACCCACTAAGCCTTCAAAACCAGCCATTTTGAAAGTAATCATTTTTGAGCCTGTATTCCAGCCTGCACCAAACCCTGTGTATACTCCAAAATAAGTAGCCACATCAGAGAAGCTAGCTTGTAATAAAGGCTTGTTTAAATCAGTACCACCAGATACTACATTCACTTCAGTTAAATTTAATTGACGCATAGTTCCATACCTCACACTACGTTTTCCATTTTAAAATTATGTATTCTTTAAATTGTTATTTTAGGAATACAACGGCGTACGAAAGCAATGTACCCTATGTTTTGTACTCTCGTCAAAAAAACAGCACTTATCCACAGTTATTTGGAAAAGTGTGTAACATAAAAAAATATTATGTTGTACCGCAAATGTTTGTAACTGTTTGATATTAAAAAAGCTAAATTATTATTGTATTTTTGTTAATTGACTATTGTAAGTGTGGTAACAAAAAACTGGGGCGCAATATTTCTGGCATGGTATTAAAGCGTGTACAATATTTGACATAGGGATCATAGTTATTAATTTAAAGGGATATTATGTCAACGATTTCATCTGATCATATAAAGCTCAAACAACAGTCTTGCACAGTGAATAAGTCGTTAGACAAAAATACATATGAAAAAATGTACCAGGAATCTATTGAGCAGCCTGATAAATTTTGGGCCGACCAGGCCCGAGGCTTTGTTACTTGGCAAAAAGAATGGGATGAAGTTTCTAACTATGATTTTAAGCAAGGTCATATTCAATGGTTCACTGGCGCAAAACTTAATGTCAGTGTGAATTGCTTAGATAGACATTTGCTAAATGACAAAGATCGTGTTGCCCTATATTGGGAGGGTGACTGTGGACATAGACGTCAAGAGATGACGTATCAGGCACTATATGAACAAGTTTGTACCTTTGCGAATACGCTCAAAAAGCTCAAAGTGAAGAAAGGGGATGTTGTTTGTCTTTATATGCCAATGATCCCTCAAGCAATAGTCGCCATGTTGGCTTGTGCACGGATAGGCGCTGTTCATTCGGTTGTTTTTGCTGGATTTTCTGCTCAGGCGCTTGCGCACAGAATTGCGGATGCGCAGTGTAAATTTATTATTACGGCAGATGATGCTATTCGAGGTGGAAAAACAATTGCGCTTAAAGAGCAAGTTGATCAAGCTTTAAAAATATACCCTATCACTGCAAAAATTTTAGTCGTTAAAAACAGTGGGCGTAAGCTCAATATGCAAAGTAGAAGGGATTATTGGTATCACTTGGTTTCTAGAAATGTACCGAAACAGTGTGCGCCTGAATGGATGGATGCAGAAGATCCTTTGTTTATTTTATATACTTCCGGCTCAACGGGGCGCCCCAAAGGCGTTTTGCATACTCAAGGTGGTTATTTACTTTATGCCGCGATGACGCATCAGTATGTGTTTGATTATCAAAAAGAGGATATTTACTGGTGCAGTGCTGATATTGGTTGGATCACAGGGCATACCTATAGTGTTTATGGGCCCTTGGCAAATGGGGCGACCAGTGTGATTTATGAGGGAGTACCGACGGGGCCAGATCCTAGCTTGGTTTGGGAGATGGTTGATCGGTATCAGGTTAGTATTTTTTATACCGCGCCAACAGCGATACGAGCGTTAATGGCACATGGGGACAAGCCATTAGAAAGTAGTAAACGTTCAAGCTTAAGAATATTAGGGACAGTCGGGGAGCCAATTAATCCAGAGGCATGGCGGTGGTACGCTCAGAAAGTAGGGCATAATCAATGTTGGATAGTAGATACTTGGTGGCAAACCGAGACGGGTGGAGTTATGCTGGTGCCTTTGCCAAATGTGGGTACGCAAAAGCCTGGCTCTGCGGGACAGCCTTTTTTTGGGGTTGTGCCTAAAGTGGTGGATGAGCAAGGTAAAATTTGTGGTCAAATGCAGAAAGGCGCATTGGTGTTAACCAGAAGTTGGCCGGGTCAAATGCGTACAGTCTATCAAGATCATGCACGTTTTATGCGTACATATTTCTCTCAATATCCAGGACAATATTTTTCCGGAGATAGCGCTTATCAAGATACTCAAGGAGATTATTGGATTTCGGGTCGGATGGATGATGTGATTAATATCTCAGGCCATCGTATTGATACCGCAGAAGTGGAAAGCGCATTAGTTTTATTACCTAAAGTCAGTGAGGCGGCAGTGATAGGTGTACCACATGCCATCAAAGGTGAGGGACTGTATGCTTTTGTTAGTTTGAATGAAAATGAAGCTTGGAATGAAAGTTTAGAAACTGAATTAAAGCAGCAGGTGGCCAAAGTCATCGGAAGGTTTGCTTTGCCAGAAGTAGTTCAGTGGGCACCTTCGTTGCCTAAAACGCGTTCAGGAAAAATTATGAGGCGTATTTTAAGGTGTATAGCACAAAATAATTTAGATCAGCTTGGAGACGTGTCGACTTTAGCGGATTCGAGTGTTATTGCGCAATTAGTGGAATATGCGCCTCATGCTAAAAATTAATTTTTATGAGATTCAAGCTTAAAATTTTAGTATACTTGGAGCGACTGCTATAAGTTGCTTTTTAGGCTCATTATGAGTCAGGCTATTATAACTAGATGCAGAGCGAGCCATAAGAAGCACGCGTGTGTATTAACAAAGGTAGGATTTTGATTCATGACAGAAACAAGGCTCATTAAAAAATATCCCAATAGAAGATTATATGATACCGCTATCAGTAGTTACATTACTTTAGAAGATGTGAAGCGCTTGGTCATGGATAAAGTACCGCTTAAAGTTATAGAAGCGAGAACACAGTCCGATATTACGCATAGCACTTTGTTGCAGATAATTTTTGAGCAAGAAGAAACAGGGCCGCCACTATTTTCTACAGATTTATTGCAGGAAATGATTCGGTTTTATGGCGACTCCATGCACAAAGTTTTTGGGAAAATGTTTGAGCAAGGGATGAAATATTTTTCAGAACAACGAAAAAACTGGCAGTCCGACTTAATGGGTGAAGATAGACAAAAAGATCATTCTGATGACCCGGTAAAATTTATGGCTCAGTTTACCCACAATAATGTTAATCAGTGGCAGCAATTTCAAGAGATGTGGTTGCAAAATTTTCAGGGATGGGCTGCTTCCAGTCGCAATCTCAAAGAGTCAGATGTCGTGCCTGTTGAGCTGACGACGGAGCAGGTGGGGCAAAGCGATTAACTTTACCCATGTCCTAAAATAACGTTCCAAAAAGTAGTTAGTGCTTTTATAAAGCCTGCTTCTGCCATGTGGGGGTTAATATTCCCAGTTATTAACAGAGCAACTTGTAACCAGCTCATGGTGGCGGCAATAATTAAGGTGATAATTCCTAATCCCAGTCCCAATAATGCAAAATTCCAAGATATACTTAGGACTTGCAAGTAGAGCAAGGGAGATAGGGCTGGGTAAATGTTTGCCAACTGGAAAGAAACGGCACATAAAAGTGTCGTTGCAATGATAAGTAGTGCATAAGCACTTATAAACTTCATAAAATCTGTCTTGTAACTTCATCTTGTGGTTTTTAACCATTATACCGTGGCCCGGTAAGTGCTATCAAGCTGACTACTTGATGTTACATCACCTTATTCGTGCCATTGGTTAAAAATATCCGAGCTCTCTCTTTCTGTCCTGTATTGATTCACAGGGTCAGACCAGTCGGCATATCCCAAAGCCATACCACATACTATGTGAAATTTTGGTTTGATACTTAGAGTGGAGCGAATGATATCAGGGTACTCTGAAAGCGAAGCTTGTGCGCAAGTTTCTAAACCGCAGCCCCGAGCAGCTAACATCACATTTTGAATAAACATGCCCATATCCATCCATGAACCCTTGCACAAATTTTTGTCTATATAAAAAATGAGTCCTATGGGCGCACCAAAAAAAGAGTAGTTTTTATACCACTGTGCCTTTCTCTTTTCCGTGTCTGAATAGCTAATATTCAGCGCACCATACAAAGCTGATCCACAAGCTTTGCGTCTGGTTTTATATGGCTCAGGCCACTCGGAAGGATAATACTGGTAATCTGGGTTTTCTGCTTGCTGTATTTCTCGAGCATGTATGATTTGATTTGAGATGAGCTTTTGTGATTTTGGTCCGAGAACATCTATATGCCAAGGTTGTGTATTGACACCAGAAGGCGCCCATTTTGCACAATCAATTATCCGTGTAATGATTTCATCACTCACGGGTTTATTTAAAAACGCCCTGACAGAACGCCTGTCTCTTATTATAGAAAGAATGTCAGCTGCAAGCGGCGTTTTTAATGTATTGCTATCGACCTTGTTTTTCACGAACTTCTGCAAGCGTTTTGCAATCAATGCACATTGATGCAGTTGGACGAGCCTCTAAGCGACGGATGCCGATTTCAATACCGCATTCATCACAATAGCCATAATCACCATTGTCAACAAGCTGAAGGGCAGCATCAATTTTATTGATTAGCTTGTACTCTCTATCTCTTGCGCGTAATTTTAACGCAAAGGTTTCTTCCAAGGTTGCTTGATCGCTTACATCAGAGGGGACTTCAGCCAACGTTTTCAAATCTGAAATTGTTTCGTCACCGCCTTGCATTAAAGCATTTTTCCATAAGGTGAGTAGCTTGCGAAAATGCGCTAATTGCGCTTTACACATATACTCTTCATCTGGCCCGGCTTCATAAGGCTTGACGCCATATGATAGTAGAGTCTGCGTTGTCTTTGGTGCCTCACCTGAGCCTAGATTGTCTTGTGTTGTACCACCTGGTTTTACATCTGCCATGGCACCCTCCTCACTGTTGCTTTACAAAAATAGCCTTAAGTATCGTTATGTGGTTTCTAGCCCAAGCCAGTATGCCTCTATAAGAATAAATTAAGACTTTAACTTTATACGGTTTAATGTATATAACCGTATTTTCCCTAAGTTTTCTAACACTGTATTTGCTTTTAAAAAACAGCCGGATATCAATACCAGCTTAACATATGAATAGCAAATTGTAGATTTAGTTCCCTTTATTGCTTTTTATATCGAAACAATTTGTTTACAGCTAAAGAAGCGAATATACACGTAATCTCATAAATTGGCTATATGTGATTTACTTAAAATACCACCATACATATGCCCAGCAGATATGATCATGCTAGAGAGAGTATGCGAATTACCCTAAAATTTTGAGCCAAATAAAGTTATCTAAAAAATAGATATTGGTCTACAGTTATTAGTAGACATAGTTAGAAAGATTGATTGGGTGAAGTATGAGGTTTCAAGAGCCATTACAAGAAGCTGTTTTATTAAAAAGGCACAAACGCTTTTTAGCGGATATAGTGCTTATTAATCAGCAAAAACATACTATTTATTGTCCAAATGCCAGTAATTTGGCGGGTTGTGATACGCTCGGGAGCCGGATTTGGTTTTCTCGTCACTCAAATGAACATAAAACTTACCAAGATACTTGGGAGCTTGTGGAGGTTGATGGCGGGCATTTAGTATGTGTCAACAATAAGAGAGCGCAGCAAATTATTCTTGATGCGGTCGCAATTGATAAAATGCCTGAGTTGGCAGGTTATAAACATGTATCAACCAATGCATCTTTTCAAACTGAAAGTGTAGACTTTCTATTTTCTGATAAAATCCACCTAGAAGATCAAAATTCTATCGATGAAGATCTCTTGCATGATGACTGTTTCGTTTCTGTGCAGAGTGTGACTTTTGGGGATGAAATTCATCGAGGATTTTTCCCTGATACACAAAGTAATAAAATTAATAAACAGCTCTCGACCCTAATTGCTGCAAAAGAAAAAGGCTATAGAGCAGTTTGGTTGTATTGTGTCATGAATACAGGGATCCACCGAGTCTTCCCAGCGGATCACATCGATTCTGAATTTGGTTGTTTATTGCGGCAAGCTGTTATTGCTGGGGTAGAGATGGTGGCATATAGTGTAGATATTTCGCTTGAAGAAATGCATTTAGGCGATGCCATAGAGGTCTGTGTTCCAGCAAGAATGCTCTGCACACCTCGTGCAGAGCAAAAAGAATAAAGCCAGTTGTTCAGCAAGCCAAGGATTCTTGAGTGATGGCGACTGCATAAGGTCTTTCATCTGAGGTCAGTGGCTCCATTGTATTTAATTGCAAGTCTAAAATTTCTGGTGTCGCATCAGATGCTTCATTTTTTTCAAAATTGCGTTGCTGCAGCCTGGATTTTAAGATATCAACATTTGTATCAAAGGTTAATATTTTAAAGGATACATTTGTTTTGCTTGCTAAGGTCGCAAATAATTGGCGTTGCCAAGACTTTAGGCAAGCGGCATCGATGAGTACAGTAAAGCCATTTTGTAAGTACAATTTAGCTATGCGATGCATTTTTTCGTAAACTTTTTGGGTTGCCTGTTCTGAATAAACTTCAGGTATTTTTGTTGCCGGTGTTTTTTGATATAGCGGTATATCAAATAACTGTTTGCGAATAACGTCAGAACGTAAACGAATGGTATTATTTTGTTTGATCAACTTATCAGTATAATAAGATTTTCCCGACGCGGATACACCATAGGTAATGCACAAGTTAGGCTGAGTGTCTTGATAAAAATGTGACGCTAATTTTATGAAGTCTTCTAGCTCTTGGGTTAATTCTAAAAAGCGTGGGTCATTTTTATCGGTTTGTGCAAGTTGAAAACCCGAGACTTTGGCTCTGACCATGGCTCTATAGGCGGCATAAAAGTTAAGCAGTATTGCGCCTTCATAATCGCCACTTTGCTCTAGGTAATGGTTAATAAAGACTTGGGAAAGTTGGGATAGTTTTTTATGGTGCAAGTCCATTAAAAAGAAACCGACATCATTGAAGACATCAGTCCAGCGGAAATTTTCATTAAACTCAATGCAATCAAATATAACGACTTTCCCGTTGATTAAAGCCATATTGCCAAGGTGCGCGTCGCCATGACAGGCTTTGATCCAGCCATTAGCTTTGCGTTGTAATAGGACATCCTTTAGTTGCGCAGCCTGGAGCTTGGCTTTATTTTCTAAAGCGTCCAGTTTGCTGGACCAAATTTGGGCAAAAGGCATTTGTTTTAATGCAGAAAAATTATCAATCATGGGGTCAATAATGTTTTCATAAGAACCAAACTCAGAAGTGGGCTTAGCGATTTCTGCTGTTTTATGAAAATGTGCGAATTGCGCTGCAATATCTTTAATAATGTCTTCTGTTATTTGATTTTCTTCGGCTAAGTGACTTAACATTTTAGCTTGAGAAAATTCTTTCATTTTGATGGCATACTCAAACGCGGGGCCAGAGCCATTGAGCGTGGGTTCTGCTGGAGTGCCTGTAATGGGAATGACATCCAAATACAGTTCAGGCGCTAATCTTTTATTTAACTTTATCTCTAGGTCACAAAAATATTTACGTTTCTCTATGGTCGTAAAATCCTGAAACCCGAGGTTAACGGGCTTCTTGATTTTATAGGCGTATTGACCAGTTAAGATAACCCAAGAAATATGAGTTTGAATAACGTTGAACTTTTCAACTGCGTGATTAAAATACTTTTTGTTTTGTAATGTCTTAATCAAATCATCCATGAGTGATGCTCCTTATCAGAATCTAGTCAGATTTTTTTAAAGTTTTAAACGCGACATTGATGGCTTTTAGTGTCTCATCTAATATGGCACGATCATGCGCTTGAGAGATAAATGCCGCTTCATAGGCAGAGGGCCCAAAGTAGATGCCTTGTTTTAGCATACTATGATAAAACGCTTGGAACTGTGGCACTCGGGTTGTCATGGCTGTGTCAAAAGAGTTGACAATAGGTTCGTTAGTGAAAAATAGGCTAAACATACCTGTCGCTTGATTCACCACTAAAGGGATATCATGGGTTTGTGCTGCGCTTAATATGCCTTCTACTAGATAGGCGGTTTTGTCTCTTAGGTCTTCATAAAAATTATTTTTTTTCAGGTTTTGCAAGGTCGCAATACCGGCGGCCATGGCAATAGGATTTCCTGAAAGTGTGCCCGCTTGGTAAACGCTGCCAATGGGAGCCAGGTGGGACATAATGCTTTGTTTTCCACCTATCGCGCCAACAGGCATGCCTCCACCGATGATTTTACCTAAAGTGGTTAAGTCAGGTGTAATGCCATAAATACCTTGTGCGCCTTCTAGCCCAACCCTAAAGCCGGTCATAACCTCATCAAAGATGAGTACAGTGCCATAAGCATCACATAACTTCCTAAGGGATTGTAAATAACTTGCATCTCCAGGGATACAGCCCATGTTGCCAGCAATGGGCTCTATAATGACGGCCGCAATATGCTCGCCTTGGCTGGCAAAGGTTTCATATAGCTTATCTTTGTCATTAAAGGGCAGGTTTAATGTATGTTGGGTAATTTCAGCTGGGATACCGGGAGAGCTAGGTTGGCCTAGAGTCAAAGCGCCGGAGCCTGCTTTGACTAACAAACTATCGCTGTGCCCATGATAACAACCTTCGAATTTTATAATTTTGCTTTTACCAGTGAAACCTCTGGCTAGACGAATCGCTGTCATAGTCGCTTCTGTACCAGAGTTAACCATGCGAACTTGCTCTATAGAAGGCATGAGCTCACAAATCAAACTAGCGAGTATGACTTCTTGCTCGCAAGGTGCACCAAAAGACATACAATGTTGTAGTGTATGTGACACACTTTCTATGACATCTGGGTGTTGGTGTCCCAGTATCATCGGGCCCCATGAACCAACATAATCAATATAAGACTTTCCATCAACATCTGTCAGATAGGCGCCTTTTGCGTGGGCGAAAAAAATCGGTTCGCTTTTCACGCCGCTAAACGAACGTACCGGTGAATTGACCCCACCTGGAATGACGCGTAGGGCTTTTTTGAAGATAGCGGTTGATTGGCTCATGATATAAGTCCTGTAACTAGTTATCTGGTTGTCAAGATCGGAGCATGCTAAATTTCAAAATATTTTATCATAAGAGCGATGTTGGGGTATTCGCATTAGGGCGCTAATGTGCGAGAATTCGCGGTTAATTTAACCTTTAAGGATTAGATAAAAATAAAAATGAAAAAATTTATGTGTTTGTTATGTGGCTTTATTTATGATGAGGCTGAAGGTTGGCCTGAAGATGGTATCGCGCCGGGTACAAAGTGGGAAGATGTCTCTGATGAATGGGTTTGTCCAGATTGTGGCGCAACCAAAGAAGATTTTGAAATGGTTGAAATTGATTAATTTTCACCCCGCCGTGCTAGCTTTTTCTCTGGCTAGCACGACAGATTCTTTCAATTTTTAATAGCTGGAAGGGCTTAGCTTCCAAGTTTAGGCTTTAATATAGCCAACAGCACCACGGCAATTAAAATGAGAGAGGGCAGTTCATTAATAATGCGGTAAAAGCGCTGACTATGTTTATTTTTCGCTAGACGAAATTTCTTGAGCATGCATCCTAAATAAACATGATAAATGACAAGTAAGCCCACCAAGCTTATTTTAATATGCAGCCAAGGATTTGCTGCCATATAGCCTTTACCATACAGCCCGATTAGCCAACAACCTAGCAAGATAGTGATGACTGCGCCGGGTGTCATGATAATCCAGAACAATTTTCTTTCCATCTTACAAAATCTATTGTAATGTTGTGCGTCCTTAGGCTCTACCTCGCAATGATAAACAAATAATCTAGGCAAATAGAATAACCCGGCAAACCAAGTGACCATAAAAATAATATGAAAAGACTTAATCCAAAGCATAAAAAACGTACTCGCAAAAAGAAATCTAAAGCCGATATTCTACACTCTACAGATAAAATTAAAACGTTAAAGGGATTGTGGGCAGAAAATAAAGAACAGTGGTTTAAGAAAAGTTATAAAGTATTAAGACGTAATAGACATTGGGTTCGAGTTGCTTTGACTGTTTGCTTGATTGTATCTTTTGTGGCTTTATCAGGCGTTAGTTACAGAACTGGTTTTCATCAAGGCGTAGAGCAATGGTTGAAGCTCACCAGTAAAATTCATCAGATGACAGCACAGCAAGAGGCGCAAAGACAGCAGAGTTTCGTTTTAAATAAGCAATTATCTAGCTTGCAACAAAAGCATGCTATTCAAAAAGTTGAATACCAAAAATTATCAGAGCAAGTGAAACAATTATTTAATGAAAACGCGGAACTAAAAGAAGATAATTTGTTATATCAACACATTATGGGCAAACCACACCCTAAAAGAGGGTTGGCGGTTCAAAGGTTACAGCTCTATCCCACGCAAAATACGAATACCTTTCAGTATCAACTGATGCTCATTTCAACCTTAACCCATAAAAAATTAATACAAGGCCATGTTGAGGTTGTTGTTAGAGGGAAAATTGGCGGAAAAGAGATTTCTATGCTTACAAAATATTTGCCGACCAATAATGCGGAGACGTCTTTGGCCTTTAAATTTAAGGACTTTCAGGAATTATCCGGCGAAATGATTTTGCCAAATGGGTTCGAGCCAAAATCAGTGATGGTACACATTAAGCCTACACAACAAGTAAAGTTGGCGCGTCAGCAAATTTTTCCTTGGTGGATAGATACCCCAGAGTCATAAGAGCTAGTATATTGGGTCGGATCTTAATATAATCTAAGTTAAGTCAATAATAATGAGAGCATTATGAGTGAATTACCCAGCGAAGCAACTAGCCTCACTATCAGCGATAGTGCATTTCATCGTGTGAGCGAGCTGATCCAGGAAGAAGAAAACCCTAATTTACAGTTGAGAGTTTATATTACTGGGGGTGGTTGTTCTGGTTTTCAGTATGGGTTTATGTTCGATGAAAAAAGAAAGCCGAATGACAATGTCGTAGAAATCAAAGATGAGCGTGGTATGCCTGTTCGTGTCGTGGTTGATGCATTGAGCATGACCTATTTGGAGGGCTCTGAAATAGATTTTATCGAAACATTGCGCGGCTCTCACTTTAAGATTAAAAATCCTAATGCGGCAACAACGTGTAGCTGCGGTTCTTCGTTTTCGTTAGATTTAGAATAGGCTACGTTAGCGTTTGGTATAATCGTACTTATGGGGGCGAATTCACTTTGCTCAGTTTATCAGGGATATGATTAACCCCCAGCGTAAATGCCACCCAATAGGGTCTTTTCTCTCACCCCCGTAATTGAGCGTAAATCCAAAGAATTCTCGTTTAGTCTCTGCTTCGCTAACCAGGCGAAGCAGCTGGCTTCAATCCATTTTGGGTCAATGCCATAAGCAGCCGTGCTTTTTATCGGATAATCTTTTCCAAGATAAACATTAAGACACTGTAATAAGAATGGATTTTCTGCGCCACCACCACAAACAATCACAGTTGCCTGTGGTAAAGCCTGTTTTATATCCTGTGCGATAGTTTGAGCGGTTAAATGTGTTAGCGTGCAGAGTATGTCTTGATTGTCGTAGTTATTTTTGTTCAGCGTCTTGAGTTGTTGCTCAATCCAAGCCAAGTTAAAGTAGTCTTTGCCAGTACTCTTAGGCGGGGGTTGTTGGAAATAAGGATCTGCCAAAAAGGCATGGAGTAATTCTGGTATGACTTTACCTTGCTGGGAAAGTTGGCCATTTTGGTCATAAGGTCGTTGGTATTTTTCTTGCACCCAAGAGTCTAACAATCCATTTGCCGGGCCAGTATCAAAGCCTAAGATCTTTTGTTCGGCTGTGAGTACAGTAATATTGGCGATACCACCTAAGTTGAGTAGCACACAAGGCTGCTCACCAGCAAACAACCAATGATGAAAGATGGGCGCCAATGGCGCGCCTTGACCACCTAGAGCCATATCACCCCGTCTAAAATCAGAGATAGTCGTAATTTGGGTTTGCTTGGCAATAATATTTGGGTCACCAACTTGCAAGCTAAATCCCAATTCTTTTTGGGGGGAATGCCACAATGTTTGTCCATGGCTACCAATAGCTTTAATATCTTGTTTTGATATCCCAGATTGTTGAATAATATTTTGGCATGTTTGAGCAAATAATATACCCCAACGATGATCTAGCTCGCCAAATGTTTGTAGTGAAACGGTGCCTTGTTGGGAAAGCTGCAACGATTGTGTTTTTAGATCGTCTGGGATTGGGTGCGTATAGGTTTGCTTTAACGTGAGTTGGTGGTTATCTTCACAAAAATGAGCGATAACCGCATCAATGCTATCCATGCTTGTACCTGAGATGACGCCTAGATAATACACTATAATTTATTCCCTAATTTACTCATTAGTTGCAACCGTCATTTTTTCAGTTTCATCTAGTAATGCTAGATATTGAGAGGCATGTTGCTTGAATGTTGCTAGCTCACTCTTAGGAATAGATTTTCCATTAGGCAAGGGAACGGTGAGGGGGTTTTTATGGATGCCATTAATTCTAAATTCATAATGTAAATGTGGGCCAGAAGCGAGACCAGTACTTCCGACATAGCCGATGACTTGCCCTTGTGATATTTTTTTATCATTGCGTATGCCTTTAGCGAACTTAGAGAGATGGGCATACAATGTGCTATAGCGTGAGCCATGTTGTAATATAATGGCATTGCCATACCCGCCTTTGCGTCCCACAAAAATGACTTTGCCTGAACCTGAGGCTTTTACGGGTGTGCCAGTGGGGGCGGCATAGTCTACCCCCCTGTGAGCACGTATTTTGTGCAGTACGGGATGCTTTCTCTTTAAATTAAAATGTGAGCTAATACGTGTAAATTCTACAGGTGTGCGAATAAAGGCTTTTTTGAGACTTTCTCCTTTGGGGGAATAATAGGCACTTTGGTTTTGAGCGTTTGTGTAGCGTATGGCCTTATAAACTTTATTATTGGCGCCAAACTCAGCGGTCAATATGGCACCATGACCAATTTTTTTGCCTTCAACATAGTGATCTTCATATAAAACTTTGAAGTGATCGTTTGGCTTGATATCCAAAGCAAAATCTATATCGTATTCAAATATTTGAGCCAGTTCCATTATAAGCTTTTCAGATAGATTTTCTCGCTTACCGGTTAAGAAAAGTGAGTCCTTAATTGTACCACCTCTAAACGTGACTCTTCGCTCAATTGGTTTTTCTATTATGGTGCTAGTAAATTTGTTGTCTGTTCCTCTTATAATTTTAAGTTCTTTTGTGGGGTTTAGCTTTAGTGTTAGTTGGTCTAAGGTCCCGGGTTCCTCACTTTTCATCGATATCACTTGGCCTGCAAATATTTTTTTTAGGTAGCGACTATGTTTTATACTGGTTAAGACATTATGAAGTTCAATAGGCGGGAGTTTGGCTTTTTGAAAATAATAGGCAAGACTTCGGCCATGCTCGATGGTGAAGTGTTCTATATGTGTTTTAGGTGCGCTGAAGGATGCAGCCAGAGTATTATCGGCGATTTCATTCTTTTTCGGGTTTTCTGGCTCTAATATTTGTATCGCTTGTTCCATTTCTATAGAGGGGGTTGATATGGTGCGGTTTTCATCGTTGCTTGGCTGACTCTCTTTTGGCTGCAATGTTAAAGGGATAGGTGAAAAAACTTTGTTTTCAGTTTCCACAATTAATGTTTCTGCAGGGCCGTATAAAATTTCTGTTTCTGCTTGACTAGGTATTTGTGACCATTGACCAACTTGCCATACCACAGCAAAAGTTAATAGGCCCAATCCGAATGGCCATTTACTTATTAAATTTACTTTGCTTTTAGAAGTTTTTTGTTTGTCTAGCATGCTATATTTATAATCAGTGTGTATTTTTCTGATGTTTTGCATTGATTAGGAGCCTATCTTTAAGTTAGTCATGCTTTAGGATAAAAGCAACGTGCATTTGTTTGCCGACATTCAAACTAAGAAGTATATTATGCATTTTATCGTAGTTCCGGGACTAGTGGTATTTGTAGAATTCTCTTTTTTGATTATAGTGCGTGATAGTTGAAAAATAACATAAATACAGTTTACTAAATAAATTAAGGTGACGGGCATGATTGAGCAAGAGACTGCGCTAAAAGAAATTTTGCGTGGCGTGGAAGAAGTCTTAGTAATGGATGAGCTTAAGGCAAAATTAGCATTAAACCGTCCATTACGCATTAAAGTTGGCTTTGACCCGACTGCTCCTGATTTACATTTAGGTCACACAGTACTGCTCAATAAAATGAAGCAGTTCCAAGACTTAGGGCATGAGGTCGTGTTTTTAATAGGCGACTTTACAGGCCGTATAGGTGATCCAACAGGTAAAAACATTACTCGCCAACCCTTGAGTGATGAGCAAGTGGCAGAAAATGCCAAAACCTATGCAGAACAAGTATTTAAAATCTTAGATAAAGATAAAACCCAAATTGTATTCAATTCAAAATGGTTAGATAAATTGGGGGCGGCAGGTCTTGTACAGGTTGCGGCACAATTTAATGTTGCCCGAATGCTTGAACGAGATGATTTTTCCAAAAGATACAAGTCAGGTGAATCAATCTCTATTCATGAGTTTTTATATCCCCTATTACAAGGTTATGATTCAGTGGCTTTAGAGTCAGACATAGAGCTAGGGGGTACAGATCAAAAATTTAACCTATTGGTAGGGCGTGAATTACAACGTAATGCCAAGCAATCACCACAAGTTGTATTAACCCTGCCACTATTAGAAGGCTTAGACGGGGTTAAAAAGATGTCAAAATCTTTAAACAACTATATAGGTATAGATGAATCTCCCAGAGAAATGTTTGGTAAGGTATTATCGATATCAGATGAATTAATGTGGCGCTATTATGAGTTGGTTAGCTTTGAATCAAGCGATGCAATAGCAGCACTAAAAGACAAAGCTGTTGAAGGCACCAATCCCAAAGAGATTAAAGTTCAATTAGCAAAAGAACTAATTACAAGGTTTCATAATGCTGAAGCAGCGGAGCAAGCTGAGCAAGCCTTTATTCAGCAGTTCCAGAAAAACCAGATCCCAGAAGATATTGCAGAAGTAACCTTATATATACCTAATGACTATCCCTTAGCTAACTTGATAAAAGATGCAGGCTTAACGACCAGCACTTCTGAAGCGAATAGAATGATTAAACAAGGTGCTGTTCGTATCGATAGTCAGAAAGTAGAGGTAGGACAACAAGCTTACCCTCTAGATAAAGCTTTTGTGTTGCAAGTCGGGAAACGTAGATTTGCAAAAGTTGCGGTAGAAAAAAAATAGAGACGAGAAGAGGGCCGATAATGAAAGGGTAATTTACAACTACACTAACATAAAGTTAACTGGCCAAAATATAATAAAAGAAAGTGAAAATAAGTAGTTGACACTACACTAGAAAGGCGTAGAATCGTCCCCTCTTTCAAGGCAAAACTTTTTTAAGTTACTAAGTAATCGAAAGTTGAAAAAGCTAAAAATATAGCTGTTTTGAAAGGTTTTTTGTTTGTTTTCTTGTTTTAAAAATAACATCAAAATTAATAAAAAATAAAGGTTGACGGCTCGGCAGATTGATGTAGAATGAGCGTCCCTTTCAACCAAAAAGTTTTTTTAAAGATTCGTAAAGAGTCTGAAAAAAAGAGAAGAAAAAGGTTGATTGTCTCGTTATAAAGTATATAATGAGCACCGCACTGAAGAGTGCAAAGTTCTTTAAAA
>CAXBML010000003.1:0-189726 GCA_963976875.1 uncultured Coxiellaceae bacterium
GAGCACAACCTTGCCAAGGTTGGGGTCGCGAGTTCGAATCTCGTTTCCCGCTCCATGAATTAGTACTGAAAAAAATATTGCATGTTTTTTTCTTGGCTGGGTGGCAGAGTGGTTATGCTGCGGCCTGCAAAGCCGCCTACGCCGGTTCGATTCCGGCCTCAGCCTCCACAAATGCAAATTGCCCGGGTGGCGAAATTGGTAGACGCAAGGGACTTAAAATCCCTCGGAGGTTAAACTCCGTGTCGGTTCGAGTCCGACCCCGGGCACCATTTCTCAGGTCTATTTTTTCCATGCGCTTTGTTGTGATTATTAAATCATTTCAGTCACATACTATGTGTATGCTCCTTTATGATTTACTAACCACGCCTCACTCAAGAAAAAAATATCCTCTGAGAAATATATAGGTCTAAATTTTCCTTAGGCGTTGTTGGAGCAATTGAAACTTTAAGTCACATACTATTCGTATGCTCCATCAAGTTTAAATCACTCTGCCTAGCCTACGAAAAATTTCCACGCTGAGAAATATATATTCCTAAATCATTTCAGTCACACACTACACGTATGCTTCTCCAAAAAAATATTTTCATGCCTCGTTTATTAAAACGTTTACTTATCGCGTAGCGAATGATTTCTCACTTTGTAAAGGGGGAAGCACGAGGATTTATGCCCCATTCTCGCAGATTTAAAATTATCGTTAGGTTGTGTCATGCCAGCGTAGGCTCTGAGTGATCCCCTCATGTATACAAAAATGAGGGGATCACTCAGAGCTAGGGTTGGTATCTAGTCCATCTAAGGTCTTGGATGTGTTAGAGCAAAGTTAAATAAAAAAGAGTGTAGCAACACTCAATCTCGATAAAAAAATGCGCTCTATTAAAAGTTAAATTTAACATCAAAACAGCGTTTCAACGTTATTCATAACGGTTTATTAACCACCACATCTACCCTAAAGCTAGTGAGAATATTAATTTATTGTAAAATATATCATTTATGCAAACTTAAAAAATTATACTGGGTGTCCTTGAAAATTAGGGTGTCCTTGAAAATTATTTATCGAGAGCCATATCACCGCTCGAAGAGATCCTTCTGCTCAAAATAATTTCATTTTTTGTATCACGATACTTTTGAAAGGCGCTGTTCAGGTTATGGCGTGTCACACCATTAAATGAAGGTAAAAATGTGGCTATATGCAATAAAGCTTCTCGTGATTCTGAGCCTTGGGACACAAAATAATCAGAAACTACTTGTAGCTTCCTAAAACTTTGATCTCTTTCGATGCGTATAAATTCTTTTTGTGTCTTCGGATCTATAATAATTTCAGATGGTTTTGCGCCACTACAATCTTTCGTCGTTGCGTCACCGCCATGATCGAGTAAAAGTTGATACATTTTACAGATTTGCTCGTTTCCGGCATCTATCACACGTTTTTTCTGGTTGTAATTTGCAACATGAGATAAGTATTCTGGGTTTGTTTGTGGATTTGCGTACAAAGAACTATCAATAGGCTGAATATGCTTTGTCGATCTCGCAACAGCATGTAACGCATTGTAAGCACCCTGCCAATCCATATCATTTGGACATGCCCCACGGTCAAGCAGTTGACGGGCTATATCATAAGATTCGTGTAAGATGGCGGCAAAGCCAACATAAGTCAACGAGCTACCATTCCAGATACTTTCTGCTTTTACATTTGCGCCCGCTTCGATGAGCGTATTTACAATGGCGACTATTGATTTAACAGCATCTGGAGAATCCTCGTTTTCAGAAAGTTGCGATAAAGCTTGGAATAACGGTGTTTTTTCACAAGAGGGGTCAACTGCTTCTAGATTTGCCCCATGGCGCACTAAACAAGCAACAGTCTTAGCGTTTTTATTCTCGATCGCATTATGTAGGTATCCCGTCGTGTTGATGGTATTCCAAGAATTTTGTTTCCAATTAAAGTTCACATCCGCGCCTGATAAAAGACTACATTCAGCCCAAAAAGAACTATTTTTCGACCCCGTTGCCACGTTCAATAGCACTTGCATTTTGTTACCTTGGCGCCAGAGCTTCGCCATAAATAAATCATTTTTTTCCCATTTTCTTTCATCATCTGGAATGAGCAAATCAAAACATTCGTGGGATTGGCCTTTTGCAGTCATATGAGCAGGATAATGGCCATTCTTGTTTTTAACACATAACTTGGCACCTAATGCCAATAAACGTTTTAGGTTTACGACATCACCATGGAATGCGCAATAATGCAAAGCTGTATTTCCATTTTCATCTTTTTGAAGCACATCAATATCATTGTTATTCAGGGCAAAGTCAACCCATATACTTTGTCTTTGTTTAGCAGCTTCAATGAGGCTCTGGCTAGGGTTTCTTAAATGAGATTGCATACGGCTCATATGATTTTGCGCCCAAGTGCTCATCCTTATAAATGCATCTAAAGCAACTAGAGCTGGTGCCCTGCTTGGCGCATCCGCTCGTACAGATTTGCTTTTTTTGTCAATTGGATGCTTACTTGTGTCGTCTTCAAGCTTTTTTTTTTGATGTTTTGGCATACAAACCCACTTACTTTGTGTAACTTTCTATCAGAATATATTCGTTAACCTTAATATTCAAAGATTTTCGGACGGAAGCGAGAGTGTAACTGATGAAATGGGTATATATTTATTTATCTAATATTATTAAATGATGCGCTACCGGTAAGCAATATTGGCTCACCAGGGATGTATTGGGAGGATGTATAGGGACACCCAATAAAATATATATATACAATTTTAAAGATGAGATTATAAAGGGTGTCCTCATTGAGCTGTGCAAGGATATGTATATAGCTATTTTAGGATTAAGCAAAATGCTATAAGCTTATAACTATTTAAAGAAATAGTTGAATCTGCCGTATGAAAAAACTGCCCACGCAATACCCTCTTTTTAATCAGTGGCTTATAAATGTCGATTATAACGATTATTGGAAATTCATTATGGATGGCGATGACCATTCAAAAGGCGAAGATTTTTATGACAAGGAGGAACCAGGTTATAAAATAGCTATGTTAACGGCTCTTCAAGAAATATTTTCCATGTTTCTTTCCTCCGAGGACATAAACCTCAGTTCAGAATTATTGAGACAACTACACGCAAACTGCATAGCCAATGTTAAAAGTCTCGTTTCAAATAGTAACGATTTTCGTAACCAAACAGTGGCCTTTGGATTGGATATAGCGCGGGCTCCAAATTGCTCTCATGCGGGAATATTAGAGATGATGAGTAAGTGGCGAACAGTCCAGTTTGGTGAAATGATGTTATTAGATGAACAAAATAATACAATCACTTCATATCAGAATGCTATCAGCATATTAGAAAGTAAAAAAGATATTTACTGTAAAATAAAGCCACCAGAATCAGGT
Organism: uncultured Coxiellaceae bacterium; assembly: GCA_963976875.1. Lineage (GTDB taxonomy): Bacteria > Pseudomonadota > Gammaproteobacteria > Berkiellales > Berkiellaceae > Berkiella_A. The sequence continues at coordinate 3,393 of CAXBML010000003.1, forward strand.
CGAATTGAAGAAGGCATTAACCATGTATTCAACATGTATAGAAATGAAATATCGACCCTAGCAACCCAGAGGGAAAAGTTGCTACTCATCTGTGAGACTATCCATCAGCTGGAGATTATGCATCCATTTATTGACGGAAATACCCGTACAATATCTATGATGTTGCTTTCTCTACTTCTTATTCAGAATAACTTTTATCCTATTATATTAGATGATCCTAATGTTTTTGTAGGACATACAGCTGCCGAATTAAGTGAAATGGTTATTGAAGCGTTAAATAAAACAAAAATACTCTATGAGTTAGATGATACTTTAGAGCTGGATATGGAGGAACTAAGTGCCAGTTTAGGCAAATCCATATTGAGACCTAAATAGCTCATCCTTGCTTTAGTTTAAAATCTAACAATAATACAAAGATTTAATTTATAAAAATTAAGATTAGTGCTACCCATTTTAATGTTGGATTAAATTTTAAAATTATATTGGGTGTCCCTGAAAATTTTCACTTCATAATGCTATTGAGCATGGACACAAAGATGTTGCGAAAACTCTAATACAAGCGGGAGCCTCATTTCATATTGCAGACAAAAGCGGCAAAACAGCCTATGATCTTGCAGAAGGAAAAGGATTTATAATGACTGAGTTGTTCCCCAGTCAAATTGAAATAGATAGCGCTAGTGGGGAAAGTGCCAAATCTAAGAAAGAAACGGAAGAAACAAAAAAATACGCTGAATCTGTTATCGCACATAGTTTTCAGCCAGAGTCTTCTGAGCCAGAGGCTACTGAAAAACGACAAAAGTTAAGGTTACGCTAAACCTAGGGTATTAATCAGTTATTGTAAAACATATGATTCATGAATAACTGAAACAACGATACTAACGATACTAAAAAGCCTAAAATGATTAATTAGGCTTTTTGTATTTTATCTAAAACGATAGAAGAGTGAAGAGTAAGCCATTTGTGATTAATCTGACTAATCATAGGGTGAAGAAAATGACTTTATAAATATTCGTATTTGCAAACATGTTTAAAGAAGAACAAAAAATTACCGATATAGAAGGAGGTGTCGTCGTTAAGTTATTTGAATATTATGAAAAATACATATATTTTAAAAGAAAGTAGCCTTGTTGTTAACAGTATTTTTAGTATAATTGGGATTTTTCTGTTTATATATTCACCCATAACATTAAGCAAAACTTATCAGCTTAACGAGCAATCCAATATTGTAGGCATGGTTAAAATTATCACCTCAAAATGGGGAGATACTCTGCCCACAGTGGGAAGGCGCCACAGCATGGGGGGAGAAGAAATGGAAGATGCGAACCCTGCAGTTGACTACTGGCAGCCTAAAGTCGGTAGTCGCATTGTGATACCATCACGGTATATTCTCCCAGATGCCTCGCAAAAAGGTATCGTCATTAATATCGCAGAAATGCGGTTATATTACTACCACCCAAAAAATAATACAGTGACAACATTTCCCGTAGCCATTGGGAAAGAGGGGTGGCGCACACCTATCGGTAAAACCAAAATTATACGGATGCGGGAAAATCCTACCTGGGTTGTTCCTGAATCTATAATCGCTGATCGTCGAAAAAATAATATGAAAGTTTTCAAAACCATGCCGCCTGGCCCGAAGAATCCCCTGGGCAAATATGCAATGAATTTAGGCTTTAAGAACATTGTGATTCATGGCACACCCTGGCCTCTTGGTGTTGGCCTTAGGACCTCTCATGGGTGTTTAAGAATGATGCCAGAGCATATCGAGCAGCTCTATACTATGGTGGGTGTGGGGACCGAAGTGAACATAGTTTATCAACCCAGTAAAGTAGGTTATGACGCTAGACAAGTATATTTAGAAGTCCATGAAAATTTTAATGCAAGTATGAATCAAGCGTCTTTAAGCTTATCAGACAGATTCCAAGCTGTTGCATCTATGCTCTCGAAGCAGACTAACATTAATTGGAAAAAAAACCATAATGGTATTCGCCTAGGATATGGTTATCCAATGCCTGTGGGAAGATTCTATCGACAAAATTCTACATTAAGTCAGCGCTGATATGATTTGGGACAGATATTTATGTAAAGAAATATATTTACGCCTTTTGAGGAGGAATGCTTTCTAATCGTTTTAGAATGTGGAGCATAACACCATAAATTTCGATTTGTCCTAAGTGCAATATACTGTTGCACTGAAAATCAATTTTTGAATTGATTTTGTGCACAATGTCTTTTAGTTCAACTTCGGTTAATGCGGGGAATTGAATAAAAACACAATCATTAGGTAAAATATCATCAGATTGATTGACATAATAAATCCAAGGTTGACAATCTTCAGAAAGACCAAATAATTGACGAATTCTATTAGATGTTAGTAAGTTATTATGGGTCTGGTTAATTTTATTTAATAATGCCTCTTGCTCACAGATTTTTATATAATACTGTAAAATCTCTTTCTCTAATTGTGTTGGAGACCAGAAATTATCTGTGTCTTGTTGTTCTTTTGCAGGCTGTTGTATAAATCTTTTTAATTTATTGATTGAAATTGGTGATGTGATTTGGCTTTGAGCGAGTGTATTTGCTAAATTGGCCGGGATGTTAAATCGAAAATTTTGTAGTAATATAGTTTTATTCATTTGAAGTTTGGCTCTATCTACTTTTTGCTGGCACTCTTGAAAAAGTGGCATGTTACTATAGTCGTTGATATCCATGTATGTTCCTTTTTTATCTCTAACCTTTAAAGCCTAACTGAAATTACAGTTCTAATAACAATACTTTTACATTCTTGGTCGTTTCATCGGATCATTTTTATTGCATTCCGATTTTAATATTGATTCAATCGCGCGCGTAATATTTTTATGGTCAATATCGTCTGTGTCACCGTCTCCGTCTATTATGCTCTTTATGAGTGATATTGTACAAAAAATATTCGGTCCTTTTTCTAGTTCCTCTTTCATTAAAGGATTTAGTTCAAATTTTCTATATGTTTCCACTTGGTAGTCTCTATTTTCATTACAGTCTATAGCGAGAACTAAGTCATTACTTTGTTGTGCACGGGCTTCTATAGTACGGCCGTTTACATAAAGATCAATTTGATTGTTTGTTTCGCTGTCTCTAAACATAGTTGTATTGTTACCAGTGAGCGTCACTGTGTAAATAATCCCATTTGTTTCTTGCCTGCTCATTTTTGTTTTGCCCTTAGAACTGATATTGCATAAAATTATTCTTTTATTTCTTCATGTTGTTTTTATTAGATGATTTATTGTGGTTTGCATCTGTTACTAAACTATCTACAGTGTTAGATAGCGTTTCGCCGCCCATAGCTGTATTGGTTAATGAAGTGAGTAACGGTCCCATATTTTCTTTTGAAAATGTAACAGTCAAAAATAAAGCATCATTTTTTTTGCTGTTAATGCCTTCTTGGTAATCAATGTTATTTTCTTCCATGACTTTTTCTTGAGCCTTAGCATCCTCTTCATTTTTAAAGTAAAATGTTAAAATACAGTTTTCAGATTCACCTGCTGCAAGCAAATGTTTGTGTTCTATGATTATCGCTGTTCCCATGGTACCTTCATTATTGACAAGGTATTCGCTATAATCACTATAAAATTTTCCTGCCATAACTGTTTCATCCGTTGACTTTAATCCGATAAATGTTTCATTAAACTCTTTAAATGGTTTGCCATTATATGTCATGACTAAGCTCCTAATATTTATATTCTCTAGTCTTAGATTGATTTTGTAGAGTAAGGTTCAATTCTATAAGAACATGTGGCTACAACAATACGGAGGTAGAAGTATAATATTTTGTGATAATAACAACTAAAATAAGGGCGTTTTAATCCGGTCACAGGCCTTATTAATTTGACGGGTTCACTTATTTAAAGTAATCCTCGAAGCTTATTTGTTAGTTTGAATGATAAGTGCATATACGCTGAAATATTTTCTATGAGAAAAATGCATTCTTTTGGAATATTTGTTATGTGTAGACTAGGCTCAGTACTTTTCAGTTTGTTAATATTGGGTGGTTGTGCGACACCGTATCAGCAAAGTGATTTTAGAGGCGGGTATTTTGAAACACAATGAGACAATAATGTCTTTAAAGTCTCCTTCAATGGTAATAGTTCTACAAGTGGCGAAAGAGTTTCAGACTTTGTATTATTAAGATGCGCGGAATTGGCTCTTAATCATGGATACAAATATTTTGTTATAGTCGACTCGAAAAATGATAGCTCATATGGCACATATACAACACCTATTATAGCAAATACAAATGGTAGCGGTTATTCTTATGGTCGTCATGCATATGCTTCTTCAACTACCACAATTACTGGCGGGCAAGCCTATTCATATGTAAAACCAGGATTAGTCAATATAATTATATGTTACAAGGAAAAGCGAAGGAATAGATATGCATATAATGCTAAGTTTATACAAAAAAATATCTGAAAAATATAGCCTGTCTTAAGTTCCTGACGCAAATCTATAATAATATAAAATCAAATTAAGTAGAGACATGGGATGTGAATGTATCATTATCCAAAAAAAACTTTCTCTCGCTAATGAAAACGAAAGTTTTAATTAGATACTGTGACGTTGTTTTAATATCATGAGGCATGAAAATATTTTAATTATAAGTCAAAAATTTGCAATTGATTGATAGTTTCGTATTTTTTGAATATTTGGCTCGCTATCAATACTAATATGGTAAAGCTCACCGGACTTAAAAGCAGATTTTAAGATGGGATCACTAATCATCCTGATATTTTGCCCTTTCTCTTCTATAAACCATGAAGGGACATCTTGGCTATTTTCTATAATTTGATATGAGTTAACTGCTAATCCAGATCCGTTCTTAGTATTAAGTTGTTCTTTAAAAGCTTGATTGAAAGCATGAAAAGCATGTCTAATACTGTCCTCGGTAATTTCAAGCCCTTTGTCACGCCACGATTTAAGCCTTTCTTCACCACCCAATATAAGCATTCCAAGACTTAGTACATTGCTATCGCCTGTTAACAACTCTGGCGTGATCGTTATTTTTTCATTTGAGCTTGATTGAGCGGTCGGACTTTGCCGTTGTTCAGAAAAATCTTTCCGGTGGTGTTCGATTCTTGGTGGTGATGTAGCCGCATTAATTGCGTTCAGATTAATATTCATTAAGCTCCGTGAGGCCTAGGTTAGCACTTCGTCTAATTAATGTTTATTTAGATTAGAATAGCTGTAATTCATGGGCTAATGCCTGTATATAATAAGATACAAGCAGGGCATTACATTATTACCATGTAGTCATATCACGTCGATATGGGGTCAAGCTAAATTTAAAAATCGTGCTTTATATTTAGTGTGCTCATTAGAACGAGCATTCTTGGATCGTTAGCAAGCTTTTGTTCGAAGCTTTGTTGAAAGCTTGTATTTTTTTCTTCATTATTAATTACTTTCTCATAATAGTCTTCGGCAGAAGTAATCTTGAGTTCTGCTTTTGTTTCTTCATAATACGATTTAAATTTATTGCCATATTCTGCAAGCTCATCACTATGTTGACTTCGGAACTCGCTCTCCCAGGCCGCGTAACCTACTTTATGTGAATCTGGGTTGTTTAACACGTTTACCTGTGGCAGGTAATTGCCGGCCCAGCCTGGGTATACGGCAAGTTTTTCAAATTCTTTCATTGCTTCTGGCGAGATTGTCACATTAACTGGCTGGTTATTTTTTGAGTTTACACTAGACTGTTGGGGAGTGCTTTGAGTTGGTAGCTTTAGTGTTTCATACATTTTTGTATTGAATGTCCCTGATATTTGCACAGATGTATCCTTTTTTATACTTTACAACTGATATTTTATAGCAAATATAGTGCCATAATAATTTTAGCTTGAGCATTGTCAATATTTAAACAACCGGGTTGCTGAATAATCATTTTACTCATTGTCTCGCTGTTCAATGATACTCACGAGCTCTGAAAACAATACATTAGCAGGGTGACTGTCGAGCATGTCTGGCTTTAAAGCACTGTCTGAATTAACCAAACAAGCAAAAGTCGCGCCTAGCTCCGGATGAAAGGCGACAAAAGCATTATAACCTGGTAGTTCACCATTATGACCGATCCAATCATTTAATTTGAAAATTCCCAACCCATATTGAAAATAATCGTCATCTTTTTTATTCGAATATATCCAATTTAATCTATCATCAAAGCTTTCTTTGGTTAACAATTTGCCCGTCGCTAATGCTTCCCCCCACGTCTTAAGATCCGTGAGTGTGGATATCATCTGGCCAGCAGCATTGGTCCAAGAAGGGCTTCTAAAGGTGGCATCTGTCTCGGTATCATCACTGGTTTGCATTGTGTAACCATGCGCAAATGGCTTTGGTATCTTATTATCAATTGGATACAAGGTATTTTTTAATGCTAGTGGTTTTAGTATGGTATCTCTTAATAATACATCTAGATTTTTACCAGAAATATTTTCTAACGCCAATCCAATTAATACGGTGTTGGTGTTTGAATATTGCCAACCTTTGCCAGGTTCGAACTCAATAGGCTGGCTAAAAGCCAAATCTAATAGCTCTTTTGTTTGCCATATTTTTTCCGGGTTTGAGATAAGCATACTATTAAATTCTTTTGTTGCAGAATAGTTTGGTAACCCAGAGGTCATATTCGCAAGCTGGCGTATAGTGATTTCATTTCCGTTAGGGACGTTTTCAACATATTGATTAATCGTATCATCTAGAGATATTTTATTTTTATCTACCATTTGTAAAAGTGCGGTTATGACAAAAGTCTTTGTAATGCTGCCAATTCTAAAATGATAATCTGGAGTAATAACGTCGTTAGTTTCTTTGTTTGGATTACCTATAGTTCCAATCCAAAGACCTTTGTCTTTAATCCAAATCCCAACAACAGCAGCTGGGAAATTAAGCTTCTCTTGTTGCTCTTTAAGCTTTTGTTCTAATGGCTCGCTCATGGATAAAGGCAACAGTGGGTCTTTAGGTTCGTCTGAACAGCTAACCAAACTAAGCATCATGACGCTCATTGATACAATAGCGATGCGTTTTTTTAAGGGGGTCGAGTTGATCATACAATATCACTAATTTTCTAAAAGGGTGTATGCACTTAATATTATCATTAGATTGTTTTTTTATGCGCCTAACTAAAGAGCTGGTCTTGCAATAACTTTTAGAGCATGGAAATATTTAAATTGTTATATAGGTATTAGATCAAAGCATAGATTTTTTAGGTTTATTTTTTGCTATCAGCTCTTTTGAGGTGTGCATAATGGCGTATTATTTAAAATAGACAAAGGGAATTCGGAAAATCTTAAATCTTCTGCAATGAGAAAGCCAAAAGCTGAATCATTGCAGAAGGTTCCGTTGTTTAAATTGTAAGATTATTTCTTAATCTGGCTGTCAGGTTTTAAATGAGTGAGTTTTTGTATGACAATAAAAAACATGGGGATGAAGAGAATCACAATGGTTGTGGCTGTCAGCATGCCACCAATCACCCCAATACCGATGGCATTTTGGCTGCCAGAGCCAGCACCTGATGCGATAGCTAGCGGTGTTACCCCTAAGATGAAGGCCATTGAAGTCATTATAATGGGTCTATATCTTAGTTTCACAGCGATAAGTGTCGCCTCTATTAAATCATGGCCTGCTTTATACTGTTCACGAGCAAACTCAACAATGAGAATAGCATTTTTGGCAGATAACCCTATTGTCGTTAGCATGGCAACCTGAAAGTATACATCGTTGTTGAGCCCAAATAATTTGGTGGACAGTAAAGCGCCAATAATGCCAAGTGGAATAATTAACAATACAGAAATTGGAATAGACCAACTTTCATATAATGCAGCCAAGCAAAGGAAAATGACAATAATAGATAAGCTATACATCAAAGGTGCCTGTGCGCTACTGAGTCGTTCCTCATAGGACAAGCCTGTCCATTCAACAGCCAATCCATCGGGTAACTTGTTAACTAATGTTTGCATTTCATCCATTGCTTCGCTCGTGCTAATGCCATTCGCTGGTGCACCTTGAATGTTAACAGATGAATAGCCGTTGAAGCGCTCTAGTTTGGGAGAGCCATAAGTCCAAGAGCCTTTTGAAAATGCGCTAAATGGTACCATTTGTCCGAGGGCATTTCGAACATAGAGCTCATAAAAATCATCGGGTTGCATTCTAAAGTCTGCATCCACCTGGATATAAACTTTTTTAATCCGGCCTTGGTCAACAAAATCATTAATATATTGTGAGCCCCATGTTATTTGCAAAATCCTGTTTATTTCATGAAGGGATACACTAATAGCGGCTGCCTTTTCACTATCAATATCAATCTTGAATTGTGGAACATCATCTAAACCATTGGGTCTGACCCCCATTAATTTTGAATTTTGATTGGCCATTTGCAGTAGCTGGTTCCGGGCATCCATAAGAATCTTGTGACCTAGTCCTACTCTATCAACTAGTTGGAAATCAAAACCAGAAGCATTGCCTATTTCACGTATAGGAGGGGGAAAAAAGGCAAATGCGATCGCATTTTTAAGCTGAGATAATGCGCCCATTGTCCTACCTGCTATAGCAAACACACTCTGATTATCATCTGGCCGAGCCTCCCAATCCTTTAGTCCCAGAAAACCAATGGCAGCATTTTGAGCAACACCAGCAAAGCTAAAGCCAGTAACAGTGAAAAGATGATCAACATTGTTGGCTTCATTTGTTAAAATTAGATCTTCTATTTCTTTTATGCTGTCTAAAGTACGCTCTGCAGTTGAGCCAGCTGGGGTATTGACCATTAGAAACATAATGCCTTGGTCTTCATCCGGCAAGAATGATTTAGGTAAGTTTAAAAACAAAAATCCTAGTCCTGTTAATAAAAGAACATAAATTAATATAAATCGCTTCGTTCTATGGATCATATAACTAGATCCTGATTTGAAGGCATCGCGACTTTTATTAAAATATTGATTAAAGTATCGTAAAAAAAAGCTCTCTGACTTTGGCTGCTCTGGGTGTTTGGGTTTTAGGAGCGTGGCACATAAAGAGGGGGAGAATATCAGTGCAATAATGACGGACAAGATCATAGCGGAGACTATTGTAATAGAAAATTGTCTATAGATGCCACCTACAGCCCCATTAAAAAATGCCATAGGAACAAACACGGCAGATAGCACAATTGCAATCCCGATTAAAGCACCCGTAATTTGAGTCATTGATTTTTTTGTGGCTTCTTTAGGGGGTAAATTTTCTTCCTCCATGATACGTTCAACATTTTCCACAACGACTATGGCGTCATCAACGAGTAACCCAATGGCTAATACCATTGCAAACATCGTTAACACATTGATTGTGTATCCAAATATATAAAGAACGGTGAATGTGCCTAATAAGATAATGGGTACCGCTATGGTCGGTATGAGCGTTGCTCTTAAATTTTGTAGGAATAATAGCATCACTAAGAAAACAAGTAGGATAGCTTCGGCGAGTGTTTTGACAACATTTTTGATAGATAATTTTATAAAGGGTGTCGTGTCATAAGGATAAACGACTTCAACTCCCTGTGGGAGCAGGGTTTCCAACTCTTTAATGGTTAATTTAACGCGGGCAGCAGTATCTAACGCATTTGAGCCCGCTGCTAAACTAACAGCGAGTCCTGCTGCAGGCATACGTTTGTAACGTGTAATTCGGTTATAACTTTCAGAGCCGATTTCAACTCGAGCAACATCTCTTAAGCGAACTTGAGATCCATCGGTATTCACACGTAATATGATTTTTTCAAAATCTTCAGGTGTTTGTAAACGGGATTGTGCTCGAACAGTCGCATTTAACACTTGTCCTTCAACAGCAGGTAAGCCGCCAAGTTGTCCGGCTGAAATATCTATGTTTTGTATGGAAACGGCGTTGCTGACATCTGTGGCGTTCAATTGAAATTTAAGGAGTTTTTTAGGGTCAAGCCAAATACGCATTGCATGGCTATCACCAAATACTGTTACATTACCAACACCTTGGGTTCGTGCAATAGGATCTTGTATGTGGCTGGTCAGAATATCTCCTAGCTCTGCGGCGCTGACAGAGCCGTCCTTTGAATAAAATCCTGCAACAAGTAAAAAGCTGCTATTTGATTTTGTGACTGAAATACCTTGGCTTTGCACTTCTAGTGGGAGTTGAGAGAGGGCAGATTGTAGTTTATTTTGAGTTTGAACTTGCGCAATATCTGCATCTGTTCCAGGCTCAAATGTCATGGTGATCGTCATGCTATTATCTGAAGTGCTGGCGCTAAAATATCTTAAGTTATCAATGCCAGTTAGTTTTTGCTCAATCACTTGAGTGACACTATTTTCAACAGTTTTAGCATCAGCACCAGGATAGGCTGCATTAATAGTGACAGTCGGAGGGGCGATATTGGGATATTGCTCAATGGGCAAGCTTGAAATGGATAAAATGCCTGAGAGCATGATGGCTAAAGCAATAACCCATGCAAAAACTGGACGATCAATAAAAAATCTAGACATGTCTATTTTCCTTTAGGACAATTTTATCTATTCAGCTTGTTCTGTAAATTTTGGATTTACGCTGGCACCTGGATATATTTTTTGGAATCCATTTAGTAGAATTTGATCGCCTGGGGCTAGCCCATTTATAATTTCCCACTGGTTTTCATGGTTATGCCCAACAGTGACATCGACTAATGCAACCGTATTATCTTTATTGAGCTTCCATACACTGGTTTTGCCTTTAGGGCCTCTAATAACGGCGCTTTGAGGTATTAAAATTTTATCTTCGATGGCTAAATGTATTCTGGCACGAACAAATAAACCTGGTAACAAAGTGCCATTTGGGTTGGGGAAAATTGCTCTTAGTGAAATTGAATCTGTTGTTTTATCAACGAGAACATCTGAAAACTGTAATTGTCCCTCTTCTTTATATAGCGCATTCTGTTTACTTAAAAACAGAGTCACTTTTGCTGGGGCGGTAGATGATATTTTACTTCTGAGTGACATGAATTTGTCACTAGATTCGCTCATGTCTAAATATATAGGATCGAGTCTTGTAATGGTGGTTAAAGGTTCGACTTGGTTGGTTGTGACCAATGCACCTTTTGTCATGGTTGAAATACCTATTTCGCCAGAAATAGGCGCATAGACTTTTGTATAGTCTAAGTTGATTTTCGCTTTTTTCACTAAAGCTTCTGCGATAGCTATTTCAGCTTTGGCTTGCTCTAATTCTAGCAAGGTATCTTCATAATCTTGATCGCTGACAGACTTGCGTTTGAGTAGCTCTTTAAAGCGTTCGGCTTTCGTCTTGACTGTGTTGTAACTCGCCTGAGCTTTCAGTGAATTAGCTTTGCTGCTGGCGTATTCAGCTTCATAGAGTGCAGGATCTATTTGATATAGTTGGTCACCTTCCTTTACATGACTACCTTCTTTGAACAGACGTTCAATAATAAGTCCTGTGACTTGGGGTCTTATTTCTGCTTCTTGAAATGCTGAAATTCTGCCTGGAAGATCATTATAAAATTGAACAGGTTTTTTTTCTACTCTTAAGATATCAACGGTAGCGGGGGGGCGAGCTGATGAACCTATATTTTCTGATCCTGCATAAAAATAGTAAAAAAGTGAAAAAATACAAATTGAGAGAATAGCTATGGAGAAGAGCTGTTTTTTTGTCATAATAGACTCCACGTGATTAATTTAGGTCAGTTTACATATATAGCACCCATTCTATCAAGATAGCTTTAAAAAATTATAATTATGCTTAAGTACTTTTGTCTTTAATTTCAATTTAACTAAGTTAACAATACAATGTATTGCAGCTTGAGTCCGACTTGTGAACCACGATGTCGTGTGGATTTAATTAATTCTAGCTAAGTCATATCAATGGTATAATTAACGCGGTTAAATTGTTTAGATAAAAGTCACAAGCATACAACTTACTAGCTAACTAATTCAGGTTTTTTAATAACAACAAATGAGAGTATATTAGTTTATGAGCTACGCTATTTCTGTCAACCAATTAAATAAAACCTATAGCAATGGGTTTGAAGCGCTTAAAAATATCAACTTGGACATTAAGGTGGGCGAAATATTTGCTTTGCTAGGTCCCAATGGTGCTGGCAAAACAACGCTTATAAGCTCAATTTGCGGTATCATGAGGTTTGCGTCAGGTCGTATTTCCATCTGTGGTTATGATATCGCTAAAAATTATCGCGAGGCTAGAAGTCGGGTTGGCCTGGTACCACAAGAACTTATGACCGATGCTTTTGAAACTGTTTGGAATTCAGTTAGCTTCAGTCGAAGTCTTTTTGGCAAGCCTACAAATCCAGCACATATTGAAGAAGTACTAAAAAGTTTGTCCCTTTGGGAAAAAAAAGATACAGAACTGCGCAAATTGTCTGGAGGGATGAGACGGCGAGTCATGATCGCCAAAGCGTTGTCTCATGAACCAGAGGTTCTATTTCTGGATGAGCCATCAGCTGGGGTCGATGTGGAGTTGCGTAAATCTATGTGGGCACAAGTGAGGGCTTTGCGTCAAACAGGTGTGACCATTATCCTAACGACACACTATATTGAGGAGGCTGAAGAGATGGCTGATCGTATAGGGGTTATTAATAATGGGCAATTAATGTTAGTAGAGAATAAGCATTCATTAATGTCACAGTTTGGTAAAAAAGAACTTATTTTAGACCTGCATTGTGCTTTACTCGCCATCCCCCAAAATCTTTCTAACTATAATTTGAACTTGGCGACCAATGGAACACAGATTATTTTTACCTATGATACTAAGAAAGAGGATAATGGCGTGGCAAATTTATTAGCAAGCCTACAAAGCAATGGTATTCATTGTAAAGACATTCATACCCGTCAAAGTACTCTGGAAGAAATCTTCGTTGATTTAGTAGGTGCCGCATGAATTATCGAGGAATAGGGGCTATTTATAAATTTGAAATGCTACGCACTTTTAGAACAATAGGTCAAAGTATTGCTTCGCCTGTATTATCCACTATTTTATATTTTATCGTATTCGGATCGGCTATTGGCTCCCGTATTACAGATATTGATGGCATTAGTTATGGGGCGTTTATTGTTCCAGGCCTTATTATGCTCACCGTATTAGGACAAAGTATCGCTAATGCCTCTTTTGGAATTTTTTTTCCTAGATTTACAGGAACAATTTATGAGATTTTATCAGCTCCTTTGTCTTATATTGAGATTGTGATCGGCTATGTTGGGGCTGCTGCGACTAAATCTATAATGATTGGCTTGATTATATTACTGACAGCAAGTTTTTTCGTGCCACTGGAAGTACGGCATCCTTTTTGGATGTTTGCCTTTTTGGTTTTAACCTGCGTTACTTTTAGTCTGCTAGGTTTTTTGATTGGCATCTGGGCAGAAGGTTTTGAGAAGCTCCAAATAATACCGTTGTTGGTGGTTACGCCATTAGCTTTTTTAGGGGGCAGTTTTTATTCTATAAAGATGTTGCCAGAGTTTTGGCAGATAATTTCACTCGTTAATCCTGTTGTGTACTTAATCAGTTGCTTTAGGTGGAGTTTTTACGAAACAGCTGATGTGAGTCTGGCGGTCAGTTTGACAATGATATTTGCGTTTCTAGGTATTTGTATTGCGCTGACAGCATGGGTATTCAAAACAGGCTATAAACTGAGAGAGTAAAACGCGGTTATTATATAGCGATCGGATTGCAATTAAACCATGGGAAAAGGAAATTAAATGAGCATTAAACGTATTTTGATGGTTCTAACATCTCATTCTGATTTAGGTAATACAGGGCAGAAGACTGGTTTTTGGCTCGAAGAATTTGCGGCGCCTTATTACGTATTTTCCGACGCCGGAGTGCAAATAACCCTATGTTCTCCAGTAGCAGGTCAGCCCCCAATTGATCCAAATAGTCAGCTTGAAGAATTTCAAACGCCTGCGACCCATAGATTTAATGAAGATGCAGAGCTTCAAAGTTTACTGGCCAATACAAAAAAATTGTCTGAAATTGATGCAAGTGATTACGATGCCGTATTCTATCCTGGGGGACATGGTCCACTATGGGATCTGACTGATAATGTAGATTCTATTTCTTTGCTGGAAGAATTTATTCAAAGTAATAAGCCAGTCGCAGCAGTATGTCACGCCAGTGCTGCCTTTTTAAATGTGAAAAATGAGTCTGGTGATTACTATGTTAAAGAACGCGCTGTGACTGGATTTTCTAATACGGAAGAAGCGGCTGTAGGTTTGACAGAGAGTGTTCCCTTTCTTCTTGAGGATGAGCTAATAAAACGTGGCGCAGATTACCAAAAAGGTGACGACTGGAACGTCTTTTCTATACAAGATGGTCTCATGATTACAGGTCAAAACCCCTCTAGTTCAGAATCGGTTGCGAGCAAGCTTTTGGCTCACTTAAATACGTAGCTCAGTGGGGCATTATTTGGATCAGGCGGGAGCCTGGGTAGAACGAAATTAGAGAATAGTGACAAATGTCTGTATACTGTTTTGCTTACTGACTACCCAGCTTCTTCTAAGGTATTGCCAACCATGAATACAGCCTTCTCAAGCTTAGCCATTTCGACTAACATGCTTAAAACTCTTGATTCATTAGATTATCAGCATATGACGCCTATTCAAGCGCAAACACTGCCTGATATCTTAAAGAGAAGAGATATATTAGCTCAGGCCATGACTGGGAGTGGTAAAACAGCCGCTTTTGGTATTGGCTTACTGTCTAAGTTAAATACTAATCAGCAATTTGTTCAAAGCTTGGTGTTATGTCCTACGAGAGAGTTGGCAGAGCAGGTCAGTCAGGAGTTGCGTCGTTTGGCTCGTTTGATACCTAATGCGCGCATAATGACATTATGTGGTGGTACACCTTTAAGGACCCAAGCCGTTTCATTAGAAAATGGCGCTCACATTGTTGTTGGTACACCAGGTCGTATTCTAGATCATTTAGGGCGGGGTATCTTAAAATTAAGCAACCTCTCGACTCTCGTATTAGATGAGGCCGATCGCATGTTGGACATGGGGTTTCAAGAAGAGCTTAATAAAATCATTTCAACATTACCCACTAAACGTCAGACTTTATTGTTTTCTGCAACCTATCCAGATGTTATACAACATATCAGTCAAAAATATTTAGATAATCCTGTTGAAGTGCGTATAGACTCAATTCACAATGAAAGCACTATTAAGCAAGAATTTTACCAGGTTAATGTGTCTGAGCGTCAGAATGCTTTACTGGGCTTATTGTGCCATTACAAACCAGAATCTTCTATTATATTTTGTAATACAAAAATGAAATGCCAAGAAGTTGAGCGTTTTTTAAATGCATCCGGATTCCATGCATTATCATTGCATGGTGATTTAGATCAAAGGCAGCGTAATAAGATTTTAATTCAATTTGCCAATAAGAGCTGTGCTATTTTAGTGGCCACTGATTTAGCGGCCCGCGGCTTAGATATAGATAGCTTAGCCGCAGTTATAAATTACGAATTGGCAGATTCAGCAGAAACGCATATGCATCGCATTGGCCGCACAGGTCGAGCTGGGCATTCTGGATTGGCTTTGAGTTTATTTCAACCTTCTGAGGTCAGAAAACGAGAAGCAATAGAGGCGCATCAAGGGGCACCCATTGCATTAGGTTCAGTAGAATCATTAAATATTGATCCAGATTATAGCCAGCAAGCAAAAATGAAGACGCTTTGTATTTGGGGTGGGAAAAAGCAAAAATTACGCCCTGGTGATATTGTAGGCGCGTTGACTGGCTCAAAAGAAATTACCGCCAATCAAATAGGCAAAATCCAAGTCAGCGACACATCTTCTTATGTTGCAATCGAAAATAAACTTGCCAGCAAAGCGCGTCAACAATTGGAAAACGGTAAAATTAAAAATAGAAAATTTAAAGTGCAAATTATGGCATAAGCTGAGTATACGAAATATAAAAAAGGCGCTTGAAAGCGCCTTTTTTATGAAGAGTATATAGTTTATTTACTCGCCATTCTCGTACCACACCCTTTTTCTTGTGCTAAAGAAAGCAAATGGTCATGACGCATGCGGTAGGCATTAATTTCTTCTTTTTCTGCAGAGCTTAAGTCCATAAATAACCACATTGGCCATATGAATAAACCGCCTATCCCTAAAGCCACATTTTTACCTGTTTTATCCGATTGCGGAATCAACGTTTGTATGTTGTTTTCAATTGAGCTCATTTCATATTGAATCATAGAACAAGACTTATTATTGTCATTCATTTGTCGAACGGTAACAGGGTTGGCGGCACGACCAGCGCAACCCGCTAAAATTGCAGATACACATAATAAAGAGATGGCTTTGTAAAACATTTTTTTATCCCAAAAGTTTGTAGGTAAGTTTTCACACATTTGTGCGGTAGGTGAATATATCAGGCAGGGGAAAATTGTCAATGCCATCATCTAACTTAATGAACAGGTGTCAATATATATAAGTAATTACTAATAGCTTCAACAAAGCCAGTTTGCTAAGATAAAATATTGATTAATACAAATCAAAATAAAAATAACTTGTAATTACACAAGCGTTAGGACTGTTAGGCTGGGGAGCTTATTATGATTCTGTCAAAAAAAGACGCTGCAAATGTCATTCAATACTTTAGTGAAAACCCTGATGAAATCAAGCTAAAAAAAAATCACACTTATCGATTGCATGATGGGACGGAAATTAACATTCTACATTCCATTTTAAAAACAACCGGAACAACAGGCAAAATAGCATACTATGAATTTGATAAGACATTGGGCCAGGGCGCTTATGGTATTGTCAAACTAGCACGTGATATTAGCACTGGTGAAGCGGTTGCAATTAAAGTGCAACATGCCTATGAAAAAGGAGAAACTGAGCAAGCTAATTTTGCAACCAACCTTAAAAACGAAGAAGCTTTTATGGCGGATCCAATGGTTAATCTATTGCTGGGTGGGCAAGTCCGAGAAGGAGGGGCCAGAGAATTTTCAGGTTCTGATTATCAAAAAGGCGAAAATGTTAAAAAGTACTATTCTGTACAAAAATTATTGAAAGGAGCGGATCTTTCTGACTTAATTGCAAGAGTGGCAGATGTAGACACTGGTGGGACAGAATCAATTATGCGGGCAGAAACATCTGCAGCTCCTATTTTATCTGTAAATAAAGAAGTCTCGGAAAAAATAGAAGCGTTAGAAAGTAGTGAAAATGATCCGGATTATAGTACAACTGTTTTTAACACGGCAGTTTATAACACTGCTATATATAGTACTTTTCAAGCAGCGACAATGCAGGCGGGCGTTGATACGACTAAGCTAGCTGTTCCATCAAGTTTTATGGCACTACTATCTGGTGGTGTAAAGGGGGAGCGGAAAGTAGAAGCAACTGATTTAGTCAAAGCGATCGCAACGGAAGATTTGTTGTCTCTTCATAGAATGTTTAAAAATATAACTACGAATCTTGCGGCGATACATGCTGCAAACATTTTACACTTAGACATCAAGCCTGAAAATATCAAACTAGACCCCGAGACTTTAGACGTCACAATTTTTGATTTCGGTGTCAGTAAAAGACTAGAACCAGATCAAGTGAAAATTATCACTGCAGAAGCTGCGGGCACACCTTATTTTATGGCGCCAGAAACCAAAGGTTTCGGTTCAATGCCAGAGTTTTCAGATAAAGCAGATATTTTTAGTTTAGGTAAGAGCTTTAAACAAATAATCGAATCAAAATTTATGGCTGGAAAATTGCTAGCACTTGCCTTTGAGTTTAATAACCCTGATGGCCTGCTTAATACTTCTATATTAAATGAAAGTGCTAAATTGATTGGTCGGATGTTAAGTGCGGAGCCTGAGGAACGACCTAACGCATTGGCTGTATTAAAGAGAATTAATGATATAGAAGATTTATTACTGACGCAAACCGCTAGGCTCATTCTAACAGAGGTTAATGAAAGTACAATTGCACAAGCTTTACATATTCAGATGATGAGTAAAGGCGCTTGCTTGTCCCCAACCGAAGCGGTTAAATTTATCAGGCAAGCTTCAGGCAAAGACTCTAAAGCTTTACGAGAACAAGTGAAAGCAATATCTTCAACAATGGGGAATTTTTCAGATCTCAGTATTGTTCAGCAAATTCAATCAGAGGCATCAAAGCTTGATTCTTTGAAAGATGAGATTGTGTCTGTAGAAGATCCCTATTATGTGATGCAAAAAAGTAAGAATTTTTCTACAGCATTTGATGCTTTAAAAGCACAGAAACCTAATTTAAGTAAAGGTGAGGCCGTTGAATTTGCGAGGAAATGCACAAAGTCTAAGCTATGTGATCGTAGAACCGCACAAGTCGTTCTTTCAAAGTCTGGTTATATCTAGCCAAACAAGCCAACGCGCTTGAGTCTTCTCAAGTGCGTTGTTATTGATTATGCGAGTAGATTTTCAGGGAACTGATAAAATACGCCTAAACTGAAAAAAGTGCTATTTTTTAGTTTTGCTTCATAATAATGAGCCGGAATATTGGGTGGTGGCAAGATTGGATCCGCCAGTGTTTTAGCAGAAAGCTTTGATGTATTTTCCCAAGCAACTTGTGCTCTCATACCAAAGCATTTCATAAACATGTGCTTTAAGCCTAGAGAGGCTCTAAAGACAGCTTTATGATTTGTGTTCCACTCCACTGGGAAAGGCATCGTTTCATCTTGTATAGGATCGGAGGAAAACTGACGCGAGCTAAAATGCATTTTGAGGAAAGAAGCACCTAAGCCTAAAAATGCTGTTGTATTTTCCCACACGGGATATTCACCAATTAAGTGTAAAAACCACCCATCAACTTGGCTTTTAGCTACGTGATACAAAGCCTGATCAATAGTGTTTAAACTTAGGGTTGTATCAAAGCCTAAAACAGGTTCATTCGGATTATAAAATGGGTCTTTATGTTTTTTATTAGATTTTAGTCGACTGCCCTCAATACTAAATACATCAGTAAGTGAGGTGCCTATAAAAAGGTTTGGAGCTAGGTAATCATCCTGAAAATGTTTATCGCCATATTTGTCTTCCATCGGCAAGTGGCGGGCTTGCAGGTCTACACCAATGTAAGGCTTTACGTTGGGGGCCCACATTTAAGCAGAGCTTAGAGGGCAATATATAAAACTAAGAATAGCTATTAGTTTAGCAGAGCGACACATATCTTTCTTTTCCTTGATGATACTGTGATGGATATTTAAAGCTTATGTGAATATACCAAAAGTTTATGAATTTTGCTATTGGGCTTCTGGTGGTCAGTAGTCAACTTCAACTTCATCTTCAGGTACGGCACTTTGAGTTGTCTGACACGAAATACCAGATCGTTTTAATAAGATAGAGCAGCACTTCAAGCCTAATATGGCTAAAATATTAAGTAAAAATGCGGTAATTAAGAGTACAGAGAATATTTCATCTGAATATACGCCGGTAGATAAACCTAAAGAGGCTAAAATAAATGCCATTTCAGCTCGACCACACATACCAACACCAACAGTTAAAGCCTCAATCCAAGAGAGTCCTATTAGCTTTGCCATTCCCCCGGCACTGATGATTTGCCCAAAGAAGCATAAAGAAGTTAAAGCAAATATTAGGGATAAGTTTGCCCCTTCAAAAACATTCGTATTTAAATGGAAGCCTAAGGAAATAAAGAATATGGGCCCTAAAAAGGAATAAGAAAATGCAAATATTCTATCTTTGACACGTTTGAACAATATGGGATCGGCAACTTGTTCTTCAAAAAATAGTCCAGCAATATAAGCCCCTAAAATAATATGCAAACCTAAAAATTCAGCAAATAAACCAGCCCCTAAACTGATAGCTAGAATAAAGGTGAACCCTTTACCATTACGATTCCTAAAAGGATAAGTGAATTTAGGATAAAGGTAATATCCAATAGCAAAAGAAATTGCAAAAAACAGTATGACTTTACCAAACATAAACCCAAGATCAAGCAGCTGTAAATTTTCACCACTAATCGTGGCTGAGACAAAAGAGAGTAAAAATAATGAGACAAAGCTATCAATCATACTGGATGCAACGATAACTTGCGCCATGGTTGTATTTTGTAATTTGAGCTCTCTTAGTGTCTTGATAGTGACAACAACGGCTGTTGCGGTTAATACCAGTCCAATGAAGATAGCCGTTTGCCAAGGTAGGCCAAAATAGAGTGCACAGCTTGTGCTAACAGTGAAAGGGACAATAGCACCCAAGAGGGCGACACCCCAAGAACGTTTTAAAGCGGGGAAAAAGTCTCTGGGGCGCGTATCTATCCCGGTGTGCAGCATTAAAAAAAAGATACCCATTTGAGCCAGAGTATCAATAACCTCATTTGGCTCAACCCAACCTAGTAAAGCTGGTCCTAGAACAATCCCGACGACAAGCTCACCCATA
Source organism: uncultured Coxiellaceae bacterium (assembly GCA_963976875.1). Lineage (GTDB taxonomy): Bacteria > Pseudomonadota > Gammaproteobacteria > Berkiellales > Berkiellaceae > Berkiella_A. The sequence goes on from CAXBML010000003.1 coordinate 23,776, forward strand.
ATGGTTGGTAACCCGATTTTGCTTAAGAGCACAGCAATGCTCCAGACGAAAATCATCAAAACAAGTAATTGGTGAAATATACTTTCGGTAATAATTTCCATCTGATTAAAAGTGCAGTCTCTTTGGGTTAAGAATCTATAAAGAATCAATATTAATAATAAGAAGTGTAATAAATATAGTATATATTTGTTAAATAAATAACAAAACATTTCTTGATTTATTTTGGCAGTTCTAATTTTTATATCGGATTAAAATTAATTAGTTTTATAGTGGGTGTCCTGTTAACTTCTCAGGAAAGGGGTTTAACGGATAAGTGGTGCTGCCTTGTTAGTTACTATTCATTCAAACTAAAATGCTTCTATTTTGTGAGGTAATCATCTATTGTACATATGAATAGTGTATTTATATGGAGTAATTCGAATGGCAAAGTTTGGGCCTTCTTTAGTTTTTAGTGATGAGTCAAATGCTGTTTCAGCAGAAACCATTGCTTATATCAGTTCTCAGTCTGAAATACATATGCTGAATATTTTGCATAGGACAATGAATATTAAGCAAATGGTTGACTTGACTGCGTATATATCAGCTGGAAGTAAAATTCATAATTTAAATATAAAGTTAAGAGAACCTTCAGGAGAAAGAGGATTCGCTTTGGCTGTTCGAAATTTAGCTCAGGCAATTTTAGTGTCAGGCAATATATCTGATTGTAATATTCAAATTAAGGCGCTTGCATTTGATTTAAATTGCCCAACCAAAACTAAATTAGGGGAAAATTTTAAGGATGTACCTGATGAAGCCGCGCTTTTAGATTTCTCTCAAAGTGAAGGGCCTGAGTCGTTAGAAGAGCGAGATGAGCTACATGATATCTCTGATGCCTTAGGGGAGTTTTCTAATACAGTTGCCGCATTGCCAGGACAAGCGGCTAATGGATTGTTTAACTTGTATCAGCAAATGGGCAACTTATCTCTTGGAGGTATGGTGCCATCTATTCCGGTTGTTCCTAGTTTTTCATCATGCATGGTGCCGTGCATGCCATCCGATGAACAACAAGATCAAGAGCAACAAAGAAAAGAGAAAAAACTTAAGTAGTTATTAATCTAAAGAAGCAGCGTACGCTGCTTCTTTAGGTTTTATCATTAGTTTGAATATTGTCGTTTAGTTGCTAGGCTATTATACCGGCTTCTTGCAGCGCCGATGTAATGCCAAGCGTTTTCATATCAGTCATTTTATCTGGGAATATTAAACCATGGGTATGATCTATTTCATGTTGGATGATACGTGCCTCAAACCCTGTGACTTTTTTATGGATGAGTTGACCATCATGATCTAAGCCTTGAATTTCTATCCAATCATGTCTGGGGACTTGTCCGCGCACGGTGGGTAAGCTTAAGCACCCTTCGTAAGCATTAATTAGGGTTTCACTTTTTTTTACAATTTCAGGATTAAGAATGACTGTCTTAGGAATGGGGGCTTCACTAGGGTACCTAGGATTTTGATCAAAGCCATATACAATGACTCGGAGTGGAACGCCAATTTGAATGGCCGCTAGGCCCACACCATTTTTTTGTTCCATAGTTTGAAACAATAAGTCAATTAAATCAGATAAAGCGGCTGTGTGAAAGTTAACAGATGTAACGCGTTTAGAGGGAGCACGCAACTGAGGTGTGCCGGCTAACAATATTTTGGGTTGTTGGCTCATAAACTAAACTTAGATTGATTATTTCAGACTACCACTTTACCATGGCTCTATCTGATAGTTAAATTTGTATAAATATATGATTGATTTTCAAAGTTTCGAGCTTCCGACTAGCCCAAATAGTTATTATGTTGCACCTGCAAAATTTTCCCAAGCCGTCCCTAATCAAATTAGCCCAACTTACAATATGGATGTTGCTAGTTTGCTTGAGTTTTGGCAAGCGATGTTAACACAACAGCCTAGAGTGACATTATTAGCAAAATCTGAGTATCAATATTCGTATGTACAACGTACAAAATGGTTAAGATTTCCTGATTATATTGATGTGAGATTTATTGCGATATCAGACGAGCAATCAACAATTGCTATATTCAGTCGATCTAAGTACGGGTATTCTGATTTAGGCGTGAATAAGAAGCGTGTCACTTTATGGCTAGATAGCCTAGCAAATGAGATCAAAGAGAAAAATAAAGATTAAAATATAGATTAAAATCAAACAGCACAATCGACTGTCGTACGCAAGGGACTAGTCCCCATTCACTGACCAATTATATCGAATATTAGGTCTGACTTTTGTTCCTTTGAGTTCAGGCCTGAATTCAAGAATAAATTGCTCAATGCCACCCGATTTTTGAAAATCGTCTTCAAACCACTTGAATATTTTTGAGACTCGAATGCGAGAGCGTCCCATTTTAAGGCCTTTGTATGGATCATCTAAAAACTGTAATGTTTGTTCTTGTAATTGCTGATTTATCTCAGAAGCCATATAGGGCTCCCGTCTAAGATTTGGGCAACTAATGGAGGCGCAGTTAATAGCAAAATGTATTCTGGGCTCACCCAAGGTTCTAATTATTTTATCCTCTAGAAACTGTAAGGAGACCATTTGGCCACCAATTTTACCTATTGGTTTTTTCCAAACGGGTTTAAACAATGAGCCAGCCTTTTTTATGCTTGTTAGCGGCCAATGATCCACAATCATTTTTATCGCCAAGATATTATAAGCATTAATGTAAAAAGCGAGTTTTTCTGAGCGAGAATCTAACTGTGCAATGGGGTAATTTTCTATCAGGCTGACGACTTGAGGGAAGAGACTATCATTTTTAATCGCGCTATAATTTACCCAATGTAATGTGCCTTTTTCATAGGGCTTGGATACCACGTGTTTATTTAAAAGCTCTGCATAAGGTTGCCAGTTAGGTTCTGCCGCATAGGCCTGAAAATTGGTTAGATATACCAGGATTAAGAGCAAGGATTGAGCGAGAAATGTACAGGGGTTTAAAGCCTTACTCATAATTTTGTTAACCAACATAAGTTAAATTTAATCATTAACTAATTCTAAAATAGATATGCTTTTTATGTAAAGTATGGATGGGGGGTAGGTGCCTGCTTGAAAAACTTTGTTTAGTCTCCATGCTTTATGTATAGTGGATACCGAACTTACATAGCAGGAAGATTATGAGTAGTATTAAAAAACGTGCATTGGAACAAATCGAAAAAGAGTTGTCTAACTCCATTCGGCTAGATATTCCGAAACTTAAGAAAGCTTTAGAGAAATCAAGAGTAACGCATTCAGAGGTTTTTGAGCACATTAATGATCCGTCTGAAGATTCTATTTTACATAATTTGGTATTATTAGCTTTACCTAGCCCGTCGCAAAAAATACATTAAGTTCTTTAATTTTTTATTCACCCCTCCCCACAAAAAGGTGAACAACCAAATGTTGACCCAATCTTAAATGCTGTTAATATCTATAGCGTTTGAAGTCAACAGTTTGTTGGAAGTATTAATTAAAGAAGGAAGTTATTATGAATTTTGGGCTTGATACTGCTATTGAATTTGGCAAAAATGTGACGCAAAGCGCAATGCTGCCGGAAGCAGCGAAGTCTGCAGTAGCGGAGTATTGGCAGATTGCGGCAGGTACTTTTGCGGTTGTAGGTTTGACAGCTTATGCTTTCAGATTCCGTAGAAGACATTTGGCTGAACAGGCTGAGCGTCAAGCTGCACAAGCTGCTGTCACTCAGCCGCGGGATGATACATCATCACCAGACAGCGAAGAGTTAGATGATGGTACGATGATTGTACATCACGACAGACCCAATACCCCGCCACCGGTTCATGGTGAACCAAAAACACTAAGGTTTGGAGCGGATGGCACTCTGGAACATTCTGCCTCCAGCTCTGACGAAGAAGATGAAGCGGGGCTTGAACATCACACGGGAAGTGGTTCCGATAATGATGCTGTATACTCTAGTGATTCTGACAACGAAGAGGGTTCAAGCGTAATACGTCGCAACCCCACTCGCTCAGCCAGAAAATAGTTGATAAAATCATGCTGTCATGCAGTTTGGCACAAAGCAATGGCATGGCAGTGTGGTTTAACAGGGAAACCTGGGTAAATCGCTCAAAAATAATTCAGTGATTAATAACGGAAATTTTTGAATCCAAAAGCATGAACGTCTGGCCCATAACCCAGCTTTAAATACGGACTCTGGCATTAACGCTTGTAGCTCTTGCATCATAGCCATTTCTTTTGTCATATAGGCATATTCAAATGCATCTCTTTGGACTTCAGATTTGTTGTAGAGTAGATATTCTCCAATAAAATTATCCCCCACGGATTCTAATTCAGCTTGCAGTGCTTGATATGTTTTTGGAGGCACAATCGTTCGGGCAAAAATATAGTGTTCGTGTTCAGAATGCAGAAAAATTTTCCGTACTAAAGCACTATATTGGTCCTGCTCACAAAAATTTAGGCATAAACGTTCTTCAGGTAAAACAAAATCTGTTTGTTGCGAAATTAACGTTAGCTTTAGGGAGTGTGCAATTTTGCGTAATGCGTGGCTAAGTATATACGGCTTCGTGAGCCAGTCTAATATATTCTGATTGGGTGTTTGTATTAATTTATTTGGACTTTGAACCCAAGTTGTTGGAAGAGTGGTTTGGGTTAATGTTGGCTCGAGCATTATATCGATTCTTTTATATTAAAAAGCAGATTTAAAAGCTGCGCTTTATTTGAGTCGCTCATATTATCAGGATGAATGTTTCTTGTCATAATTTTCTCTAATGCCAACTTATTCTCAGCTTTCAGTTCATCTTTGGCACTTTTAATTTGTTTTAAAATATTTAGGGTTAGTGCTTTTATTTGGGGGCGAAGCGTGTGCTCTAAATCAGGGGTTTCAAGGTTTGTGTTGTTTGTATCTGCCCAGATTTTAAAAAGTGCTTCTTGTCGTTGCACCGAAATAGCCATGAGAAAAAGAATAAAAGGGGTGACAGAATTTTGTTCAAAATTCAAAGCAAGTGCTGCTGATTCTAATTCTGCTATAATCTTTGATTCCACGTTAGGCGCATAGATCGGCATTTGATACTTATGCTTATAAGCGGCAACTTGCTCAGCAAGCTCAAACCTTTTTTGAATGTCAGAAAATATTTTACGACAATGCGGGAAATCCGTTTCCTGGACCATAATTTTATAAACCTTATTAATGAAGTTAAGAAACTTTTGCTGTGTATCATACTTTGCTAGAAGAATAACAAATTGAATTGGTTACTGTAAATAGCATTTTTCTGCCCGAGGTTAAAAAAGATAGTTGTTTTTTATAAAATCTTAATACACGTCTGACTTTCATTGAGAGCTTAAATGCGAAAGCAACAGGACAAGTAACAAGACAGCCATGTCAAGGTTAAAACTACGCATGAAGCAGTTAGTCAAAGAGAAAGTTAGAGCTGTCATCCTAACAATATTTTGCAAGCAATATGGTATGATACGGGACATATTTAACAAACTGAGATAAACCCATGGCTGATACCACTTTTATGCATAATCGATACTCTGTTAAAGAGCTTATGCAGCGTTATTTGGCAGATGTGAAGGCGCTGAAACCTTATGCTAACTCGCCTATAGAGCAAACCAAGTTACAGTATTACTGTCAGGCGGTGGATACAATTGCTAAAACCAACGTCATGGATAAAGTCCAGTTTGCATTGACCTTTGGCCGAGGTAAGTCTGGAAAAGTACCTAAAATTCGAGAGGCATTTCCAATGCTTTTGGGCTACAGGGTGGGGCAAGCAACCCAGTTAGATTTGGCTTATGCTCGTTTATTATTAGAGTATGCTTCTGCATTCCATGCTTATCAGGGCAATTTAAAAGATTGGACTTTACGTTTTGTTATGACGAGTAAAGTATCGCCTGTCAGAGAGTTTATTCAAAGAGAGATGGAAAATGTTATTTTGCAGACGCAAGAAAAAATTAATTACTATCAGACTTTGTTTTAATTTCAAAAAATCAATTTAAATGCAATGAAGAGCATCATAAATCCAATACCCGCATTTAAAACCTGCCAAGCTTTGGGATTTTGAAATAAAGGGGTCAAACGCGCTGCTCCATATGTTAAGCCAAAAAACCACATAATAGAAGCGCTTAATGTGCCGGCTATAAATAAATATTTGTCTAAGCCACAGTGTTGGGCACCAATACCACCCAACAATACAAAAGTGTCGATGTAAGTATGGGGGTTTAGTAATGTAAACCCTAATAAGGCAAGTAGGGTGGCAATTTTGCTATTATTTTGTTTTTCGGATTGTTGGGTTGCTAGTGCTTCTGGCTTAAACACTTTGATGAATGACAGTATGCTGTAGACCGTTAGAAATATAGCACCTAGCCAACGCATGCCAGTGAGCCAGTTTGCATGGTCTTGAACCATTAACCCGATGCCTAATACACCCAGAGCAATAAGAACGCCATCACAGATACAGCAAGTTATCGCGGTTAGAAGTAAGTGATTCCCCTTGAGGCCTTGCTTTAATACAAAGGCGTTTTGTGCACCAATCGCCATAATTAGGCCCGCGCCCACAAAAAATCCTTGGAATAGCGTGGTAGTGTGCATGAGAGTTGGCACCTAGTAATTCTACAAGCTCATTATTTTATCTGCTATTAATCTTATTTTCAAAACTTAACTTATAAAGTTTGTGCCCTATCAGACAGATGGTGTTTTGGAGTGGCTTAAGGGTGGTCAAAAAACGATCATATTTTTAATATGTTAAAGTTGCTGCTATAGACAGCGTTAAACAAATTGTTCTGGCAAAGACATCAGCTTGTACACATGTTTATGCACAGGTATTGTGGAGAACTGTGTTTAAGTTTGTTAGATATGTTTATGTATTGTTTTTTTGTAAATATTACTTTTGAGGGTAAAATAGTTAAAATAATTACTCAATCTAAGATTTTAATTGATTAGGAGAAAATATATGAAGGGCGGTCCTACAGATAATGTCGATACAGATACATTGTTTGAATTAGAGTTAGGGATAAAAGGTGAGTCAGCTACCGGAACCATTGCCACAAAAAGTGAGAAAGAGGCAGATACCCCGGTTGAGCTAAGAGCCCTAGAGACACCCGCTCCTACTATGTTGGCTCAGGTAAGAGTAGCGACTACTCAGCAAACTCAAAGCAATCCACCGAGCATGACTCCAGAAGAAAGGGCGCGATTTGAAAAAATGAAAGCGTACTTTGAGGCAGCGCGACAGGAACGTGCTGATTCATATCCGCATTTTAGCCCTAAAGACGATGAGCCACCTCGCTGTATCAAGCATAAGTACTAGTGCTAAATATCCACAAGCATTTGTGGGTGTTCAAAAAACGATCAGATGATAAAATTCTGAAATAAACAGGAAAAATAATACTGTTCAGCCGTATGCTCAGCTTGTGCACATGTTTATGCACAGTAATTGTGGAAAACTTATTTTAAAGCTAGTCGAATAAAATGTCTGCTGCGGCCACATAGTTAAAAAATTACTTGATGTGAAGTTCTAAATTGATTCGGAGCAAAGTATGAATAATGGTCCTCAGGAGACTCAAGAATTTTTAATGTTTGAAATGGATCTTGAAGAAGATTCCACAAGTAAAGAGGAGTCTCAAGTGGAATCCAAAGAGCAATCCAGAGAGAAATCTGAACTCGGTTGCAAGCGAGTGAATGAGTCAACCATCATTAAGGATGTACTAGTGTCAGCGCCTCCTACTTTTCTTTCTCAAGCCCCCAACCAACCTAAAGGCGGGCCAGTTATATTAGATGGTGATATGGGAGAAAATTTTGAACTGCAGAAAGCAAACTTTTTTGCAATTCTAAAGAAAGAAGCAGACAAGTATCCAGTTTTCAGCCCTAAAGATGAAGATAAATGGGCCCCACGAAAGGAGAGGGTTAAATATTGATTTTAATTTTAATTAAAATGTTCAAAAAATGATCAGGTGACAAAACTTTGAAATAAGCAGGGAAAAATAACATTTTCTTGCTATGTTATCAGCTTGTGCACATGCTTATACACAGTTTATGTGGAAAACAAATTTCATAAGTCCTATATCTTGTTGGGAAGATAAATTTGTATTAAATTTTTAAATCTATAAAATGTCTAAAAATTAAAATTTAGGTATTTATAAGGGGAATGAGTATGTTTGGTGGTCCTGGTGATTTGCAGTTTAAAATGGATGGTGAGTTTATGGAGGGGCCTGCACCATTAGAAGGTCCGACGGATAGCTTAGCGACTAAAAATATTGTCGTCAAGCAAGCCGATATTCCGACCCCTCAGGTTTATGCGCCATATGCGACTGGTTTTGTCGGCATTAAGGATAGCAATAAAGCAACCCCAATAAGTGGGGCTCCAAAAATGTCGGTTGAAAAGACTAGTCGTCAAGGCAAATTTGGCTTGTGATTTTTCTAACTAAATATTTTGTGAGGGTGTAATGCAAGGTGATAGTTGGAATCAATTTGAGTTAGAGCTTTCTGAAGATGCCACACAGTTTCTGAGTGAAGAGGATGTTGCGCTAGAAGAGGTTGAAGAGGCTAAAGAACTAGAGATTGTTGGTGGTTCCGGTATTACTCAGAATTTACAGTTCTATATGGAGCTTGGGGAAGAGAGTAGTAGTAGTGAAGATCAGCAAGAGCCAGTTAAGCCGCCTCAAAAAATCCCTTTAAATAATTACATTACTAAACATATGCATGTAGCCAACCAACAAGAAGAAAACAAAAATAAAAATCTTCTGAGCTGGCTTTTAAGTTCTGTTTCTGTATTATTTTGCTGGTGTATTATGTTTACAAAAAATATTTTAGATAAAGCATTTGGTTTAGAAGAGGAAAGTGCTGATATGGCTGCTGCTATGAAACAGTTGCGTTCGCCCCAATTAGTAGAACCTAATTGCTTTACACCTCAATTTAAGCCTTCCAACAGTAGTCTAAATAGCCATGAGACTTTTGTCACTAAAGGCTTTGATGTTAAGTTGCATAAAAAAACATTGTAAGGTTTGGTAAAAATTATTCCCAGCGTATCTGTGGGTAGTCATCATCCTTGTCTTTGATGTTTTTAGGTTTGAAAATTTTCAAGTAGAGCACGTAACCTGCCACTACCACAACAGCCATCAGAAAAGAGTAAAAGGCAACTAACAATACGAAAGGAATACTTAATATTTGTAGAATAAATTGGGTTTCCTTTTTTAACTTTACCCCAAATAGGACTAAAACCATTAATGGTATAGAAGTTAGCAGCAATAATTTCATTCATACCCCACATTGCTCAAATATTGAACAAGATAAAATTCCTAGTAAAAGCAGAGAAAATAGTAACATCTAACCCTGCGAGGGGCTTGCTCACAGCTCTGTATACAACGAACTGCGAAAAAGCGCGCTTCAATTTGATATTAGATTATATGCACACATTGCCCACGCCCATTTAAAAACAGTAACGCTTCTACCTATGGTGGGGGGATAAACAGATAAAATCAACCCCAGCATTTTTAAATCTGGCGAGTTTTAAGTTTAATCACTTGGGTATTCTTTAGGCTATATTTTATAACAATAAAGGTTTAACTTTGTTGTTTATTTTGTTTAAGCGCCTTGGTAGTACAGCATTATCTATAAAGTGGGGTAGTATGTTATTGCTATTTTGGCTGATAATCGCAGGCAACATTCTATCAATCAGTTTAAGTATATGCCGTTTAAGGCCCGATTTAGGGTGGAGTGGCTTAAATTTAAAGTTGTAATGTAATGCCATGGGGATACTCATCAAACAGTCACGCTATAATTTACACGCAAAGAATATCACAAGCGAATTTAAAATAGCCAGCACCTTACGGCATTTTTACTAAAATTAGTAATGCGTTCCTGTAGTCAGGAAATTTCTAAAATATAAGCTACAAAATCCAATGGGGAGTAAGACTCTTGAATTGGCAAAAGGGAGGTATATGTATTAGAATATCGACTTCAGAATATTTATGCCTCGGTGGCACAGCTGGATAGCGCAGCCCCCTCCTAAGGGGCAGGTCAGAGGTTCGAATCCTCTCCGAGGCACCATTAATATTTTGGCGCAGACCTGCATACTGATATATCTGAAGCAAGATCGCAGTTAAATGTAGAATTTTGTTAGAGAATGAACTCGTATATGGCCGTGAAAGCTATAGATGCTAGGGTAAAAGTGAATAAGATTTTTAGCATTGGAGCGCTATAAGGTTGGTAAGTTTTTAGATCTAAAGTCTTTTCGTTCATGTCTTTTATATATCCTATTTTGTTTCACGTAATTATCGTAACATGCGGAAAACAGAATTGCAAAAAAGAAAAAGCTAACCAACTCACTTGCTTTTAAACCTATCCATAACTTGATTATGTTGCAACTTACCAACAAGTTCTATTAAAAATAATTGTTTGTCTGTACTTATATTCATAAACTCACAACATAATACGGTGCTTTTGATGGACATATCATAAAAAGCCTGTCGAACCTCAAGTGAAAAAGTAGTAGGCTTTGCGTACGGTGATATGAGTAAACATTGGTCGATATACCGGATGCCTTCTATCAGCTCCATAATATTGTACTTAACCACAAATCTAAGTCCAGTGACCGAGATATCAGAGACTTTAGCGGTCAGTCTCGGCTGATTAGGAAGAAAGATATCAGCACGCAATGCCTTTTCTGACTGTATAGGGACACGGTAAGCTTTTCGGCGTTGTTGGTATTGTACTTCATGGGGGTAGGGCAGGTAATAAAAGCTTACATTTTTTTCATCAACGTGTTTGAGTAACCTGGACTGAAAAGACAGTGAAATGCCATGTTCTCGTGTTGTAATTGAAAAAGGGTGGCCTTGTAGCGCTTTGTTATGACCTTCCGTTGGCGTAATTTCATCAATAATAATATAATCATTTCTTTTATTGGCTTCTAGCAATATGCTAACACAATTGATATCTGTCTTAGGAAATTGAATATTTAATATTGCGCGACTAGATATTAAGTTTTGTAAAATTTTCTCAATATATATTTGATGAGAAGGTGAAATATTCTCTTCTTCGGAGATTAAGTTTTCGGGGATTTCTTCAATTTGAAGTATATTTTTGATCCATCGCCACATATTATGCCTTATGCTCCCTTGTCGACATTGTCTTTTTAACAGGTTGAGACGGATGGTATGTTTCCGGATTTTGCTGAGTTAATAGACCCAGTAATTTATCATTATAGTTTTTCATGCCCATGACTAATAAACCATTTATTAAATTTTTTTCTTGGCAACTTTGTAAAGTGTTAATAAATAACTGCCATTTATCTTTGACATCCTGCGAGGCAGATGAAATATAAGGGTTTATACTTTCAGATGAAAAATCTAATTGCTTATTATTAAAGAAATCTTGTAGAAGCACAATGTCTGTATTTAATTGTTCAAACTCATTATGTTTTTCCTTTAATAAAGTATCTATATTTTCAAGTGTATGTTGTTCTAAAAGTCTCTTTTCCGCTTCCAGTTGCGAGTCGAGTCGTTTTAGCTTGCTCTGTATCGTATCTAAGATATTTTCTAATGACCCATTTTTATCATTTGACATAATATATTCCTATGCAACTCAATATTTAGACAGTAAAATATCCATCTCAACAATTTTATCTGCAATTCTTTCACTGGCAGATTCAAGTTTGGGGCCAGTTTGCTGAATGTCGAGCTTAATGGCAGCCAGACGTTCCTTCACATCGGCAACTTTTGCTTTATCAATGCCATCTGAGCCTTGGAGCTCTTGATTAAGCTGCTGGATTTTCTGGGATTGTAGACTTAATTGAATACTACTTTGTTTGCTTGTTTCTTTGGGGGCGGGGTCATTTTTTGTTTGAGCCACATTGGTTTTTTCATCAGTATCAGAGGATAAAGCCTTTTTATCACTGCTACTTAGATGTTGCATAGGGTTATTTGTGGAATTAATGTTCATTCGTTAAGCTCCTTTGTTACTCATTATACTATCAAATACCTTTTATATACTTACAAATTTACTTGAACTGTTCCAGCAGCTGTTACCCTTCCATCAATAGTTCGTTTTGATTTTTTATTTTTAATTGTAATTATTTCACCTTTAATACCATCTTTCATCGCAATACCAGATGACTTCACCATAATGCCATTGCCCGAACTGATAATATCTACGGTGCTTCCTCTTTTAATTAAGGTTGCTTCTCTTATCATGCTTGGCTTAATTATAGTGCCTTGGCGCATTGTTCGGTAGACAACTTTGCCAATTAATTCGTGATCACTTTCAAAATACCCTCTGGCATCATGGGTTATATCTTGTCTAGATAGCATAATATCTTGTTGCCCAATGGTTTGACCACGTTTCAGTAAATCATTGGTTATAAAAATATCTTTAAATACTTTTATGTTTACGGGTACTCTTAGTCGCCAATTAACCGGCTTTTGACAGGATACTTCTACAGTCATTCTGCCTTGGTTGATGTGGCCATACCTTTTAGAAATTTGTATAGGCTGATCACAAGCTTTCATTTTTAAACGCTTGTCTAAGTAAGAAATGTTAATTTGAACTTCATCATAATTTGTTAATACCTCATCAACTTTTGCTTGAACAAACAGTTCAATTTCTTGGCGGATCTGCTGAATGCTCGTTGTTTTATTCACATTCGCTTGTGTTTTAACTGCAACCAGACAAAAAACAGGTATGACTAAATAATGTGTTAAAGACATCGTTATTATTCCTTGTGTTTGCTTTTGGCTATGATTGTCAAAAAAATGACAAAATAGCGCAGGTATAGCTATACCTCTAAACTGAGCATAAATTATGCCAACCAAACAAAATATCAAACAAGAGATATAGCGGCATAGGCAAACAATTGCCTGCAAAAAAGATTAAAGTTTTGCCGCACTGGATCCGAGTGGCCCTAACGGCATGAATTTTATCACTATTATTTTTGGCATCTTGTTTGCACATAGGATATACGAAAAGGAGATTTCGATGAAACTACAATTACAGCAAGTCTTTAGTACACATGAAAACATGCTAAATCTAAGAGCGAAAAGAACAGAGATTTTAGCCAGTAATTTAGTGAATGCCGATACACCAGGGTATAAGGCGAAGGATATAGATTTTAAACAAGCATTAGAAGACAAGTTGCTTACTTCAAATTCGCAGTTACGCACCACACATTCTGGCCATATTAGTACAAGTGATGATTTAGATGAATTCTCACTGATGTATAGCGTTCCAACGCAGCCTTCGCTAGACGGTAATACCGTTGATACACAAATCGAGAATGCAAAGTTTTCAGAGAATACAATTCGTTATTTAGCATCATTGAGATTTTTAGATAGCAAAATAAAAGGTATGGCTGCGGCCATTAAAGGGGAATAAGAATGGGAATGTTTCAAATATTTGATGTGGCTGGTATGGGGATGAGTGCTCAATCTGTCAGGTTAAATACAATATCAAGCAACATGTCTAACGCCAGTAGTGTGTCGAGTAGTATCGATCAAACCTACAAGGCACGTCAACCTATATTTGAAACTGTAATGGGAAATCAATTAAACGAAGCGGCTTTTGACAACTCAGATTATCAAACGGCTGGCGTGAGAGTTGCCGGTATTGTAGAAAGCAATAAGCCGCTAGAACAAAAGTACTCGCCCAATCATCCGATGGCAAATGAAGAGGGTTATATTTTCTTGCCCAATGTCAATATGGTCCAAGAAATGGCGAATATGATTTCGGCTTCGAGGACATATCAAATGAATGTGCAGATGTTAACCACTGCTAAACAAATGATGCAAGAAACCATTAATTTAGGTCGTTAGGGGTAAACATGAATACGAATTCTATACCAAATGTTGATTTATCCGAGCTGGGCCTAAATGCGCCTGTTTCAGCAGATAAAAAGGAAGAATCAGATAGCACAGATTTTTTAGAGTTATTTGTCGCACAGTTAAAAAATCAAAATCCATTAGAGCCTCAAGATGGTTCAGAATTTTTAGCACAGCTTGCACAATTTAGTACCGTAGAAGGTATTAAGAATATGGAAAGCAGCATGAATAGTATGGTGAGCGCGCTAAGCTCCTCACAAACTTTGCAGGCAACTTCTTTAGTGGGTAAGCAAGTCGAAGTGAAAACAGGCGTTGCTAGCTTGCAAAGCGGTCAAAATGTGAAAGGCAGTGTTGAAGTGCCTAGTAACACAAGTAATGTTGTTTTAGAAATTAAAAATTTACAAGGAGAGGTTGTTAGAACGTATGAATACAATGAGCAAGCATCGGGGGATGTTGGCTTTATTTGGGATGGTTTAGACCAAAATGGTGATGCGGTCTCATCAGGTGCATACCAATTGACAGCAAGAGGCAGTATTGCTGGTCAAGAAACACAACTTGATACTTATGTGGCGACTAGTGTGGATAGCGTCAGTATTAATAAAAATGGAGAACCTATCATCGTGAATGTGAATGGGTTTGGTCAAGTATCATTGAACGATATAAAGTCAATTAGTTAAGAAGGAAATAACTATGCCGTTTAAAACCGCCTTAAGTGGTCTACAAGCCGCATCCAGTGAACTCAGAGTCATTGGTAATAATATTGCAAACGCAAGCACAACAGGGTTTAAGCAATCTAGAGCTGAATTTGCAGATATATATGCTAACTCAGCCTTTGGCTCCTCTGGTACTGCAATTGGAGCAGGTGTATCTTTGGCGTCTGTCAAGCAGCAATTCTCACAAGGTCAGATTTCTTTTTCAGATAATAATTTAGACCTGGCCATTAGTGGTCAAGGATTTTTTATTACTAGTCAAAATGGTGATTTGTCTTATACCAGAGCAGGGGCTTTTGGTGTTGATAAAGACGGCTTTATCACCAATGCATCCGATAGCCGTTTGCAAGGGTTTTTAGCAGATGGTTCAGGCAATATAACAGGCACACGGGGTGATCTTCAAATATCAAGTGCGAATTCGGCTCCCCAGTTGACCAGTAATATTGGCGTGAAGGTAAACTTAAACTCAGCAGAGCCACCTCCAACAGTACCTTTTGCCAGAGGGTTTACGCCGAGTACACCCCCTGATCCGAATTCTTTTAACGCATCTGCTTCTACTTCAGTGTTTGATAGCTTAGGTAATTCTTATATTCAAACGACATACTTTGTAAAAGCACCCACTCAAAATACATGGAATGTCTATGTCGGTATAGATGGCTCTGATGTCACTGCAGCCGCACCAGCACCACCTGCTGGTGCGCCACCCGTTGCATACCCAACGGGTGCAGAACCTTCACCTTATACTGTGGTCTTTGATCAAACGGGTAACTTTGTCGTAAATAACCCTACGGTACCGCCACAATATCATGGCCCAGGACCTGTCAGTAGTTCTGCCAGTGCACTCAGTACTTCAGGTAGTTTGCCTGGATTTGGATTAAATGATTTAAGTATAAATGGCATTGCAATTGATTCGTCTGTCACCACATCAGCCGATACGATCTCTACAACAGATGCATCCAGCAGCGCTATCTCAATTGCAGCAGCTGTCAACGCAAGTTCTCAATGGCACGGTGTTACTGCGACGGTGACCAATACAACACTCGATTTAGGGGTGCCTACTTTGGGCGCACTGGCGGCCAATGACTTTACATTAAATGGCGTCGGCATATCGGGTCCCGTGGCTTCTGATGCAGATTTATTAACTTTGGTTAATGACCAATCAACCAGTACAGGTGTTGTTGCGACACAGCCAGGAGGCGCAGGTACAGCCATTATATTGACAGCATCAGATGGTCGCAATATACAGGTGCAAACAGATGGTACAACAGCAGGCGCAACATTTGCCAATTTCAACCTGAATGGCGGTTCAGCATTAGATCGAGTGAAAACTGGCGATTTTAGTTTGGCTTCAAGTAATAATAATCCAATTAATATTGGTGGTACAACGCCGGGTAGTGCTCGCTTATTAAATGGCCCCCAAGCAGGTATCGTCCAGACTTCTTCAGACGTTATCAATATCACAGATTGGATTCCGCCTTCTAGTGTCGGGGGATTGCCGCAGCCATTATCCATAAACTTAAGTCAATCAACACAGTATGGGTCAGACTTTGCCGTGCAAGGTTTAACACAAGATGGTTTTACAACGGGCAGATTAGCGGGTGTTGAAATTAGTGCAGAAGGTAATATTGTTGCAAGTTATACGAATGGTCAATCTACCACATTAGGCCAGGTCGTGCTTGCAAACTTTGGGAATACGCAAGGATTAAGTCCTCAAGGGGATACGTCTTGGGGAGAATCTTTTTCTTCAGGGATAGCCTTAGTAGGTGAGCCAGGGACGGCATCTTTAGGACTGATTCAGTCTGGCTCTTTAGAAGGTTCAAATGTACAGCTTACAGAACAGTTGGTTGCACTTATTACGTCACAGCGTAATTTCCAAGCAAATGCGCAAACAATTAGAACGGCAGAAGCCGTGACACAAGCAATCATTAACTTAAGATAAGGCAAGTCATAAATGGATAAAATGCTGTTTGTTACAATGAGCGGAGCGGAAAATACTTTTTTATCGCAAAGCTTAAATGCGAATAACCTTGCCAATGTTGGAACAGCTGGTTTTAAGGCTGATTTAGCACAGTTCAGGAGCATGCCAGTGATGAGTAAAGATTCTTTACCAACACGTGTTTATGCGCTGACAGAGAGACCGGCTACAGATTTTACGCCGGGTCCCTTAATGACCACAGGTCGTGATTTTGACGTCGCCATTAAGGGCGAGGGATTTTTTGCAGTCAAGAGTGAAACAAATGAAGATGCCTACAGCCGAGATGGGGCTTTGCAAATTAATGAACAAGGTCTACTGACAAATAGTAGAGGTTTAGCCGTGATGGGGGAAGGGGGAGAAATAAACATTCCTCCTGCACAAAAAGTTGAGATCGGAAATGATGGTTCCATTAGTTTTGTGCCTTTGGGCGCAAATCCAGACGCGGTTGTTTTGCTTGATAGAATAAAATTAGTTAAACCTGATATTTCAAATTTAGAAAAAGGCTTAGATGGTCTGTTTTATACAAAAGATAATACGGTTTTGAGTGGCAATCCAGATATCAAGCTAGCAAAAGGATTTTTGGAAGGCAGTAACGTCAATGCTGTAGAATCTATTACGAATATGATTTCGTTATCGAGGCAGTACGAAATTCAGTTAAAGATGATTAAGCAAGCTGAAGCAATTGACGAAGCATCAACATCATTATTAAGAGTCTCTTAAGGAAGGAATTAATTATGCACCCAGCATTATGGATTAGCGTTACCGGTTTATCAGCCCAAAATACAGATATTTCAGTAGTATCTAATAACTTAGCCAATGTGAGTACAACAGGCTTTAAAAAAGGTCGGGCCGTATTTGAAGATCTATTATATCAAAATATTCGACAACCTGGCGGTCAATCAACTGAAAGTACTGAATTACCCTCCGGGTTAATGCTTGGTATGGGGGTTAAAACAGTTGCTACGCAAAAAATACACTCTCAAGGCACGGTGATTAATACTGAGAATCAACTAGATCTTGCCATAAATGGCAAAGGTTTTTTTCAGGTCACGAGACCCGATGGCTCTACAGCTTATACACGAGATGGTTCTTTTCAATTAAACAATGCAGGACAAATTGTCACAGCAAATGGTTATTTGATGGAGCCCAATATTACTTTGCCAAGTGATACTTTAAGCGTTACGGTAGGCAGTGATGGGGTTGTCTCTGTTATGACACCGGGTTCAGCGACATCCACTCAAGTGGGTACAATACAATTAGCCGATTTTATTAACACGGCTGGATTACAAGCCATCGGAGAAAATCAATATTTAGAGACGACGGCAAGTGGCTCTCCGTTAACTGGTAACCCTGCTCAAAATGGTTTGGGATCACTGCAACAGGGTTCTTTAGAAGGGTCAAATGTCAATGTGGTTGAAGAATTGGTTAAGTTGATTGAGACACAACGTGCGTATGAAATGAATGCTAAATCCGTTGAAACAGTTGATGGTATGTTGCAGTACTTATCACAAACATTATAGGAAATTAATATGAGCCTGAACATCATAAGTATGAATAAGATTAAGGGTATTTTAGGAGGTCTGTGTGCTCTATTTTTAGTCGGGTGTAATCACTTTGACAGTCCTAATGATCCTAATTTTGCCCCTGTCATGCCAGATGTCCAAGCTGAGTTAACGCCAGATATGGGGTCTGTTTATCATCCCGGTCGTGGCTTATCTTTATATGAAGATATTAAGGCACATAAAATTGGCGATTTGATTACCGTTGTATTTACAGAACAAATGGATGCTTCTAAAGAAGCAGAAACCAACTTTGATAAAAAGTCAGAAGCCACTATTGTTGATCCGACTATCTTGAGCACAATGGCAGATTTTGGACTGCCAAAGTGGCTGCCGATCCCTTTAAAAACAACGGACAACCTAAATTTAAAAACCGATATTAATGCTAATCGAGAGTTTGAAGGTAGTTCAGATTCAGAGCAGAAAAATAAATTAACAGGACAAGTCACTGTGATGGTCAGTCAAGTATACCCCAACGGTAACTTGTTTGTTCGCGGAGAAAAGTGGATTAATATTAACCATGGTGATGAGTTTGTAAGAGTATCTGGGATCATTCGTTCAGAAGACATTCAACCAGACAACAGCATCGAATCGCATAGAATTGCTGATGCTCGTATATCCTATAGTGGTCGAGGTACGCTAACCAATGCAACCAAACCAGGATGGCTAATGAAAATTATCACTAGTTCATTGTGGCCTATTTAATGAGAGCAAATATAATGTTAAGAAAATTATTGAGCGGGTTCTTGATTATGATGCTGTCATTTAATTTGATGGCTTCTCGTGTTAAGGATATTACCTCTATTCAAGGTGTGCGGAGTAACCAATTGATTGGATACGGGTTGGTTGTGGGACTAACTGGGACAGGGGATACAGAAGCTTTCACCAAACAATCTTTTAAAAATATGTTAAATCAACTGGGGATAACGATTCCTGCTAATATAAATCCTAATATTAAAAATGTGGCAGCAGTCGCCTTACACGCTAATTTACCACCTTTTTCAAAGCCGGGACAAAAAATTGATGTGACAGTGTCTTCATTAGGCAATGCAAAAAGCTTAAGAGGGGGGACTTTGCTGTTAGCCCCTTTAAAAGCAGCTGATGGTAATATTTATGCTGTTGCACAAGGTAGCCTAATCGTTGGCGGCTTATCAGCAGAAGGAACAGATGGGTCCAAAATTACAGTGAATGTGCCAGTAGTGGGCAGAATACCGAATGGTGCATTGGTCGAACGTGGCATTCCAAGTTCGTTTTTTATGTCTAATCATATTATTTTTAATTTGCATCAGTCAGATTTCACAGCCGCAAGACACGTTTCAGAAATTATTAATGAATATATTGGTGCGCATACTGCAATGCCGTTAGATGCCACTTCTATTAAAGTTCAGGTGCCTAAAGATATCGGTAGTCGGGTGGCTTTTGTCTCTGCGATTGAAAACTTAGTTGTTGAAGATAGTATGATGGCGGCTAAGATTATCGTCAATTCGAGAACGGGAACAATCGTCATTGGCAAAAGTGTTCGAGTGAAACCGGCAGCGGTGTCTCATGGAAATTTAACGGTCACGATAACAGAAGACCAAGCGGTTTCTCAGCCTAACGCCTTAAGTCAAGGCGTAACGACGACAACCTCACAGTCTGAAATCAGTGTGTCACAAGACAAGAGCAGAATGTTTTTGTTAAAGCCCGGCATATCATTGGAAAGTATTGTGAATGCGGTGAATGAAGTTGGCGCGGCACCCAGTGATTTAATGGCTATACTTGAAGCACTAAAAGAAGCCGGTGCGTTAAACGCAGATATAGAGATAATATAATATGATAAATAATACAGGTACATTCAACTATTATGATATGAACTCTATTAAAGAGTTTAAAGGTAAAGTCGGAAATGATGTTAATGGAAACAGCAAGGAAGATCTTGAGGTCGTCGCCTCTCAATTGGAGTCTGTTTTTTTGAAAATGGTTTTAAAGAGTATGAGAGAGGCACAAGAAAGTTTAAAGTCGGATTTATTTTCGAGTAACAGTAATGATATGTATCAAGATATGCATGACAATCAATTATCTTTATCTCTTTCTAAAATGAAGTCTATTGGTTTGCAGGATGTCATTATGCGCCAACTAGATGGTAGTCAAAAATAGTGAGTTAATGTAATGAGTGAGTTATTAGGTATTGCTACATCTGGTTTATTATCAGTGCAAAAAGCATTAGGTACAGTCTCGCATAATATTAATAATGCGAACACACCAGGGTTTAATCGCCAGCAAGATGTATTTGCCACTCGACCCGCAAATAGAGTGGGCGACCAGTTCATAGGATCTGGAGTCAGTGTCGAAGTGACTCGCAGAATGGTGAATGATTTTGTGACAGATAGTTTCAGGGCGCAAACGAGTCAGCATAGTGAATTAGAGACTTCCTCGCAGTTATTTCAGGACTTAGACATTTTACTAGCCGACCCGACAACCGGCATCGCAGATGGCTTGAATCAGTTTTTCCTATCTTTACAAGAAGTGAATAATAATCCTAGCTCAATACCCACTAGACAATTATTCATCTCGCAATCGCAATTACTAGAAAGTCGTTTTCAAGGTTTAAATACACAAGTTGAAGATAGAGTCAGATCTACCGATCAACAATTGGGTTTTTTAACCAATGAGGTCAATGTATTAGCGCAAAGTATTGGTGAACTTAACATAAAGTTATCTAGTGTCAATGGTACAGCAGGCGAGCCAAATGATTTATTAGACCAACGTGATCAATTAATATTAGAATTGTCTGAATATGTTGAAGTTTTAACCAATGAGCAAGAAGATGGTAGTGTTAATTTATTGATAGGAAACGGCTTATCTTTGGTTACAGGTGCCAGCGTTAGTACGATTGAAACGGCACCCAGTCAGACAAGTACTAGTTTAGATGTTTTTTTAACTTCCAATGCTTCCCGTCAAAATATAACGACAAATCTCAATGGCGGGGAAATTGGAGCCCTTATAAATTTACGCGATAATGCACTTACTGAAATTCAAAATAGCTTAGGTCGATTGGCAATTACATTAGCATCTGCTTTTAATGATCAAAATGCAGCTGGGATGGATTTAAATGGAGAGTTAGGTGGGCTGGTTTTTTCAGATGTAAATAGTTTAGAGGCGATGAGAGCTCGTAGTGTACAAAGTATAGGCAACACAGGGGATGCCATTTTTAATGTGTCTATTGATAGTATAAAAAGCCAAGAGACGCCTCCCTATCAGGTTTTTTCGTCTGGCGCCAATTTGACAGACACTTCGGCATTGCCAGACTATGTGTCAGGTCTAACACGTTTAAATAATATCAATATTAGAACAACCGTTCCAGGAGATGATACTGTCTCTTCTGCTGGTGCGCTAGGAAGTGCAATTTCAATAGCCAACGCAGTGAATGCAAGCTCGGCTCAGCACGGTGTCACGGCTTCAGCTGAGCCGAATGCGTTGCTCTTAGGTCAGTTTACACCGGGTGCCTATGCAGCAGGTGAATTTGCAATTAATGGCATTAATATCGTCACAACTGGAATTGATAATGCCACATTGGTGCAAGATATTAATGCATTATCTTCTCAAACAGGTGTTGTTGCAAAGGCAGATACGAATAATAATATTGTATTAGAAGCTAAAGATGGTCGTAATATCCAGTTAACCAGCAACGCGAATACACCTGCAGCGACTTTTTCGCATTTTGATACAAATAGTGGTGTTGCTTTAGATAAAATACAACGAGCCAATATTTCATTAATTTCTACAAATACGATTGATATAAAAGGTAATAATCCAAGTGTCATTGGATTTGAGACCGGCACTGTTCCAACTGTAAGCTCGACATTAAGTGTCAATGATTATTTTTTAACTTATGATGGTGCAAACTATAGATTGAATCGGGCTTCAGATCAAGCTTTGGTAGCTCAAGGTAGCACACCTGATTTTAGTGTTGATGGATTTACACTTTCTTTAGTGTCTGGAAGCATGCAGGTGAATGATGTATTTAAAATACAACCGACTAAGAATGGCGCTAAAGAATTTATTACAAAACTGAGTGATCCCAATAAATTAGCACTGGCTTTACCTGTTAGTTCTGATGCATCATTATCAAATAAAGGTTCCGGCAGCATCGCTGTTTCTAATGTCATAGATGTCTCTGGCGTTCCCGTGAGCACAACTCATAAGCTTGGTAATGCTTTTGAGAAGGCAGGGCAATTATCCCCCCCCATTAGAATCGAATTTGTTAACGAAACAACTTATAAAGTATTTAATATTGCCAATGGTAACCCTGGCATACAACTAGGACCCGACCAAAGCTTTGATCCAGAAGCGGGAGAACAAGACGTATTTCCTTTAGCTTCAGTAACAGACAATACGGCACCTGGTCCAAATCCACCTTATGTTTACGATCCTGGGTATAGAGTTACCTTAAAAGGGGATATGAAAGCAGGTGATAGCTTTACGATCGGTTACAATCAAGATGCAGCCAGTGATAATAGAAATAGTAATAAGATGATTGGCTTTCAATTGGATAAATTAGTGAATGGGGGTAATGCCTCTTTGCAAGAAGCCTTTACTCAAATTGTGAGTCGAGTTGCGACACAGTCAGGGCAATCTCAAGTCAATTTAAAAACAAGTACAAGTTTTTTGCAAGCGATTGAATCACGCCGAAATAGTATTTCAGGTGTCAACTTAGAAGAAGAAGCGGCGAATATGCTCAAATTTCAGCAATCCTATCAAGCCATAGCGCAAATATTTGTCATTGCTCGAGATAATTTTAATACGTTGTTATCAACGGTAGGTGGATAATATGAGAGTCTCAAGTGTTGAATTTTACAATAAAAGTATTAGCTCTATGTTGTCACAGCAAAATAAATTAAATGATTTGCAAGAAAAGATATCGCTTGGGACACAGATTACAAAACCATCAGATGATCCAAATGGTGCTATTCGTATATTGCAGATAAGACAAGAAATATTTCGAATTGAACAATACTCACGAAATTCAACTATTGCTGAATCAAGCTTGAGTTTTGAAGAGACCACTTTAAATAGTATTGTCTCGCAATATCAAAGAATAAAAGAGTTGGCCATTACTGCAAATAATGGGTCCCTATCCAGCTTGGAGCGAGACGCGATAGCCAATGAACTTGAAGTGATTCTATCAGAAGTAGAGTCATTGGCCAATTCGAAAAATGGATTTGGTGAATATGCATTTTCTGGTTTTAAAACGAATACTGCGCCGGTGACAAAATCCTTAACGGGAGAGTATGTTTATCAAGGCGATGAAGGTCAGCGTAAAATTCAATTAAATGATACAACATTTTTGGATGTCAATGATACCGCGAAAGAAATATTTTTTAACTTACCAACGTCCACAGTGAATACGAATAATTATACTGATCTTGCAACACTGTCCTCTACTGAACCAGGGCTAGTCAACACAGGTAGTTTACCGGGTTTAGACATGAACGATCTTATTATTAATAATACATTGATTAATCCAGCCGGTATTGACTCAGTATCTACAGCAGAAAGTCAAAAAAGTGCTATTGCCATTGCTAATGCGATTAATGCCCAAAAGTCAGAACATGGTGTGGATGCGATAGCGCAGGTAAATTCGGTAGATTTAGGTATTTATAATGCCCAACCTATTGTGGGCGGTGAGTTAAGTATTAATGGCGTTGCTATAGTGAATGCAACTGGCTCAGAAAACGCGTTAATTTCAGAAATAAATTCTTTAACAGATCAAACGGGTGTTACAGCAACACAGCCAGGTGGGGCAGGTACGGCGATAACGCTTACAGCTTCTGATGGACGAAATATACAATTAGAATCAGTAGGCGGTTCAACTGCTGATTTCGCCAATTTTAGTTTAACAGGTGCGGCCCAAGATCAAGTGAAACGTTCAACTGTTGTTTTAAGCGACAGTCGTGCTATCGATATTCAAGGTAGTGCGCCTAGTGAT
This sequence comes from uncultured Coxiellaceae bacterium, assembly GCA_963976875.1. GTDB lineage: Bacteria > Pseudomonadota > Gammaproteobacteria > Berkiellales > Berkiellaceae > Berkiella_A. The sequence goes on from CAXBML010000003.1 coordinate 47,778, forward strand.
GTTGGTTTGGTTCGTGGGATACAAAGCGCGGTGTCGAACTCAGGTACTGGCGTGATGACATCTGAAATCATTGGAAATGTTCCAGACATCTCGGAAAGTTATGCCATCGTGTTTAATGCTGGGGGCACAACATTTGACATTGTATTAAGCTCTGATCCAACCCAAGCCATTACGGGATTTGACGATGTGACTTTTGTGCCTGGCCAAGCCATAGAATTTGAGGGTATCCAAGCAGTTGTTAATGGTACTCCGAATGCAGGCGATACGTTTACGATTGAATTTGATCAATCTGCTAGTCAAGATATATTCAAAACCACACAAAATTTGATCGATGATATCCGTGATGGGGCTAGTAGTCCCGCGACATTGGGTTACGGCATTGAGGTGGCTTTACGAAATCTGGAAGAGGCAGAAGTGCAACTAGATAGTGTCCGTTCTAAAATTGGTGCTCGAATGAATGTTTTGGATTCTCTAGAGAATAATAATGCCAATGTGAAATTCATTGCAGAATCAACCTTAAGTAAAATTGAAGATTTAGATTATGCTGAAGCTATATCAAGCCTGTCTCAATTAACACTCACTTTACAAGCGGCACAACAAAGCTTTACAAGAATTCAAGGACTGAGCTTATTTAACTTCTTATAAAATACTGATTTTTTTATGATATCGTCACGTCTTTAGCCTTAGTCTTATTTCTCAGCTGCCCTCTGCGACTGCCACTATATTTTTCCACCCATATCATCATTAAAAAAATATAAATAAATTCAAAATAAAGCTAAACCTTATTTCTGGGCTGTCGATACTATGGCTGGGAGCGGTAAATATACTTATTTATATGTGTATATCCGCTAAGGTTATTACAAAGCAAAATTGCTTTTGATTTTCAGGAGTTCATGATGGCACAGGTCATTAATACCAATGTAGCGTCCTTAAACGCACAAAATAACTTAAACAAATCGGGTGAGATGTTAACCTCTTCACTAGAAAGACTATCTTCTGGTCTTCGTATTAATAGTGCGAAAGATGATGCGGCCGGTCTTGCGATTAGTACACGTTTCACATCACAGATTAAAGGTCTAACTCAGGCATCTCGAAATGCAAACGATGCGATATCGTTAGCGCAGGTTGCTGAGGGTGCAATGCAGGAGTCAACTAATATTCTGCAACGTATGCGTGAACTGTCCATTCAGTCAGCAAATGGCACAAACTCTGCAACTGACCGTGCGGCTTTGCAAGATGAAGTCAATCAGTTAAAACAAGAGATGTCTCGTGTTGCTAACACAACTTCTTTTAATGGACTTAAAATCTTAAATGGTGACTTGCAAAATGCATTGTTCCATGTAGGTGCCGAAGCGAATCAAACGATTTCTGTTTCTATTAGTGATACAAGAGCGACTGCTTTGGGTACAAACCAAGTTACGACCAATAATACTGAAAGCCCAGAAGGTGCAACTCATAAAGAGCTATTCATTGGGACTGCCGCAGGTACAGCTGGTGCTGGCTTTGGTGCTGAAGTGGGTGTTGCTCAAGCAAATGCTGCGACTAATGGTTATAGTGCTTCAAATTTCACCATTAATAGCGTGTCATCTGCTGGCGTAGCAACAACTTCAACCGTGGCTGTTGCAGGTAATGACGAAGCGAACGCTATAGCGACAGCTTTATCGGCTGAAGCAGGTGTTGAGGCGAGAGGCTTTAACCAAGTGACGGTTGATAACTTTGCTAATATGGATGCTGCAACCAGTATCACGTTAGAAGGTGAAGCGGTTATCGTTGGTGCTGCAGCAACAGTTGATAGTGCTGCAACAGCGATTAATGCAAATGCAAACTTACAAGCCGCTGGAATTTATGCCGTCAGTGATGGTTCGACTCTCACTGTGACCGCCACAGATGGTCGTGACTTGTCTTTTGCTTCAACAGGTGCTGGTACAGGTATCGTTGATATGGCTGGCTTAGATGGTGCTGCTGCAACGACAATGGTGCTAACACAAGCCACTACCTTTGGTGGTCGTGTTGATATTATGATGGATCAAGGTATGACGATCACATCTGATACAGATTCCATTATACAGACAGGACAAGCCGCAGTGACAGCTGCAGTGGCTCAAGGTTCTATTGGTGATGGTGTTAACAACACAACTAATACTGCTAACGATTTAACCAATAATGTGGCTGCTCAAAATATCACTGTTGTGGGTGCGACAGGTTCAGCGACGGCTGCAGTGAGTGCTGATGAAGCAGCAGATAGTATTGCAACTGCCATTAATGCCTTATCAGGTAACACAGGTGTGACAGCTTCTGCTTCAACAACAGTAACACTGTCAGGGCTATCAGCTGATGGTACAGTTGGATTTAACCTATATGGTAACAATGCAACAGGCACAACGATCAGCGCAACAGTCACAACAAGTGATTTATCATCGCTAGTCCAAGCTGTGAATGATGCCGCGGGTACCACAGGTATTAGCGCAGCAGTCGGTACCAATAACTCAGAAATTATCTTAACGCATAGTGAAGGTAAAGATGTTGTTATAGAGAACTTTAGCCATAGTGCTGCTGTTGACTTTGCTGCACCAGGCGTAACAGCGGTATCTGGAACAGGTAGTTCGCAACCTGCAGCGACTGAGCAATCTTTAACTGTTACAGGTAATGCTTCAACAAATGCGGGTGGACAGTCAGTCAACTTGTATGATGGTGGGGCTAGAACAAACTTTGATAGTACTGTTGTTGGTGGTGAGCTGACCTTCAACTCATCAAGTTCATTTAACGTGTCTTCTGATGTGTCAGGCTCAGCGACCGGTAGTACTTCATTGTTTTCAGGTGTCGCAGGTTCTGCCAACTCATCAACTTTGTCTGATGTAGGTCAGTTGAACATTAGCACACAATCTGGAGCAAATGATGCGATTAGTGTGATTGATGGGGCTTTGGATCAAATCAGTTCCATTCGAGCCCAGTTAGGTTCTGTTCAAAATAGATTCTCAAGTACGATATCTAATATCGCCAGTAATGTTGAGAATTTAGAATCAGCACGGTCTCGTATCTTAGATGCTGACTTTGCGGCAGAAACAGCGAAGATGACTAAAGCACAGATCTTACAACAAGCAGGTGTCTCTATTTTGTCTCAGGCAAATAGTATTCCTCAGAATGTATTGGGTCTACTTCAGTAGTCAAGCAATAAGAAGGGGGGATTTATCTCCCCTTTTTTTTAATTAATATTAAGTTAGATATTTATACAGCGGACAGCTTATGCCAATTGATCAATATGAATGGAAAACGATTGCCAGAAATAAACAAATTCAGAGGCCGTCAAATGAGATTAAAGCTTCTTTGGACGAAGCAAAATATAGTCATATTCAACGTGAAATAATAGGTCATTATAATGAAAATCAAAGCACTATATCATTTCAGGTAACTTCCAATAATTGTAAAAATATATTAAAAAACATGTCAGTGAATTCAATTTTTCAGGTGGCATATTCTTTGCAACAACCCATTATTCAAAATAAAAAAATAGCGGAGTAGTAGATAATGTCAATTTCAAGTGCAGGTTCCGGATCTGGAATTGATATTAGTGGCTTAATCGAAGATTTACTGGCTGCAGAAGGTCAAGCAAAAACGGCTAAGTATGATTCTGAGGAAGCCAAAACACTTGCTAAAATCACAGGTTTTGGCACGCTGAATAGTGCTCTGTCAGAGTTACAAACAAAAATAAGTTCATTGAAAGACGTTGGTGACTTTCAGAATAGAAAAGCAACTTCCCAAGACAATGAAGTATTTACGGTTATTGCGGACAGCTCCGCAAGCCAGGGAAATTATTCAGTCGAAATAAGCCAGCTGGCTGAAAACCACAAGGTTTCATCACCAGACTTTGCGAACGCAAACGCAATTGTTGGAACGGGCAACTTAAAATTTACCATTGGGACAGTTGAACACTCATTTAACATTACTTCGGATATTCAAACGTTATCTGGAATTAAAGATAAAGTAAATGAAGTTTCAGGCACAACAGGGATTAGCGCCACTATTGTGAATACGGATACAGGCACTAGAATAATGTTTGCGGCTACCGAACCAGGTATTGATAACATCTTTACCGTATCTGTCGTTACGGATGGTGATGGAAATGATACAGATAATGCTGGATTATCACAGCTCGATTCGACTTACATGACAACGACGCAGTCAGGATTAGACTCTATTGTAAAGATTGATGGTGCAACCATTACAAGTTCTTCAAATACAATAGAAGATGCGATTGATGGGGTCACAATAGATTTATTAAAAACAAATGTGGCTGATGCTAAGTCATTAACCGTCAGTTTAGATAAAGCATCTGTGCGTTCAAATATAGAAGGTTTTGTAGACAATTATAATGCTATAGTAGAGACGATATCATCATTAAATAAGGTCGATCCGGATAATACTGATAATTCAGGTGTTTTAGTTGGTGATTCAGTTTTAAGAAGTTTTGATTTACAGCTGCGTCGAGTATTGACAGATTCAGTCGATACCGTTGCTGGAGGTATCAGTTCTCTAGCAGAAATTGGCGTAACAACAGATAGGAATACAGGCAAACTACAGCTAAATGCTTCTAAGCTGAATACAGCACTCGATCAAAACTTTGATAATGTAGGGTTGTTATTTGCTAAATCAGACGAAGGGATTGCGATAAAATTAGATGATTTAATTTCACGCTATATTGGTGCCTCTGGCATAATTAACAGTAAAACAGAGGGGCTAAACTCATCAATCAACCTGATAACGGAACAGCGAGAGCAGTTAGAGCGAAACTTACAAAGTATGGAGTCAAGACTTCTAACGCAGTTTATCGCTATGGATACCATTATTGCTCAATTGCAATCTACGAGTAGTTTTTTATCTCAACAATTAAGTAATTTACCAGAACCACTATCATATAAAAAATAGGAGCGCGTAGTGAGCTACAACCATCAAGGTATTAAAGCGTATCAAAGTATAGATAAGCAATCGGACAAGCAGGAAGAAGATCCTTATAAGGTGATTGCTATTTTGATGAAAAATGCATTGGAATCTATAAACATTGCAAAGATTACAATGGCGCAAAAACAAATTGAAGAAAAAGGTCGCTTCATTAGTTTAGCGATTACCTTGATTGATGGCTTAAAAGCAAGTCTAGATATAGACAAAGGTGGAGAAATTGCTGAAAACTTAAATGGTTTGTATGATTATATGATGGCGCGATTAGTTGAAGCGAATCTAAAAAATGATTTAGATATGTTAGATGAAGTTTCTGAATTATTGACTACCGTGAAAGAAGGCTGGGACGGTATAGAAGATTTTGCAAATAATCAACAGGAAGATTAAAATGACAGTAGATGAATTTGCTATGACTATTCAATCCTTGGCAAAAGTCGTAAGGTCAAAACCTCCCGAAGAAGCCCTTAAAACCATAATAGAAACATTCGAAACCCGTAATTTAGACATTGACCAGATTAAGAACATATTAAACCAACCACCGGAAGCCATCGCTGAATTGCAAGCAGATGTCATGCTAGTTTTAAAATTTGCCATGAAAAGTAAGGAGTCAATGAAACACGAATTACAAGATATTAAAACATACCGTAAAGCGAGAGAGTCATATAATAATCACAGTACCTCTTAAGTTTTTACACTGAATACAAACAGTACAATAACTGGATAAAAAAAATAATGACACTTCCTGTCGGCAATTATTTGACAGCCTACCGAAATCTTGACTATTACTTATCTATAAACAAAAAACATCATGTGCAAAACAATAATATAGTCAGATAAAATATACAGGGATTGGATCATGACAAGTGACACGATTAATAGACTAAGTGGTATGAGTACACAAATCATAAATATCAAACAAATGATTAAAAAAGTAGCAACGACAGAGGTGAACGTTTTTGTGACAGGTGAATCCGGTACAGGTAAAGAAATTGTGGCTAGGTGTCTACACGATCTATCTGATCGCAAAAATATGCCTTTTGTACCTGTCAACTGTGGTGCTATTCCTGATGATTTATTAGAAAGTGAATTATTTGGCCACGAAAAAGGGGCATTTACTGGCGCAATTAGTACTCGTAAAGGGCGGTTTGAATTAGCGGAAGGTGGTACGATCTTTCTAGATGAGATTGGTGATATGCCGATGAATATGCAGGTGAAATTATTACGTGTCATCCAAGAAAAGGTATTTGAAAGAGTTGGTGGTAATAAGTCAATTTGCACAAATGTTAGAATTGTGGCTGCAACTCATCGAAATCTAGAAAAACAAATTGAAACTGAAAAGTTTCGTGAAGATTTATTTTATAGATTGAACGTATTTCCGGTTGAAATGCCAAGTTTGCGTGAAAGAATAGAAGACTTACCCATTATCATTCATGATATTGTTGCTCGCTTTGAAGCAGAATTAGGTTGTAATATAAAATTTTCAGAAAGCACGATTAACATATTAAGTCAACATGAATGGAAAGGAAATATACGTGAGCTATCTAATTTGATAGAACGATTGTTTGTACTGCATCCAGATATGATTATTGAGCCAATACATTTGCCATTAAAATATCAATTAAATGATACTGAGCAACTATATAATAGTTCGAAAGAAAACGATACACATCAACAAGATAGGTTGCGAGAAGAATTTAATCAAATTATTCTGACCAAACCCCAAAAAGCATCGCATCGTGAATGCATAGACTTAAAACAAGTTATGATAGATATCGAAAAATCATACATTTCAAATGCTTTGCAGCAAACCAATGGGGTCGTTTCTCATGCTGCACAACTACTATCTATACGTCGAACAACACTTGTTGAAAAAATAAAAAAATATCAACTGCCCAAAGCGGGTTAGATGTCTAAAGAGGCTTTCTATGAGAGACTCTAGAGGCTTTGTTACCCGCTTATGTCCTTGAGATCTTTTTACTCGCTATTTTGTCTAATAAAACTATTCTCATAAAAACCCATCGCATAAAACCTAAACATATCACTGCCAAAGCTTTGACAAACCCCAAGACTGAATCACTGTAAGTTATTGATATATATAGTATATTCAACCATGGTATCGGTTTTGCATATAAGACATTATCTAATATTGACTTGAATTTTATATGCTAAAACAAATAGAAAAAAATAATATCAGTAATGTCTATATTCAGTTTCTGTCTGAGATGCCTGTGGGCGTTATCATTTTAAATACTGATGGTACGGTGCATTACAACAATGATCTTGCAGCAAGTCTTATTGGCGAGCCTATAATAGGACGAAGCTGGCTTGAGGTTTTACGTACTGAGATTAAGAGTATTTCACACCAAGGCCACTATGTGGTACTCAGAAATGGTACAAAAGTAATGGTGACTACGCAATCATCTGAAATATTAAACAGTCAGATGTTGTTGTTAACAAATGTATCCAGCATTAAAGAAGAGTCAGACAGCGATAATACCCTAAATAATTTACAAAGCATTAACAAACTATCTTCTACTTTGGCTCATCAATTAAAAACACCTTTATCGACAGCTTTAGTCTATTTATCTAGCCTAAAATCTAAAGTCGTTGATAAAAGTAATACTCTCAAACCTATCAACAAATCTATTGAACAACTTAATATCATTAAGTATTTAATTGAAAATGAATTAACCATATTTAAAAGCAAAGATATTAAGGTTGAGCCAGTGTTTTTAAATGGTTTAATTCATAATATTGTTGAAAATTATTCAGATTTGTACCCCAAAATAAACTTCAACTTTAATACAACATGCGAAGAAAAAAAATTAGTCGTCTTAGGGCATAAAGAAGCTTTAACCAGTGCGATTAACAATATTGTAGACAATGCGATAGACGCAAGCCATTATGAAGGTACAGTCGATATTAATACTTTATATTTAGAGGGCAAGATATATATCAACATTATTGATTATGGTGAAGGCATCAATCAATTTAACTTTAATAAAGTCAGTCAAACATTTTTTACAACCAAGAAAAAAGGCTGCGGATTGGGTGTGCCGATTGCTCAATCAATTATTGAGGCGCATCAAGGCGTGTTAAATTTTACAAGCAACACAGAGTATACAACTTTTACAATATGTATTCCTGGGATTAGAGATAATAATGAATAGTATTTTAATTGTCGAAGACGATAAGAATTTATTAGAAGCGTTAAACGATAGCTTGTTAAGTTGTGGGTATCGCGTAGATACAGCAACAGATGGATTAATGGCATTAGATAAAATTAAAAATAATAATTACCAAATTGTTTTATCTGATGTGCAACTTCCTTCTATGGATGGCTTATCTTTAGTTCAAAAAATCAAAACCTATTTGCCGGATGCCAAAATTATAATAATGACCGCTTTTGGTACAATTCAAGATGCAGTATATGCTATTCAACAAGGTGCCTCAGATTATATAAGCAAGCCATTTGAAATTGAGAGCCTTATCAGTAAGTTTAATATTGAAACCCAGAAAGTTCAGGTTGACGAACCCATTGTAACGAATCTTGATCTCAAAATGCAAGAAACATATCGCTTAGCTGAAAAAGTTTCCAATAGTGATGCGACAGTATTATTGACGGGTGAAAGTGGAACCGGAAAAGAAGTCTTATCTCGGTATATTCATACAAATTCTAACAGAAAAGATATGCCTTTTGTCGCTGTGAACTGTGCTGCGATTCCAGATAATATGTTAGAAGCGATGTTGTTTGGTTATGAAAAAGGTGCTTTTACGGGTGCAGTTAAATCAAGTGATGGAAAATTTGAGCAAGCAAATGGGGGGACACTTTTACTGGATGAAATAAGTGAAATGCCAGTTGGGCTCCAAGCAAAACTTTTACGAGTTTTACAAGAAAAAGAAGTTGAGCGTTTAGGTGGAAAAAAAATTATTCCTTTGGATGTTCGAGTTATTGCCACCACTAACAGAAATTTACCCAATGCCATAAAAGAAGGTTCATTTAGAGAAGATTTATATTTTAGATTGAATGTTTTTCCAATCATGATACCAACATTAAGAGAAAGAAAGAAAGATATTATCACATTATCTGAGCACTTGTTGAAAAAACATTCTCCTAAAAGCAGGTATCAGTTAAACCAAAAAGCGAAAGAAAAGTTATTACAATATGATTGGCCTGGCAATGTCAGAGAATTAGAGAACATTTTACATCGAGCACTCATACTTTGTTCTAATAATTGCATTGAAGAAGAGCATATTGTCTTTGATATGAGTCAAAATAAAAAAAATCCAAACCTGGATGGGAAGTTACAAGATCGCGTGGAGCATACCGAGTATTACATGATATTAGAAGTTTTAGAAGCTTTGGATGGTAATAGAAAAGAAACAGCTGAGAAACTAGGGGTAAGCCCTAGAACTTTACGTTATAAATTAGCCAAAATGAAAGAACTGGGTATTAAAATTCCTAACTAAGGTATATAACGATGAACGAAATAGATGCAAGCCAATTATTACATACAATGAAAGCTTTAGCGAATGAAGCCAGGCAGATTCCAATTGATTATAATGTTACTAATCTCGATGCAGGTAAGGATAGTGGAAATGATTTTTCCAATATATTTCAATCAGCGATTGGCTCTGTGAATGATTTGCAGCAACATTCCAGCAATTTAGTAAAACGTTTTGAAGCAAACGACCCTACAGTAGATGTTACAGAAGTCATGATTGCTATGCAAAAATCCAGTTTGTCTTTTAAAGCAATGAGTCAAGTACGAAATCAAGTCGTCAATGCGTATCAAGAAATTATGAGTATGCCTATTTAATCTAGGAGAAAGATGTGGCTGATAATCCAGCATTAACACAAGCGGCACATGGTTTTTTTGGTTTGCCCCTTATAAAACAACTGCTATTATTGGTCGGCTTGTCCCTCAGTATTGCTGTAGGCGTTTATGTTGTATTTTGGTCCCAGACTCCAAATTTTGTACCTGTATTTAGTAAAGTCGATACTCGTAGTGCCGGTGAAATTATTGATGCTTTACAAAAAAATGGTTTGGCTTATAAGTTAGATACTCAGACTGGATTGGTCTTAGTTGAATCTTCAAAAATATTTGAGGCTAGAATAAAGCTAGCTCAAAATGGTGTAGCCGGTAATATAGGCACTGGTTTAGAGCTTCTAGATAAAGACAGTGGTTTAGGAACGAGTCAGTTTATAGAAAGGACACGTTATGTTCGAGGCTTACAGGGTGAGCTTGAACGAACCATTACTTCAATTCAAAATATAAAATCAGCACGTGTCCATCTGGCTATACCCAAACAGAGTGAATTTATACGAAAGAAAAGAAATCCAAGTGCTTCTGTATTTATAAATTTATATGGTGGGTATCAGTTATCTGGTGAGCAAGTTGCTGCAATATCACATTTAGTGGCATCTAGTATCCAAGGCCTCTCTACTCAAAGTGTGACGGTTGTAGATCAAGATGGAAATCTTTTATCCTCATCTGGTCGAGACCAATTAGCGCATGCCTCTAAAAATTTAGATTTTACAAATAAAATAGAAGAAATGTATTCGGATCGTATTAGCGATTTATTAGAGCCCATAGTGGGGCCTGGGCGGGTGAAAGCAAAAGTAACAGCTGCAATTGACTTTACGTCAAAAGAAGAAACGTTCGAAGATTTTGACCCTAAAAGTGCAGTGGTGCGAAGTGAAAAAACATTAGATATTATAAAAGCAGCTGGTGCTATCATTGGTGGCATTCCAGGCGCATTATCTAATGAGCCTCCAGCGGCTGGTCAAGCCCCTGAGGAAGCAACGTCTGGCGTGTCTGAAGGTGTTGTGGGGCCTAATGTCAAACAACAAAAAGAATCCTCTGGGGATCATAAGAGACAAGCCACTAAAAATTATGAAATTGATAGGAAAATAACGCATAATTCATACTTGCCGGGTAAAATTATGAAACTATCGGTCGCCGTATTAATAGGGGATAAAATTACATATGACAAGAACGGTAAGGCGAGCAATGTACCTATTACTGACGAAGAACTTGAGAACATCAAAAAGCTGGTAAATGACGCAATTGGATTTACAAAAGAGCGCAACGATACAGTCACTATTATTCGTTCATCATTTGCTCAAGAAGCACCGATTGAAGATTTGCAACCTGAATCGATTTTTGATAAATCCTGGTTTATGCCTTTAATAAAAAATGTCTTAGCCGGTTTTGTCTTTCTCGCGCTTATTTTCGCGATATTCAAACCTATTATTAAAAATCTCACTAAAGTGTCATTTGATAAACGAGAAATGTTAAAGCTAGCAGACACAGATAATGCACAAGGGCAAAGTGCTAATACAAAAATGGGTAGGGCGAATTCATTAATACAGGTTAAAGATATTGTGAATGACGATCCTAAAGTGGCGGCGCAAATTATTAGAAAATGGGTTGAGGCTGAAAATGGCTGATGTTGAAAGTAAAACACCAATTGAACGAGCTGCGATATTATTGATGATGCTCAGTCCGTCAGAAGCATCAAAAGTGATGAAATACTTGGTTCCAAAACAAGTTCAAAAATTAGGCGCCGTTATGGCCAGTATTAAAGATGTTGATAACGAGTCTATTAATCATGTTGTGGGAGAGTTTTTGGATAAGGTGAATAACCAATCTGCATTAGGTATAGATAATGCCATTCATGTTCGAGAGGTTTTAGCCAACACGATTGGCGATGAGAAAGCAGATGCGATTTTAGACGATGCCTTAATGCAAGCAAATAATAAAGGTCTTGAAAATCTTAAGTGGATGGATGCCTATACCATTTCTGAGTTTATAAAAAATGAACATCCACAAATTCAATCTATTATTTTAAGTTATTTAGATCCAGATCAAGCTGCAGAAGTTTTGTTACATTTTGATGATAAACAGCAACTAGACTTAATGATGCGGATCTCGGTACAGGATACGATCCAACCTGATGCAATTTCAGAGTTGGATAAAATGTTAATGGAACAACTCACTAAAATAAATGTTAAAAAACCAAAGGCTATGGGTGGTATTAAGTGTGCTGCTGAAATATTAAATCATATTAATAATGATGTTGAAGCTGAAATATTCGCGGGGATTAAAAAAGAAGATGAAGGTTTGGCAAATAACATACAAGAGCTCATGTTTGTATTTGAAAATATTTTGAGTATAGACGACCGAGATATGCAAACCTTACTGAGAGAGTTGGATACGGATTCTCTTGTATTATCATTAAAAGGTGCGTCATCAGAAATAGCAAATAAAATATATAAAAATATGTCTAAGCGAGCGGCTGCTCTATTAAAAGATGATTTAGAAGCAAAAGGGCCTGTTAAGCTGACAGATGTTGAAGAGGCGCAAAAATCAGTATTGATGATTGCTAAAAAATTAGCGGACTCTGGTGATATTAGCTTAGGTGGTAAAGGTGAGGAAATGGTTTGATGACAAAAAAATATTATGATAATGCAAACAAAAAATGGCTTCTACCCGAGCATGCTTTATCGGTTAAAACAAATATTAGTCAAAAATATCCCAAAGTTACGTTGACTAAGTCCCAACAAGAAGTGATTGATAAAATAACCAAAGAGCATCAAGATAGAGGTTTTGTAGAGGGTAAAAAGTTAGGTTTGCAAGAAATGCTGAATCAGAAAAAGGCATTATCTGATTTAATGAATGCATTCTCTGAATACCAAAAAAATTGTGATCAGATGCTAGAAAAGCAAGTGGTTCAAATTATTGAACATATCTGTCATGGGGTTTTATCTGACGCATTAAGTCACCAGCATCAAATTGATAAATTAGTGACTGAATCAATTGAACGTTTCAAAAATCATCAGCAAAAATTCATTATCAAAGCAAATGCGAAAACAGCCAAAATGATAGAAAATACAGAGTTGCCAGATATTAAAACGAAGCTCCAAGTAGATAACAGTTTTTCTGATTATGAATTCTTAGTTGAGAATTTAGAACAAATTGTTAGTTTTTCAATTTCAGATGCAATATCTGCATATTTTAAAAGCAATAAGGCTTAATGAATGGTCATGAATTTAGAGCAACATTTTTATCAAGATGTACCGCGTGAACAAATATTTAAACAATATGGTCGTATTTTTAAAGCTTCAAACTTTTTAGTTGAAGCGAAAGGGTTAACCGCTAAGATTGGCACTTTATGTCAAGTTCAAAATATTGATGGTTCAATAGCTTATGCTGAGACAGTTGGCTTTAAAGGTGAGATAACTTATTTAATGTCTTATGAAGAATTATCTGGTTTATCACCCAGCTGTCAGATTGTTCAGTTGAACCAATTTCCGACTAAGCCCTATGGGGAAGGTTTACTGGGACGAGTCGTAGATGCCTATGGGCATCCTTTAGATCAATTGGGGCCTTTGCAATCAGTTTTAGATCAACATGATTATTCAAGACACATATCACCTTTAAGTAAAGCTCGAATTAAAGAACCATTGGATATAGGCATTAAGGCGATTAATGGCTTACTGACTGTAGGGATTGGTCAGAGAATTGGTTTAATGGCCGGAAGTGGGGTTGGTAAAAGTGTTTTATTAGGCATGATGGCAAAACATGCAGATGTGGATGTTATTGTGATTGGCTTGATAGGGGAGCGAAGCCGAGAAGTCAGAGAGTTTATTGAGGATAATGTCAAAGAGAGTATGGGCAAAATGGTGATGGTTGTCGCAACAGCTGACACTTCACCTTTAAACAGAATTCAGGCCGCAGAGTATGCCAGTTCAGTTGCAGAACATTTTAGAGATCAAAATAAAAATGTATTACTCTTGATGGATTCTCTAACGCGATATGCCCAAGCAATTCGAGAGTTAGGTTTATCATTAGGAGAGCCGCCAACGACAAAAGGCTACCCACCTTCTGTTTTTACAAAAATACCAAAGTTAGTGGAACGAGTCGGAAATGGTGAAGATAATTCAGGTTCTATTACTGGTATTTATACTGTACTAGCAGAATCTGATGATATTCAAGATCCCATTATTGATTGCGCCAGGAGTATTCTGGATGGTCATATTGTTTTGTCTAGACATTTAGCAGAGCAAGGTCATTTTCCTGCAATTGATATTGAACAGTCTATTAGCCGAGTTATGGGGTTTGTTATCGATCAGAAACATGCTGAAGTCGCAAGATTATTCAAAATCGCTTTACAGCGATATAATGAGCAAAAAGATTTTATTGCAATGGGTACATATCAGGAAGGGCTGGATCCAGCATTTGATACAATTTTAAAACGTATCCCTCATATGAATCAGTTTTTACAACAGACAGTAGGGCAACAAAGTCATTTTACTCAAGATGTTGCTCAGCTATTGCAAGTAATGAGTTAAATTGATGTTAGATAAACTTTATAAATTATCGAAACTATGGTCTTTTCAGGAAAAACAAATTCGAAATAGGTGTCAGCAGGTAACCATTGCACTAGAGAACGAGAAAGTTCAGGTCGAAGCATTAGAACAGTTTTATCAAGAGTATTTAATCAACGATCAAGATATTGTAGGACTAGAGCTTAAAGAGAAAATCAGGTTTTGTGATAATTTGGGTCACGTTGTCCAATTACAAAAAAAGGGGTTATATAAGCTTGAACAAGATCAGAAACAGCTACAAAAGTTACATGCACAATTTTCACAAAAAATATTGATCTTGAATAATATCATCGCAAAACGTAAGGCCATTGTCGATTCAAATAAACTTAAAAAAGAGTTTAAACAAATGGAAGATTTATATAGGCAATTTAAGCAGTTTCAGTAAAATACAATAGTGTAATTTATCAATATATGCGAGGTTTAAAATGACAGTTCAATCTCAAATGGACAAAAGTAAAAATGAACTCAATATTTCTGTAGATGGTCGGTTTGATTTTAGTGTGCTTCAAAATTTCAGAAGTGCTTATGAAAATATTCAGGATCAGCCTGAAATGTTTATTGTTGATCTTGAAAAGTCTACTTATATAGACAGTTCAGCCTTAGGGATGCTTTTAGCATTAAGAGATCATGCGGGGGGAGATAAAGCAAAAATTTTGATTACTAACTGTTCAGAGGATATTAAAAAAATATTGAGCATTACAAAATTGGATGAATTATTCACAGTTGTGTAAACATATAACCTTTTAATTGAGGTAAGTTGGCATGTCTTTTGTAATCTGATACTTACAAACTAACAAAAATAAATAAAATGGATTTTATGGATAATACACTTAAAAATAATTCGCTTCTCAGTCAGGTCGCGGCACCAGATAAATCATCTGTAAAAACAAAAGGTTACACCGAAAGTAATCATTCTGCAACAGATAATAAACAGGAAAGCTATGAATCTGTAGCCAAAAATATTGAAAAAACCGAAGGCAAAGAAAAGGATGCAACGGGCAACAATTTGCCTAATAAAGCTTCTGGTAGCCGTGATGATATGCAATCAAAGAAGATTGATAACGAGTCAAGTGAGTCCAATGATTTAGGTACTGAACAAGAACCCGAAATAAACTCGGGTCTGTCTGAAGAACAAGCGCTTACCATTTTGGGGCAATCCACCGATGATGTGGATGGTAATAAAGAACCCGCCAATCAATTTTTACTCAATAAAAGTACAATGATCAGTGAGATCAATACAGATGAGGAAGCTGCGCAAAATATGCAGGCATTGGCAAAAGTACAATCATATATGCCTCTATCTCGAGTACAATTAGAGGCGACAGACAATCATATGAGCTTAAGTCAATATGTATATAATCAATATAATAAGGGCGTATCTGGGTTTGATGCCTCTACGCAGAACAATGTCGCTCTGGATAATGTTGTCTTAGAGAATGACCTTGCAAATACGATACCTAAAGAAAATATAGAAGAGCAATTAAAGGTTGATAAAAATACAGTGCTACAAGATTTAAAATCAGGTAAAACTGCTATTGAAGGTGATCTTGATTTGTCTGATCTAAAGTCTGGTTTAATGAACTCTGCTGCTCAGGAACTAACACAAGATCCCGAGCAAGTCTCTAACCAAATGAAAAATGCTTTAGAAATATTTAATCAAAATTTAAAAAGCACCCAATCTGGTCAGGTTCAGTCTCAACATGCGATAGCGACAGGTCAAACATTAACGAGTACAGCGACAAATGCGGGCAAGTTAGATGCCTTTATTCAAACAGACGGCCAAGTTCAAGATAATAGCCAAAAATCAACGGTGAATGGCATTCCAGACAAAATACAAATGATGTTGAGTAAACAAGATCAGTCTATGCGGATTATGTTAGAGCCCCCTGAATTAGGCGCCATGGAAATTAAAATACATAGTAACAGT
The DNA here is from genome assembly GCA_963976875.1 of uncultured Coxiellaceae bacterium. Lineage (GTDB taxonomy): Bacteria > Pseudomonadota > Gammaproteobacteria > Berkiellales > Berkiellaceae > Berkiella_A. Next base: position 64,052 of record CAXBML010000003.1, read on the forward strand.
GGGAGCACACACATAAGTTTTCATACACAAGTGGCTTCGACCAAAGATGTGATTGAGTCACAAATGCAAGACCTAAGAGACATGCTAGGACAGCAAGGTGTTGATTTAGGAGATGTAAACGTTTTTCATCAAGATTCGAGTCAGCAAGATTCAGAAAATCCTGAAATGAAATATACAGCACGGTTTGAAGATGCTGAGAAGGAAGACATCGAGGTCCATCAATTGCAATATAGAACAAACTCACGTTTGGATTTATTTGCTTAACGTCACACAACACACCGTTCCAGCATAAGTTGGCTCGGTGCCCGTCAAAATACTGACATTGCTTTTTTAAGTGATTGAATACGCTCATGTTTTATTTGGTATGGTCTTTGCAAGTCGTATACTAATAATGCAAGGAGCAATTTTATGGCTAAAGACACCAAAGAAAATCAAGATAACGAGACCAATGATTCTTCTGATGGCTCTGAACAGACAACAAAAACTTCTGTAGATCCTAATTCTAAAATGAAACTGATTGTTATCATGGCTCTCTGCATGGTGCTTTTGTCTGTAACCGCTACAGTCTCAACAGTATTATTAACATTAAATCGTGATAATAACGCTACTGAGGAAACTGCCAACAATAGTAATTCTAAAGAGGCTGCAGAAACTCAAGCAGAAGATAGTGATGAAGAGGATGTTTATGTAAACACAGGTACACCACTCTTTTATCAATTTAACCCTACTTTTGTTGTCAATATTCCGGCAAAGGGGCGAGCTAAATTTTTACAGGTGCAAGTTCAAATTATGACTTATGATCAAAAGGTTGTTGAAAATATTGAACACTATTCGCCTCTAATTAAAAATGATTTAGTGCAATTATTCGGACAACAAAACTATGATGAGTTAATCAAACCTAATGGTAAAGAAATGTTACGCGCAAAAGCATTAAAAGTCGTGAAGTCAGTCATAACCAAAAATACTGGAGAAGATGGGGTAGAACAAGTTTTGTTTACAAGTTTTATCACACAATAAATTATGAATGATGTTTTAAATGAAAATGAAATTGAAGATCTAATGAGTCATAATTCAAGCGACTCAGAGATATCTTCTGGGCCGAAACATTATAATTTTTCTGAAAATTCAGGCCTAGTTAAGAATAAATTTGATAAGCTTGAAATAGTATATGATAAATTTGTACGAACTTTTAAAGTGAGTCTTTATGCTTACTTTAGAAAGAATATCGAAATAGACAGTGATCCTATTCAGATCATGAAAGCCGATGATTATCTATCTAGCCTTAGGACCCCAACCAATATCAATATTATTAGTATGAATCCATTAAGAGGCGATGCTTTTCTCTGTTTAGATTCGCAACTAATTTATGCCTTGGTTGATAAGTTTTTTGGTGGAGATGGAAAAGCCACTTCCAGCGTTGATGATAAAGATTTTACCCCAACAGAATACAGAATTATCAGCAATATACTATCGCTGCTTTTTAGTGATATACAAAATGCATGGGAAGAAACCCACCCTGTTCAGTTTGGTCTGGTGGCTCAAAAAATAGATCCATCCATGCTGACCAATTTATCTCCGTTTGAGCATGTCGTGGTTAAAAAATTTCACATTGGATTAGAAGGCGGCGGTGGTGATATACAGTTTGCATTGCCCATGTCCGTGTTAGACCCCATTTTAGATAAATTAGAATTTAATGTTAAAAAAGTGCAAAGCGCAGAAAACAAAGAATGGGAAAATGCCCTGCGAAAAGAAATACTAGAGGCTTCTGTAGAAGTCAATTGTATACTTGCAACAAAGAAAATAAAACTGGGTGATGTCAAAGCTTTAAAAAAAGGTGACATTATCACAATTGATATTCCTGAGTTCTCGAATATTAAAATAGGTAATATTCCTGTTTATGAAACTAAGTTTGGAACGCATGAAGGTCATTATGCGGTTAAGATTCAATCAAAAATATAAATAAGAGGCAATTATGACAGATGACACACAGTCTGTAACCGATGAGAACTCTGATGCTCAGCAAGAGAATATGCCAGATCCTGCTGCGCAAAAGCAAACACAAGATGCCAAATTTGAGGATTTGCAAAACGAACATTCTGGAGGCGTACTAGAAAATCCTGATCTGGATGTCATTATGGATATTCCTGTGGTGCTTTCATTAGAAGTAGGACAAACGCCCATTAGTATTCGTAATCTATTAAGTTTGAACCAAGGCTCTGTTATTGAGCTCGATCGTTTAGCTGGTGACCCGTTAGATGTTTTGGTCAACGGTACATTAATTGCGCATGCAGAAGTGGTTGTCGTGAATGACAAGTTTGGTTTGCGTTTAACAGATGTGGTGAATGCGGATGAAAGACTTAGCAAAATAAACTAAGGAATAAAAATGTTTGATCTGAGTATGATAGTAAATATTTGTGTCATGTTATTACTGACTATAATGGCGATTGTGCTTATAGGGTATCTGAGCAAGAAATATAAAATATTTGTGCCCAGTTCAGGTCAAGGGGTTGAGTTAATTGGCGGTACAAATCTAGGTAAAAAAAATAAAATTATCTTAGTTGAAGTTTTAGATAGAAAAATACTTTTGGGTGTGTCGGAACAACAAATTAATACGCTTTGCGTATTCGACACAGGGGCTGAAATTAGCCCCACTGATTTAAAGGTTAATATCCATGAATAATACATATAGAACAATTTTATTAGCTACCTTATTGTTCTTGATACCCAGCATTGGATTTGCTAATGATTTAAACCTTGATTTGTTAAAGGTGACCGAGGGTGGAGAAGGGGCGCAAACTTACTCTGTCAGCATTCAAATATTAGCCATCATGACCATGTTGTCTTTGCTGCCTGCCATTGTTTTGATGATGACCTCTTTTACGCGTATTATTATCGTACTAGCCATTTTGCGCCAAGCTTTAGGTATGCCACAAACCCCCAGTAATCAAATTATTATTGGCTTAGCATTATTCTTGTCTTTATTTATTATGACGCCCATTATTTCTGATATTAATAACAATTCAATTCAACCTTATTTAGCTAATACTATTTCCCAGGAGACTGCAATTAAAGAGGCAGTTGAGCCTGTTAAAAAATTTATGTTCCAACAAACCAGAGAGGCAGACTTATTGTTATTTAGTGGTTTGTCGAATAGCACTGCAGCAATTGATGATATCTCCAGTGTGCCTCTGCCTATTTTAATTCCCGCTTTTATTACCTCTGAACTGAAAACGGCCTTCCAGATTGGTTTTATTATCTTTATTCCTTTTTTGATAATAGATTTAGTGGTTGCCAGTGTACTGATGTCAATGGGGATGATGATGATGTCGCCCTTAATTATTTCTCTACCTTTTAAATTAATGTTATTTGTACTAGTCGATGGATGGAATCTGTTAATGGGCACACTCGCCACAAGCTTTGCAGTAGGAGCATTATAATGGGACCAGATGTTATAATGGATTTATTTCGTCAGGCTTTGGTTATTTTAATTACCATGGTGGGTATTATTGTGCTGCCTAGTTTGGCAGCAGGTCTCGTGATCAGTATTTTTCAGGCTGCTACACAAATCAACGAACAATCGTTAAGCTTTATCCCTAGACTCATTATAATCTTTTTGACTTTAATGTTTTTAGGCCCTTGGCTGGCAAGCTATATTCATGATTTTACTATTCGTATTTTTGAAACAATACCATTAGTGTTGGTTTAAAGAGATGGGTGCACCATTTGATTTAACAGACCTTATCATAAACTTTATGTTACCGTTTATTCGGATAGCCGCTTTATTTATGGTGATGCCTATATTTGGTGCTTCTCTTATACCTAAACGCGTAAAAGTGATTTTAAGCTTGGGAGTTAGTTTTATTGTATTTGTGTCACTATCTGATTCTGTTGTGTCATTCACGCAATCTCTTACCCTGTTCCACCTTGTCTTGCTAATAGGCCAACAAATATTGATTGGTGCTGCTATGGGCCTCATTATACATATCATATTTCAAGCCTTTGTCATTGCGGGGCAGATCAGTGCAATGCAAATGGGCTTAGGTTTTGCATCTATGATGGACCCCCAAAATGGTGTATCTGTACCTGCTGTGGGGCAACTTTATTTGATGATAGTCACATTACTGTATCTATCCATTAATGGACACTTATATGCGATTCAAATTTTGGTGGAAAGCTTCGCGGTTTTTCCTGTTACAATACTGAATATAACTTCTTTACCCGTAGAAAAATTAATATTACTCAGTAATTGGATGTTTATGGGGGCAGTCAAAATATCATTACCTGCCATTGCAGCATTATTGATTGTTAATTTATCAATCGGGATTATGACAAAAGCAGCGCCACAACTGAATATTTTCTCTATTGGCTTTCCCCTAACGATGATTTTAGGTTTAATTATATTATGGTTCGCTATGGCAGCAGTCGTTCCTGAGTTTCATCGGCTTATGGATGCTGTTCATTTTGAATTAGTTGATTGGGGGACGCCAGATGTCAGATGATTCCCAAGAACGGACCGAAGACGCGACCCCCAAACGGGAAAAAGAAACCAAGAAAAAAGGGCAGGTTGCGCGTTCAAAAGATTTTAATACTGCGATACTTTTAATTTGTTCAGGTGTTTCATTTGCTCTTTTTGGAACCTTCGTTGTAGAACATTGTTTTAAAATATTTGAAATAGCTTTTAATCCTAAAACTGAAAACATACGAAGTATGAATACGTTATTTTCGATTTTACACGAGGCCGCCTATCTGGGTTTTGTTTTGTTAATACCGTTATTTATTATTAATATTTTTGCAAGTTTTATTGGCCCTGTTTTAGTCGGCAACTGGATATTTGCAGTTGATAATTTTAATTTTAAATTAGAACGATTAGACCCTATCAAGGGGTTAAAAAAAATATTTTCAATAAAAAGCCTCATGGAAATTGTAAAGTCTATTTTGAAGTTTTTTCTGGTGCTCGGTGTCGCTTTGTTGTTATTCAAAATGTTGTTTTTTTCTATAATGGCGTTATCTGTTTTTAATGTTGAAGAAGCGATTGTGCATTTTTCTGAGATTTTAGTGTTTTGTTTTTTTGTTCTGACATCTTCATTGATACTTATTGCGGCAATAGATGTGCCCTTTCAAATTTCTCAACATTTAAAACAAATTAAAATGACGAAGCAAGAAGTCAAAGATGAAAGCAAAGAAACAGAGGGTAAACCAGAGGTTAAATCTCAAATCGCTCGACTACAAAGAGAAATGTCCAAACGCCGTATGATGGGCAATGTGCCTGATGCAGATGTCATCATTACTAATCCCACCCATTTTGCTGTTGCGATCCAATACGACGATAAAATAATGAAAGCGCCAAAACTATTGGCAAAAGGGGCTGATAACATGGCAGGCAAAATTAGACAAGTTGCCGATCACAATAAGATTCCTATTGTACAGATGCCATTGTTAGCGCGAGCTATTTTTTATAATACTGAAATTGACGACGAAATACCCAGTCAATTATATGTTGCTTGCGCTCAAGTTTTAGCTTATGTATACAAATTAAAAATGTATAAAAAAGGCAAGGAATCAAAACCGAAATTACCCAAGAACATAAATATACCAAGTGATATGGTGAGATAATATGGAAAATGCACTGCCATCAAATGGATTTAAGAGTTTTACAGATTTTGGATTAGGGATACCACTATTTATTATCATGCTATTGGCCATGATGATATTACCCTTGCCTCCATTTCTTTTAGATATTTTGTTTACTTTTAATATCACGTTATCTCTTGTTGTACTCTTGGCGGGAACCTATTCATCTCGCCCTTTAGATTTTAGTGTGTTTCCAACTATTCTTTTGGTAACCACCCTAATGCGTTTGGCGCTCAATATTGCCTCGACTCGGATTGTCCTATTGGAAGGTCATACTGGGACTGATGCGGTCGGTCAAGTGATCAAATCTTTTGGAGAAGTTGTTATTGGCGGGAACTATGCCGTCGGTATGGTGGTATTTTTAATTGTGGTGATTATTAATTTTGTTGTTGTCACAAAAGGGGGCGGGAGAATTTCAGAAGTGAGTGCCAGATTCACTTTAGACTCAATGCCAGGTAAACAAATGGCAATTGATGCTGATTTGAATGCAGGTATTATTAACCAAGATGAGGCAAAAGAAAGAAGAGAAGAAGTGGCTCAAGAGGCTGACTTTTACGGCTCTATGGATGGTGCCAGCAAATTTGTTCGTGGTGATGCCATAGCGGGTATATTGATTTTGTTAATCAATGTTATTGGTGGTTTTGCGATTGGTATTTTTCAACATGATTTATCAGCTGGTGAAGCGGCCAGAGTTTATATGTTGCTTTCTATCGGGGATGGTCTAGTCGCCCAAATACCCTCTATTTTATTATCAACAGCTGCTGCGATTATGGTAACACGGGTTTCCTCCAGTCATGATGTTGGGTTATTAGTTAAACAACAATTATTTAAACAAAATAAAGTCTTAATCATCGCTGGTGCCGTTTTATTTATATTGGGTGTTATACCCGGCATGCCACATTTTATATTTTTATCTATCGGAAGCATTTTGTGTGGCGCAGCATACTACCTTCATCAAAGAGATAATTTGGCTGTTGATGATAACCCACAAGTAACCAAAAAAGAAGATGAGCCGGGCACTGATGTTATAGATGAAAAAGAAGTCAGTTGGGATGATGTTTCAAATGAGGATCCAATCAGTTTAGAGGTCGGGTATAAAATTATTCCTTTGGTAGAGGAATCTACTGGGGCTGAGTTAATGGGGCGTATTAAAGGCGTTAGACGGAAACTGTCTCAAGAACTGGGTTTTTTGGTGCCGTCCGTTCATATTAGAGACGATTTGAACCTTCAACCATCACAATATCGTATTTCCATGATGGGGGTTGTCATGGGAGAATTCCACGTTCACTTAGATAAAGAGCTCGCTATCTCATCTGGTAAAATATTCAGCAAGATTGAAGGTATCGAAACAAAAGATCCTGCGTTTGGCTTAGATGCTATTTGGATTGATGCGAGTGAGAAAGAGCAGGCTCAAACCAAAGGCTATACAGTTGTTGATCCATCCACTGTGATAGCAACACATTTATCTCAAATTATTCAAGACCATGCGCATGAAATCTTGGGTTACGACGAGGCGCAAAAAATATTAGAGCGTTTAGGACAAGCTTATCCTAAATTAATCGAAGACTTGATACCAGACAAATTACAGTTATCTATTTTAGTCAAAGTTTTCCAAAATCTATTAAAAGAGCATATTCCATTGCGTGATGCAAGGTCCATTGTCGAAACTTTGTCATCTCAATCTAACCTTAGTCAAGATCCTGCCGTTTTAACTGAAGCGGTCAGAACACAGTTAGGTAGGTTAATTGTGCAGCAGCTGGTGGGTTCTTCTAACGAACTCCCTGTCATTACCTTGGATCCAAACTTGGAACAGATATTGCAAAAAGGATTACAAACAGGAACAGATAGTCAAGTGGTGGAGCCGATGTTATTAAAGCAGATCCAAACATCCATTGTTAATTATGCGCAAGATCAAGTCGCAATGGGTAATCCCGTTATCTTACTCGTGAATAACAATATTAGGCCCTTCTTAAGCCGTTTGCTCAGACCAAGCGTTCAGGAGTTATCTGTTTTGGCATTTAATGAAATCCCTGATGATAAACAAATTACAGTTGTATCAACATTAGGAAACTCAGCATGACAAATACTTCTTTTCAAGTAAAAAAATTTATAGCAGATGATATTGCGACAGCTTTTCAAATGGTCAAAAAAGAGCTGGGTACAAACGCTGTCATTTTATCCAACGATGAAATTGATGGCAAGATACATGTTCTGGCGTCTCCTCAGGAGCACGCTACGGACAAGGGTCAAACTCAGTTTCAAGAGCATGCCAATCAAACGGCTACCGCTTTGTTGCAGCTAAAACGTGAAAAAGCGAACAAAATACCAGAGGTGAACCCTTACCATTACCCACATACACCCCAGGGGTTACAACCTAGCAAACAAAAATCATTTACTGACACTGTTATTTCATCTTCAATGGGAACGAACCCTGAATTAAATAGTGATACAGTTCATGACTTAAGAGCAGAAATGATGTCAATACGAAAAATGATGTCAGCAAATTATGCCACCCAATGTTGGGAGCACTACCAACAGGAAAGTATTAACCAATCCATCATCTATAAAAAACTTTTGTCAATTGGTTTCGAAGCAAAAATAATTGATGGCTTAATTCAAGAAATTCCAGAAGAAGCTAATTTTGATGAAGCGTGGGTTATGGTGCTGAATGCGCTCGTTCAAAAAATAAGGCTGTACAAAGATAATAGAACTTCACGCCGTATTAACTTAACAATGGGGCCATCTGGTTCTGGTAAGACCACCATGTTAGCGAAGCACTTGATGCAACATATAACGGATGACAATGCGCACCAATACGCAATAATATTTGTCAACCAAAATAAACTGACAACGGTACATGAAGCCCAAACATTTCAGAATATTTTTAACGTTTCTTGTTATTATGTTGAAACAATTGAAGAGTTAGATAAAGCGTATGCGCTATGTGATGATAAGAAAAAAATATTTATTGACTTGCCTGCGGTTGATTTAATCAACCCAGGTAACAATTTCTTTTTAGATTTCCTGCAGGCACATCAAGAAGAATCTGCTTTATTTTCTGTTTTGCCTTCTAATACAGATAGTTGCTATTTAAAGCTATTAGATGAATGCATTGTCGGATGTGAAATGAGCGCAATTTCTGTTACTAAAATAGATGAATATGAAAATTATTCGCCTGCTATTAACTACGCAATTTCAAAAAGTATTCCTATTGCCTATTTAAACCTTAATCCTGAATTAACTGAGCCGCTTATACACGCGCAATGCTCAATTATTATGAAAGACTTATTAGTGTTTTTAAATAAACAAAATTTAAATCAAAGTGCTATTGACGAAAAAATGGCCAATTATTTAATGGAGAAATCTACCAATGAGCCTGAATCAGAAAAAGAATCAAGGCAATCAGCATAAACAAGTTATTGCTATTACCGGTGGTAAGGGTGGCGTTGGTAAAACGAACACAGCCATTAATATAGCGATCAATCAAGCGATGGCTGGTGAACGTGTGTATTTGTTAGATGCTGATTTTGGTTTATCGAATATAGATGTCGCTTTAAACTTAAAAGCGAAAAAAAACCTGGCGAATGTCATTGATGGTGAATGTGATATTCGAGATATTATATTGAGTGGTCCTTTTGGAGTGAATATTATTCCGGGTGCTTGTGGCAACCAAAAACTCGTTCAAATGAAAGCTATGGAATATGTTGGTTTGATTGATGGTTTTAATGATTTAAGCAAAGATGTAGATAGTTTTATTATTGATACAGCTGCCGGAATCTCCGATATGGTGATAAGACTATCTTTAGCGGCTAATGAAATTATTGTTGTGATTAACAATGAACCAACATCTTTGATGGATGCTTATGGATTGATAAAAATTTTAAACGCACAGCATCAAGTAAAAAGGCTAAAAATCATTGTGAATATGTCTAGTAGTTTAACTGAGTCATTGGAAATATTTGCTAAGCTAACCAATGTGGCTGATAAATATTTAAACGTGGCATTGCACTTTTTGGGATGGATTCCAAATGATGAATATGTCAAAAAATCGATTTGTCAGCAAAGATCATTGATGGAATTATATCCTAATTCAAAAGCTGCTCAGCATTACAGGGAGATAGCCTTAAAGTTAATTAAATCTAGAAAAGTAAATAAACTTGAAGGCAATGCAATGCAGATATTTGTTGAGGACATTATAAGACCACCATCTTTTATTGAGGTTGACTTATGAGTGGTGCGAAAGCCTATCAAACAGTATATGTAGCAAATGACAGTTTAGTACAAGAGCATGCTCCGCTGGTAAAAAAAATAGCCCATCATTTGTTAGCGAGATTGCCAGCGTCCGTCCAAGTAGATGATTTGATTCAAGCCGGGATGATTGGCTTAATAGAAGCAGCACGGAATTTCGATTCAACCAAAGGCGCTGCTTTTACAACTTATGCCGGGATTCGGATTAGAGGCGCAATTCTAGATGAGCTAAGACGTGAAAACTGGGCACCACGATCGGTGCATAAGAACATGAAACGTTTAGCCATCGCCGTGAGACATGTTGAAAATAACACGGGTCGTGATGCGAAAAATCACGAAGTCGCAAAGCATTTAGGTATATCTTTAACAGAATATCACCAGGTGTTACAAGATTTAAATAATGCCAAAATATTTGCTTTTGAAGACTTAGGTTTAAGTGATGACTATATCACCAATAATCAGAGCAATATGCCCAATCCTTATGAAGGCATGCAAACAGATGATTTTAAAGAAAAATTAGCTAAAGAAATTCAAGAATTGCCTTATAAAGAAAAGCTTGTTTTGGCTTTGTACTATGATGAAGAATTAAATTTAAGAGAAGTAGGCGAAGTGTTGGGCGTGAGTGAATCAAGGATCAGTCAAATTCATAGTCAGGCTATGGTTCGGTTACAAGCCAGACTCTCTAAGTGGAAGTAAAATCAATACAATACAACATGGAATAGTATAAATGGATTCTTTAAGTGTCATTGGTTTTTTAATTGCCATAACAGCCATACTCGGTGGACAATATCTTGAGGGCGGTCACTTAATGGTTTTGTTCAACGGACCTGCTGCCATTATTGTCTTGGGGGGCACTATTGGGGCTGTCTTATTAGAGACACCCATGCAAATTTTTAAACGCTCTATAGCTTTACTACCATGGGTTTTATTCCCACCCGACAAAAAAGCATTCAAACAAATCAAAAGTTTCGTTCATTGGGGTATATTATCCCGCAACGAAGGTGTTTTGGCTTTAGAGCGGTATATCAGAAATCCTGATACAACACCCGTTGCACAAAAAGGCCTTCAGCTGATTATTGATGGCTTAAGTAGCGATAAAATCAGAGATATATTGCAACAAGAGTCTGAAATGAAAGAAACAGGCAATTTGGTCGCGGCAAAAATGTATGAAAGCATGGGTGGGTATAGTCCGACCATAGGTATTATTGGTGCTGTATTAGGCTTGATTCATGTATTAGGTAATTTGAGCGATCCAGAGGCATTGGGGCCAGGTATCGCCGTTGCTTTTGTGGCGACTATTTATGGTGTTGGTTTCGCTAATATAGTATGCATCCCAATTGGGAAGAAAATAAAAAATATTATATTTCAACAAACAATGTACGATGAAATGATTATTGATGGTATATGTGCTTTAGCAGAGGGCGAACATCCGCAAGCCATTGAATATAAATTACGTGCTTATTTGGATATATAGTTTATATGCGTAAGAAAAAGAAATTTGCAAATAGAATGAGACATGAAGAAGATAATGCTGACAGGTGGGTTATATCTTATGCTGATTTTATTACATTGCTGTTCGCTTTTTTTGTTACGCTATATGCCACATCCAGTGTGAATGAAGGTCGATATAATGTGGTGGCTGATTCTCTTGGGTTAGCATTCTTAGATGTGCCACAACTATCTTATCCTGTGCGTTCCAGTAAAGTGGCCATACAAGAGCCTATAAACTCAACTGAACCCAATGGTAAAACAGGATTTGGCGCATTGACACCACATTTTTTAACGCGACCCACCTACTTTGAAATGACCCCCGATATTCGTGATGAATTGGGTCAAATGGCATCTAACGGATTAATGGAAATAGAAGAGACAAAGCAGTGGCTTGAGATATCACTTAATACAAAAGTCTTATTTGCAAGTGGTAGTGCAAAATTATTGCCTGAAGCAGCAGCTATACTAAAGCCGCTGGCAACTATTTTTCAAAAATTAACAGCCCCTATTCAGGTAGAGGGGTTTACTGATTCAGTGCCCATTGAGAATGAAATCTTCCCATCGAACTGGGAGTTGTCGTCAGCGAGAGCCGCTGCGGTTGTCCGACAGTTTGTTGCGTTAGAATTACCTGCCAGTCAATTTGTCGTGGTCGGTTATGGCAAGAATTTTCCGATAGCCTCTAACAAAACACAAGTGGGTCGTGAAATAAATCGGCGTGTTGTCATGGTGATTGCCAAAAGTCAACGGGTACAGAGATTAGTGAATAACACGTTCGTAGAAAAGGAGAGGCCACTCACACAGGCTGAAAAACGTAAAAAGTTGATTGACAATCAACCGCGTTCGCTCGAGAAGTTTAGAACCCCAGATGGTCGGGTTCGTTATACGACTTTGCCAGAACGAAAATCTAAAAAAAATCGGGTAGAAACAGAATAAACTAAAGGTGACAACATGGATGCAACAATACTAGTTTGGGGATTTATAGGGCTAACCGGTTCAACCCTTATCGGTGCAATTTCAGTATCAGTGTATACATTAAATAAACTCAAGCGATTATCCGTTGGCCTTGACGCTGTTCGTTTAGAGCAAGATGTGTCTGATAATAAATTTAAGCAAGCAACAAATTCTATTACGCATATGGGAAAAAGAATTTTAGGTTTAGAGTCAGATATAAAAAACCTGAATGAAAAAAGCAAAGTAAGAGAACAGCAAGCGCAACATAAATCGCAACAACAATCAAGTCATTTTGGTTCAGGTCATTATCACCAAGCTAGGAAAATTGTAGACTTAGGTGGTAATGAGTCAGATCTGGTGCAAGATTGTGGTTTGACACGCATTGAAGCCCAAATGATAAAAGTGTTACAGTCAAAAAACAAAGCGTCATAGTTTTATTCGGAAAAACGGCTTGCTGTTTGATAATTCTATTTTATTATTAATTTAGGCCTGCCATACCGTTCATCAGAAAAAATTGACAAGAACAAGTTATCACATTAGCCTGCTTACCTCTGATATATTCAAAATAACACCATAAAGAATATGCTCAATCCTATAAAATTCATTCAGAAGATTTTTCGGTACATCCCTGGATATTCTTGGTTGGAAAGCCAAATAAAAGTTAAATCTGTACTGACTTCATTTTTGACTTTATGTGCATTGGGTTTTGTTCCCGGTGCCTGGTTTATAGGCGTACCCATTTTAAGCTTGTATGGCTTATACCATATAAAGTCCATTACGAGAGCCACCAAGTCGACTTTTTTTTCCGCTATACGCTTTCAGCAAAACTTTAGCCGAGCCTCAGGTGCTTTAATCGGCGATATTGCAACAAATCGAACTGCTGCTCTGATCAGAGGGGGGGTTGCATTATTGATGCTATTTTCTATACCCATGCCCTTTTGTTTTTTGGGCTTATATGGATTATTTCGCTATCCTGCCTCACAATGGAAAACAATATTTCAGCAACGCTTAGAAAAACTATATCAATTTAGTCGAGGGCTTGCTGAGGGTGTGCATTCTCGAACCACTTTTTATAAACGTTTGAATATTGCTTTAATATCTGCGCCCATATTGGCCGCGCTAATTTATTATCAGGGCGGCTTGTTTGTATTTAATTTGGCATTATCTTTGGTGCAGTATGCTGCAATATTTGTCGGGTTCTCGGCTTTTTTCAAAGATTTGGGCGCTGCTTTAAAGCAACCTATTAAGAGCTTTTTATCTTATACAGGGCTTATCGTAGGTGCATTTTGGGGCCGTTTTTTAGCCCATACAATCTTTCCAGGTAGAATTTACGGTAACATGGGGCCTGCTGTGGGCCATGTTGTACAAACAGGGTTTATGTCATCGATTTTTTCTTCTTTTTTGATGCCCAATAGCTGGTTTGTTGGTTTTGAAACCGGTTTTGCTTATTTGTTAACCTCTAGAATTTCCTCTTTTTTTAATGGTGTGATGAACAGCGTTTTTTTCAGTTACGATATGCAGTTATATGGCGATTTTTACGGTACGATAGGGCCAACCTCTTTCCAAATATTTTTGATGATTGCTTTAGGCGCTTTTGTGGGATACAAAATACAGCATGGGTTCGAGTCTGCGGGGGAGACTTTATATGATGACGCGCAAAAACTCAATCATGCCATTGTGCACCAGCGAGGATTGTTATCTACTTTAAAATGGCATGCGGCCTATGTTGTGGGTTCCGCCCCTTTATTTTTAGTATCTCCCATTGGCGCTTCATTTTTAAACTTAGCCTCTGGGAATATCTTGTTGGCGCAGAGCTTAATTATGGCGGCTAGTGCAACTATGATCACGGCTTTATATACCGTTGGGATATCCATGCAACATATTTACTCAAAATTATATCCTGAGAATCCCCGCTCCGTTATTCGCGTTTTGCCCAGAGCGCCTGCACAAGCAAATAGGGGGGTAATAGATAGTGTTTTAGACGAGCCAAAAACACAGTCAGTGTTACAACAATTCTCTAAAATGGGGGAAGCAGATGCTATTGGCACTGAACCGTTAGTTATGGATGAAGTCAGTACAAATCCAAGTACAACATCTAGAAGTCGTCTCTAATAACAGTATATACACTTGATGTTAAAAAAATAGTTGGTATAGTAACTCCATCTCTCAGACTATGTTTTTTACCTTTCAAGGCTTTTATTATGCTATTTCGATTTATCAATCGTGTTTTAAACGAAAAGCGTCCAGCACATCTTGCGGTTTTTTCTGAAGATCGTTATTTGTACGCTAAATTAAGTGAGCACTTTAATCAAGGTCGTTTTTTTTCTACTACGGACTTGCATGAAAAAAACATCAACGGACAAACAGCGTTGCAATGGTTGGTCAAGCGCTCATTTAATCAAAGCTTAACTTTGTTGATTGAAAATAATAGCCTTATAGTACATCAAAAAGATTCAAATGGTCGTAATTTATTTCAGTATGCACTAGAGCTGGGTAAATATAAATTCTGTAACGAGCATTATCAGATATTTAGTAACCAAGTTTCTACAGATCATCAGAAAAAAAGAGAAATCAAAATTATACTGGGTAAGCTGAGCAGCAAGATATCTATCATTAGAAATATTGATTTTATTGGTTTATTGGCTAAGGTTGTTTCTTATAAGCCTAGGAAAAGGGAAGTATGCGTGGACGCTGAATTATTCCCAGTGCACGATAAATTGAAAAAGCTTATGGCTATCAGTGCAAGCTCTTCTACTGGACTTCGCGCTGAAAAGCAACACATACTGGCTAAGAATGCTTCAATATGTCATGCTTTGTTGGTGAATGTATATGCTTTTAGAGGGAAGCAAGACTGCTGCACGTTGTCAGACAAATTTAAGACGGCCGCTAAAAAAGTAAGCGTTATGAGGTAGCACAACATGAAGGCAGGCAAGAGTATTTCGCTCTCGCCTTTTCTTTGCTAGATTTCTTTATTAGGTTTTAAATAATCCCCACCTTGTCATCATATTCAATAGTATGTTCTCTGAATTAGCGGCTATTTTAGAGCTGAGCTTTTCACTAAAAGATTGTTTTTCTTGGTAATCAATTTCAAAGACTTGTTTATTTTTAATGCTGGCCAAAATAAAATCATCGCTTGTTTGTAATTTATCGACTAAGTTTTTCTCGAAGGCTTGAATGGCGTGCCAATGCTCACCGGTTGCAACTTCTTGTATATCGACCTGAGGTCGATGTGTGGAAATATAGTCTTTGAATAGACCGTGAACGACTTCAATTTCTTCTATAAATTTATGGCGTTGTTTATCTGTGTTTTCTCCAAACATCGTGAGCGTACGTTTAAAGTTACCCGCAGTATGCATTTCATATTCTATGTTATTCTTCTTGAGTAGCTTGTTAAAATTAGGCATTTGGCCAATCACGCCAATAGAGCCAATAATGGCAAAACGGGCGGCGATTATTTTTGTGGCGACACAGGCCATTAAGTATCCGCCACTGGCAGCACACTTATCGATAGCCACAGTTAATCTTAAGTTGTTCTCTCGAATTCGACTTAGCTGTGAGGCGGCTAAGCCATAGCTGTGCACAAAACCTCCGGCACTTTCGAGCACCAATAAAACTTCATCTTGCTCAGAAGCAGATTCTAAGATCGCATTAACACATTCTGTCAGCTTTTCTGTCTCTGATGCTTTGACATCACCATCAAAACGTATTACAAATAATTTTGGTTGGGCTTCACTGGATTTGCTTTTATCTTTGCTTTCTTGTTTATGTCTTTTCTTCTCAGATTTCTTCCATGCTTTGAGTTCAGATTTGGATAAAATCTCAGATTTGAGTGTGGCTTGGGTTTCTTCTATTTCCTCATTTAGATTAGTAATCGAGAGTTGACCACCGCTACCTATTTTATTTTTTAAGGCTAAAGAGGCCATAGTAACCAGCACGATGATAATTGCAATTACTATTGTTAGTGTCTTAGCTAAAAATAAGCCATAGTTACTGAAAAATTCTAACATCTATCTACCTATGTTTTGATTACACATTATATATTGAGTTGTTCAGATTTTACGCTAGATAGCAGGCTAGGGATAGGGTGCGCTAAAAATTTGCTGAAGTCGTAGTTTCATTCGGTTTGCTCAAAACACAATAGGTCACGAAACAAGAGGACAAATAATAGGGCCAAATAATAGGACTAAATAATTAGGACAGTCACTTTTGCTAACGGATTCTTTAAAAATAATAGGACAGTCACTTTTGCTAACGGATTCTTTAACAAATAAATTAGGACCGTCCTATATTTAAAATTAATGTAGCTAGAAAACCCAAATTCAGCTAAAACGAAGGATATAGTTATTTGGTTACATAGCATGCTATGGGGTTAAAACAATTATTTAGGTTTCTTGTTTCCGATGACTTCTTTTTCGTAAATACCGACTGAAACATCTGAAATCTGCTCTGATTCTAAAAAACGTCTAATATGAGCTTGATTCTCCGGCGTGTCCGTTAGCAATATATCAATACCGTTTTCATCACCTAAAGGTACACCATTTGAGGCTTCCCATAAAAGCTCGTGTTCAGCGGGCCTCATAGATGAATGCATATTCGATGCACAGTATAAAATAGGAATTTTTCTCGAGAGCAGTGCTTTTTCTGCATCTGAATAATGGTGCATATTATCTTCTGGCTGTAAGCAAGTCGTAATATACGCTTGATGTCTTTTTAATTTTTGCTCTAAGCGAGATAATTCATCCTCGATTGTACAATGGTGATACATGGTATTAGTAGAAACATAATCTGAGGGTATGCCTAAGGCACTGCGTAACTTGTCCGGCGCATTATGTATAATAAAGCCAGTTAAAAAAGCCAAATATTGTGTTTCAAAAGTTATATCATTGATGGCAGTGACACCATTAGCCAGAGCGGAAGTAGGCCAGCCTCCAAAGCTATGGAGTCCATTGGCATCATAAGTAATTTTTTCAACAATAGGTTGATGTTTTTTTGTAAAAATGAGTTTTAAGTGTCTCATCTCTAAATAGAGCGCATCGAGTAACAGCTCTTTTGCTTGAGCGGTAAACCCATGCCGGTTAGTGCCTACAAGTCGATTGTGTTTGTCTTGAGTCATCGCAAAATATCGCTCAATAACTTTGTTTGTCAATAATAGTAGTTTCGTTTTATCGCCTAGTAGATCCCGCATTCTTTCAAACCGGTTACTGTAATGGTTTAGTTGTAAATCAATATGCCTTAGCACAGCTTTAAATTTGCGATAGAGGGCTTTTTCAGCAGTTGTGCCACGCTTTCTTGATAATCGACTCAGAAATTGTGGCGCCCATGATTTTAATTGTGCAAAGGTACGACTAAACTGGTTAATTTTGTCTTCAGTTAATGCGTTGTTGGAACAAGCGGCATAGGTTTTATCCAGGCAAAGCAAATATTGCTTTTCCAATGTTTCCCTTGAAACATGGGAGCAAGCGTTGTTAGCATACCGCCAGGCATCCGAAAATCGATACCCGGTACGTGCAGTTACACCAGATAAACCAAGCTGGTTAACCCCGCTCAATAGGCTGCCGCCATCAAACGTGCCTGAAAATGGCACAATTCCTTTGTCTATTGTGAACTGTTGCAACATACCTGATGGGAACAATTTATTCTCTGTAAAGTGAGCGCCGATCAAAGTTGCCACGCTACTGCCGTGTGCCCATGCAACTCTATTTAACAGTTCATGATTAGGGTTTATAACCGGCAGAGATGGGGTTGGCAACCGCAAAGTCGGTGCTGGCGAGAGAAAGGGGCTCCAAATGATATTTTGGGCTTGCTGTGCTACCCAGGAAAAAAAAGAGAGCTTGGGTTTTTTGTAGGGTTTTGTAGTAGCAGTGTCATCACGAACCACTTTACTCGATCCACTGCTAACCTCAGTTATTTCACTGTAGGCTCTTTTTCTGGATTTTTGAGTAGTTGGCGCCTGAAGCATTGTTGTATATACCTAAAAATGTGTTTGTGAGAAATATGTTGTTATCATACATAGTTGGTCATATTAATTGTTCTAGATTTAGATGAAATGCATATATATGCTGCTAAGCAGCAATGGTTTTAAATTTTGTTTTAGGACAGTCACAAATTTGAGAACTATTTGATTCCCTATGTACCCACCTGCATGTTATATTGCGCTGCAAGCAAAGTTAAGAAGATTAAATTAAAATTTATGGGATTTGTATGCGTATAGTTTGTTTTATTTTGGGCTTGTTTATTTCAGTAAATGCTTTTGCTTTTGATTACTATACAAAAAACAGAGTGTTTGTTGGTGGTAAAACTTACTTTCGACATTACAGCGAAGAGCTAGTCTCCCCTAAAAAAAGTGATGAGTACGGTTTTCTATATGGGTTAACTGTAGGTTTTCAGCATAAGGCGCCTGAGTCTTTTTTATATGAGTTGGATTTAGATCTGGATTTTGGTACTACAACATATGACGGCTCATTACAGAATTGGTATGGCGACTATATGGGGCCTTGGAAAGGTAAAACACGAAACATATTTTTTACTGTCGATTCTAAGCTCGGTTATACTTTTTACTTAGGGGACAGGCATCTCTTAACGCCTTTTGTGGGATATGGGACACACGCGTGGGCTAGAGACTTGGTGGATGAACTGGAGACCTACGCTTTAGAATATGCTTCCGCTGGGCTTCAATATGATTACATGGCTAGTCCACAATTACAGTATGGGGTGCATGTGAAGTTTATGCCCATGTTAAATGGCAATATGGAAGCAGAATCTACCAGCGCGTATCTGATGACCTTGGGTAATAAGCTCCATTTTGAAATTTCGCTGCCCATCATTTACAAACTGAAAGCCAATTGTAAAAACCATTTGCGTATAACTCCCTATTATAGAAACCAAAAATTTGGGCAAAGTGACAGTGTATCGACTTATAATTTCATGGCTGTGGTTTATGAGCCAGCAAGTCAGAATCACGTTATTGGTTTAAAAGTCGATTATGGCTTTGGAATTTAGTTTTTGCGAAGAAAACTATAGCGTTTAAAATTAAGGTAACATATGGGGTAATATATTAGGGATGTATATTACAAAGAAAAGGACGACATTATGGGCTTATTCAATTGGGCTGAGTCTAGAATACAAAATTTCCGTTGGTTTGATATCAGTCTCATTAAATTAACGACTTGTATGTTTACATTATTAATAGCAAAACTGTGGCCGCCTATACTCACTTTGCATTGGTGCTTTTATTTTTTTATAGCCGTGCTGGCGGCAATTCGGCCAATGTATATGATGCTAAGAAAAAACAAAACAAAATAGGGGCTGTTGACAATTCGCTGCCCTGCACAACGCCTACGTTCCGAGACTTGTTCGCGGAATCCTGCTACGGTGGCAGGTTCCCGCGGATGAACCGCGGGGCGTAGGCAGATTGGTGTTTTTATCTCGCAGTAGGCTTGCTGGCGGCAATTCGGTCAATGTATATAATGTTTAATAAAATTAAAACAACCAGAACAACCAAACCAACCAAACCAACCAAACCAACATAATGTGTTAATTTTATAATGGCGTATTATTAATCTAATCCCTAGTTACGTAACTTCTTATTACTAAGACTTTATGTTAGTCTATGCGAGTCCAGATTTTAGAATTTTAGAGGTTCTGTGACTAACACCCAATCGTTAAGTGTTGATAAACTAACATATAGTTATCAGCACAAGCCTATTTTGCGTAATCTTTCTTTTGCTCTATGCCAAGGGCAAGGTTTGCTGGTGCAAGGGGAAAATGGTTCGGGCAAGAGCACTTTGCTAAAAATATTATCAGGTTTACTATTACCTGATAATGGAATGCTGAGTTGGAGTGGGCAAGCGATTGCTGATTCTGAAAATAAGTTGAGGTTCAAAAAGAGCATGGGGTTTTTGGGTCACAAAGATGGTTTAAAAGGTAGCCTAAGCATCCTTGAAAATTTAAAATTCAGCTTACAGCTACATAATATCGTATTACCAGAAAATACTAATGAAGTATTAACCCGCTTAGGCTTACAAAGCCAGCAAGAAAACCTGGTCAGCAGTCTTTCTTTTGGGCAGAAACGTAAAACCGCACTGGCTCGATTAATCTTAATGCAAAAATCCTTATGGCTATTGGACGAGCCCTTTGCTGGGTTGGACAAAAGCAGCACTGAATATATCAAGCAAATATTGAAAAACCACATCAAAACAAAAGGCATGGTTATTTTAACGCATCATGGCAAGCTTGAACTCGATATGCCATTAGCGCAATTAAATTTGGTGGGATATTAAATGCTCAAAGTATTTTTTCTCTATATTGGATTAGAGCTTAAAATACTCTGCCGTAGTCGTGCAGATTGGATCCAGCCATTATTGCTTTATTTATTAACTATTTCATTATTTGGTATCACATTAAGCGGCGAAAAAGAAATATTAACTCAAGTAGGCGGCGTTATACTGTGGGTGGCGATTTTGTTTGCCATGTTGACCTTGTCTGAAAATATGCTGCGTAAAGATATAGAAGAGGGGTGGTTAAATCAGTTAAAGATCAGCCCGACACCTTTATGGTTATTTTTACTGGGCAAAGGTGTGGCTTATTGGCTGGTGATTGGACTGGGCTTACTGGCCTCGTTGCCCATCATTGCGGTTTGGTTATATTTTAGCTTAAACATGGCATTGGGGTTGGCTTTTATTTATTTTATTGCGACGCCGGCTTTGGTGGTGTTGTTATTATTTGGTTTAAGTTTAACAGTTGGTTTGCCTAAACCTGGTTTATTGCTAGGCTTATTGCTTTTACCGCTGTGCATTCCGATTTTAATTTTAGGTCAAAGTGCGGTTCGAGTCTTGCAGGCCAATCAATGGCCTGTGTTTGAGAGTGCTTTGTTAGGTGCCATTACAATTGTAACGGTGATGTTTTTACCCATTTTAAGTGCATTTTCACTTGAACAGACTTGTGATGAATAACTGTGAACATATTATTTAAAATATTTGCCCCGCTTTGGTCGCCTAAAACTTGCTATCGATTTATCGAAGTGATCAAGCCATTTGTGATGTTATTGGCAGCCCTGGGTTTAGGGTACGGTATGGTCGGTGGCTTATTTTTGTCTCCTGCAGATTATCAACAAGGAGATTGCTTTAGAATTATTTATATTCATGTGCCTTTTGCCATATTGTCGGTATTTTTATACTCTGCCATGGGCATTTTAAGTTTGATATTTTTGATTTGGCGTATAAAAATAGCGGATATGCTCGCTTATAGTATTGCTCCAATGGGTGCTTTGTTCACTTTTTTGGCGTTAGTCACAGGCGCGATTTGGGGAAAGCCTATGTGGGGGACATGGTGGATTTGGGATGCACGCCTAACCTCTGAACTTATTTTGTTATTTTTATATTTGGGCTACATAGCACTATATAAAGCGTTATTAACTAGTAAAAAGTCAAAAATTGCTCCGGCTATCCTTTCGGTTGTTGGTTTAGTTGATTTGCCTATTATTCATTATTCAGTGTATTGGTGGAATACGTTACATCAAGGTGCAACCATTACCAAATTTGCTAAGCCCTCAATGGATAGCAGCATGCTTTACCCATTACTGGCCATGCTGTTGGGGATGGTCGCGCTGGCAGTGTGGATTGTCGGCAATCGATTGCAAGCAGAAATTTTACAACACTCAGAACAGCAAACTTGGTTAAAGCAAGAGGTGTATGTATGAATGAATTATTAACGATGAATGGTTATGGTATATATGTTTGGTCAGCATATAGTATTAGCATAGCATCTATACTTTATATTTTTGTTCAAACGCAATATAAGTTAAACAAGGTTAAGAAAAAAACACAAAAAGGGTTTCATAATGTCCCCTAAACAAAAACAGCGCTTAACTATTGCGCTTCTTGGTATTTTGGGTTTAGGCAGCGCAGTGGGATTGGTGCTTTACGCTTTATCACAAAATATTAATTTATTTTATACACCAACAGATGTTGCCAATGGTCAAGTAGAGATGGCAAAAAATTTTAGGCTGGGCGGCATGGTGATAGAAGGCAGTGTGGTGCGCAGTAAAGACTTAAATGTTTCTTTTAAGTTAACAGACTATCAAAATGAAATGGCAGTTGAGTATAAAGGTATTTTGCCTGATTTATTTAGAGAAGGGCAGGGTATCGTTGCGATGGGACAGTTGAAAAATAAAAGTTGTTTTTCAGCGACTGAAGTATTAGCCAAACATGATGAAAATTATATGCCACCAGAAGTGGCAGCCGGTATAAAAAGAGCTGAAAAATCCCTAATTCAATGATTACGTGATACTATTTAGGTAGTATTTAGTTTGCAAGTTTGAAGGAGAACTATTATGGGTGAGGAAAAAGATAAAATTTCAGATGATGGTTTTGATGCGATTGCGGGCATATTGCTAGTGGTTGTTTTTGCTGGTGGGCTGATATATTGGTTAAGTGGGATGCCCGCTTAAATGAATTTGGTAATACGTTGCAATTATGGTGATGAAAGTATTGCGCTTTTGCAATGGTTACATGAAAACAAAGTTCTGAGGGCAGAATTAGCGCAATTTACGAAAATTTATATTTGTTATATTGATACCGGTTGGGCTGCGCAAAGTTGGGAAGCACAGGTTGCTCAAGGAGAAGCTTTTGCTCGCTCCGTAGGTTTTGTGCCTGTTAGATTAAAAGCCCCTCAGTCTTTTGAAACTTTGTGTACATCAAGAGGTAGCTTTCCAAGTCAAAAATTTCAATGGTGCGCTGGTTTTTTAAAAGGTGTGCCTTTTTTGGAATGGTTAGATGAGCGAGATTCTGCTTGTGAATGGGTTGTAGCGCTTCCCAAGCGACAGGCACTTTACAGGACTTCGATTCCAGAATATATAGAGCAATGTGAATATCATGGCGAGCGTCTTGTTTGGCACCCTATTTTAAGCTTAACGCAATTGCAGAGAGATAAGCTGATTACACGCGCAAATTTCACCATTCTGAACCATACTAGCCTAGAATGCGCGCCTTGCGTCAACAGCACGACGGCAGAGCTTAAAATGCTGGCTGATAATGATATAAAAAAAGCTTGCGTGTTGGAGGCCAAATTACAACAAAATTTCAACCAGCATCATCAAGCGATTACTGAGCGAGTCGCTGCGGCAAAAAATCAGACAGTCTCAAGAACATCTTCCATGGATAGCTTTAGTATGGGGTGCGGCGATCCATTTGGTTGTGGTTTGTAGCCAGCACATAATATTTAGGATTAATTTTAGAAAGGGAACACACAATGAAACGTCTTACATTATCATCACTCGTACTGGCTTCTTTGATTATGGTGTCTGCTTGCGATCAAAAGGCCAGTGAATCCTCTCCTCTTGAATTAGCGATAAGTAGTTACAATGAACAAAATTATCCTGAAAGCTTATTGTTGTTAAAACGATCTATTCAAGCTGAGCCAGAGTCCAAAGAAGCACGTAAATTGATGGCGCAAGTGTTGATTAAGCTAGGGGATGCAGTAGAGGCTGAGCGTCATATCAAAAAAGCGATAGAGTTAGGCGTCGCCAAAAATGATCTAATGGTTTTATTGGGCATTTCATTGGTGAAGCAGAAAAAATATGATGAATTATTAAAAACGGTTAAGTTTGAAGGTAACCTATTAAATATAGATTCAAAAGCACATGCTGAAGTTTATGCACTACGTGGCCAAGCATTATTAGCTGAGCAAGATTATGGACAAAGTTTGGCTAAGTTTAAGCAAGCGATTGCACTAGATGAGAAGTGCTCTAGAGCTTATATCGGATTAGCAGGGCTCTCATTTGCTCAAGAAAATGTTGAGCAAGCAAAGCAATATTTGCAAACCGCATTTGACATTAACGCAACAGATGTGGATGCCTGGTTATTTAAAGGCGACATGGAAAGAGTGCAGGGCGATCTAAAAAGCTCCATTGTTTCCTATACGCAAGCGATTAACAATAGCTCGCCGGTTGGCATTGTCAATCAATATGCAAGATTATATAGAGCGATGGCTTTAGCTTACCAGCAAGATTATAATGCGGCATGGGACGATATTAAAAAAGTCAAAAGCATATCAGGTAATAATTTATATGTAGACTATGTTTCAGGCCTGATTGCTTTTCAGCAAGAAGATTATTCTACAGCACAGGGAGCTTTTGAGAAAGTGCTTAGTCGGGTACCCGATCATTCTTTAGCACATTATTTATTGGGCGCAAGTCATTATTTACAAGGGGCTTCAGAACAAGCGCGTAATCATTTGGTTTATTTTTTAAATGAAAATGCCGATCATGAAATGGCACAGAAAATGCTGGCTATGGTGGAACTAAATCTAGGGGATAATAAAGCCGCACAACAAAGATTGGCTTACCTGCTTGAAAATAATCCGGGCGATAGCAGTACACTCAACCTGTTGGGTCAATATCATATTAAACAAGGTGATTTTGAGAAGGGGGCCGCTTATTTAGAACGTTCCATCGAAAAAAATCCAGACTCATACCCTGTACAGTTGCGCTATGGTATTAGTCAATTAGAGCTTGGGGAATATGATATTGCAGAAAAAGCATTAGAAAAAGCGATGGGATTAAGCCAAAACCAACAAGTTGTTGAGTTTTACAGGCTGATCAGTTACCTCAAACAAACGCAATTGCAAAAAACAGTGAATTATGCGGATGAACTATTACGAGCAAATGCCAAAAATATCGTTGCCAGCAACTTTAAGGCTGTTGCCTTATTAGCCTTGAAAAAAACAGAGGCGGCACAAGCACAATTTGAACATAGTTTGAGTGTGGATGCTGGGGACCCAACGGCTCGTTTTAATTTAGCTAATCAGCAGTTTACAGCCGGGAATAAAGAGGCGGCAAAAAAGCATTTGTTAACAGTGGTTAAGCATCATCCTAAGTTGATCCGTGGGTACTTGAAGTTAGCGCAATTTGCAATGACAGAAAATGATACGTCTTCTGCAGAAAAATGGTTGTTACAGGCCTTAAAAGTTGAGCCAAATAATATACAAACGAGTCTTGCGTTATCTAAACTAAAGTTAACGCAAAAGAAAACAGCAGATGCATTAAATGTTCTCACGAAACTTAACAGTACGGCGCAAAATCACCCAGGGGTTTTATTAGCACTAGCAGAAATATATACGCAAAACACGCAGTATTCTTTAGCGCAGCAGACACTCAATCAGTTTGAAAGTAACTTTCCTAAGATGAGAACTGCAGAAGAATATTTGAGTTTACGTGCTTTGTTATTTTCTAAAGAACGTCAACATAATAGAGCAGCTAGTTTATACCAACAATTATTAAACACGCATCCCTCTTCTCGTTGGGCCATTAATTTAGCGTCTAATCAATGGGCTGCAGATGACCGTGTTGAAGCCATTCAAACTCTAAAAACATGGGTGAATGAGCATCCTAAAGATAGCTTGGCTCAAATTGCGCTAGCAAACTATTATTTAATCAAAAATGATAAAGATAATGCCTTATTAGCATTTGAGCGTGCAAATCAAATGGTACCCAACCATCCTTTGGTTCTAAATAATTTGGCTTGGTTGCTTAAAGATACGGATATTGAAAAAGCCTATCAGCTTGCACAACAAGCCGTTCAGCTATCGCCTGATTTAAAAGGGGCTCAGCATACCCTAAAAGTGATTGAAGAGAAGCGTAGTTTAGTACAATAATATTTTACTCAACATTTTGCCAATATTAACGAACGTTAATATTGGCAGGCATAAAAAGCGCTATGTGGGCAGTTCACTGTATAGCTCTTTTTTATGTTTGTTCTATTCCTGATATATCAAAAGGACATGTTAGAAAGGACTAGAAGCTTGATAAGAGGAACTAGCGGTTGTCGTCAGCTCAATTTCCGTAGTATCTTTTGTGTTCGAAGTGGAAATGATCGCGCCTCTATAGCCTTTTTGAAAATCCGCTAAACTTTCTGTGACATGGTATTCTTCTCCAAATGTAAAGACATCAAATGAAACTTTCTTCGCTTCATAATCTACTTTGAACTTTGGAACATAGACATAGTGCGTGAGTCTTGGTAAACCGTCCACGGTGGATATTGCATTACATTTTAAAATTTTGTTGTTATACTCAAGATCCAACATCATTAGCACATTATGCTCTCCATGGTGTTCTGCACTTAAGGCTTGCTCTAAATCTTGCAACTCAGCGGTAAAATCAGTGACATCTCGGTGTTGAGGGCTGTAGGTTATCCCATTGATCATCGCTGTTTCTTCCGCATTGTCTGGCAAACTGCGTTTTAATAATTCCATTGGTGTGAAAAAAGTTGTTTCTTTTGTAACTTTAAACCCAAAGACACCCAGTAGGTTGACAATTTGTCTTGGCATATTTGCAAAAATAGTAAATAATCTGTTTAATACAGAAGATTGGAAGTGTTCTCTGTCTCGCGTTAAGCCCATTTGTTTACCAGCAAACTCAGCCATTTGCTCTAATTTCTCGTATGGGATACCAAACTTCCCAATATAAGGTTTACAGTTATTGAGTGCATTCATGAAAATTTCTGCAACCGTAATTTTCCCAGGTTTTCTTAACTTAGCTTGATCTAAGAAAAGAGGAATGTCTAGTTGCTCTGAAAAACCATTTGTAACTAAATCCCAGCTAATTTTCTCAAACACTGCAGGATACTTTGCTAACAATTGACTGGTTAAGCTAGCAACACCACAGCAGAGTAATGGGCCTTGGCTAATGCTTTCTGGATGGGTTGTTCGATGATACATTTCACGAGCAATTGACCCCATGCTAAACCCTAAGTTTTCATAAAACTGGACTGTTGAGCTAACAGTGTTATTTCTTCTGCCGCGCGGTACTTTGCGTCGGGCTTGATTGTCATCGACGTTTAAGTTTATTTCATCATCAGTCACTTCGGCTTCTTCCCGTGTTCTTTTGCGCCTTGAAGCTCTACCCGCATCGTAAGCATTAAAATTATAGAGTGGGTCTATACGCCTCAGTTCTTTTACAGCGGCACGAATTTGTGCTTGGCTTGCTTTATTAAAAACTATATTTGTTATTTCAACAGCAGATAAAAATTGACTAAATCGCTCAGCCATATTTTTATTAAATACAGAAGTAAAAGCAATCTCGCCAATAGGTATTCGTATAGAGCTTTCACCACTAATTTTTACACGTTGGATTAGGGTAGCTAATTTACCTTCATTTCCTGTGAGAATAGTATGGCAGTCGTGAGAACTTAACTGATAAGTCATGGGGGCTTTCCTGTGAGAGTTTTTACTATTGCAAGCAGACTATCAGAAAAACGTAATGTCGATCAATTTAACTGGCTGGCTAAAAGATGTGCGTGGTGTTTGACAGTATAAGTGGTTGATAAAGCAATAAGGGATATACTTGAGAAAGGGGGAAGCCTCGCTTTTGGCGTAGCAAAAGCGAGGGGCATACGAACAAAGGTGATTTAAAAGCCTATATCCCCACCGCCGCCACCGCCGCCGCCGGGCATTCCGCCACCGCCACCGCCGGGCATAGAAGGCGATCCGCCGCCACCGAAGCCAGGACCTTTATCAACGGCAGGCTTAATACCCTTGTCATGAGCAAATTGAGCCGTACCTTTCATCACACCTGAAGCAGCTTCGGCACCTTTTTGTACTGATTTTTCTATATCTTTGGTATTTTGTGCAACAGTAGACTGTTCTGCTTGACCACCAATCCAACGTAAGATTTTATCGGGCAGCACATAGACCAAGCTAAAACATTCATGGACGACAGCGAGTACCAACCCGCCATATAAGCACACAATAGCGATAATCCCGAATGCACCTACTCCAGAAATAGAGGCATCAATAGTGGCGTTAAACCCGTAATTAATCATTTCAATAATTGTTCGAATTAGTAGTGTGCCGCCAATGAAGCCAATGACCATCAAGCTTGGCCTTAAAAAGACACCGGTAATGAGCATTACAGCAGGGGCCGCTTTACCTAAAACTTCATTTGCAGGACTCACCACGCCTAATGCGACAATAGGCGCCGCTATGACGGTTTCGATCACGAGGATAAACCATCCAAGAGCGGTAAAGGTAAAGACTAAATAGGGTATCATCGGCGTATAAATACCCATTGAACAACCGACAACCCAAAGCAAAGATAATAACAATGTCAGTATTGGCATCAAAATAGACCCAATAACACCTATCGCCCAGCAAAATGGTTGAATACCACTCATGGTGCAAGCGGGGAGCAGTAGAATAACAGCAATAACGATTATGCCAAACCAAATATTTTCACAGGTCACCATTATTTCCGACCCCACTCTTCTTATAGAGGCAATAGGGTCATCAAAGCTAGTTGTCATATGGCTCATAAAATCTTCTGCTAGCCCTTCAAGCCCACTGATGAGGGGTTCTACAAAGCTAGAGACATCAGGATCCATGTTAGATGGTGGGGTAATGGTCATGCTTGATGCATTCGCAGATCCTGAGCCTGATGATGCAGTACCTGCATGTGTTAAATAAAGATTTGCTCTATAAGTACCAAACTCCCACGCATCAATACCGTGTTGCATATCAGTTCCTAAGCCCGCAATCTCGCGATCGACACTAACCGGAGGTGGAAACGATAGCTCATGGTTACTATCTTCATTAGCAAATGTAAAATAATAACTGCCAGCATATAACCAGCCATGTTCGATGGCGTTTTGTTCGTCCGAGGAGCTGGTACCTGAGCCCCTATTAACAGGGACAGAGGCGATGGTTCCTTTCATTATATTAACAACATTAGTTAAAGTATCTATGCCACTCCAGTTAACGTTGTCAGGCTGTGATGATTTGTTTAGTGGTATAGAGGCTTCCCTAGCAGCCGGCTCTAAAACAACCAGTGCATTTGCAAACGCCGTAAAATTGTAACTATCCCAATCTGTAGCGGATACATTAGCGGGAGGTGAATCAGAGGCTTTAATACCCCCACAAACTTTTGCTCTTTGAGGATCATCTGGTACGCCAATGAAAATCTCACCAGGAGAATTTTCATAAGCAACTATTTTGCTTGGAC
This sequence comes from uncultured Coxiellaceae bacterium, assembly GCA_963976875.1. GTDB lineage: Bacteria > Pseudomonadota > Gammaproteobacteria > Berkiellales > Berkiellaceae > Berkiella_A. The sequence continues at coordinate 93,363 of CAXBML010000003.1, forward strand.
TTGAGTCTAAGCCAAGCTTAGAATTTAGATATTCTGCGCAGATTAGTCCGGCCATTAAGTCATTAGCTCTATCTTGCAATGAAGAAATGGGAACGGTGGTTGAACCATGTAACCCTCTTACTTCGTTAGTACTCATGACCAATCCCCAAATTTGGTTCGCGGCATGAACCCCCATAATGGTTATTTGTATAAATAAAATTTGTATTAGCGAATAGGTGGGGGCGGGTATTAACATAGCCGTACCCATTGCGGCTCTAAGAGGAATCCAGGCAGAAGACCATTTGCGTCCCATGACTTCCCCTTCCTGGGCCGTATTCATGGTGGATACAATAATCGTATAACTGACGACAATACTGCCAAGTGCGAGTACCGCTATATTGAAGATTTGAACAACAGAACCTAAAATCCCAGAGTCGGGGCCGCCTAAAATTGCACCCACTGGACCAAATAGCTGACCCAAAAATTCTATGGATTTATCTTGTGGTGGGCTAGTCCAACCAAAATCAAAGGTACTAGACGCATAACTTGTAAAGGACAGCCCATAGAGTGCCAAAGTTAATAGCCACTTGAAATAAATGTTCATCTTTCCGTCCTCTTGCTTACTAACTTAGTCATGGCTATTTACCTACACCTGCTTTGTCGCCTGCGATTTTGAGTCCACCAGACATTGCACCTTTACCAACACCAGCGCCTTTATCAACAGAACCTTGCATGCCTTTCACTTTGCCCATTTCATCTCCACCGCCGCTACTAGATCCAATCCAGCGCATGACTTGATCAGGCAGTTTGTAAACGAGAGTGAAACATTCATGTACTAGAGCGATGGCAACACCCACATACAATGTGAATATCGCAACAGGCCCAAATAGACCTATGGCTCCTAATTGTAAGCTGCCTTTTATTGTGGCGCCAAATCCATAATTTAACATTGTGAAGGCAACCATCAGTAGTTTTACTGAGAGTAAAAATCCTAAGATCATAAGAGGAGGACGTAAGAACAAGCCCAGAAGTATCACAATACCATTCCCCGCTTTACCTAGTTCGTCTTCTGAGGGCATAACCAGAGTTAAGCCGACGAGGGGGGCGGCCAGTAATGCTTCAATGACCAGTATAATCCAGGTAATCGCTGAAAAAGTAAAAACAAGGTAGGGGATCATAGGTATATACAGTGCTAAACTAATCCCCGCAACCCATAATAAAGATATAATCAAGCCTGCAACAGACATGACGATACCGACAACAAAGTCCATCATGGGGCCAAGAGGGTTCATGGAATGCATAATACTAGAAGCAAGCCACAATAACATCGCAGCAAGTAAAGCGGCAAAAAACACAGCCTCGACAATATTGACAACAGAAGTGCCGAATCTAGACATGGTGACAACAGGATCATCTGGTTGCTGCGTGGGTGTACCTGAGGCTGCACCAGTATTATTCCCAGTGCCGGTCATGGTTTCTGCCATATTCAAAGCCAGATCGGTAAAGAGATCGCCAAATATGGCCCCTACAATACTTTGCGCGCCACCTGCAGAAAAGCTTGAATTAAACCCTAAAGGCTCTGCGGCATTATCGTATGGGTTCGTTGTCCCAACCACTCTGCTTGCTTCGTTTATGTATGTATTTGTTTTAGTGGCTATGTCTGCAGTAATAGTATTATTCTCACCAAACGTGTCATCTAAGGTTCCTTCATCTGCTGCGATTGAAGCAATAGACATTGAGTTTGATTGGCCCAATGCGCCCCCCATACCGCCGACAATCTTAAAATAATAACTACCCGCATGAATCCATCCTTGTACAATGGCCTGCGCTTTTTCATCGTCATAGTTATGCGTAGTGGTTAATGATTCCATTGCCGCGTCTAGTGCTCTTGCTGCAGTCACTAGTGCATTTGTAGTTGTATATTGTCCATTCGAGGGGGGGTACAAAGCCTCTAATGCTGCAGGAACGAGCGCGAAAAATGCTTGTTCTAGTCCGTCAGCCAAAATTGTTTGTCTAGATTCGATATCAAGCCCACCACCGCCTGAGCTGCCAAGCCTAGAGTCTCCGTCTGAAGTAGGTCCGGCTGTTGATGGCAACGTAAACGAACCACACATGGATGCTTTGGCTAATTCTGTGGGGTCAGTACTTCCTGAGCCGGAAATTAAACCAACTTTTACTTCGTCGCCCTCAGCGGAACGAAACATGGTAACCGATTCACCCCCAACTTGATCGCGTAAATATTGCTCACTATTAATCCGTTCCATACAGAGTGCGGCCTGAAACAGAGTTGTAATAACTCCTTCCTGACCTGCTAGAGTTGCTTGGCGTGTATCTTCGTGAATGGAGTTCGGATCTGTGACGATTTCTTTCCAGATAGCATTTGCTGCGCCAACCCCTTGTACAATCATCCACATGATGGCTGTTTGAATTAAACTATAACCACCGGCGCCACTTGATGGTAATAGAAAGTACATACCAAATCCCATGCGGGCTGGGATCCATATAGAAGAGAATTTTTTCCCCATTACTTCGCCCTCTTGGGCGGTGCTAATAGTGGAAACCATCGCTGTCCATGCAATGATGATGATACCGAGGGTAAAGACAATTACGTTGAAGCGTTCGACTAAAGTTCTAAATGTTATGGAGACACTTGAGTCATCGCCTGAAACTTGAATGGGGAGTGAACCCATTGAGCCGAATATACTAGCCAAATATTGCATGGACTTGTCGGTGGTTGGAACGGTAAAAACACCTTGAGCATGTGCCGCAATAGGAATGATCGCTAAGAGAATCAGAAGTAAGTAGCGGAATCTCATTCTATGACTTCCTTTTTGCTGGGGGGCCATCTTTTTTTGTTTTTGTTGTAAGCTCATTATGGGAGGAGGGTTCGATGACGGTGCCATTGAGCCATTCTTTAATGGTGCACCCTAGTTTTCTATTTCGAATTTGGAATAACCAAAAGTGCCATTTAAAGGCTTGTGTGAATGAATAACAAGCTAAACAAAAAGAAATAAGACAAGCAGCAAAATAACCCTGGTATGCCATATAAACTGCATAACCAATAATCCCTAAACTAATTAAGAGAAACATATAAAACAGTCGTGTAAATTCTTTTTTGCGCTGTTGCACATCTTCTTCACTAAGATTGAGGCGAATCATCGCTTCGCGAAAAGTTTCTTTATATTTCGGTTTTTCGGGCGTCATCAAATCGCCAACAGAACGTTTGATTCGATCTGTTGTTTCAGAAATGTAATCCCAACTCATCCACTTATCGACACGAGTATCGACAATATGGCTGAAGATTCCTCTACGTTTGCCCATGATGATCACCTTCGCAACTGGCTGATTTATTATTAGGGTTAAACTTGTAACTGCACCCAATGTCTTCTATATATTGACACAATTGCACGCTATACGCACCATCAACTGTTAGTTTACCACGTAACTTTGTTAAAAAGCACCCATGTTAAACTAAACTATCATAATAATTAAGCTATATCAGTATTTCTTGGTCTCCTTATCTTTGATAAATTCAGGAAAATGGCTTATTTTAAGGGTGTAATTACAAATTATCGTGAGTTGCTAGTATTAGTTGTTATAATCGGTTAAAAATAATAGACAATGGACATTGGTTGTATGTCAGTTAAATAGTATTTAATGGGCTTTTAATCATATTTTTAGCCAATACTTCGGAACTATTTGTTTTCATCTAAGTCCTAGCTGGAAACGCTTTTGAGTTTTTATTATTAAATTACTTTTTATGTAATTTTAGAAGTAGTCATTTAAAAATTTAAGGCGTAGTATAAAAGTAAGTTACATGACGTGTGTGGATCCGTTATCTTACACGAAATAAGAACGAATAATAAATAAAGTCTTGAGGAAATTAAAATGCCAGATTTGTCATTAGAAGCAGTCCATTCTTTTTGGCATGACTATGACAAAAGAACTCTGTATCGAATCGTGACCTCCATGGAGGGCATTGAGTCATGGGCAGCAGATCATGACCCACAAGTGGAAGAGGCTTTATTACGGCTAGGCACTTGTCTAGACGATGTGAATGATTTTGAGTTAAATGATGAAGCTATGGTGATAAAGCTGTTTGCTAATTTGCGCTCTGGCAGGGCTTTACGACTGATGCAATTTTTAGATGTCTTAAAGCCCGGCACAGCTTCCAAGTTACTAATTTATGCGGAAGAGAATACCAAAGAAGGTACCAATAAGAATAAATATGCGGATTTATTTTTAAAACGAAATTTAGCCTTTGAGCGCTTACAATTATTGGGCAGAGTGTTTGCCCCTGAAAGAATTAACCTAATCTTAAAAGCTTTGGAGACCGAACATGAATAAATTAACAGCGGCTGTAATGGTAAGTGCCTTGATGGCGAGTAGTTCTGTTGTGGCACAATCAGGCAACTTATATACCACTGATGTCAAGCCTACAGTTGATGAAGAAATAATAGCACAGAAAAAATTTCTGCCGCCTGTAGCATTTTTAAAAACAGAAGTTTCAAATGCTACAGTTTCTCCATCAGATGCTGTATCTGATCCACAATCAGGCACTGGGGTACAATATACTGGTGTCGGTGATGCGACGGATAGTGATTCTAGTGGCGGGAATGATTTCTATCTTCCTGGCGACGGTGGTAGCTCCTTTATAATGGATTAGGTTACGATTAGTCAATATCGATAGAATTTTATAAATTTGAAGAGAACAATAGGTGAATCATGAAAAACTCTAAACGAACCCTAGTATTGAGCAGTGTTGTTCTAGCGGTGGGGCTGGCGGTGCCAGTAGCGTCTTTTGCTAGTGTCGAAGCTGCCATTGAGAGGTTAAGGCAAAGTAACATCTCAAAATTCGATCAGCTTAAAGATAGCAACGCCTCTGAAATAAACAACAACACCAGTACATTAGATGGTAGGTTAGAGCAAATCCGAGCTGAGGTGGCTAAAGCTGGGAACTACAGTCGTAAAGATGTTGCCGCGGCGATTATTAATTACGAAGCCGAAGCGCGTTTGAAAGAATACCAATTAAATGAAAAGTTACGTTTCATGAATGCACCAGGCGTCCTATGGGCTCTAACAGCAGGTAAGCAAGTTGGTGAGGCTAAAGTAGAAGAGAGAGAAAAGCAGTTAGTTGATCACGCATTTCAACAGCAGATGGGTGACTATTGGCCAACCCCCGAGCAACAGGAAAAGCACAATACCATCCTGGGTAATCTTGCGCTGGAAACGCCAAAATCTGCAGCACAGATTAGATTTGAAGAGTTTATTTTGGGCTTAGAAGGGCCAAGCAGCCTAAATATGGGAGAAGTCATTCGGACCAATAAAACTACTGAAGAATTAGCGAAACAGTTTATGGCAACTGTCATTGGTCCAGATGTAGAAATTAACAAAGGTACCGCGGAAAAGTTAGAAAAATATAAAAATATGACACTTGATGAGTTTCAAGCGTTATCAGCCGATGAGAAATTATCTGTAACCGATCAAGAGACTGTGGCAGATGCTATGGTCAATGCAGTCAACATGTCACCCAGCACCAATATTCTTTCAGGTATTTTATCTAGAAGAATATTATCACCTGAGGACGAAGAAAGTGGTAACGCAGATGCAAAAACAGTGATGGAATCCATAGAGAAGTATGCAAATGACCGTTTCCAAAATCCCGAATGGTATGCCCAAGTTGGTAAGTCTTCTGATACAGCTTTGTTGCGGGAGATGAATCATATGATGGCTTATAACATCTGGATACAGTTTCAAGCCTTTAAATTACAAGAGCAAGAGGCTGCTGCCATGGCTATTTTAAATGCAAATGCAGCAAGACTATACGTTGTGATGAAAGACTTTACGGATCAGATGAATGATGAAGACTCTGAAATCAGAAAAGCGGCATCAGAAGCTGAGAAAAATATGAAGAAAGCTGCGAAAGAAGCAGAAAAAGCAGCTGAGGAAGCAGCAGAGTAGCTACTTGAGGACATTACACATCTATCAGTTGGCCGGTTATATGGTAATATGACATAAAATAAGCCAACAGGAACATAGACGGGGCTTAGGCCCCGTTTTTTTTGCGATGAATAATCTTAAAGTTTTTAGGTTTCTTAAAAGTATTGTCGTCCTTCTAGCCTATGTTGCTATAGGTTGGGTCGCATATGCTCAGCCGGGCTGGATTTTGCTATATAGCATTTTAACAGTTTGTATTGGGTATTATTTATTATTTATTTGTTTAACGCCTGCTGGCTCCGTGCCCCTAGGAGAGCGCAAAGCGCGAATGCCTCTAGGGCAATGGTATGGAGCGATTATAGTTGGAAACCTTATTTTGGGCTTATTTACGCTGGCCTCTATTATTGCCTATTTGGGGACGGGGCCCGCGTTTACCCATGGGGCAATATCTTATTATTTTACCAAAGAAGTGCTTGGGCAATATATGCTATCACATTGGGGTATTTTTCCGTGGAGTATTTTTACCTTATGGGGATTAGTATTAGCCTATTTTACCTATGTTAAAAAAGGCGTTCCTATTTACTACCAAATTTGTGAAATTTGGTGTCCCAGATGGCTACAGCCTCCCATGAAGACTTTTGTCGAAGCCACTTGCTTTACTGCGACTTGGTTTGCATTTGGTACGATTGTGGTGGCGATAATTCTCTTATGTAGTTATACCGTAAAATTACTCTTTGGTTTTGACCACTTATTGATTCCATTGTTTACAGTATCCATGTTTTGTTTTGTCACCCCTATTTTTTCCTTAAGTTGGGGTAGGAAGCTATTTAAGCGCTTAGCCGCGAAAAAGATAAGCCTATTTGGGTTATATTTTATTGTTTTAGTGATGTTATTATCATTAATGTTATTTGGTGCGTTGGGTAATAATTTTATAGCAATACGCTTTCCAGAAATTTTGCTCAAGCTTGATTGTGCCACTTGTTACGACTTTTTTAATTTAGCGCCTGTTGCGGATCGCTTTGCTGCGATGTATTGGGCTTGGTGGGTCTTATGGTGTCCTTTTTGGGGGAGTTATATAGCCAGAATTTCGGAAGGGCGAACCATACGGGAACTCATCTTGGGGACACTGAGTGTACCAGCTTTGATTGCGGGAGGCGTATTTTTTTACGGAACCGACTGGATGTTTGTCGTCTATAATTGGGCACACCAACCCAATATTTTGCCTTGGTTTGTTTTAGGGCTGGCAGGCACTTGTTTTTGGTTTTTATATACGATTACATGTCGCTATCGTTTCACAGATTTCTTTATCTCAGGCTTAATGCCTGTTTCCGATGAATTTAAAAAAAATCGCTTATGGCTAAAAGACGCAGTTAAAATTTATGGCATGAGCAAATTTGGCTCACGAATCGGCGTATTAATTTTAACCTTGATTGTGATTCATGCCATTGGTGGTTGGTATATTATGCAGATCCAGCTAACGGCCATTGCTGTTTTTACTATCACTTTACTTTATTGGGGTGTGCAAAATACCATCATTCAATTTTTCCTCGATAAAACGTGGATAGGCAACAAAAATATCCCCCCTATGAAGTCAGCTTATGTTGGCATCACCAAACGGAAATACAAAAAAGGGGTCTAAGCATGTATATGCTCCCTTTCATATAGTATCACCCCAGATCTTGGAACTTTTCTGCCTGGAAACTGTCCTACCTGTATATTAAACAATGTTTAGGTGTGTGTTTATGAGCACTGGTGGACCAGAAGATGACAATAAAGATATGGCATCGATACTACTGGATGCGCTTGAAACAAGGGCGTTGACAGATAACTCTGATGCGAATGAGGAAGCTGCGCAGAGTTTAAAGGAAATAAAATACAAGGGTGAAAGCCTAAGTGAACTTCCCTTGGAAAAATTAGAAGCATTACATGAAAAATATTCTGAGTTTTGGGAGGATGAAGAGGCTGCAGATGAATTGAAAGACTTTGATTTGGGCAGCCACAAAAAAGCAGAGGAGAATGTTAGGCTTATTGCAGAAGTTTTAGATATAGGCATTAATATTAGAAAAGCAGTTGAGGCACAGCGAGCAAAAGAGATAAAAACAGCTAAAAAAGCTGCAGGTCAGAATGAAAAGGAATTGAAACAAACAGCTTTAGCAGAGTTAAATGAAAAAACAAAAGGGTTATCTCTTTTAGAGCAGATCCCAATGAAAAGACTCTTTGAGGAAAAATGGGCAAGTCGTAGTGTTGGTGAACCTTTTTCTGTAGACAACATGCTTAAAGAGATAGCAGAAGAAAAGCAGCAAGCTGAATTAGCGGCGGCAGAAGAAGCAAGAGCAGAGTCACAGGCGCGCGCAGAAAGAGCTACGGCCAGAGAAGCAGATGAAGCCGCTCAGCGAGAAGCCAGTCAATCAGTGAATCCTGATTCAAATGGACCACCTCCACCGCCACCATTACCTTCAGCAGCAGATGGACCGCCTCCACCTCCACCGTTACCTAAAGTCGGCGTGAAACCACCTCCGCCACCTAAAGACGAGGTGAAAAAAACACCTATTTCAGGAGAAGAAGGCCCACCACCGCCCGGAAGCCAAGCAGGCGAATCGCCATCCTACGAAAACACAGGGGAGACAACTGCCCCAGAAAGTATGGAAGACAGTTTGCGAGCAGCACTGATGAATAGACGACCCGCAATGGAAAATTCCAGCTCTAATTCTTATTCTGCCGATTCATGGTCAACGAGCATTTCTGCGGAGATAGAGACTGCTCCGCCACAAACTGAAAAAGCTGAAGATATCCCTGCGCCCATTACGCCAGAGAGGCTAGCTGAATTGGAGCGCCAGCAGGCATTAGCAAGCAAGCAAAGAGCAGAAACAGAAGAAACAGTATTACCACCTCCACCTCCGCAAAATACACCAGAAGACGGGGGCAAGAAAAAAAGTGTCACTATAAATGAAGATGAAAATACAATAAAAGAGTTCCAATTTGAAGAAGGAGAAGAAGTCAGGGAGGGTATAAAAAGGGGCATGAGGCGGCAAACAAATGATCCTTTTGCCTTACCAAGGCAGGGAAAAGGCGTGACACCAAGAGAAAAGGCCGAGTTATCACCTCAGATGCAGCAGCTTAGTGATATAATGGCTGGTATTAAGAGTTTATTATCGTTGCATCTTTCGGATATTAATAGATTTGGTATTCAAGGCTATGATAGCCCGGAGTTTGATGAATTAAATTCAAAGAGCTATGGAATAATAGCCAAACTAGATGCAGGGGAGATGCCAGAGAGCACTGAGCTTGAGGCGCTTCAAGAAATATTAAATAGATGTCCAGTCGATCCTGACTTCCCTTCAGAACAAGAAACTGTGCAACAAGCAAATCAAGTCTTAAATGATGCCCTTGGTAAGCAAGTTGTGATGGATGAAGTCGAAGCCAATCAGAATCCACTGCCTCCCCCTATTACACCAGAACAGCTTGCAGAATTGGAACGTCAGCAGGCATTAGCAAGAGAGCAAGGCGAAACGGCAGATCAAGTTTTGCCACCGCCAGTGCCGCCACGGGATGATATCAGCGAGAATGGTCCTCCGCCACCTGTTCCGCCACCTGTTCCGCCACGGGATGATTTATCGGCACCAAAAGACAACGCGGAAGAGCAAGTGGAACTTGCATCAGGCACTTCAGAAATTGGTGAGCCGCCCCCCGTGCCGCCACGTACTGATTCATCGACACCAACAGACAACGCGGAAGAGCAAGTGGAACTTGCATCAGGCACTTCAGAAGTTGGTGGGCCGCCCCCCGTGCCGCCACGTGCTGATTCATCGACACCAACAGACAACGCGGAACAGCAAGCGGAACTAGCATCAGATACTTCAGAAGTTGGTGGGCCGCCACCAGTACCGCCTAGAACAAATAATTTACCTACATTACAGGATGCGCATGAACAATTACTGGCAGAAGACTCACCTGAAAAACAAGAAGGCAGTCAGTTGCGAACAAAACTGGCTCAGAAAATTAATGAAAACCCTGATTTAAAAGCGCTAGAGACCTTAGAGCCTGATGCACGTTTGCAAGCAATAAAAAAAGATTATCCGAAATATGCAGATATTTTGAAAGATACGATTCAAGTGACAAAAGCAGGTGAAGATGATACTGCCACATTGATAGCGGCTATATTTAATAATTTATTTGCGCCTTTAACGGCATTGGTAGAACAACAGCGGTTAAAACAAGAGGCAAAAGCAAAGGCTGTTGAAGCAGAGCAAGAATTGTCACAAGGTGAACAGGGAAAAGCTCCCGGAGAGGGGGCAGAAACTTCCATGCCGCCACCGCCAAGTGCTGCTGATCTACCACCACCAATTGTCACGGATGGTCAACCGTTACCACCACCAGCCAAGAATGAAGTTCCTACGGCCTCATCTGTTGTAGAAGCTTCACCACAAACCAAATGGGTGGATGGTATAGTTCCTGATGACAGTCAGTCGAACCAATCATCAACCCCATCACAAGAAGAACCGCAACCCAAAGGACTGGCTGCTTTATCAAGTGGCTTGAGAGAAAGTTCAGATGCCGTCGCTGTGTTTTCTGTTTCAACGACTGGAAGGTCAGCAGAACTTGCGCAAGGCGAGCCCCAAGGGGGCACGCCAAATACGGATGTTTTATTTACTCAGGCACAAAGGCCTAGTGTAACTGCGGAACTTCAGGGAGAGCGATCCATGGATGTGGATGGTCTTAATGCAGACAGTAGCTCAAATAGCGATGAATTCTTATTCGAAATGACTCCGCAAGGTTTTACGCCTAACTATCGAGCAGAACCAAGATCGGAAGTAGGCTCATCTCGAGAAGACTTCAAATTAACTGAGCCAGCAAATGAAGCCTATCAAAGAGAGTATGGAAAAGGCGAGGATTTTTACGCTAAATTAGCAAGTGTCATTGAATTCACTGCAGGACGAAATACCGGGAACAAGCTGAATAAAGATCACTATGAACGATGTCATCAAATAGCGGCGCAGATGGACCTGGCTAAAAAAGGCGCTAGACAAGAGTATTCGGCTGCAGAAACAGATGAGGCTAAGGCGTCAGCAGCAGCTAAGTTTAAAACGGCAGAAAAGCTGCAGGAAATGTTTGTGAGTTTGGCGGTTCTATCTAAGCATCGCAGTCGTTATTCAAGTGGTACTTTAGATAAGCATGTATCTCAAATTGGCGAGATCATGTCTAAGGGAGGCTGCTCACAGGATAATTTTAATGATGTACGTGACGCGGTTCTTAATGTAGAGCAGGGCGAGTTATCTAAAAATAAAACGTCAAAATGGTATAAAAGAACGAAGAATGAGTCCACAGAATTTGATTCTTCACGAGAGAAACACACAATTGATAGTAAACATAATGATCGCTTTAGAGTTGAGCATGAAGATTTCGGCAAAAAAGTACACGTCCATTATGATTTTAACCGAAATAATTTAGTCGGTGGCAATCGAACTCGCTTCCATCCTGTGGGGCGTGAAAATGCTTATCGAAGTTTAAAAGAACAAACTAAAGACGCGGTTCTAATTTCTATCGCAGAGCATAACAAAGGTGATGAAACTAATCCGATTAAAGTTGAGTATGGCACCGACAAAAAAGGAAGAAAAGTTGAACAGCCTGATTTAGGTTTAGCGATTTTATTAGAATTTAAAAAACAAGCAATCTTACAAGATAAAACATTTTTTGCAATAAATCCGAAAAACGGGCAAAAATTTGAAATCACACCCAGTCAAACATTTACGCCTGAGGAGATGAATGTCTTTAAGCATTATGCCCAAGCTCGAGCAGATAAGAATGGTAAGGATCCAGGGAGCACTTTTGGTGGTTCAGTGATATTACAGCATGCAGAAAAAGACGCAGCAATTAGTAATAAAAAAGATATTAAGGACGATAAGAAGGTAGAGGCAGCAATAGAAAGTTATGTTAGTAAGCAAGTTGGAAAAGAGCAAAAATATGCCATGACAAGAATAGGAGCAGCCGAAGAACAATTGGGGAAAAAGAATGCAAATAGACCAAGCGGTTTCTAAGCAAACAGGACAGTCACATTTTTTCTGAATATATGGATGGAAATAAGGACGAAAATACAGGACAGTCTAAAAATTCGGGGTAAGCAAATTGACATCTGCGTTAATTTTCAGTAGATTCCAGGTTCTATATTTAGGTATAAATTATCGTAGAGCTTGATTGAGGCAGAGTAAATGTCAGATTGGACCCAAAGGATTGCGGCTATTCTAAGAAAAGAGTCATCTGACATACAAGTTTCAGAAGGTATCTCTGTTAGTTCTGAAGCCGATGCTTCAGGTAAATTCTCTTTTTTGAATATGCGATCTAGTATATCTCATAAAATGAAGCCTATTGTTGCACTTACCCAAGATATGTCTAGTATGATGGAATATAATAAAGGGAAGCGAACAGTTGAGATTCCATTAGAACAAGAGGTGCCTAAGGTGTCCAGTCGAGATAATTCAGCTCATGATAATGTCAGTGCTCTAAAAAAACTCAGGGACATGCCTCGTGGGATGGGCGGTGCCAATGTAGACTCTAGAATTGCAGCAATCAAAAATATGCTGGGCGAAAAAGAAGTATTCAAAACATTACAAATGCTTAGATGGCCTAAAGGCATTGTTTGTCCTAAATGTAAATCCTCAAATATTGTAAGACGTGATCCGCCTCCTGAGGCACCTGATCAACGTCATTATTATGTGTGTTTAACTTGTAAAGGAGAGGGTAGAGCCAGCGATTTTGATGACTTTACCGGGTTACCTGTTGGTAGTTTGCAAGGATTAAGGCAATGGATTTTTTGCTGGTATTTGATTGGCTTTTGTTCTCTTAGCCAAATCTCAAAAGTTTTGGGTTTAAGTGTTTCTGATGTTTCTCATATTGTGAATCTTGGTAGTCAAATTACTGAAATTGCGGAAGGTTCAGAGTTAAAAGATAAAATGGTCTCTAAAGAGCGCCAAGCAAAAGAAAAAAATAAATCTTTTTATTCAACTCGCAGAGACGTTGTTAACAAGCAGGAAAATGATACCCGCAGTGAGAGCCAGAATATTTATAAGCCAGGCCCTAAATCCAAAAAATAGCCTACTAGTTTCTTCTTGGGGCTTTGTTTCTAAGACTGTTTTCGTGGCATTCTAATTTACGAAGTCTTTCTAGCTGCTCCAGCAAAATTTGATGGCTTGAAGTTAAGGTTCCACGTTTTTGCGCCATTTCTAGCATAGATGGATATTTAGGATTGGCTATTAAATTTTCACAGTTAGCTGCACACTTTGAGGTTTGTATTATGTGTTGCAAAATGGCATTTAAACCATCCTCCTGGTGACTTTGTAAAAATTCAGAGATTTCTTTTTGGTTGAGTATTGGCATTGTATTTTCCATGAGCAATGATTAGTTTGTGGAATCGCCTGAATAAAAAGACGTTGGTATATTGATGTTTGCCAGTTGTAGTTCGTTTGCAAATACATCTTCATTTAGATCATCTATATGATATTTCTCTAAAATTGGGCTCAAATTGATTACAAACTCATGAAATTCAATGATGTTGTGTATCTGTTGGAGCCTTTCTTCGAGTTGCGTGATCAGCTCAGCTGACCAGCTATTACCTATGGGGGCAGGAATATCTAATTCATTAAAGCGTTGTGAAATATCTTTATTATTCAGATTTTTAGTTTTAAGTGTTTCTATTTGCTGTTCTAGTGACAGCGCAGATTCATTTACTTTTATACGTTTTAATACTTTTTGCAATTGGCTGAGGACCCAGTGTCCACCTTCTGGAGCCGTGAAACCATCTTCATTTAACTGGGCAACCAATTTTCTTTGAGACAGCCCCTGTAGTTGGTAGTAATTAATTATGGGGGCAAGCGCTAAGGCAAAAACGATTGCATTATCAATCTTTGGCTTGTTGACTTTGTTTATAATATTAATAGCATTAGGATTTCCAGACTTACAGTTAGAGCGAGTAAGCCCTTCTTTGATTAATTCTCCGTGCATTTTTCTTTGTTGTTCTGAGTGAGTGACAATTGCTTTGAAATTTTCTTTTTTGATGTAAGGTTTGTCGCAACAGTAAATATCAGGAGTGAAACTGGGATCATTGCTGTGTGATGATAGATATGACTCTATTAGGCCAGCAAAAGAAGCGTTATTGGTTAAATTTTTGATGTCTGGAATTAGTAGATATGCTTTGTTTTCAATTGCATATTGTATTGCATCTTCTAGTTCGGGCCAGGGATGGCGACTACGTTTGTTATCTCCCAGCTCTATAAATGTTTTTAATAGGACAGCTTTACCAGTATTAGAGTTTTTCTCTAACAAAAATTTATCTATTCTAGACTCTTGGTCTGCAAGCTGTTCATTACAGCAGCTATGGCCAGAATCATCTTTTTTCTTCGTATCTGTTGATATATAAGCAACATAGTTTGATGTCACGTTGAGATCTCCGAGTATACTTTTAGCATGTTATATGACCTAGTATAGAAACATATTTCATCCTTATCCAATCTGAATATTTATAGGACAGTCTAAAATTTGTTGTATAGGAATTAAGGTGGTGTTATATTCAGCTTCAAGCAGGATGCAATATAAGATTTGGCAGGATGACAATTCCCCGCTCAGAACAAGTCGACTTAGAATCTACAAAATATTATCATTGTATGAATCGTTGTGTACGTGGTTCGTATTTATGTGGTGAAAACACGGAAGGCACCACAGATTACAATCAACGTAAAAACTGGATTGTTTCTCGAATTAAGTACCTCTCTGAAATATTCGCCATTAAAATATGTGCCTATGGTGTCATGAACAATCATTATCATTTGGTGTTATATGTTGATGACCAACAAGTAAAAAATTGGACTGATAGTGAAGTGCACCAGCAATGGGGTAAATTATATCCAAAAGATGCAAAACAGTTTGCTCTTGGAAGCCAAGAAATAAGCAAAAAAATTAATATATGGCGAGAACGCTTATGTAGTATTAGTTGGTATATGCGCAATTTAAATGAACTGATTGCAAAGCTTGCAAATAAAGAAGATGGGTGCAAGGGGCATTTTTGGGAAGGGCGCTTTAAATCACAAGCATTACTTGATGAGGGGGCAATACTAAGTGCAATGGCCTATGTTGATTTAAACCCCATAAGAGCAGGTATAGCGAACACACCTGAATTTTCAGATTTTACTTCCATCCAAGAACGCTTGCGACATATGACGCAAAAAATAAAGCAAGAATTCAAAATTAAAAATCAGGTTAAACCTCAAATTGATAAGTTACCCCAACCTAAAAGTCTATTACCTTTATTTGTAGGGAAATCCTGTGATAGCCCTACAATAAATTTTAACTTATCAGACTATATTGAGTTAATAGAAGAAACTGGGCGCGTTATTCGTGAAGACAAAGTCGGTGCCATACCAGAGAATATGTCTCACATATTTGAGCGTTTGGGTTTATTAGCGATAGGATGGATGTCGATGGTTAAAAGTCTACAAGAGAAGTTTTCTTATCTTGTAGGAGGCGCGTCATTAATATCCCAATTTCGAAAAAATAATTTAACCAGTTCTCCGAAGGGGCTGGCGCTAGCCAGAATCTCCTACCAAGCCTAACCCTATATTAGGCTTAAGATTTTTTTGGGAAAATATGCTCCCATTCTGCAACGCCATAGATTAAGCCGTTCAAAAATGAGTTTATTCGTATTCTATTCATACTGGAAAGTTATGTCTGCTCTATATTAATTAGTTTAAGTCATTTATATTGAAATTAGGACAGTCTAATTTGATATTAATTTGTTTAAGTGATTTTTTATTATAAATAGGACAGTCTAATATTGTGGTCTGATGTTATGATTCCTCAGCTGCAGGATATTCGTGAGTATGAAATATAGGTCTAACGTAAGGCAAGAATAATCTCTCTACGTAAGGCTTGCTTGGTTTTTTCAGAATCTAAAGGCATATGATTTTTCTTGTTGGTCACATAAAAGAAGTCAATGACTTTATCAGCCAAGGTATTTATCTTTGCACTATGTATTGATAAATTGTGTTTAACCAAAATTTGTCCAATTCGAGCGAGTAGTCCAGGAAAATCAGGCGCATGGACCTCTATAATAGTATATTGTAAATCTGGCGATGAATAGATCTCTACTTTGGCGTTTGTTTGATAATGTTTATACCATCTCGGTACACGACGAGAAAAATAAGGTAACTTTAATAATGAATCATCTTGCTCAGAGACAGAGTGTAATAATCTAAATAAAGCGGTTTTTATTTCCATCAATCTTTGTGGCCCCGTGATAGGCTGGCCTGAGCTTTCTAAGATTATAAGACCATATAAACCATAACCAGACTTTGTCGTTGAGATTTTCGCATCAGCAATTGTTAATCTTAATTTCTCAAGCGTCTGGCAAATGGAAGCAAAAAGGCCATAAGAGTCATGAGCGTAAATAAAAACATCTGTGCCAGCTTTGTTCCAGTGAGGGCGTATGGCTATTAGGGGGCTATTAGGTGGATGCTTTAAAAACTCAACCGCATGCCACTTTAGACTCTGCGAATTGGTCATTTCAAAGTAATCTGCTTCAAGGTTTTCCCAAAAAGCAAAAACATCTGTTTCGTTAATATTATCTTTCAACAAAGATTGAATAACTTTTCTTTTACGCGTCGATGTTTTTGATGGCTTTGTTGGTTTCGAAGTTTGGTTTAATAAAGTCAAAGTTTTATTGAATAAATCACGCAACAAGGCGCGACGCCAGCTGTTCCATAACTTTGGATTGGTTCCCTGTATGTCTGCGGCCGTTAGCAAATATAAATAGCATAATTTCTCTTTGCTTTCGGCGAAAGTGGCAAATTCAAAAATCATATTTTCATCGGTTAAATCTTTACTCTGTGCGAAGCGAGACAATGCCAAATGGTGAAAGACGAGCCAAGTGATTAGTTCTGTTCGTTTTGTACTAAGTTTAAATGTTTGGCAGAAGGTCAAAGCTATTTCCTGACCAATCTGACTATGATCGCCGCCACGTCCTTTGCCGATATCATGAAAAAAAGCTGCACAATATAAAATGAATGGATCATCGCAGATTTTTAGGCAATCAGCGACAAAGGGTAAATCATTTTTGTTGGTTTCTAGATAAAATGCTTGGACGAACTGAATAACGCGCAGAGTATGGGCATCAGTCGTATAAATATGATTTAAATCAAATTGCATTTGGCCAATTAAATCAGAAAAAGCCGGAACAAATTGAGATAAAACGCCTAGTCGATTCATTAGGCTTAATGTGTCGCCAACTTTGTGAGGAAATTGGAAAAGCTCAACAAAATATTCTCTAGCGATAGGGTTATTTAATAACTTACCTTTGGGCTGGCGATTAAAATAGACATATAGTGCTTGGTTTGTTTTTGCGGTAAAGCCTTCAATCGCATAAGTATTAGCATGAATGAGAAAGAGTGAGATAAACTCTTCTGGTTGTTGCGTGAACCATTCCATTTGGGTGATATCTAGAAAATTGCCTACGAGTTGGCAATGGGCCGATAGCACATGACGCGTTTCTGCTTTTGCTGGATTTAATCGTTCTTGGAAGCGTTGCGCTAAAATATCACTTATGGCTTTTATTTGTGCCGCCATACTAAAATATTGCTGCATCATATCAGCAACAGACTCATTCAAAGTCTGCCCAGGCCAGTCAAGGGATTTCGCGATATCGGCTTGATATTCTAAGTAAAGTCGGTCGTTGGGTTTTGGGGTCAGTAGATGTAATGCATATCGAATTTCCCAAAAGGCAAGCTTCGTCTTGTTGAGAAGTTCTAGCTCAAACTCAGTAAAGTTATGGTTTTTACAAAGTGATAATAAGGCATTGTTACCATACCGTCGTTTCGCAAGCCATACTATAAAGTCTATATCCCTTAAAGCGCCAGGGCTTTCTTTGATGTTGGGCTCTTGGTTGTTCTCACTATTTGCAAATCGCTGATGTCTGTCCTGCCGTTCTTTTAACTTTGCATAATAGAACTCTTTAAAAGGCCATAAATCACTATCTGTATAAGGTAGATTTTTTATTTCTGCAGAAACTTTTTCTGAGCCAACAATGTGTCTAGATGACAATAAGCTAGTAAACATGGAGACATCGGATTTTGCTAATGTTTTATTCTCAGCTAATGTCAAAACACTGGTTGAGAAATTAAAGCCAACATCCCATAAAAAGCTGATCATGGTTTCGATCTGTTGGTTCAGTGCTTGGGTGGTGTGATTAGGAACAATAATGAGCGTATCGATATCAGAATGGGGATGAAGATGTTGGTCACCATAACCACCCGTTGCGATTATAGCGACATCATGAAACTGTGACATATTATGCCAATGCCAAATCAGTCTAATCGCTCTATCTGCGAGTCGAGCCCGGTTGACTAGGATAGCTGATATGGAGTGATTTTCCCAAAAGCTGTTATTAATTTCTTGATGTCTTGCTGCTAGGTTTTCTTGGATATACTGCTTAAAAGTACTTGGATTTTTAAAGTATTGTAATGAATCAATATCGATTGTTTGTGTAAAGTCAAATAAGGCGTCCATGCCAAGTGATTTCATGGTAAATCGTTTTCTTCTTGGCGTTTTGTTAAAACTTCGACGCCTGTGGCCGTGACTAACAGTGTATGCTCCCATTGAGCAGACAGGCTGCGATCCTTGGTGACAACCGTCCAGTCATCTGGCAATAATTTTGTGTGTCGTTTGCCAACATTAATCATAGGTTCTACGGTGAAAGTCATGCCTTCTTCTAGCACTATGCCTGTATTCTCTTTACCATAATGAAGGACTTGAGGATCTTCATGGAAAATAGTGCCAATACCATGCCCACAATACTCTCTAACGACAGAAAGCCGATGTTTATGGGCGTGTGTTTGAATGGCATACCCGATATCGCCTAAATGTGCGCCAGGTCTGATTCGTTCTAATCCCAATAATAAGCATTCTCTTGCAATATTAGTGACGCGTTTTGCTTGCACAGAGGGTTCGCCTAAGCAAAACATTTTGCTAGTATCTCCATGGTAGCCATCTTTGATGACTGTCACATCGATATTCAGGATATCACCTGATTTAAGTTTTTTTTCATTAGGGATCCCATGGCAGATGACATGATTAACGGATGTACAGATAGATTTTGGGAAGCCTTTATAATCAAGAGGCGCGGGTATCGCCTTTTGAGTATTAACAATGTAATCGTGACATATATCATTTAGCTCTAACGTACTGATGCCCACCTGAACAAGCGGAGTTATCATTTCAAGGACTTCAGCGGCCAGTTTTCCCGCGATTCGCATCTTATCTTTTTCTTCATTCGTCTTTAACAGGGCCATGGACTCTCCAAATTTAGGCAAATACTTAAAGTTCTGTTGAACTACAACTGAGATATATGGTATAAAGCCGCGGGAAGATATGCAAATCTTTTTAAGTTATTTATTACACACACTTACCGTCACATTATCCTGGGTGCCTTCGGGTTGGATAGTGGGGTGAGTGGAGGCCCAACCCTATTAGGAGTTATTTATGCAAAATGTAGATATGAGACAGTTGTTAAAGGCTGGAATTCACTTTGGACATCAGAAACGCTTTTGGAACCCAAAAATGGGCCAATACATCTATGGTGTTCGCAATAAAATTCATATTATCAATCTAGACAAGACCCTGCCTTTATTTGTTAATGCTTTAGATTTCATCGGTCGTACTGCCTCTAAGGGTGGAAAGATCCTGTTTGTAGGTACAAAATATAACGCAAGTATATTGGTAAGTGAGCAAGCTGAGCGTTGTGGTATGCCATATGTTGATTATCGTTGGTTAGGCGGTATGTTGACTAACTTTAAAACGGTAAAGCAATCCATTAAGCGTTTGAAAGAACTAGAAACAATGTCAGATGATGGCACCATGGATATGTTGGTGAAAAAAGAAGCTTTAATGCGTAACCGTGAGAAAGAGAAGCTTGATCGCAGTTTAGGCGGTATTAAAGACATGGGCGGTTTACCAGATGCGTTATTTGTTCTGGACGTGGGTAATGAGAAAATCGCTGTTGCCGAAGCCAAAAAATTAGGCATTCCTGTGATAGGCATCGTGGACACAAATAATGATCCAGATGGCATTGATTATATTATTCCTGGTAATGACGATGCTATGCGTGCGCTTGAGTTATACACCACAACAGTCGCTGATGTGATTTTGAAAGCAAAAGAATCATCTAAAACCTATTCAGGTATGGAAGAAGAGTTTGTTGAAATTGAGAGTCATGAAAAATAAAATACGTTTTAGTCACTGAATTTCAGTTTAATAAGGGGGCATGCCCCCTTTTTTTGAATTAAGAGAGAGATAAAATGGCAGAAAAAATTACCGCACAAATGGTCAAAACTTTACGGGAACAGACAGGCGCTGGCATGATGGAGTGCAAAAAAGTATTAACGGAAGCAGAAGGCGATATTAAAAAAGCAGAAATGTTACTCGTTAGCCGTGGCCAGAAAAAAGCACAAAAATCTGCCGCGCGTACAGCTGCAGAAGGCATGATTGCAATACAAGCCAATGAAAAAGCGACCGTCATTGCTGAAATTAATTGTGAAACTGATTTTGCTGCAAAAGATGAAAACTTTGTGAATTTTTCAACGCAAGTTACACAATTATGTTTAGATAATGACATTGATACAGTCGAAGCGCTATATGAGCAAACGATCAATGGTGAAACGGTAAATGCTGTGCGTGAAAGCTTGGTTGCTAAAATTGGTGAAAATGTTCAGGTGCGCCGCATTTTAAAAGAAACGACTGAGGCAGGCCAGGTTGTAGGGGCATATGTTCATCGTCAACGTATTGGTGTTGCTGTAACCTTGCAAGGTGGTGATGAAGCACTAGCAAAAGATTTAGCGATGCACATTGCTGCATTAAATCCTAAATATTTCCGTCACGAAGATATGCCCAAAGACGAAATAGAAAAACAAAAAGCTGTATTCTTGGAGAAAGAACAAGAGTCAGGCAAACCAGCAAATATTATTGAGAAAATTGTTGAAGGCAAAATCAAGAAAATCATGAATGAAGAATGTTTGGTAGGCCAACCTTTCTTTAAAGATCCAGATCAAACCGTTGCAGCTTTACTCAAATCTAACAAAGCCGAAATAGTTCGTTACACTCGCTTTGAAGTGGGTGAAGGTATTGAAGTGAAAAAGTTAAGTTTTGCGGATGAAGTTGCAGAGCAAGCAAGAGGAAGCAACGCATGAGCTTTGCCTACAAAAGGATATTGTTAAAGCTAAGTGGAGAAGGCTTACAAGGTGAGGCTTCTTTTGGTATTGCGCCCAACGTTATTAATAAAATAGCAATTGAAATAGGCGAGCTAATTACTCTAGGAATAGAAGTTGGCTTGGTTGTTGGTGGGGGTAATTTCTATCGTGGTAAAGCGTTATCTGAGGCAGGCATTGGCCGAGTCTCAGGTGACAACATGGGCATGTTGGCAACGATCATGAACGCAATTGCACTGAGAGATGCTTTTGAACGCCATGGTCTTGCGACCCGCATTATGTCTGCGATTCCTATGAGTGGTGTGGTCGATCATTATGATAGACGCAAAGCGATGCATCATCTGAAACAAAAACGCGTTGTTATTTTTTCAGGTGGCACTGGGAATCCATTGGTTACAACGGATTCCGCTGCAAGCCTACGCGCCATTGAAGTTGAAGCCGATATATTATTGAAGGCCACAGATGTTGATGGGGTTTACTCTGCGGATCCCGCAAAAGATCCTATGGCCACTTTGTTTGAGCGTTTAACCTATCAAACTGCGCTTGAAAAAGAGCTAGGCGTAATGGACCTGACCGCATTCTGTCAGTGTCGCGATCATGATATGAAGATTCGAGTATTCAATATGAATAATCAAGGGGCTTTACTTAGAATCGTAAAAGGTGAGAGTGAAGGTACCTTGATTGAACGAGGTGAATGATGATTAAAGAAATTGAAAGCGATGCAAAAACCAGAATGGCTAAAAGCATTCAAGGGTTAGAAGGTAATCTTGCTAAGCTAAGAGCCGGGCGTGCCCATCCTAGCCTTTTAGATTCGATAATGGTTTCTTACTATGGTAATGATACTCCTCTGAGCCAAGTTGCAGCAGTTCACCTGGATGGCGCTTTATGTCTGAGCGTGAAACCATGGGAAAAGCAAATGGTTCAGGCGGTTGAAAAAGCGATACGTATTTCAGATTTAGGATTAAATCCTGCAACGAGTGGCGATGTTATCCGCGTACCGATCCCGCCTTTAAGTGAAGAGCGCCGTAAAGAACTGATTAAAAAAGTCAAGGCGGAAGGGGAACAATCAAAAGTAGCTATTCGGAATGTTCGCCGCGATTGTAACGCGAGTTTCAAAGAGCTTCAAAAAGACAAAGAAATTAGTGAAGACGAGCAGCGTAAAGGCGAAGATGCTATACAAAAATTGACAGACAGTTATATTAAAAAAGTTGATGAGGTTCTTGCTGTAAAAGAAAAGGACTTGATGGCGATTTAGATAACCCTAATATTAAACGGATATAACAATTTGTGAATAAGCAGTTTTTGGATAATACTGGATTGTTGGCCGGCGAACAAAATATGCCCAAACATGTGGCTGTTGTAATGGATGGCAACGGTCGTTGGGCTCAACAGCAAAATATGAGCCGTACATCGGGCCATAGAAAGGGAGTAGACAGTGCTTGGTCATTGGTTAAGAGCTGTCTTGCTTATGACATTCCAAACCTAACGTTGTTTGCTTTTGGCCAAGAAAACTGGAAACGTCCTTCACAAGAGGTGAGAAATATTTTTCGTATTTTTTATCTTGCTCTCAAAAGAGAAATTTCTAGATTACATAACGAGAGTGTTAAGCTCAGAGTGGTCGGTGATAGAAGCGCATTAGCACCCGCTTTACGAGATGCGATTGAAGCAGGTGAGAACTTGACGCAACATAATACCGCTTTGACTCTAAATATTGCAGTCAACTACAGTGGGCGCTGGGATATTATGCAGGCGGTGAACCAACTTTTAACTCATCGACTTGCACAAGGAGATGTAGACACCACGCCTGTTAGTGAGAGTGATTTAGAACGATATTTATCGTTTTATGGTCTGCCTGAGCCTGAGCTTTTTATTCGCACCAGCGGTGTGCAGCGAATGAGTAATTTTATGTTGTGGAATCTTGCTTACAGTGAGATGTATTTTACACCGACGTTATGGCCTGAATTTGATCTCGATGTTTTTAAAAAAGCATTAACGTTTTATGCCGGTTGCGAACGTCGATTTGGACTAACTTCAGAGCAGGTTGCATTATGCTCAAATACCGAATTCTAACCGCTATTGTCTTAATCCCTTTTGTTTTGTGGGGTGTTTTAAAACTGCCTTCTGTGCCTTTTCAAATAGTGGTTGCCTTATCGATATTTTTAGGTGGGACAGAGTGGGCAAACTTAACATTCCATAAAAATCGAGATAAATGGGCTTTTCTATTTTTTCTGGGTTTAACGATGTCACTATATTACTTCCTGCCAATAGGATGGCTATTGCCCGTCGCCTTGGTTTTTTGGCTATTTCCTATACTGACGGTTTTACGGTATCGTTCAGATAGACTCAATAGCTTTCATACGCCTTGCATAAGTGCGCTCAGTGGTTTCATGGTTTTAGGCTTTGCGTTTATGAGTTTATGTTATATTCAAGCGCAAGCCTATGGCGGTTATCTATTGTTGACTTTATTTGCTTTTATTTGGATGAGTGATACTGCGGCCTATTTTGTGGGACGCGCTTTGGGGCAAAATAAATTGTCTCCCGTTAGCCCAGGTAAAACCATAGAAGGTTGTTTAGGGGGGGTATTTGGATCGGCTATTGTGGGGGGCGGCACTTATGCTCTCTGGCACTATTGCATCGCCATCAACCAATTAGATGGTCAAGCTTTGCCCTTTGTATTGCAAAATATATTTTTGTGGTTGGGATTGGGCATCTTGATTGCAATAGTTTCAATTTTAGGCGATCTGTTTGAAAGTTTGCTTAAACGTAATAAAGGTGCTAAAGACAGCGGGCGTATTTTGCCAGGCCATGGTGGAATTCTCGATCGTATTGATAGCTTATTGCCAACATTGCCTATCTTTGCATTTGCTTTACAGTTTTAATTATTTTATTCAAGGTTATTTTTTATGACGCAAGGTATTTGTATTTTAGGCGCCACCGGCTCTATAGGACAAAATACTTTGAAGGTTATCGCAAAACATCCTGAGCAATTTCATATTGAAGCGCTTACGGCGAATACGGCTTTCAAAATACTTTTTGAACAATGCCTAAAGTTTCAACCCAAATTTGCTGTGATGGCAAATGATGCTGCTGCAAAGCAGTTAAAAGATTTATTAGATAATGTAAAGCCAAAACTGGATATTACTGTTTTATCAGGCGAGCAAGCTTTAATTGATGTGGCCGCACTGGCGTCAGTAGATAAAGTCATGTCAGCCATTGTGGGTGCCAAAGGGCTATTGCCGACGTTATCAGCCATCAAAGCAGGCAAAACAGTCTTAATTGCCAATAAAGAACCATTGGTGATGGCTGGATCATTTATGTTAGATGCAGCTCAAAAATATGGTGCCACAGTATTACCCGTAGACAGTGAGCATAATGCCATTTTTCAATGTTTGCCTGATAATTATCAGGCAGGCACAAGTCCCAAAAATATTTATAAAGTTCATTTGACTGCTTCAGGTGGGCCATTTCTAAATTGGGATATCAAACAGTTTTCTGATATCACGCCGACATTGGCCTGTGATCATCCTACTTGGGATATGGGACCCAAAATCTCAGTCGATAGTGCCACACTGATGAATAAAGGACTTGAAGTCATAGAAGCGTGCTATTTATTTGGTTTATCTCCGGATCAAATTCAGGTTGTTATCCATCCAGAAAGTATTGTGCACTCTTTGGTAGAGTATATTGATGGCTCCTATTTGGCACAAATGGGCTCGCACGATATGCGTGTTGCAATTGCGCATAGCTTAGCTTGGCCTAAAAGAATGACTTCTGGTGCCCCTAGATTGGATTTATTCAGTGTGGGCCAGCTTAATTTTAGCCCTCCCGATACCGCAAAATTTCGATGTTTGGCTTTGGCTTTTGAGGCTCTTAAATTGGGTGGCGCTGCGCCTGCTATTCTAAATGCCAGTAATGAAGTGGCTGTACACGCATTTTTAACGGAACGCGTGCGCTTTGATCAAATTCCCGCTATGATAGAAAGTGTGTTGAATAAATATTATGATTTGAAAATCACAAGTATCGAAGACGCAATCTATGCCGATCAATTGGCTAGGCAGTATGCCCTAAGCTTAAGTGAATAAAATTCAAGTTCATAAATTGTGAGATTAATTTTATGACCAGTATCCTCATAACCATATTTTCATTTTTAGCCGCTATTGCGATTTTGGTTGCCTTCCATGAGTTTGGTCATTTTTGGGTAGCAAGGCGCTTGGGCGTAAAAGTACTGAGATTCTCGGTGGGATTTGGGCGCAAATTAATATCCTGGACGGGTAAAGACGGCACTGAGTATGTGATTGCCGCAATTCCTCTAGGTGGATACGTAAAAATGCTCGATGAACGTGAAGACAATGTTCAGCCTGAAGAGCAAGGACAAGCCTTTAACTGCAAGCCACTTTGGGTGCGTACAGCAGTAGTTGCAGCAGGACCGATTTTTAATTTTATTTTTGCCATATTAGCTTATTGGCTAATGTTTATGATTGGGATTACTGGCACGATTCCTAAGGTAGGGACTGTGGTGCCTAGTTCTATTGCGGCTCAAGCAGGGGTTAGTTCGGGGGACCAAATACTAACTGTAGATCATCAAAAAACCAGAACTTGGTCAGATGTCGCCAAAACGATTATGCCTCGGTTGGGCGATAGTGATTATTTGCGTTTTGAGCTCAAGGCTGACAATGGCGAGCATAAAATTGCGAACTTAAACTTAATAGACTGGACAATGGATCGAGAGAATCCTGATTTGTTCAATTCATTAGGTATAACGCCATACTTTCCTGAAATCCCGCCTATTGTTCATGAAACACAAATGGGCGAGCCTGCAGTCGCAGCTGGATTTTTAGCGGGCGATATTGTTTTATCCGTTGACGGTAAAGAAGTCAAACAGTGGTTAGATTTTACCCAAGTAGTTGAAAAAAGTGCGAATCAGTCATTGGATATTGTGGTTCAAAGAGAAGAAGGCTATACAAAATTATTAAAGCTAGTGCCTCGACAATATGACTTGGGGAACAATCAAAGCAAAGGTTACGCAGGTTTACTGGTTAAAATACCTGAGCTAGACAAATCATTACAATGGGTTGAGCGGTTTAATCCTTGGGATGCTTTTACGGCGAGTGTGCAAAAAACTGCAGATTTTATTGTCATCAGTTTTAAAATGATTGGCAAAATGGTAGTGGGGGATATTGGGTTATATAATCTGAGTGGACCTATTACGATTGCCCAAGGCGCAGGGGTTTCTGCTAGCATTGGTTTTGAATATTATTTAAATTTTCTTGCGATGATTAGCATTAGTTTGGGGGTGATTAATCTTTTGCCCATTCCAATCTTAGATGGTGGGCATTTATTGTATTACGCGATTGAATTTTTCACCAGAAAGCCTGTTTCAGAAAAAGTCCAAATATTTGGCTTTAAACTGGGCATGATGTTTTTGATATTTATCATGACCGTTGCTTTTTATAATGATTTATTGCGGATGTTTTGAAATAAATCAATAAATTTTAATTTATGGTTTGTTCGGTATAGAGTTTTTGTCTTCCATATATTTTATAAATCGTGTGATTTGCTCAATAAGTCTTTCTTTAGTTAATATAGGTGCTACCTTAGTAATATCTTCACCTTCTTCACTTCTCATTAATATATACGGTTCAACAGTATCTATGGGGGGGTAGGTAATAACAAGAGTAGCGACCATATCATCAGGATCTGACATTAAGCGATGACTTAAGTTGTGACGATGAAAATAGCCATAGCCATCATCAATGTCATATATAACAGGGAAACTTAAATGTTTTAAGCCTACTTTTTTTAAGCCGTATTCTCCAGATATATTAGGCATAGTAACATAGCTTTCATGTACAGATAAAATATCAATAAAATCTTTTTCAGATAAATCTAACTTTTCAATAATTTCATTTTTAGTATATATATTTTTTTTATCTATACTGCAGCGAAATTTCTTTTTTTGAAATTTTGATTTACCATACATAGCATTTTCAATAGCACTCAGGCTATTGTAAATTTTATCTTGCTCTTCTTTGGGTAGTTTGCTTAGTTTTTCAGTCAAGCGTATATACGATAGTTTTTCACCTTCTCGAACATCACTTGTAACATAGAGTTGATCCTCAAAGCCACCAGAAAACATTTTTGAAGCAAAATCCCATTTGTGAACATGCTTATCTTCAAGGATTAGTTTTTGCGCAGTACCTTCTTTATTGGGCCACCAAAGGTGCAATCGAACTTTATAATTTTTGTCCTTAGGGCCTACCAATAAGACTATTTTTGTAAATCCCATAACATGGATATATGATCTTTTCGCCATAGCTTCAAGAAGATCATTATCTTGTAAGGCAGATTTCAATATTTGAATTAAAGAATGGGGTGTTATTTTTTGCATTATTTCATTATTAATATCTGCCGGTGCGATATTCTTCTTTTCAAAAAAATCTTCTACTTTTTCTTGAAGAGTATTAATATTGGTAATATCTGACTTTATATCTTTTTGAGGCTTAAAAATAATAAAACTATTTTCAGGCAAAATATCTGGTGATTGCTGGTACTCTTTCTTCTCACCCGACATTAACTCTTTCGTGGAGATACAACTATCTTCAACATCTAATAAGAAAAAAGAATCCGCATCAATTGCAAATAAAGATGGTGAAAAAGCGGCTAAGAGTGTAATTACTGCTATATGGTGTTTCATGTTTTACTCTCAGTATCTCTAATTATCCGATAATATGATTAAGTCTAGATGACAGGTGTTAGTAAAACAACTTTCCGCTTGAGCTGTTTTGATATATACTGTCACTTACAAAATTTTGTACTTGTTGCGTTTGACTTGAAGTTTGAATAATGTGAATTATTATTCGCATGCTAGGTTAGCTTCGAGAATAACCGTAAGGCGGGTAAACATTTATACAAAAATTAGCGTTTTGGAGTAGTGGAATATGATGGGCGGCACAAAATCTTTAACTTATGATGTGGTTATTAGCCCACTATTTACAGCTGTATTAAAACCAGCTCGGTTTATTAAAAATAAATTTCTACCATTATTTGGTAGTGGCTCATGGAAAGAGATGTCTTCATCCCAAATTGAGTCTGCTGAGGCAAGCTCCATTCAAACTAGTCCTAAAGAAATGAAACTTTTAACTTATAATATTTGGGGTGCTCCACAAGATAGCGGTAGCCCATACTTTAAATTTCCTGAGCGCTCTGCTGCAGTATTAAAAATTATTAAAAGTGAAGAGCCAGATGTTATTTGTTTACAAGAAGTATCGGCCGATTGGGCTGAAGCGATATTAAATAATCCTTATATCAGAGATAACTTTTATAGTACTGATTTTAATTCCGAGCGTGTCAAGTCTTACTTTGGGCTTAGTCAGATAATACTGTCAAAATACCCAATTATCTCTGCTAAGGTTTATGGCTTGCCTGGTTATGAAATCTATACATTATTACAAGCTGAACTTCAGGTTGGACCTAGTAAAGTATCAGTGAATAATGTGCACTTGCATTCGAGTAAACAATATTCTACATTCAGAAAAGCACAGCTCGAGACTATGTTTAAGATCTTAGGTGAAGGAGGGGAGCAGACTCAAATAGTCGCCGGAGATTTTAATTTTGGGGATGATGCTGAAGAAAATAGGCATATCTCTAAAGCATTTGATGACCTCTGGCTTAAACTGAAAAATGGCGATCCTGGTTATACAGAAGATACAGATATTAATAAAATGCGATTGAACTTTAAACAAGCATCAAAGCAAGAACGTTATGATCGTGTGTTGTTAAATGGAAATGACAATGAATATTTAAAGCCAGCCTTTATAAAAAAAATAGGAACAAGACCAATTGATGGTGGGGCCGATACCTGGCCTTCAGATCACTTTGGTTTATTAACACAATTTGATTTATTGAGTAAGACAAAAAAATCAAAGCAAGAAAAATCTCCCCCGGATAGAGAAAAAAAATTATCTCCTGTCTCGCTTAGTAAATAATTTAGTATTGAGTCACTTTTTTATTTGAACCACGATAGGGAGAGGCATGATTTACTGCATAACTATAGTTTAACTCAGCATATCTCTGAGTCGGAAAAATTCTGCTGCTATATTTTAATAATATACTTTTCAAATATAGCATAGGTGCTTATGCACGCAAAAAAAGCAATCGGAATACTGGGTGGCGTTGGGCCTGAGGCGGGTGTTTGCTTGGAGCACTATATTTTAGAGGAAACCCGCAAACAAAATCATCCGCAAAGTGATCAAGAACATATTCAAACCTTTCATTTATCCTGCCCGGATATGATCTCTGACCGTTCGACGTACTTGAACTTCAAAAATAGTGATGCGCCAAACCCCGCGGAAGGCGCGATAGAAGTTATGGAGTTATTTGAGGTGATGGCAGCTCATCAACATGAAGAGCTCTATGTTGGTATTCCTTGTAATACATTTCATGCGGCTAAAATTTTCCAAAAACTTGAAGCGCTCATGAGTGATAAGCATTTAGATCATTTGCATTTGATTAATATGATAGAGGAAACAGGCAAGGCTATAAAAGAAAAATTTAGTCATATGCATAAAATTGGTTTGATTTCTACAACAGGAACGCGTGAAGCAAAAATATACCATGACATTTTAATACCAATGGGATTTGAAGTAATTGAAGTCTCAGTTTCTGAGCAACATAAAGTGCACGATACGATTTATAATTTAAGTTGGGGAATTAAATCTGGAATGCATAATAAAGAAAAAACACGCAAAAACATGCTAGCGTTTGTTGATGTTTTAATCCAGCAAGGAGCCGAGAGCATTATTTTAGGTTGCACAGAAATTCCATTAGTTCTAACAGAATTACATATTCAGACTGTCCCGTTAATTGATCCAATGCGAATATTGGCGGAACGTTTAGTACATAATGCAACTGAGAAAACAGGACAGTCATAAATATATACAATTCTAAGTAACTCTAAGTAACTTAAGACAGTCACAAATATATTAGCCCGATAACAAATAAAAACGCTTTATAAAAGCTTTTAGCTGCTATTTTTACCCCTTACTTTTATTCTTTGCTGTGTTAGTATGGCGCCTCTATAGCTATATTTTAAAGAATGTTTTTGCTAGTTGAACGAATCAATTGCATCTATAAAAATTAAGAAAATAACAACAATAAATCTGGTGTAAAGAAAGAAGTATGAATAAGTACTGGAGCGTTTTGCTTGCTGGGTTGTTAACTCAGCCCATTCAACAAGTCTGTGCATTTGAAACTTTTATCGTTGAAGACATTCGCATCGAAGGACTACAACGTATTACGGAAGGGACGGTTATTAACTATTTGCCTATTACAGAAGGCGAAGCATTAACCGAGAATAGAACTTCTGAAATTTTAAAAGCATTATTTCAAACCGGATTTTTTCAAGATATTGGATTATCTCGAGAAAACAATATACTAATTATTGACGTCGTTGAGCGGCCCACTATTGGTAAAATTACCATTTCTGGAAATGATGATATCCCAACAGACAATTTAACCTCTACGCTGAAAGAAACAGGATTGGCAGAAGGGCATGTATTTGATCGCTCTACACTTGAGATGGTGCGTAACGAATTAGAACGGATGTATTTTGGCCATGGAAAATATTCTGTTAGTGTTGAAACGGTTGTTGTTGAGAAAGATAGGAACAGAGTTGATCTTGAGATTAACATTATCGAAGGCCAGGCAGCTCGAATAAAAGCAATTAACCTGATTGGTAACCGTCATTTTACCAATAAAGAATTATTAAAAGAATTTAGTCTAGCAGAATCACATTGCTTTAGTTTTGTTTCCAGGGATGATCAGTACGATAAAGAAAAGCTTAGTGCAGATTTGGAAAAGCTTCGAACTTTCTATTTAGATAGAGGGTATTTAAACTTCCAAATGACTTCAACCCAAGTCACAATTACCCCCGACAAGCTAGATATTTATATTACTATTAATATAGAGGAAGGTGCGCCATTTAAAGTCGGTCAGGTTTTAGTGGCTGGAGATGTACCCATTCCTGAATCTGAGATATATAAATTAATTACCATAGAGCCTGGTGAGACTTTCAACCGGACTCAAATTGCCGATATCGTTGAAAATATTACTGAGCGTTTAGGGCAAGAAGGCTTTGCTAACGCAAATGTCAATCCGGTACCCGATTTGCATGATGAATCCAATACTGCAGATGTGACTTTCTATATAGAGCCTGGCAGCAGAATGTATGTACGTCGTATTTTATTTGAGGGAAATGCTAAAACAAGAGATGAAGTACTACGTCGCGAATTAGTTCAGATGGAATCTGCTCAGGTAGATACAAGCTTGATTGAAGGTTCAAGAACGCGCCTGAATCGAACCGGGTATTTTAAAGAAGTTAAGGTGGATCTTAAGCCTGTTCCTGGTGTAAGTGATCAAGTTGACATTCTATATACCGTAGAAGAAGCTTCAGCAGGCCAACTTGGTGGTGGTGTTGGTTTTAGTGACGTAGATGGCCTGGTATTTAACGCTAATGTATCTAATCGTAACTTCATGGGATCAGGGAATAGTGTCGATTTTAGTTTTAACCATAGTAAAGCGTACACTACGTACAACATGGGTTATAACAATCCTTACTACACAATTAATGGCGTGAGTCGTGGATTCTCTTTATTCTATAGTAAGACTGACTTGAGCCGATCAACCAGTATATCTGATTACACCACAGATGCCGCCGGTGCTAACATGAGCTACAGTTTCCCAACATCTCCTGTTGATCGCATCAGCTTTGGTTATGGTGTGCAATCAACTAAATTATCGATGAATAATGAACAGCTTGCACCGCTAGAAATACAACGCTTTATTTTTCCAACCTATATAGATATGAACAATGTCATCATGCCTGGAATGGATCAGGGACATAAAAGTGATGAAGTAACCATGGCATTTGGTTGGACGCGAAACACATTCGATAGGTATCTCTTCCCAGAAAATGGAATGAGGCAGTCAGCAAGCTTGTCTTTGTCTGTGCCTGGCTCACATTTACAATATTATAGGCTGACCTATGATATGGCTTATTATAAAAAATTATATAAAGATTTTATTTTTACCACGACAGGCTTAGCTGGATATGGTGATGGCTTTGGCAAGACAAAAGAGCTGCCTTTTTATAGGAACTTTTTTGCTGGCGGGACTGGTACTGTCCGAGGATATGATGATAATAGCCTGGGTCCAAAGGATACTAGTGGAAATCCTTTCGGTGGGAACTTGTTAGTTGCCGGGTCAACTGGCATAATCCTCCCTAATAGTTTATTTGGCAATATACAGTCCATTCGAGCGCAGATCTTCTTTGACATTGGTCAGGTATATGACTTAAGTAACAAGAAAGATTTAAACGATATGGCGAAATCTCGTAATCCACATGGTATTAAATATTCTGTGGGTGCGTCGCTGACCTGGATGTCGCCGTTGGCGCCGTTAGTGTTTAGCTATAGCTTTCCACTAAATGCGGTTAAACCTGTCGACATTACAGGAAATGAAACAACGGCGGAGCTATTAGATAAAACTGCTATAAATAGAAAGTCAAATAAACGCAAAGAATTCTCATTCACTTTTGGTACAGTTTTTTAATAAGGAATATAAAATGAAAAAATTAATGAAATCATTGGGTGTATTCACACTGTTGGTAGCCGTAAGTGCTCCTAGCGCAGTTTTTGCAAAAGAATTAAAGATTGGTATGGTCGATTATCGCAAAATTATGGCAACATCCGATGAAGCCAAAGCGGTGATGGAAAAAATGCAAAAAGAGTTTAAACCTAAGCAAGAAAAATTAATCGCATTAGAAAAAGAGTTAAAGGATAAATCAGAGAAGCTACAACGAAATGCAGCCATCATGAGCGATACTGAAAAATCAAAGCTTGAAAGAGAAGTGATTTCTGCTCAAAGAGATATGCAAAGATTACAAGAAGAATTTAGAGAAGACACGATTGCACGTCAACAAGAAGAAACACAGAAATTATTCGAAAAAGTCAGTGGTGTTGTTAAAGACATAGCCGTAAAAGAAAAGTATGACTTAATTTTGCATCAAGATGTGAACATTTATGCAACAGACGAAATTAATATCACTGAAAATGTAATTAAGGCTATGAAGGGTTAACGGCTCAGCATGATAGGTGTGAGTAATAAAATATGAGTTCCAAACAAATACCAGGTAAGCAATTTGCCACCAAATCTGAGCCTAAAGCCATTGGAGATATATCAATGGCTTTAGGGGTAAAACTGATTGGTGACAAATCTATTCTGGTTGACAACGTGGGCACAATTCAAAGTGCCCGCCAGGGTCAAATTGCTTTTTTGGGTAATGATCCTA
This sequence comes from uncultured Coxiellaceae bacterium, assembly GCA_963976875.1. Classification (GTDB taxonomy): domain Bacteria; phylum Pseudomonadota; class Gammaproteobacteria; order Berkiellales; family Berkiellaceae; genus Berkiella_A. The sequence continues at coordinate 126,864 of CAXBML010000003.1, forward strand.
AATATCGAAAGTATTTAAAAGAGACAAAAGCTTCCTGCGTTATTATGTCTCAAGATGTTTACGAGCAAGAGAACCCAACACATGTTCCGGTGATCATTGACTCTGACCCACGACAAGCCATCGTAAAAGTGGTGCATTTAATCTTTCCGCAATTAAAACTACCTGCAACCCAACATCATTCTGTTATGTTTGGGGAAAATTGTGACGTACATCCTAAAACATTCATTGGTCCTAATGTGGTGATTGGAAATAATGTCACCATTGGAGAAAATGCAATTGTTCATACTGGGAGTGTGATCGGTGATAATTGTGTGATTGGCGCAAATACTTTATTGAATCCCAAAGTCACAATTTATGGCGGAGTTCGTATTGGTGAAGATTGCGTTATTCATAGTGGCGTTGTGATTGGTGCTGATGGGTTTGGCTTTGTTAAGCAAGGTGAAAGATGGGTTAAAGTGCCACAGATTGGCGGTGTATCTATTGGCCATCGGGTTGAAATTGGCGCAAACACAACCATAGACAGAGGGGCGATTGATGACACCATCATAGAAGATGATGTGATTTTAGATAACCTTATCCAAATCGGACATAATGTAAAGATTGGGCAAGGCTCAGCTATTGCTGCATGTACCGGAATTGCCGGTAGTTCCGAGATTGGAAAACATTGCTTGATTGGCGGTGCGACGAATATCAATGGGCATTTAAAAATTGCTGATTTTGTGAATATAGTGGGTTGTTCTAATGTTGGTCGTTCGATTACTAAGCCTGGAGGCGCTTATGCTTCTGGTAATACAGTGACGGATATCAGAACGTGGAAGAAAAACTTGGTGCGATATCATCAATTAGATAAAATTGTCGGTCGCGTTAAGCAGCTAGAAGTGGCTTTGCAAGAAAAAGAAGGGGATTGAAAGTGGTTGTAGATGGTGAAAAAACGATGATGATTCAAGAAATTATAAAATTCTTGCCGCATCGTTACCCGTTTTTATTGGTTGATCGTGTATTAGATTATGATGAGACGACATTAACTGCGATTAAAAATATTACCGTAAATGAACCTTGTTTTACTGGTCATTTTCCAGATAATGCTGTTATGCCTGGTGTTTTAATTATCGAAGCATTAGCTCAAGCGGGCGCGATTTTAGCTTATATTGTTAAAGAAACAACACCTAAAGATCACCTATGTTATTTAGCATCCCTGGATAATGTGAAATTTAAGCAAATCGTTTTACCTGGCGATCAGTTAAAACTAAAACTAGAAATTAAAAACACCAAAGGCAGCTTTTGGAAAGTTCATGGTGAAGCGACTGTGAATGGAAATTTAGCTTGTTCTTTAGATATATTGAGTGCAATGAGGAAAATAAATCCGTGATCTCTGACAGAGCATTAATTGATCCTTCTGCAAAGGTTGCAAAGGACGTACATATCGGGGCGTATACCGTTATTGGACCTGATGTGGAAATAGGCGAAGGATGCTGGATTGGACCCCACGCAGTTGTGAGTGGGCCTACGACTTTAGGCAAAAACAACAAAATTTTTCAGTTCGCTTCTGTGGGTGAAGCGCCACAAGACAGAAAGTATGATGGCGAAGCAACCCGCTTAGAAGTAGGCGACGGCAATGTATTTCGAGAATTTACCACGATATCTCGAGGTACAGTGAAAGGGGGCGGATTAACGAAAATCGGCAATGATAATTTGTTTATGGCATATGTGCATATTGCGCATGATTGCATTATCAAAGATCATACCACATTTTCTAATAATGCATCGCTAGCGGGCCATGTTACTGTGGGCAGCCATGCTAACTTAGGTGGGTTTGTTGGAGTGCATCAGTTTTGTAATATTGGTGAATATTGCTTCTGTGCTGGCGGCAGTATTATCGTAAAAGATGTCATACCCTTTATTACGGTATCAGGTCATCCTGCACAAGCGTATGGCTTGAACTCTGAAGGTTTGCGTCGTAATGGCTTTACGGCTGATGAAATTTCAATATTAAAACGCGCATATAAAAAATTATATCGCGAAGGACTAAGCTTAGAGCAGGCGGTGCATGAGATTGAAGAAATGCTTCCCAGCTGTAAACATCTTGCGCCCATGCTGAATATTATCAAGTCCTCACAACGTGGTATAACGCGCTAACACATGAGTCACCTTGAGCCACTCTCTAGACCAATTTTTGGAATAGTTGCTGGTGAAGCTTCGGGTGACTTGTTAGGTCAAAGTTTAATTAAGCATTTAAAAAATATTTACCCTCATGCACGCTTCGTGGGTGTGGGGGGCGAAAAGATGATTTCAGAAGGGTTGGAGTCGCTAGATTCTATTGAAACACTATCTGTTATGGGCTTAATTGAGCCGCTCAAAAAATTACCTCAAATCTTTCGATTGCGCAATAAGCTTGTAAAGTTTTTTAAGGCTAATCGGCCTTTATGTTTTATTGGAATTGACGCGCCAGATTTTAATTTGCGTATTGAAAAAACATTTAAAAACATGGGTATCAAAACAGCGCATTTGGTTAGCCCTACATTATGGGCATGGCGTGAAGGCCGTATTCATGGTATTAAAAAATCCACAGATTTAATGTTACTCATTTTTCCTTTTGAAAAAGAATTCTATGATAAACATAATGTGGCCGCAGCTTATATTGGGCATCCTCTGGCAGATGAAATACCGATGTTTTCAGATAAAGCCCAAGCTCGAAAAGCACTGGGCTTAAGTTTAAAGACGCAATATATCACCTTAATGCCAGGTAGTCGCGATGCAGAGTTAAGATACTTGGGAGAACCTTTTTTTGAAGCGGCTGAATGGCTGCGAAAAAAATATCCTAAAATCCGCTTTATTGTGGCTTGTCTTAATGAGAAAAGAAAACAGCAACTTATTAAGCATTTAAATAATCAATTTAACTTAGATGATTTTCATTTTGTTGTCGGACAAGCCACTCTGGCAATGCAGGCCAGTGATGTAATCTTGTTGGCTAGTGGGACTGCGGCTTTACAAGCGGCCTTAATTAAGCGTCCTATAGTGGTGGCTTATAAAATGTCTCATTTTACGTTTCAGATAGCAAAGAGAGTTGTGAAGGTTAAAAGTATCAGTTTGCCCAATATCATTGCAGGTAGAAAAGTCATCACCGAACTGGTCCAAAATGATGCGACGCCTAAAAATATGTGTCAGGCAATCGAGTTATATCTAAATACTCAAGATGAAAGTGAAGCTTTAATCGATGAATTTACGAGACAACATAAATTATTGAAATGTGAGGCGGGAGAAAAAGCCGCAAAGGCCATACAGAAGTTTGTCGAGAAACGGGTTAAAGACAACGTCCATTCCTCCGCTGTCCAAAAGTAAAATAAAATAGAAGAAATATAATAGGGATGAGCTATGATCATTGCTGGATCTGATGAAGTGGGTCGAGGGCCTTTGGCCGGACCTGTGGTTGCGGCAGCCGTAATCTTGCCGGAAAATTATGATTTACCTGGATTAACTGATTCAAAAAAAATATCTGAAAAAAAGCGTGATATTTTATTTGACCTAATAAAAGAACAGGCAATATCCTGGTGTGTTGCTGAGGCTTCTGTCGAAGAGATAGATCAAATCAATATACTTCAAGCTAGCTTACTTGCAATGAAACGTTCTATTGAAGGTTTAGCCGTTCAACCAGAAAAAGCTTTAATTGATGGCAATCGTTGCCCTGAATTGTCTATAAAATCACAAGCCATTATTGGTGGTGACTTAACTATCCCAGCTATTAGTGCGGCTTCTATTCTTGCGAAGGTGACAAGGGATCGTTACATGATAGAATTGGACAAACACTATCCAGGATATGGGCTTGCCTCGCATAAAGGTTACGGAACTAAATTACATATGCAAGCTATAGCAGAATATGGGTCGCTTCCTATTCATCGAAAGAGTTTTGCGCCGATCAAAAAATTACTTGAAGCTTGAATACAAAGGCATGATACAAAGTTATGACTAAAAAGCCATGAACAATACTTTTATCCACTTAAATGTGCATTCAGAACTTTCGATTGTCGACAGTATTGTTCGGCTGGATGCTTTATGCCAAAAAGCGGCGGCGCATCAGATGCCTGCTGTTGCGGTTACTGATGTTTGTAACCTATTTGCGACAGTTAAATTTTTCAGAAAAGCAATTTCTAAAGGTATTCAGCCTATTATTGGTGCAGAAATTTGGTTAGAGTCTGCAGTCAAAAACTATGACCATAGTAAAATAATTTTTTTATGCCAAAACGCCGAAGGTTATCATAATTTAACAAAACTCATTAGCCGATGTTATCTTGAAGGTAAACGATTAAAACTGCCCTTAGCAAAATATAAATGGATCCGAGAATATACAAAAGGTTTGATTGCCATATCCGATCCTGTCAACAGTGACTTTTCCCAATTGATTTTACAGGGTAATCTAGAAAAAGCAGAAAAATGTGTACAAACGTGGATGAGTTGGTTTGCCGATAGATTTTATATTGGTTTATCTCGTTTTGATAAGAATTTAAGCGCTCAGCTAGAAAAGCCGACTTTGAATATTTGTGAAAAATTAAATATCCCCATTGTAGCACTGAATAGCGTTGTTTTTGTTGAGCCTACTGAGTATGAAGCACATGAAGCGCGTGTCTGTATTCAAGAAGGCACAGTCCTAGAAAACCCAGAAAGAACAACTTACCACAAAGCGCAGTATTTCCAGTCTTCAGAGCAAATGATAGCGCTATTTTCAGACTTGCCGAGTGCGATTGAAAATACAGTTCAGATAGCAAAACGTTGTTCCTTTTTCTTGGAATTTGGTGATCCTGCCTTGCCCAGTTTTCCTGTGCCAGAAGGCGATACAGAAGAAAGCTACATTGAATCTGCCTCTCAAAAAGGCTTAAAAAAGCGCTTGGATATCAAATTTACGGCGAATGACTATTCAGATGATGATAAGCAAAAACTGATTAAAGAGTACGATGATCGTTTAGCTTTAGAATTAGCTGTTATTAATAAGATGGGATTTCCGGGTTATTTTTTAATTGTATCGGACTTTATTCAATGGGCAAAATCAGAAGATATCCCTGTCGGCCCGGGGCGGGGTTCTGGTGCTGGGTCTCTGGTCGCGTATGCCTTGGAAATCACGGATATCGATCCTATAGATTATGAACTCCTGTTTGAGCGGTTTTTGAATCCAGAGCGGGTATCCATGCCTGACTTTGATATTGATTTTTGCATGGATAATCGCGATCGCGTAATTGAATATGTTGCCGATCGATATGGCCGTGATTGCGTTTCCCAGATTGCCACTTTTGGAACAATGGCCGCAAAAGCAGTTATTCGAGATGTGGGTCGAGTACTCAGCCACCCCTATGGATTTGTTGATCAAATTGCTAAGTTAATCCCCTTTGAAATTGGGATGACACTGACCAAAGCTTTGGAACAAGAGCCAGCACTTCAAGAACGCTATGATGATGATGAAGAAGTAAAAGCGCTGATTGATTTGGCGAAACAATTAGAAGGCATTACCCGAAACGTAGGTAAACATGCTGGCGGTGTTGTGATTGCACCTTCTAAACTTTCTGATTTTGCTCCGTTATATTGCGAGGAGAATAGCACCCAAGCTGTCACCCAATTTGATAAAGATGATGCGGAAACCGTAGGATTAGTTAAATTCGATTTCTTGGGCTTGCGGACATTAACGATCATTCATTGGGCGACACAAAATGCCAACCAACAACGGGCTAAAAATAATCAAACACCAATTGATATTAATTTATTACCTATAGATGATGCCAAGACATTTCAGCTTCTCAAAGAGACAAATACAACGGCTGTTTTTCAGTTAGAATCACACGGCATGAAAGAGCTGATTAAGCGATTAAAGCCAGATCTTTTTGAAGAAATTATTGCGCTGGTGGCTTTATTTAGACCGGGTCCATTGCAGTCTGGTATGGTAGATGATTTCATTGAACGTAAGCATGGATTATCTCAAGTTGTTTACCCTCATGAAAAAATTGCCCCTATTTTGAAACCTACCTATGGTGTCATATTATACCAAGAGCAGGTGATGCAAATAGCACAGGTGCTTGCGGGTTACTCATTAGGACAAGCGGATCTCTTACGTCGAGCCATGGGTAAGAAAAAAGTTGAAGAGATGGCAGAACAACGCGCAGCTTTTGTTTCTGGCTCGGTAGAGCGTGATGTTGATCAAAAAACTGCAGAATCTATCTTTGACTTAATGGAGAAATTTGCGGGTTATGGTTTTAATAAGTCACACTCAGCGGCTTATGCCTTGGTGGCTTATCAAACGGCTTGGCTTAAAGCGCATTATCCCTCTTGTTATATGGCGGCTGTATTATCAGCAGATTTAAGCCATACGGATAAAATTGTTAAGCTAATAGATGACTGTTTAGAGCATAAAATTAAAGTGATCGCACCCAATATAAACACCTGTGATTATCACTTCACTGTTGGTGCAAATAATGAAATTCTGTATGGCTTAGGTGCTATTAAAGGTGCTGGTGAAGCCGCAATAGAAAATATTATAGAAATGCGGTCTGAGGGACCCTACAAAAATTTATTCGAGCTATGCCAACGTATAGATTTGCGCAAAGTGACCAAACGTGTTTTAGAGCCATTGATTAAAGCGGGTGCCTTTGATAGCTTTGGTGAAGATCGCGGTATACTCTTGGCGAATTTACTGGATGCAATGAAAGGTGCAGAACAGTTTAAAAAAGATCAAAGTATGGGGCAAGGTGATTTATTTGGAGCAGTTGAATCTGCTCAGCCTGATTATAAGCGTACGCCTGAAAGCCTATTAACCTCTGGCACAAGGTTAAAATATGAAAAAGAATCCTTGGGCTTATACTTTTCTGGTCATCCTATGGAAGAGGTGGCAGACGAGTTAAAAGCCATGGGCACACAAAAGCTTCGCACCATGATGTCAGTCCGAAAAGAACGGAAAGTTTCTATTGCTGGCTTGATTCTGCAGGTTAGAACCATGCAGACTAAAAAAGGGGATCGTATTGCTTTTATATTGTTAGACGATCAAAGTATGCGTTTTGAAGTCGCCGTTTTCTCGGATGCGTACCAGAAATATAGAGATTTATTGGTCAAAGATAAATTAGTGGTGATTAGCTCAAAAGTGAGCTATGACACGACGCGGCAGAGCATTAAAATTCAAGCGGTTGATATACTTTCTTTGGCGGACGCTAGGGCCAGTAAAGTGAAATGCATGAAGCTTAAAATTAAATCGTCAGATTTAAAGAATGGTCACATTGAAGCATTGAAACTCATTTTGGAGCGAGAGCCTAAAGGAAATTGTCCTATTTATATTGAATATTGCATAGAGAAAGCCAAAGCTTTGCTGAAATTTGATGAGATGTGGGATCTACAAGTTAGTAAAGGAACGATAAATAAAATTAAAGAAAAAATACCCAAGCTGGAAGTTGAAGTACTTTACTAGATCACTAGGTTTTGAGCTAACCAAATTTTCTAATACTCTTTGGCAACAAGATACTAGGTGTAGTTGTTGCAATAATAGACAGCAATCCAGAGTGTCCCCTGGATTGTTTGGTCTATGCCTTTTATCGTCTAATCATAGATTTTTACCACTTAGCCATAGACTTATTGTTTCATTTAGGTATACTGCTCCGTTGTTATAAAACAAACTAAAACGGGTGCGGCAAATGTTACTTGGTATGATCAAAGAAAAAATCGAAACTTTAATGCAAGAGCAAAGCACTCTTAACTCCGAAACATTCAAAGAAAGGTTGGTATGCACGTACCAAGGGCAGCTCTTAGAAGCACTCAATACTGCCTGCACTGAACAACAGTCCATCTCAGCATTAAAAGAATTAAAAGATATATTGGCGCGTAACTGGACGCTGGTACAAGGCACTTTATTAAGTTACACCGCGCGGCCTGAAGATGAATTAACCTTGTTGTTATGCGATATTGCGGAATATATTAGTCAGAATGATATTGATGAGGCAAAATCTGCTATTGATTTATTGATGCCTGGCATAGCGACCGAGAGCATTGATGAGGGTTATCCTGACTTGTCAGGCAGAAATGCGCCGAATATAAAAGAGATTATCAAAACTCACATACAAAGTAAATCAGGCGCCTATCTTATCCCCGTTGGATTATTAGCCAAGTTAACGTTGCCGTGGGGTGCACAGGATAAATTATTTAATTATTATTATTGTGCCAATATGCCTGGTGAAGAAGGTTATGTGTGCGAAGAGGATTACCATCGTCTTTTAGAGCATTCCCCAGACACACAGGCGTTATCAGCATTAAAACAAACATGTGAAACGCTAATATTAGACGGTAAAAACTTATTAGGCCATGTGCACCAGCTGATTCAATCTCTTCGTTCTAATAATGCTTATGATGGTATTGGTACACAAGAGCGCGCCGGAGAAAGAGTTTATACTGCTATTATTGCTTTCAATGAATATTACCGTAACCTGGGCGATGAAGCTAGAAGCCGTATTCCCGATGCAGTCAAAAGTGAATTAGAGCTACTGCTCAATTTGTCGTCAGATAAAACAGTCAATATTAATGCAACAGAAACTATACAAACCTGCATTAAAACAAGGCAAGCAAAGTTAGAGGCTGCAATTAAATCGCACGAATCTGAATTGGCTGAGATTGATATTGATGGCGCTACAAAACGCGATTTGGTGGAGAAGGTCATAAAACAGTTCGAATCAGCGAAAAAACACTTGACGTCTAATTACAAGGGTGGCACTGATAATTTGGGTATCAGCGTTGCACTTTTAACAGAATTAAACATGAGATTTTCAATATCATCAAAATCAGAGTTTAAAGATTTTATGACCTCAAGTATTGAAGAAATCAAAGCGATGGGTGAAAATAATTCAGCGCTCCGTGAGCAAATTATTGAGCAGTTAGCCACTATAGAATCATTTGTCATTTTTTGTGTTGAAACAGGCCCTGAGCGTCTGCACGCAATCTTATCTCTTGTGGGCAATGACTTAGCCAAAAGAATCATAACTCAGCCATCTGATTTTTCAGCTTGTTGTCTGGCACTTGAGGGAGAGCGTTTTGAGGTGGTTTGCTGCGGCTTTAAAAACCATCTATTCAACATCCTTAGAAGCGGCGGTGATTTTGGCCAAGTTCTGCTCAACCTTAATGTTGAGCAGCGTACAGCTGTTTATGAAATTTTTAAAGACCGGCTGCCCAGTATCATCAAAAGTAGCCAGGATTTTTTGTTTGTGCTTACGCACCTTACTATTGAGCAGCGCACGGCCGTATATATAGTTTTTAAAGAGCAATTACCCAGCATTATCAAAGATATTAGTGATTTTTGCCGAGTGCTTGAATGCCTTAGTTTTGAGCAGCGTACAGCTGTTTATGAGATTATCAAAGACTATCTGGCTACTATCATCCAATGCGTTAATGGGTTTAGAGCTGTGTTTGAGCGCCTTAATAACGAGCAGCGTACAGATTTTTATGAGATTTTCAAAGACCGTCTAGCTAGCATTATCAAATATGGCTTAGATATAGGACTTGTGTTTTACTTGCTTAATGACGAGCAGCGTACAGACTTTTATGAGCTTTTAAAAGACCGACTACCTAGCATCATCAACAACGCCAATGATCTTGGGCCTTTGCTTCGCTTTCTTAACGTTGAGCAGCTTACAGCCGTTTGTATGGCCCTTGAAGAACATCCACCTAGAATTATCAATTGTGGCAACGATTTTCGCAGTGTGGTTGACTACCTTAATGCTGAGCAGTGCGCGGCCTTTTGTGGTGTGCTTAAAAATCATCTACCCAGCATCATCAAAACTGGTAGTGATTTTAACGATGTGCTTGTGGGCCTTAATGTCGAGCAGCGTACAGACTATTATGAGTTTCTCAAAGACCGGCTACCTAGCATTATCAAAAATGGCGCTGATTTTGCCGCAGTACTTGAGTACCTTAATGACGAGCAGCGTACAACCCTTTATGAGACATTCAAAGACCAGCTGCCCAGCATGATCGAAAGCGGCGCTGATTTTGGCTTTTTGCTCAAATGCCTTAATAACGAGCAGTGTATAGTCTTATGTCGTGCCATTGACTCTCATTTGCATACGATTATCAAAAGTCATGATGATTATCTGCAGATTTTTGAACGTTTAGAGTCAGAAAAATATAATGCTGTTTTCGAAATTATACCCAATTACGCAACCCTTACTGCAAGATGGGCGCTTCAAGCGACTCAAAGCACAGCTAGCAATGTTCTGAGCTATTTTTCTTTAGGCTTCCAAAGAGTGCCTCAAGATGATGACCAGGAGGAAGAAAGAGACGAGCGCCGCCATGATAATAATAGAAGAAGAATGTGATAATTTTTAGCTTTCAGAAAATAGTCGACTGATTGGCGACCTAAATCGTGATTTTTCAGTAAAATATTATTTGCTGTAGACTCATCATTATTTTAATGCCTCTGATATAAGTCAAATCATAAGCTATTATTTCAATCAGCGCTTCAATATGGGAGAGGTTCCAGTAAACAATTATTTACTGGAACTTCACCGCTAATCTACCTGGCAAAACGTGTAAAAGTCACATACTGTCGCGACCACTACAGGAAAAACCTATGCGACGCCTGCTACAACTGAACGTCTCAACATTCTGTCAAAATGACTTTGGGTTGGCGTAGGTGTGTCCTTATTTTGCTGCTGCATATGCTCAAATAACTTAACAAGATCTTTAACGCCTTGCCGTTGCTTTGTTTCGCCAGAGTTCCCAAGCTGAAATTCATTAGAAGAGTCTTTGGAGATAACATCTACTCCATTTTGCATAAGCTCTGGCATTGGCTTATTATCTTTAATGGGTTCCATATATCCTTTTAATAAGAAAGAAGGAGCCCAACTAGGCAGTGATGCAGATGTTAGATCAACTGCAACGGTCGTTTCAGAGCAATTACCCAATTGATCTAACATGTCCATTAAGGATGACGATAACTCAGAAGTATTTGGTGACAGGCTTTCCTCAGCATAAATTGAATCTAAAAGTATTCCATCGTCTGCTTTTGTTAGCACTCTACTTTCTGGATCTTGTATAACGGTTATATGCTCCAAAACATCGGAAACAACCATTTGAGTATATAATCTTGCAATTGCTTGGTAAGTATTAAAGCCAAATGCTTGTTTTAGGTTTTCATATGCTTGTATACCAAATATGGATTTGATCTGAGAATCAATTTCTATACCACTCTCTAAAGAGGCGAGTTGATTAATATCAAACTCATTTCCAAATATTTTATTTAAATCAATTTGACCCGTACTTGAGTTAATATATGTATTCTCGTACTGATAATCCATTAATCCTTCAAGTGAGTAGCCATTGGTAGAACGTGCAACATTGAGTGTAGCAACAAGCTCAGAAGTGGCTACTTCAGTGATTAAGCCGAGGGCGTCTTTTACCACAAAAGCCTTGCCTAGAAATGAACTAAAGTCAGCAGTAGTCATAACGTTAGCCAGCATTAATTGTAGATCATTTTTAACATACTTCTCTGGAGCAGCAATAATACGCTTTTTGAGCAGTAATGGTACTAATAGCGCGCTTTTTTTCTCATTGATTGAATCAATGGTATTTTCAAATTGACTGCGTTCTGTATTATATTTTTTTAGATTTTTATGTAAAGAGCGTCTTTGTAGTGGGCTCAATAATTTGATATCTTTGCCTAATTGCTCGCCTAGCTGTACTAGATATGATTCAATATCTGCTTCTGTTTCTAGCATTTTAACGATTGATTTATTACGCCTACTTTGTTTTTTAATTAGGGTGTTAAGATCAACCTTCAATTTTTTAATACGTTTTGCTTTGCTTGTCGTATATTCTACTGAAAGCTGATCGGACTGTATGCTTGCCTTTTTTTCAATCTCATTAATTTCTTGATTGATTTCAACTTCGTGATTAACTTTAACTTTTTGAACTATCATTATTTTCTCCAGCTTTATTTAATTTTAAATTGATATTTCGATTCAGTGTTTTGTCTGGGAACTAAGATTGACCAACGAATATATCCACTCTTTTAATATTTGCTGAGGCATATTTATTAATCATGAAATAATCCCTTCAAACGTTATAGTGTATGATAACTAACATAATGCTTGGCGTCTAATAACCATTTTTAAAATTTTTAAAACAATAATTATGGTTAGTTACCCCTAATAAGTTGCGTTGCTAAAAGGGCTTAGATATATTTCTAAGAATAGTTTTAAGATTTTACATTTTAGGAAGTTGGTTTTGGGCGAGTCCCTTCTGGGCAAGGTAGGTGCGAAAAATCTTTTTATTTGCCTGATTAATATAATTTAAATCGTAATTGAACTTTCTATATTTCCTGGTGCCTGAAGGTCAAGATCCCGGATATTTGCCTGCGACAAATCCCGGGATAAAATTTTTAGTTTAAGTATTTTTTATAATCTTGATTTTTAACTGAGCTATCCATTTTGGCTAAGGTTGTCCGAGCCTCATTTCGTTCAGCAATTAACCTTTGATTAAATTGCGCCGTATACTGTGCGTTAGCCTGTATTGGATCATATCCTTCAGCAGGAGCACTGGGAACAGGTGCTGGCAATAATACATTATAATTTATTTTTATATTTGCTCGTCTTTCAAGTTCTTCTTTGGTGCTGCGCTGTATTTCTTTATGGGATGGCCAATGAATGCTGGCTTGTTTCTCCAATAACAAAGTATATTCCTCACTTGCCTTTTCTGGGTCATAGCCTTCAATAGGAAAACTAGAAACCGGTGCTGGTAGTCTTTGGATTTTACCTTTATTTTTATTCAACTTTTTCATTAAATCACCTCTATATTGATTAAAGTTTAAACTTTATGTTTTATATTTTTTGCTAAGTTTCCGATTAGTTGCAATTCTCTAACGGATCCCCTCCAATTTATTACTATTTGCCTGAGGTCATGTTTGGAGATAATCTAATTTGCAAGACCTCTTCAAGCAATGTATGTATGATAACTAACATTTTGCTAGGGGTCTAATAACTATTCTTTAGAGTCTCGATAACAATATTTATGAGTACTTACACCTAATAGACAGAACGACTACTAGACTACTAATAAGGTGCATCTTATAAGGATTGACTCATATCCTAGGCAGTCATCGCTAACAAAATATATTGAGTCGTATGATAAATATGCTTTCAATTTTCATACGCTTAAGATAAAGCCTATTACTTAACGCTTACGAAAAATAACCATGATTTTATTGTTGGTTAGACTTTTGTTTTCGGTGGTGTTTCCGGTTTTTCCTGTATACTAATATTAATACTATAGAACCTTTATTTTTCTCCAATGCCTTATTAACATATTTGTAAAGACAATATTGTTTAAATATCCAGTATATAGGAGCAACTATCAATAAATGCAATACTTAGTATACTTATCAAGTTTCTTGGCTGTTTATCGGTATGGCTCCTTTAGCAAAGCAGCAAATAGTTTGTATATTACGCAACCTGCGATTAGCAAACATCTAAAAATCCTAGAGAATAGATTAAATCAAAAGCTATTTACACAGGAAGGCAGGGGGGTCAGGCCAACAGATTTTGCCCATCATTTAGCTTTATCTGTGTCCGATCATATTGACAAATTAAATAGCATCGTTTCTTTAGAAGATAAAAATAATACAATTTCTATTAGCTTAGATTTTGATATCCTTAACACATTGACTGAATCATTTTTTGACTCATTAAGTCACTGTTATATATTTTTTAATACTGAGATAGGTGAGCGTGTTAAGCTTGTTGAAGAAGGAAAGCTTGACTTTGCCATCTCTAGAAATAATTATCACAACAAAAATTTGAAATATATCGAACTCTTTAAAGAAAAGCATATTTTGGTTGGCACCCCTAAATGGCAAAAAAAACTAGAAGCTCTTAATGCTTCAAAAAATACACATATAAATTTGCAAAAATTAAATTGGGTTATTTCAAATGAACATTCCTATTTTGTTTCAGAATTTGTTCGTGTTGGGTTTAAAAAGGATTTTGAAATTATTCCTTCATATACTATGAATATTCTAAAAGGTGTTATGGATTTAGTGCTAAAAGGGGTAGGCGTTTCTGTATTACCAGATAGGTTTTGTAAAGAACATATTGCATCTGGTGCATTAGTTGAATTATATAAACCTGAAAAGAATCCAGACTATGGCGTATATTTAATTTTTAATCCAGATAAACTTGGAAGTGCAAATCACCTTAAAGCTAAAAATATGCTGGTAGATATACTTTCAGAGTCTCAATAGGGTTGCGCTGAAAAGTTATTTGCAGGAACCTCACAAAATACCGGTCAGAAGACCGTTTTTTTTTTGCTCTACTAGATGAGTTTTTAACATTCAATCAACAACATTTTAAACGTGTCTAATGTTGGCTGGTGTCGTTTTAAAGGCTACAAATGCGAATGATTGCTATTTACATTTATTTAATAGCTTGCTAAGCTTTGAATAACTCAAGGAGAGCAGTATCGTGTTGAATGGATTAAAGCGCTGGCTAAGGTATCAATCTAATAATGCAAAAATAAAGTGGAACAGAACAAATGAAATGTTCAGAGACGTTGTGTTGACGTTTCTTGCAATGATTCTTGGCTCGGGTAAATTTTTAAAAGATATTGGTACAAAAATATTTTTTATGAATAGTCTTTTTGCACCTTTACTGGGGGTTACCACCTTAGCAAAGTGGTTTAATAATGCGCTCAGTATTGTTTTTGCTCTTGGCATTAGCTACACAAATTATTTAACAAGTTATTCCTCGCTTAAGTTCAAAATTGTATCCAATTTCAAAAGATTAAGTATTCATTCATCTTTAGAGCCTGACGATAGAAGTCCTTTGCTTCCGCAAAGTGAGCGTGATATCCAACAAATAGCCGCTTCTCAAAACAACATATCAATCAACGAAGAACAACCCGATATTTCACTCTCAGTCAAAATTAAAAATTTCACTTACTCACTGATGCTACATGTCATCGCATTAACCAGAATGTTTTTTGTTGTTTGTGACACTTATTTGGGTATCAACAAATTATACCAGCAAGTCTGGACCCTATTTAATAAAACAATTAGTGATAGTCTATTAACGAGGTTAACAAATACGAGTGGTTCTTACTTTGCTTTTTCTGATGGTGTTATGTATTGCGCATATGCTTATAGGGTCTTGTTAGCGAATGGTCATAAAATTCGAGCGTCATTGTCTTGGAGAAGCTTCAAAAACGCAATAAAATGGCGGTTAGTGGTTGCCATTATTTTTGCGTCTATTGGTGTTGTTACGAAAGGGATAAAGGATCTCTTTACAATATCTGTATCCCTGAGCTTCGTGCCACTTATTAATTTACTTCCCGAGAACAGGTTAACTCAACTAGGGTATTTAGGCGGTGTAAACTCAATTATGGCAAAATCAATATTTGAGGGCATGGAGCTAGGATTTTTATTATATGCACCCAAACAGTTTTTTGTAGATACTAAAGCGCTTATTAATAAAACAAAACTGACGTATTTAAAATTAATGGCTTTTTTATTAAGTAGTATTGCAGAAGCGGCCAGTGGCTATTTAGCGTTAGGCTGGATATTCGAAAAATCTGGCTTAAAAGATGATTTAGATGAAGCGGGATATTTAAATGCGGTGCAAATTCCTTGCGCGCTCACAGTTGCTTTATCAGCTGCGGCTTTAGATTTTGCGTTTAATGTTCGTAGCTTAAGTGAAAACGAACAAAATCAAAGAACGCTTAATGCGTTAGACATGGGCACAAATGTTTCAAGCAGAGTAGTGGACTACGCCTATCAAGCGGTAGAACAAGAGGATAACACTTTGCAGCCCGAGACCAGACCAAGTACAGCAATAGACAAAATATCAATAATAAGTCCAAATAACTAAACCTGCGTCATAAAATATCTGTTAACAGGGTGGCGTTTGTTTTGCACACAAAAAAGCCGGCGAGAACACCGGCTTTTTTGTGCCCAGCTGCCTGGGCTTTAGAGAGTATTTTTTCAATCAATCGAGATACATGGTATAGCTAAACCGACGAGAAGTCAACTATCAAGCTTATTGTTTAAGGTTGTATATACCCATAATTTCATTCGAAATTTTCTCAGTAAAATCAAAATACTGCTTGAAGTCGTTTAATTAATTGGTTTAAACTCTTAAATGAGTCGAACAACAGTAAAATTAAAGTTAAAATTCAAAACCATAATGTATAAGAAAATCAAGAACAATATTATTTTATCCCCCCTCACTGTGAGCATTATTGTGCCTTAGGGCCTAAAAACTGTTCTACACCACCTTACTATCAAATAAATCAATTATTTATCTATACAACCTTAATCTCGCATCTGATGGCTTATTTGTAGTTGTTATCAGAAACATAAAAAGGGGAACCATATGAAGTCTGCACCATTAGCTATAATCTGGGCCACGGGGATAGCCATTTTTTCTATGTTTTTTGGCTCAGGTAATGTGGTGTTCCCATTACAATTAGGCCAAGACGCTGGTTCTATGGTTGGGTTTGCCGTAGGTGGCTTATTATTAACGGCTATCGGCGCACCTTTATTGGGTTTGTTGGGTGCAGTACTGTTTGAAGGTGATTGTAAGAAATTTTTCTATCGAATGGGCGCTTTACCAGGGTATTTGGCTGTTTTGCTGATAATTGGCTTAATTGGTCCATTTGGTGTTATGCCTCGATGTTTTGTTGTGGCTTATGGTGCGGTTTCGCCTTATTTTCCTGATCTGAGCTTGATGGTTTTTAGTTTGATAGCGGGGTTCATTACGCTGATTTTCGTTTTAAACCATAAGTTAATTTTACCAATTCTGGGTTATGTCTTGAGTCCATTGTTGGTGCTTTCTTTAATTGTCATTATTGTTGTTGGCTTAATGACTGACGGGCAAATGCTGGTCTCGGATTTAACGGCGCAGTCTGCTTTTGCCAAAGGGATTATGACCGGCTACGATACAATGGACTTGCTCGCTTCTATTTTCTTTGCGGTCTCTATTTGGTTGATGCTAAAAGACCAGCTAAAATTAAAATCTACAACAGAAATAAAAACGCAATTAATTCCAACCTATTTATATTCCAGCTTAATTGGTGGGATTTTATTGGGTTTAATGTACATTGGTCTGTGTTTAGTGACCGCGAAGCACGCACAGGCTCTGCAGGGGATTGAGCCCCAAGAGCTTTTGTCACATTTAGCGATAAAATTATTAGGGACAAAATTAAGTATTGTCGCGAATTTTGCAGTGGCGATTGCCTGTTTGACAACGATCATGGCTTTGGCTGTCACAACGGCAGATGTGATTCACGTTGAAATGGAAGACACCCGATTAGCTTCAAAGATAAACTATCGCTACAGTTGGATGGTTTGTTTGATTGTTGTTATTGCGGTTATTTTATCAAATTTAGGCTTTATGAAGATTATGATGCTATTACACACTGTTATGGTTGTGTGTTATCCAGCAATTATTGTTTTAACTTTATGTAATATTTTATATAAGCTTTATAATTTTCCATATGTCAAAATACCCGTATATACAACATTTTTACTGACATTCGCTTATAATTTATTAAATTAATATTTTACCTTGCATTTAACCGGTCGACCAACTAAAATGGCCGTCTATCGTAAAAAGTTGAAATTATTTTGAGGTTTAAGAATGACGACAAAAGGTGTTACAGAACGAGGCAAAAGAGCCGCTAATAGAGAAGAAGCTAGAGAAGCGGCGATAGCGAAAGCGAGAGAAGCAGCGATAGCAAAAGCTAAAGAAGAAGCATTAGCAAAAGCGAGAGAAGAAGCATTAGCAAAAGCGAAAGAAGAAGCATTAGCAAAAGCGAGAGAAGAAGCGTCAGCAAAAGCGAGAGAAGCGGCGAAAGCAGAAGCCTCTAAAGCGGCTGCAAACCCGGCAAAAGCAAGGCGGGCGGCCAATCTAGGACCAGCCGATAGCAATGAGATACTAGCCGCAGAAGCCAATTTACAAGCTCGTGATATTGGACAGTCATTATTTGATCGTATGACACAACAGGCAAAATTAGCTCGTAATCAGAAAAGAGAAGCAGAGCTTAAAGCACAAGAGTCAGCACTCTTGAGCCAGAAATCGATTTTTATTACGCTGAATTCTGAAAAGCAAATTAGCATGAAAATTACCTCAACAGGCTCAGACTTTACATTTAATACTGATAAAGCAATAGTCGATGGTGATCTTTCTGAATTTTGTGACGTGATTAGAAAATATCAAGATTCCTGCACTGATAAAAAAGTAGAGGGTCTAGAGTTTGAGTTATATGGCAATGACATGGAGATGCTAAGGACTATCGCACGCTCATTAGAGTCAGGCAAGCCCAGTATTAAGTTAGATCGCATTGTGATTAATGGTCCCGATGGCAAAACGACAAAGACTCTGACGACACGAAAAGAAATTGATGAATTTCTACAAATTTCGGAGCCGAAAAGCAAAGTTGGCATGAGAATCACTTAGTATAGATGTATGAACGCTCCCTCTTTTCAGCCTAGGTTTAATTTGGGTTCGTGGGGGGGGGGCAACTAACAGGCGACATTACCTACTCTTTTGAATAGCTTCCATACAGCGTACAATCACATAAAGGATTTAACTGTGATAACCATAAAAAAAATAATATTACATCTCCTAAATATTACATTTCTTTTTTTTATTTTTTCTACTGTAAAGGCCATTCCAAAGGATCCTGTTTTAATCGATTATAATATATCAGGTTCGGGGCAAGTGCCTTATTTTGAGCCTAAAAATTTAGAGTTGTTGGCGGGACAATCTTATTTATTTGTTATAAAAAATCCCTTTCCTGATGCGATTAACGTTATATTTGGCACAATGGGCCAAGCGATCCATACGCATTATTTAGAAGGCGTTCCAGGAATGAGTCAAAGTTCTATGTTGGTGCCGGCAGAAGGCAAAGTCACTTGGATTTTAGATATCAATAAACCAGGTACTTATGAGGTCTTTGCTGTGAATATGGGCATGGGGCAAAAAGGTTTGCCTAGTCGTATTATCGTACAGCCCGAAGGTGGTAATGCGCAATTTACGGCTGCCGAGTTGGCAGAATTTGAAAAATTAAATCAGCAACTTCGGTCTGCACAGAACAACCCAACTGCTACAAAGGAAGTCCCTCAAAGTGAAAAAACATCAACCAAATCAAAGAAGCCTAAGCGTCCTAGATTGATGGGGGGGCGTCCAGGCTGAATGGCAAAGTATCATTCCCCAAATCATTGCAGAAGTTCTATATTAGGCATTCCAAGTGTATTGTGAAGAGCAGGAATAGTCGTCAATTTTCAATGTAGCTAAAAGCAAATCATTGCCAAAAATCATGGAATAAAGCTTGCAACTTTTTTTTATCATCCACTAAATCAATTGTTTTTTTAGCGTATTGTAACGCTGCAATATCTAGTTTATAAATATTTCGTTCAGAATATAATTTATTATGATAAGGTTGGGTAAACTCGGGGTGGAATTGCATAGATAAAATATTGTTTCCTATCTGAAATAAAGTATTTTTGCAATATGGACTGGTTGCCAGTAGAGTTGCATTATCGGGCAGCGTGACAACTTGATCTTCATGGTTAAATCTAGCTTGAAAGTCTTGCCTGTTTTTATTGATATAGTTTACTGTTGATACGCCAACATGCCATCCTATACGTTCTACTTTCCCGCCCAAGGCCAAAGCAATCATTTGATGACCATAGCAAACGCCAATCAACTTCCTATATTTTTTATTTAAAATAAATTGATATAAATTCTCGGCCCAAGGTTCACGTTTTAATACACTATGTTTACTACCCGTAATAATACACACATCAAAATCTTTTGGGTTGGTTGGATATTCATGCTCTAATATATTAAAAAAAGTAAGTTCACATTGGTTTCTGGAAAAAAATTTAGAAAACAAAATGGGTAATGTTTGCTGATTATGATAAAGCAGCGGTAGATCCCTATCGGCCAATAAGATTGCAATGCGATAGATTTTTTCCATGTATATTTCCTTAAAATTTTAAAGCACAGATCGAATAATCAGTATTAAATTATTGTGGTGATTATGCCGATATGGATAATATCACGATCCTTTATGCTCTCGCATCTGGATTGCTGGATAATTTGCCACCGTATGATTAGGAAAGTAAGCTCATGAAATTAGATAATAAGCAATGTTTGTTAGCAATGTTAACTGTCAGTTTGACTGTAAATATGCATGCTGCAGAAGAGAAAGCGGATATTATCAAGACGGGTGATGAGTGTAATGTATTTTTAAAATTTCCAATTGGTGGCACACCAGAACAATTAATTTCTATTTTTGGGGAGCCGACTAGTAAAAAAGATATTAGTATTTCAACATACACATGGCGAGTTGATGATAATTTTTTAACATTGCAATATGATAGAGGTAGCTTAACCTCTATTGAAATAGATAAGAAGTGTGAAGGCGTAACAAATCATAAAGCTTGCAATTTATTCCAGAAGTATCAAACAGACTGGCCTGCTTTAAATGTTGTCGAAGCGAAACTGGGCAAATATATAGAAACTGGCAGCATTCCTCGGGAAGAGTGGATATATAAAGGTAAAACGGAAAAAGCCTACGTTGAATTACAAAACGGCGGTGTTGAACATATAGAATGCATTCCTGTAACTTATAGATACAAATTTGAGGATTCGCAAGATAGTGATAATTATGAGGATGTACCAGATAAAAGAAATGGAGCAGTAAGAGAGGAAGATTCAAAACCAGTACTTCCAAGCGATGAAAGTTTTAGTAATCCTGAATTTTATGATGATAGTATTAATTACGATAATTACTAAACGACATTGTCAATCTACTATGCCAGCAAAGCTGGCATCCAACATCTAACATTGTGTATTATACAAACTTTAACTATCGCCGTTTTATAATACTTTACACTCAGACACCATGCCAGATTGAATCCACAGTTGCATATTTTGCAATGCAAACGTTGGAATCTCGTCTTCAGCCATGTGAGAGCTTAAGTGTTCCATAACCTCGGAAAAATTTAATCCTGTTTGGAAGCAGTCAAATAACAAGGTCTGATCAGGAGTCAAAGATTGAAACAAGCTTCTAAGCTCATGGCGCCAAAGCACCCAAGCTACAGGTTTTGAGTTTTTGGCTGGTGGTGTTGGCTCATCTTCGGCGTCAATCATTTTCCAAAGTGCAGGCGTGTTCCATTCACATACGATGACTTTTAAAGAGGGTTGAAAAGTCAACATTAAGTTAGCCCATTGTTCTGGTGCCAGTTGGGACAAACTTTCAAGAGAGGCTGTAGGTGCATCAGCAGCATCTAAAGTATCCATCAAAGACCATTCAAATTGGGCCATTTCTGCAATAGCTGTATGTTTATCATATGGTGCGGTATTTTGTAAAAACACCATGAAATTTTGACCAAAATAACGTACAGAAAAATGCGTAGAGGGGTATTGTTTTAAATATTGATGAAATGCCACTTCAAAGTGCTCATCACCCATCAAGGTTAATGTTTTAGGGAAGTCCATTTGGAGTATATCAAGCAACCGTAAGCGATATGCATTGTAATATATTTTTAAATGGTTGGGCGCGGAAATATGATCTTCAACAATACTGGGTAAAATCTTATCTTCATTTCCTGAGATTAAATAATCTTGAAAAGAATCTAACATGGTAAATAGTTTCGTCATTATTTCACCTCAAAGACATCACTAGCGATATGTTTGGCTTGGTCTAATTCATCTAAAAGAGTATTAAGAGGCGGAATATGATCATCTCTTTCGATCATCGTCGATACTTGGCCACAGTGGTTGAGGGTTTTCGCATATAGCTCCCATACGGGATCAATAACAGGGTGGTCATGGGTATCAATAATATGATCCCCTTTATTGGTATGTCCTGCTAGATGAATTTGTTGAACTCGTTCTGGTGGCATTGCTTTGACATAGACTTCTGGATCAAACCCATGATTAAAAGAACTCACATAAATATTATTAACATCAAGTAGCAACAAACAGTCTGAGCGTTCGATGACATCATTTAAAAAATCCCACTCGGTCATTTGAGATTCGTTATAGGTTAAATAGGTCGAAGCATTTTCCAGAAGCAAGTGCACGCCTAAGAAATCTTGCACAGCTTTTATTCTGGAAACTAAATGATCAGCGGCTTCTTGAGTATAGGGTAATGGCAGTAGATCATGCATATTTTTATGTTGTACGCCTGTCCAGCAGCAATGATCAGAAATCCATTTAGCATTAATTCTTTTAGCGAGATCTTTTACTTGTTGTAAATAGTCCCAATTTAGGGGATCGGAAGAGCCCAAAGACATTGAAACACCATGCATAACCATGGCATAACGCTCGCTGATTTGATCTAGATAATAAAGAGGTTTACCGCCTGGCACTAAATAATTTTCAGTTAAAGCTTCAAACCAGTCAACATCAGGGTTGGTTTCTAAAATACTATGATAATGATCAGTTCTTAAGCCTAGGCCAAAGCCTAAGTAATCATATTTTCTTTTGATGTTGGATTGATGATTGTTTTGAGTTGATGTGCTTGAATTCATTGCGGTTACTTCCATACATCTTTAAATAACGCTGATGGGAACAGGAGCGGGGAATTATAAAGAGCTAGAATCAACAAAGGCAGCCGAAACTGCCTTTGTATCGACATGCAGGGTCTAGTCGACGACAGAACCGCCGTTAGCCATACATTCACTCTTAGTCATATAAACCCAACCTGTACCTTTACAACCGTTGCGTCCTTTGCAAGAGTTGTCAGGTGTTGCGCATTCACTAGATCCTTTACAAGCGTTAACGCCTGCACATTTCACTAATGCTTCATGAGCTTCACCACATAAAGTTGTACAACCTGATGCGAAAAGAGCTGCAGCTGTTGCAGCAAGAGTAAGACCGATTTTGGACGTCCGTTTCATTAAGCTAACTCCTAACAATTGTTTAAACGTTTAGACAAGAGCGTGTTGAATAAAATTAGAACACTAAACAACAACTACCCTGTTCCGTGTATCAGTATCACAATTTTTATAGAGTAATTACAAGGGTTTAATTGCTAAAAAAAGTAAATAAATCAAAAAAGCCGAAATTAACTAAGTCAACCCACAAGTTTAGGCGTGTTTTTGCGCCTTTTTATGGGGTTGACGCGCTGCAGAAGCCTGAAATGCGCTAATTATTTGTTGGGCTGCTTCCAGAATGGTATCATTGGCCAAATTTTGTAGGAATCTCAGGTTTATGCTATGAATAAGAATTATTTAGACTTCGAACAACCAATTGCTGAATTAGAAGAAAAAATTGAAGAGTTACGCCATGTTGGTACAGATGGTGAAATCAATATCACAGAGGAAATTTCTCGTTTAGAACACAAAAGCAAAGATTTGACGAAATCTATATTTAAAAACCTATCGGCTTGGCAAGTTGTACAACTTGCAAGGCATCCTAAAAGACCTCATTCTTTAGACTATATTAATGAAATTTTTACAGATTTTGATGAGCTTCATGGTGATAGGGCTTATTCTGATGATAAAGCCTTAGTCGCAGGGTTGGCTAGAATTGATGATCAACCTGTTATGGTTATCTGCCAACAAAAAGGTCGAGATACCAAAGAAAAGATAGAACGAAATTTTGGCTCTATGCATCCAGAAGGTTATAGAAGAGCCAAACGATTAATGGAAATGGCAGAGAAGTTCAAACTGCCAATAGTGACATTAATCGATACGCCAGGGGCTTACCCAGGAATTGGTGCAGAGTCCAGAGGGCAAAGTGAAGCCATTTCTCGCAATTTGTTTTTAATGTCAAAACTAAAAGTACCAGTTGTTAGTGTCGTTATCGGCGAGGGTTGCTCTGGTGGCGCTTTGGGTATTGGGGTAGGTGATCGGGTATTGATGATGCAATATAGTTACTATGCCACGATTTCTCCGGAAGGTTGTGCGACCATTTTGTTTCGCAGTGCGGACAGAAAAGCCGATGCGGCTGAAATGATGGGGATTACAGCAGACAAGCTATTAGATCTGGGTATAGTGGACGGTATCGTACCTGAGCCACTAGGTGGTGCACATCGTGATCATAAGCAAACCGCTCAAAATTTAAAGCAGCATATCAAAGAAAACCTGCAAATGCTTTGTCAGCTTCCGATTGAATCTTTAGTTGAAAAAAGATACGAAAAAATTATGGCGCTGGGTAATGTCTAAAACGATTCATATGCCTATACAGGAAACTGTGTGGGCTATTTTGAATCAGTGGTTTCATCCTCAGACCCGCTTTATCGTTGCTTATAGTGGCGGAAAAGACTCTCATGTCTTGTTGCACGCTGTTTCCCAACTAAAGCAGAATAATAATGCAATATTAATAGAAGCTTGGCATGTGAACCATGGGCTGAGTCCTAATGCACTTGCTTGGACCGAACACTGTCGTATAACGTGTGAAGATTTAAATATTGCTTTTAAATCTTTCTCGGTTTCAATCGATACAGCATCTAAAAATTCATTAGAAGAATTAGCTCGAAATGCACGGTACGCTGAATTCCAAAAGAATTTAGGTGATAATGATGTGCTGTTAACGGCCCATACGCAGAACGATCAAGCAGAAACGGTATTAATGCATTTGTCACGAGGCTCGGGTTTGTTGGGCTTAGGTGGCATTCCTGAGAAAACAGTCTGGCCTAAAGGTCAAATGTTACGACCCATGCTTGATATAGACAGACAGGCGATTTCTGAATATGCGCAACGACATAAACTCAATTGGATAGAAGATGAGTCTAATCAAGACACACGTTTTTTGCGCAATGCGGTGCGGCACAATGTTTTGCCTCAACTTAAAAATTTAAACTCAGGTGTTATAAATAATATTGCACGGAGTGCAAAGTTGTGTGCGGAGACAAATGATTTATTAACAGAATACTTGCTGCCTGAATTACAAAATATGCTGACGACAGACAATAAAATTCAATTATCTGTTTTGATGGGAGAATCCAAGCTATCATCAATCAAAATAAAATCATTATTAAGGCTTTGGTTCAAACAAAATGACTGTAGCTTGCCTTCAGAGAAAAAGCTGGAAGAAATTTGCAATCAAATGCTATGGGCTAAACACGATGCTTGTCCTGAGGTACACTGGGGACAACATACGATTAAGCGTTATCAAGGCTTGTTATCCATTCATCCATACACGACTAAAAAAAACGAAATGAAACCTAACACAAAGTTTTGGTCATTGAACGAAAGTTTAGCATTGAGTGAAGGTACTCTTTGGACAGCAACGGAAGTCTTAGGGCAGGGCATGACTATCGCGGTTCCAAAACTTGAGGTTAGATTTAGGTGCCCAGGAGCGCGTTACCGCATCTGGGGGGAGAACTTATCCCGCAAGTTAAAGCATATATTACAGGAACTCAATGTACCCCCTTGGGAGCGTGATATTACACCTTTATTTTTCTTAGAGGGCTGTTTGGTTGCAGTTGGGGAGCATATTGTTGGTAAGCAACTCAAAAACATAGATCCAATGGTTTTAGGTTGGGTTTTAAGAAAAGAAAAATCAGCTAATTAACTTAATTTCGCTGTTTTATCTAACTCGCATTCTTTTTGCATACAGTTTTTGCTATAATGTCCTCCCATCTGATCTCTATATTTCTGCAAATTAACATACAAAATAGGTTATCAATGGCACGTTTTATCTTCGTAACTGGTGGTGTAGTTTCTTCTTTAGGGAAAGGAATTGCTTCTGCATCTTTAGCATCCATCCTAGAATCTCGTGGCTTGTCTGTCACACTTCAAAAGCTCGATCCGTATATCAACGTAGATCCAGGTACCATGAGCCCTTTTCAACATGGTGAGGTTTATGTCACCAACGATGGTGCTGAAACAGACTTAGATTTAGGCCATTATGAGCGCTACGTGAAAACCACAATGTCCAAAAAGAACAATGTGACCACGGGTAGTGTTTATGCTGATGTTATTCAAAAAGAGCGGCGTGGTGATTACCTGGGGGCGACAGTGCAGGTGATTCCTCATATTACAGATGAAATTAAATCCCGCATATACAATGCTGCAAATGGTTCGGATGTTGTGATGGTTGAGATTGGTGGAACTGTAGGCGATATTGAGTCTTTACCTTTTTTAGAAGCGATTCGACAAGTTCGCATGGAGTTAGGCGCGGGGCAGACTTTATTCCTGCATCTTACTTTGGTGCCCACATTAGCCGCATCAGGTGAAATCAAAACCAAGCCTACTCAGCACTCTGTGAAAGAATTACGTTCCATTGGTATACAGCCAGATATTATTATTTGTCGTTCAGAGCAATTTTTACCAGAAATTGAAAAGAAAAAAATTGCTTTGTTTACCAATGTTGAAGAGCGAGCTGTTATTTCATCTATTGATGTGCCGACGATTTACCAAGTCCCTGAAGCTTTGCATGCACAGCATCTAGATGACATTGTATTAGAAAAATTAGGCCTAGAAGCTAAGCCAGCCGATCTATCGGATTGGCATGATGTGGTTGAAAGGCAAACACACCCCAAACAAACTATCACCGTAGGTTTAATCGGGAAATATGTAGAATTAAAAGACGCTTATAAATCTTTAAATGAATCTTTGTTGCACGCAGGTATACAAAGTTATACTAAAGTGAACATTAATTATATTGACTCTGAAGACTTAGAAAACGAAGGTTTAAAGGCACTAGAAAGCTTAGATGCCATATTGATACCCGGTGGCTTTGGTACTCGTGGTGTGGAAGGTAAAATTGCAGCGGCAAAATATGCAAGAGAAAATAAAGTTCCCTATTTGGGAATTTGTTTAGGTATGCAAGTGGCTATTATTGATTTTGCGCGTCATGTTGCTGATTTGCCTAACGCCAATAGTACTGAGTTTGACTCCGACACGCCTTACCCAGTTGTGGGATTAATCACAGAATGGACCGATATGGATGGGAGTACAGAACTGCGTTCAAAAGAATCAGACTTAGGTGGCACAATGCGCCTCGGTGGTCAATACTGCCAACTCATCGGCAATACGAAAGCTTATCAGGCTTATCAAAAAGATGGCATTATAGAACGTCATCGTCATCGTTATGAAGTCAATAATCATTTGATTGGTCAATTAGAAGATAAAGGCTTGATAGTATCGGGTCGGTCTAAAGATGGTGAATTAGTTGAAATGATCGAACTAGGCGATCATCCTTGGTTTGTGGCTTGTCAATTTCATCCGGAGTTCACCTCTACACCCAGAACAGGACATCCGTTGTTTACCAGTTTTATTAACGCGGCTATTGAGTATAATCAAGGCTAAGTGAAAAGAGGAATTTATATGAAAATTTGTGGTTATGATATTGGTGTTGATAAGCCGTTTATGTTGTTGGCCGGGCCTTGCATTATTGAATCTGAAGCATTAGCAATAGAAACAGCTGGGATATTAAAAGAGCTCACCCAAAGATTAAATATTCCATTTGTATTTAAATCTTCTTTTGATAAAGCGAATCGCTCCTCTCATGAAAGCTTTAGAGGTTTAGGTGTTGAGAAGGGCTTGCAAATTTTAGAGAAAGTAAAGACACAAGTCGGTGTGCCCGTTATTACAGATGTACATGAAGATACCCCATTGGCGGAAGTGGCCTCAGTCGTCGATATATTGCAAACGCCAGCGTTTTTGTGTAGACAAACCAATTTTATTCAAAATGTAGCAAAACAAATGAAGCCCGTGAATATCAAAAAAGGACAATTTTTATCGCCTTGGGATATGAAGCACGTTGTCGCAAAAGCTAAGGCAGTTGGCAACGAGCAAATTATGGTTTGCGAGCGTGGGGCGAGTTTTGGATATAATAACTTAGTCTCTGACATGCGTTCATTAGAAATCATGAAAAGCTTTTCAGACGGCGTTGTCTTTGATGCAACCCATTCGGTACAGCTCCCAGGTGGGCAAGGAACTGTTTCAGGAGGGCAAAGAGAATTTGTTCCTGTGTTAGCGAAAGCAGCAATGGCAGTTGGGATAAGTGCGTTATTTATGGAAACGCATCCAAATCCAGATCAAGCCATGAGCGATGGTCCTAATTCTTGGCCGTTGGATAAAATTGAAGCACTGCTGAAAACATTAAAAGCGATTGATGAGTGTGTTAAGCAACAGCCAGTTACATAGAGATATAAGAATAAATTATCAAGGAGATAAGCATGCCAGTGATTCAGGCGATTTGTGCACGGGAAATTTTAGATTCTAGAGGCTTTCCAACGGTAGAGGCGGAGGTCACTTTTGAATCAGGTGAAATAGGCTTTGCTTCCGTGCCGTCTGGTGCATCAACTGGCAGCAAAGAGGCATTAGAATTGCGAGACGCGGGTGAGCGTTATATGGGTAAAGGTGTGCAAAAAGCCGTTGCACATATTAATCAAGATATTGCTAAATTATGTTGTGGCCAAGACTTTGATTCACAACAAGCGCTCGATAGTGCTCTGATCGAATTAGATGGGACGGAAAACAAAAGCAAGTTAGGTGCAAATGCCATGCTTGCAGTATCTTTGGCTTATGCAAGAGCCATGTCTATACGACAATCTTTACCTCTGTATGAATCCATTGCGCAATCAACACCGTCTTCAATATCTTTGCCTGTGCCATTATTAAATATTCTAAATGGTGGCGCACATGCTGATAATAGCGTCGACATCCAAGAATTTATGATTATGCCTGTCGGTGCTTCTGATTGGAGTCAAGCATTACAAATGGGCGTGGAAGTTTACCATGCTTTAAAGCAAGTGTTGAAAGACAGCGGCCTCAGCACAACAGTAGGTGATGAAGGTGGGTTTGCGCCTAATTTAAGTTCAAACCAAGAAGCGTTAGATAAAATTATGGCAGCAATAGAAGTCGCAGGCTTGAAGCCCGGAGAAGATATCTACTTAGCCTTAGATGTTGCCGCTAACGAACTGTACCGTAATAATCATTATCATTTTCACTCCGAGAACAAACAATACACAGCATCACAGTTAGTGGATGTTTATGAAGGCTGGGTTAACGCTTATCCCATTTTGTCTATTGAAGATGCGATGGAAGAAAATGACATGCTGGGTTGGCAAGAAATTACTCAAAGACTGGGCGGCACAATTCAATTGGTGGGTGATGATGTCTTTGTCACCAATCCAAAATTATTAAAACAAGGCATTGAGGATTCAGTTGCAAATGCTATTTTGATTAAATTAAATCAAATTGGCACATTAACCGAAACATTAGAGACGATTAAAATAGCCAAACAGGCTGGTTATCAAACTATCATATCTCATCGTTCCGGTGAAACCGAAGATGCCTTTATTGCTGATTTGGCCGTGGGCTGTGGGGCAGGGCAAATCAAAACGGGCGCGCCTGCTCGGGTTGATAGAATTGCAAAATATAATCAGCTGACCCGTATCGCAGAAAAGTCCAATACGACTTACTCTGGACGCAGTCACTTTCAGCGCTGGATTAAGTCATGAAATATGTTTTAGTTGTTTTACTATTCTTGCTTGTTTCATTGCAAGTTCGCTTGTTCTTTGGCGATGGTTCGGTGCGGGAAATGCTTGTACTTAAAAAAGAAGTCAACAGTAAAAAAGCTGAAGTGGCTATTTTGCAAGAACGCAATTTAAAGCTGGATGCTGAGGTCAAAGATTTAAAGCACCGATTGAGTGCTTTGGAAGAGCGGGCTCGGACAGATTTAGGTATGGTACGAAAAGACGAGACTTTTTATCAAAATGCCAACTAAAATATTTGTATTAATTCCAGCTGCTGGAGTGGGGGCACGTTTTGGGGCAGGCAAACCGAAGCAGTATTTGAAAGTTGCTGAAAAAACTATTTTAGAGCATGTTGTTGAATGTTTTGCTTTCTCTGATTTTATTTCGGGGATCCACATTGGGGTGAGCGATTCAGATCCCTATTATGCTCAATGTGAATTACCTAATAGCATAAAAAGAATAGTGGGGGGCGACTCACGGCAAACTACCGTTATTAATTTATTACAAAGTTTACAAACCACTGCGAAGCCTGATGATTGGGTCTTGGTGCATGATGCCGCAAGGCCAACCTTAAGTCATAAAGATCTAATGAATCTTGTTAACTCTTTGAAATCACATGCAGTGGGAGGGATTTTGGCAAAACGTGTTTCTTCAACTATAAAATTTTCAGAAGATCGACATTCTATTGCTCATACAATAGACAGAGAAGATTTATGGGAAGCGCTCACGCCACAAATGTTTCGGTATGCGCTATTGAGTGACAGCATGCATAAATGCAAAATACAAAAAATAACGGTAACTGATGAATCACAAGCAGTAGAATTAGCTGGTTATCGTCCGAAAATCATAGAAGCACAAGATCCGTTAATCAAGTTAACCCGCGTATGTGATCTGTCCATTATTGAGGCCATAATAAAGCAAAAGAAGGAAGAAACATGCGTATAGGCCATGGCTATGATATTCATTGTTTAGAAGCCGATCCATCTGGTGAGGGCTTAACTTTAGCTGGTTTGCAGATCCCTTTTGCTAAAAAATTTATTGCGCATTCCGATGGCGATGTCGCAATACATGCTCTCATTGATGCTTTATTGGGGGCTGCTGCAATGGGGGATATTGGGCAACATTTTCCAGACACAGATTTGAAATACCAAAATGCAGATTCAAAAGCATTATTAAGACTTGTGATGGACAAGTTAAGAAATCACGATTACATTGTTAATAACGTAGATTTGACCATCATCGCACAAAAGCCAAAATTGGCATGCTATATCAGTCTTATGGTTGAAATACTCAGTGGGCTATTAAATACTTCTGTGAATAATATTAATATCAAAGCAAAAACAAATGAGCATTGTGACAGCTTAGGTCGTGAAGAGGCCATTGCTGTTTTTGCTGTTGTGACGATCAAACAAAATAACATCTAACGTTAGAGGCAAAAAGCGTTGAACAATATCAAGGATAAAACCATAAAGAAAACCAGAATACTCATAAGCAATGATGATGGGGTTCATGCGCCAGGTATCAAAGCCTTGGCTGAGGCTCTGTCTGAATTTGCTGAAGTTGCGGTAGTTGCTCCCGATAGAGATCGCAGTGCGGCAAGTAACTCGTTGACTTTAGATCATCCATTGCGCGTATTTAAACAAGCCAATGGTTTTTATGCGGTTAATGGTACCCCTACAGATAGTGTGCATATTGCGATTACAGGTTGGCTTGATTATCATCCTGATATGATTGTTTCTGGGATTAATGCCGGGGCTAATTTGGGTGATGATGTTTTATACTCTGGAACAGTTGCTGCTGCGATGGAGGGTCGATTTTTAGGTTTTCCAGCAATTGCTATTTCACTTGTAACGGGTGTCAAAACAGGTAACCATTATGAAACGGCAGCGCACGTCGCAAAACAAATCGTGAAACAATCTTTAGATGGCAATTTATCAAACGATACTATTTTGAATGTCAATGTGCCTGATGTACCTTTGTCTGAGCTAAACGGATTTGAAGTTGGCAGGTTGGGCTATAGACATCTTGCTGAGCAGATTATTCCTGGCATTGATCCAAGAGGTAAAGAGATATTTTGGGTTGGTCCAGCTGGTGACGAAGAGGATGGTGGGCCAGGGACAGATTTCCATGCTATCAAGTCAGGAAAGGTGTCTATAACACCAATTAAAGCGGATTTAACAGATGTGAGTAAGCTTAAAAGTATTGATGCTTGGTCTAAACGTTTAAGCCTGTAAGTATAGGGCTCTATTCTCACTCAGCTTTGGCGCAATGTCTGATATGTCTGGCTGAGTGAATATGTACCCATTATGCTTCAAGATGCATCTTTCTTTCGTCGTCTAAACGTAACCTTTAAAAGATGTCTCCTTGCAAAAAACTCAAAATAGAACGACTATTCCTCACTTTTTTCAGTCGACATCTTTTATATCTCATAGTTTATACTTGAAATAAATAATGCATCTTGAAGTATAATGGGTATCATTACTCGTGTTCTAGCCCAGACAGTGTTTTATTTAAAAAGTTAGTTTTTTTCTGGCTTTATTACCACCATCATCATCACCATTATATTTTCTTCCTGATTTTGCAGGGCTGCCTTTTTTGTGAGATAAGGAATACTGCGCCATTTTAAGTGGTGTGACCGTAGTCGATTTATCAACATGATCGTCATGACACTCTGCCCATAATACTGAGAAGTATTCTGCTTTGCTTATTTCTTTTCCATCGATGTACAACTTAACATGCTCTACTAGCTCTGGATCTTCTTTATATAAGCGATGGATATGGCGTAGTTCTGCAGAAGTGAATCCTGAGATTGAAGGGTTAATAGCCGTTTTAGTATCAATTTCATCTACGATAAAATATATATTTATACCCGTTTCTCTTGCTGAATTAATAGCAAGCTGGCAGCCTACACGAATATAAGCATCTTTTAGTAAGTTAAAGTTTGGCATTTGTTTGGTGAAATTCAAAAAATAATTTTTAGCAAAATTATTAAATCTACCAAATTCTAGGTAAGGCTTTTTGGTTGTTTGTGATTCAAGTGTTTGACGAAGGTATTCTTTATGAATGTCATCTATTGTTAAGATGGTATTATTTCTATCTTCGACTAATGGTTCACGCAATATTTCAAAAATAGCTTTACGATATAACTTTCTTTGTGTTTCTAGGCCATAAAGCAAGAAACTTTGCTCAGGTGGTAGACTCCTCAACTCTGTAATTAAATCTGTATTATTCAGAGCAGATTTGGCAGGGCTGGATGACAGGCTTGTCGTAGAGCGAAGGAACTCGAAAGCTTTTGAATATAAACTATCAGTATTGGTTTTGTCTACTTCTTCGATGCCACGTTTCATATAATTATCATCTTCCTCTAAACCCGGGGTAATTTCAGCAAATTATACCTAGTGAGATAGAGCCTGTAAGCCAAATTCTTACAGGCGGCAGTGATGGGGGTACATATGGGCTTCATTCTGTTTACCTTTTTCTGGAGGCAGTCAATTGGGGTAAGTGGACGTTAGTAACATTAGGTTCTGCGCTAATGGCAGTTCCCGCTGCGCTCTGCGATTGGAATTGTGGGGTAAAAATGGGTGTAACTGTTGTAGGTTGGAATATGCGATTAAATATTTTATGAACATCAGGTAAAGCTCGGCGGATGGTCTTTTCGAAATATGCTCTTTCTTGGGCCGAATGCCTGCCCTGAAAATTTTTGAAAAACTGATTAATAAAGTAGGTCTATACTCAGCAGATGTCATTTTCAGGGGTTCGTGTCAGTGCAAAGAAGAGGGTACTAAAGCATAGATAAAATAGCATACTTATTTTTATAAATGGGGCTATTAGCAGACAAAAAAAATCCTAAGCAAACACTAATTAGTTAGATTTATACCTGAGCAATAGGCATGCAATAATCTGAACTTTCCGCTTTTCCAGTAAAATTTTGTCCTAAAATCAATGAACAGTAGCTTAATGCAGTATATACTTAGATTAAGTTAAATCAATTAGATATAAAATATTGTTTAGTCATCTTTATACCAAAGTTGTTCAATGGGCCAGCCATAAGCGGGCTCCATATTATTTAGCGGGTGTAAGCTTCGTGGAATCATCTGTATTTCCGATTCCACCAGATGTCATGTTGGTACCTATGGTGTTAGGCAAGCCATTGCAAGCTTGGTACTACGCCTTTATATCCACACTGGCCTCTGTATTAGGGGGGTTATTTGGATATTTGCTGGGTTATTTTGCTTTTGATGCCTTTGGTTCAGCCATTATTGAGTACTTTGGTTATGAAGCGCAATATGCCCAAGTCGTTGATTGGTTTACTCAATATGGATGGATAGCTGTATTTGCCGCAGCCATAACGCCTATTCCTTATAAAATATTTACGATTGCTGCAGGTGCATTACGTATGCCGGTTTTGGGTTTTTTGCTCGCCTCACTCATTGGGCGTGCATTACGTTTTTTCTTGGTTGCGGCTTTAGTCAAAACGGTGGGCAAAAAATTAGAAGCTAGATTATTTAAATACATCAATCATATAGGTTGGGGCTTACTTATATTTTGTGCAATCGCTTATTTGGGATATTATGTTTATCAAGCTTAGAAATATCGTAATTATCACGGTTTGTTCGATGGGTGTAAGTGGCTGTTTCAATCATCGCCAAGATGCAGCGCCTGTTGTGCAATATGCGGTTAAGCTCTCCGATATTCCTGATGTCTATAAAGTGAGAGAAGGCGAAAGTTTATATACGATTGCTTGGCAATATGATTTAGACTTTAGAACGATCGCTGCAAATAATGCGTTAAGTACGCCTGATCAAATCTACCCTGGCCAAAAATTATATTTACGGGGTAAATCTCCAAAGGCAAAAGCCATATCCGTGCGAGGTAAGCGTCCCCCAAAAGTACAGAAACGCAATCAGCCGCCCACCATTGCAGCGGTTACTTCTCGTACTCAGCGTTCCCCAACAACAATTACTAAAAAGTCTCAAAAACCGGTCTACGTAAAATCAGACACGGCACCACTCGCCCCGAAATCAAAATGGCTTAAGCCAGTCGCAGGCCAGATTATAAATTCG
Source organism: uncultured Coxiellaceae bacterium (assembly GCA_963976875.1). GTDB lineage: Bacteria > Pseudomonadota > Gammaproteobacteria > Berkiellales > Berkiellaceae > Berkiella_A. The sequence goes on from CAXBML010000003.1 coordinate 161,372, forward strand.
TATTCTGTTAAAGCCAATGATTTTAATAAAGGTATTGATTTTTCTGGTCGAATGAATGACAAAGTATTAGCAGCGCAAGCAGGTAAAGTTGTTTATAGTGGGACGGGGCTGCGTGGATATGGGAAATTGATTATTATCAAGCATAATGAAATGTATTTATCTGCATATGCACACAATAATAAATTATTAGTTTCTGAAGGGGATATTGTCTCTCAAGGCGATCAAATAGCCAGGATGGGCAATACAGATTCTAACGAAGTTAAACTACACTTCCAAATTCGTAAAAATGGACATCCTGTGGATCCTGCCAAGTATCTTTAGCTATACCCATAAACAATAATAAAAAACAGCTGAACTTTAGTCTCATAAATGCACTCAAAGAGGGTGAAACGTTTAGAAATTAAGGTGAATGCTATGGTGTTACGTACACAGCAATCTAATAATGACAGTATAAATTTATACATGCAAAAAATAAAAAATTTTCCTTTATTAACACAAAATCAGGAAGTCGAGCTTTCTGAATTAATCCAGCATGGCGATCCAGAAGCAAAAAAGCGAGCTAAAAAAGAGTTAATCACAGCAAATTTAAGGTTGGTTGTGAGTATTGCAGCAAAATACAAAGGACGAGGGCTGGGGTATGGTGATTTAATTGAGGAAGGCAATTTAGGACTGATGCATGCTTGCGAAAAGTTTGATTCAGCAATGGGGACTCGGTTTGCTACTTATGCTTCATGGTGGATTAGGCAAAATATTGAACGAGCCTTAATGAATCAAGCACGAACGATTCGGTTACCTGTCCACTTTATTAAGAAGTTTTCTAAATATTTACGCTTGAAGAATAAAATGCATTTTCACGAGAATCAGAACCCAACGATTGCGGAATTAGCGAATATGTTGGATGTGAAAGAAGAGCTTATCCAAAAATTTATTTTTTGTGAGCAGCAGAATATCTCCCTAGATAATGCCGCAGGTAATGAAGCCTATCCATTATATGAAACATTAGAAGATGAGCACGCACTAAATCCTATCGAGGATGTGCAAATTAAAGACACCCATACCTTAATTGAGCAGTGGCTTTGTAAATTGGAACCACAGGAATTATCTGTTATTGAGAAACGTTTTGGCTTTCATGGGTATGAAGCACAATCATTAGAAAAAATTGGTTTGGCATTAGAGCTCACTAGGGAAAGAGTCAGGCAAATTCAAAATAAAGCCTTAAAAAAACTGTACTATAAAGGCATAGAGAGTGATATCTCTTTAGATATTTTTAACCGCCACTAGAGAACAGCCATGCTGCCTGTGAGTTATTCGCCACAGGCATTCAGCCGCATCAAATCCACTTGCGATATCCCTATAGCATTGTTATTATCACGTCCCGTTTGACAGGTTGCCTAAATTGACTTGAATATGAGAGTATATTCAACATTATCCAACTAAATATTAGGCTTATAAATGTTTGATAGAACCAAAAGTCTTCAGGGGCAATATGCTCCTCATAATGCTTGTTTTGGCTGTGGTCCTGCTAATGATAAAGGATTACAAATTCAAAGTTTTGTCGACAACGATATTGTGGTTGCACAGTGGCTACCAGAAGTACATCACGAAGCATTTCCAGGGATGCTAAATGGTGGGATTATTGGTGCTTTATTAGATTGTCATTCAAATTGGAGTGCCGCATATCATTTAATGCTTTCGCAGAATCTGGATAAGCCACCTTGTACCGTAACGGCCTATTTTAATGTGAGTTTAAAAAGGCCAACATCCAGTCAGAGTCAAGTTTCGTTAACAGCGAAGATTGCAGAAATTAAAGGCGATCAAGTTATCGTCAATGCCAGTTTATCTTCTGGGGGAAAAGTTTGTGCAACGTGTGTCGGTAAATTTGTTGCTGTAAAAGAGGGGCATCCTGCTTTCCATCGTTGGTAAAATGATTAATTCACCCCATTGTCATCAATGTATTTGTAGTTTGAAGGATAAGTTCATGTTAAGTTTTAATGCCAGAAATACACATCTTAAGAAAATCGCATCATCTGAAAACAGCCTTATACTGGAAACAGATCAGTTTGCCGATGGACTGCAATTTTTTAGCGATTCTAAGAGTGTTTTAGGATTAATGGATCTTGATAATACTGTCTTGAGTTATAGACATACCCTGGGAACCGACCACTGGTTTGATTTTGACTTTAGAGAGTTTATGGAGGCAGGCGCTTCTGGGACAGATGCATTGAAGCAAGTTTTACCTTTCTATCTTGAAGTGGTGCCTAAAATTCATCCAGATGATGTTTATGCTGTAGAGCCAGAAACACCTCAGCATATTATAGATTTACATAAGCAAGGATTCAACGTACTGGCTTTAACCAGTAGGGGGGAATATTTGCAAAATGAGACAATGGAACAGTTGGCACGTTTTGACATTAACTTTAACCAAGGGCATTTTCAAAATCGGCAACAACGCTTCCCATTTGGTGATGAAAGTGTTTTGTATAATGGCGTTATTTTAGCTGGTGGTAAAGATAAGGGGGATTGCTTACTAGCGTGCCTAGATGAGAAATCCCTACCTGAAACAGTTGTTATGTATGATGACAAATTATCTAACCTACAAAAAGTTCAGCGTGCCATTGAAAAGCTCAATGCCAAAAAATTAGAAAATGACTCAAGCTTCAAGCCAATTAATTTTATTGGAATCAGATATAGCCGTTTAGATCATAAAATTCAAAATGTAGATGACAAAATTGTTGCTTTGCAAAAGAAATATTTTAGCCGAGTGTTGTCTGATTCAGATGCAGGCGCTATCATAAAAGCGCAGGCCAAAAAAGACAGATCAATTCATGTTAAGTTAGAATATGATGAAATCGTAGGGTGCTTAAACTTATACTCTCATAAGGCTTCATTAACCAGTCTGTTGCAAGATATCATCCCTGGTTTGGAAGAGCATAGAATTATGGGGAAAGTGATTGATATCCATGGAAAGAAAAAACAAAGTTTTGGCTATGAATTTACAGGCGGTGATGCAGAAAAAACTTTTGAAATACTAGCACAGCATGGTTTGATTGAGCATGACGATTATCAAACGATATCACCATTATTAAAACCTAAACCTTCGGTGGTTAATCACTATAACCTCCGCAAAAATAGGGCGGTTGGTTATGATCAGAGCACTGGAAAATCCATCACCGCCGCAAAATCGCTAACCCTTCGTTAAATCATAATTTTTGATGAAATGCGAGTGTTATCCTATTCATTCGCATTTCCCTTTCTTGAGCTGATAATTTTGCCAGATTAGCAAAAATTTTTTTGATTTTTTCACCTTTACTTAAAACTAAAAACTTTGAACTAAATCAGCTTTGCTTAGTCCTACCATTATGGTTGTTATAAAGACTAAGTATTGTATATGCCTGTTTCAGATGTAGATATTGTAGAGTATATAAATAAGAATATTGGCCCTGTCGGTAAAGAAAGCTGGCTCATCAATGCGGAAAGATATGGTGCACGTGTAGTCACACCCTCTATTGCTGATCATGATGCTGCACTAGCTTATGCTGAGCATGTGAAGAATAGCTTGGGTGGTAATGGAAATGTGCAAGTTATTCAATCACCATTTACACGTCAATATAGAGTTTTTGTAGACCGGTCATTCATGCAAGAACTTATTGAGCGCGAATCTCTGCTAAAAGAACAACAGCAAGTATTTGAAAATGCTGTTCGACAGGCAACCAGCTTTCGAGATTTGGCACTTGTTATTGAAGGCTTTAAAGGTGAAATTATCGATTTAGATGGCAGGCCAATAGATAATAAACCACTTTTAGGCCAAACTATTTCTAAATTAGAGCATGATGTGAGTCTGGTGTCTAGCGCAGCAGAGGAGCCAGAACTCTGGTTGACTAGTATGATCCCCCCAAGTTATGGCATTCAGAAGAAGCTAATTGAATTATGCCGAGTGAAAAATTTTGAAAATAAAATTAAAGATGCGGCTAAACCTAGTGAGCTTTATACCATTATATCGACCTATAACGGAGATATAAAATCTTCAAATGGTGTTGTTCTTGACAAATTCGCCATAGTGAATGGTATCCAGAAGGTCCTTAACGATAAGGATTCTGTGAAAAACATCAGTGAAAATGAGAATGCATTTCCTTTTTCTGCTTATGGGATCTCACGATCAAATGGCATCAAAGACAAAGTCATTGCTTTGGCAAAACAACAGCATGCAATAAATCTTCAAGCACTAGCTCAAGCCCAAGCCCAACAACGGCCGTTACCGCCATTACCGAGTTTACCAGAACAAGCTAATTCTGCTTTCAGTCCGCCTGCGAAAAAAGGGCTACTGGATGTGAGTGAGCGCGACTGGCAAAAGGCTGAACAATTCTTTACAAGGTACCCTAATCAAACAAAATTTGGTAGAAAAGACCCTAGGAATGGTATAGAGCATTCGTTTATCAATGTTAATGGTACGATTTATGCGAAAAAGACTGGAGAGGCGGTTGGTGAGGGTAACTTCGGAAAAGTTAAAATTGTTCAAAATCGAGCCGGTGAAAACTTTGCAGTGAAAGTTGAAGGTCGTAGTGTCCGCGGGCAAAATGATCCCGAAACTAAAATATTAACTATTTTGGGAGAGTTACAAGGCGAAGCGGACAGAGCGTATGGGAAAAATTTTAAAGGTCGATACGCTAGTAACAAACTGTATACGGTGATGAAGTTGCAGGAAGGACATGAACTGCATGATGAGCTTTACTTTGATAAAGATATGAATCAGCGTAAAAATACGCTTTCGCCTCAACAACGTTTAATGGCTGCCATTAAGTCTGCTGAAGCTATTGACCATTTACATCAACATAGAATTATTCATGCGGACATTAAGCCGCAAAATTTCATGGCAAATGTCAAAGGTGACATGATTACCGTTGGTGCTATAGATTTTGGTTTCTCTATGATTTTGGAAGAAGGGCGTTCAGAAGTGAATGACAAAGCTAAAGGATCCCCAATATATATTGCACCTGAAATAGCAAGGTTTGATGATAATTGGAATTGTACATATGCGGGCGATCCAGCAAAATATTCATTTGCATCAGATGTTTATGCGCTTGGCATGATGTTTAAAGAAGACTTCCAGTTAGATTTAGGGAATGAATTTTATGAAAAGCTTTTAAATGAAAGTCCATCTGAAAGACCCGATATGTCACAATTGTTAAGTAAACTTTGCGCTAAGCTTGAAGAGCAGCCAAATTTAAGTGCTCAAGCTAAAGAAACGATCTATGAACACAAAAAACCTGCTTTAGACATCATTTTATCAAAAGGTTTACAGGAATTAAATGATCAATATGAGGGGAAAAGTAAGTCTAGAGCAAATTCTAATGTTGGAAAATGGGCTTCAAATATGCATAAAAAAGCGGGAAAATCTTTATTTGGTAAAGGCAAAAAACGAGAAGACCAACTCGCAAAAATTAATGATGCAATACAAACTTTAAATAAAAGTGAGTTGAAGGATCTGAGTGATAAAGATAAGGCGGAATTTTTATATGCTGTTCTTACAGATATTGAGGAGCAGATAGGGGCAGAGCATAACACCCATCGTTCCGGTATGGCTGAGATGGTTGGTGATTATAAACAAGCGCTTGCAGCGCAATTTAAAGATAACCTTGATATTTCACCAGCTAATATTTTGGAAAAACTACAGCTATTAGAAGCTCAGGTTGAAGGTGTGAAATCTGAACGCTCATCTGGCTTAACAAGATGACCTACATATAAAATCTACTAAAATGGTGGTAGTTTTCACATATGCGTTTATGGGGTACGTGGCTTATGCTCTAGTAGTAATATGCCTAAAAATAATATTTTTATGTATGGCAGAAAAAGTCCAATGATATACAGAGGGTGACATTCTATATACGCCAATCTTTTATGCGTGATATTTAATAGAACCAAAATTGCATGCAGGTTGGTAATAACGGTTAAAGAATTAAAACTAATAGCCGGCAGGGTTGTTTGAAAAGAATATGGGTCTGTATTGCTTGCAATTAAAAATTGTACCAACAATAAGGCAAGAGAAATTAAGCTCAGCACCATGAGCGAAATGAGAAAAGATACTCTGTCTAATGCACCTTCTTTAGAATACAATAACTGTGAAATATAGCGTGCTCGAGACATTCTTTTACCTTATAAACTGTATCGTGAATATTGGATAAAATTATACTACACGATAAAAAAAATGTGTCTCCGGCCATGCTATAAAACCACACATTTTATCCAATATGTGGGTCATATATCCTAATACGTGTAGCCTCACATACATACAATGAAACTTTTTGCTTTTTATTCTGTCCAACTACTAAATAATTATTTAAGTAATGATAGCGAATAGGAATAACTCATGATTATGCAATCTCTGGCAACATCTAATGGAAACAACTGTTTATTTCATTGTTTTACGCATGTACTGTTTAACTTGCCAGAAGGGCAATATAATCAGGTAAAACAAACGCAAGGCTACAATAAATTACTGGAAAATTTTAAAGGTTATTATGGGTTGGCTACAGTGCCTACTGAAGAAGAGATTAGGGAGCTCAACAATACTTTTTCAGATCCTTTGGAACGAGAGGCTGTTTGGGGGCCTGTACTTAGACAAATGTTGCGAAATGAATTTTCAGATGTTGGCATTACAGAAGTTAGTTTAATTGCAGATGAGGATTTTGCAAAGCTTTTAGAACTATTTGAATTTAACATAACGGTTGAGCATCCATATGATGAGTTGGCGCCACCCATAAAACATGAGGCTGTAGAGACACCTATTTTTACGCTTGAGGTTAGTCATATTCGTGAAGGGGGAGGTCATTATAATTTTGCTTACCCGAATGATGATGACAATACTAAAGCTGGGGCACATAATGCCAAAGTTGTCATCAATCATGATACACACCAAGCAGATTTCAGTCATACCCAATTTGCAGAGTTTAACGACATTGTAGGAGCCGATGAACGTAGTACTTATGTCAAAGATATTGTGCGAGAAAAATTATTGCCTCCCTCTCCTCTAGGGTTTGTACCGCTTGTAAGGGAGGAGGATGAATTGTCTGCTGAAGTAGATGACGTTATTGAACTTAAAGCTCGTCACAGCCAAGAGAACGACAAAGACATACCTGAAATTGAGATGGAAAATGGATTCCCTAAAGCATTTATGGATATGTTACCTGACCTATTCCCTAAAGACGCTTGGGACCTGAACATAGAAGACGGAAGTATTGAGATAGATGATAAATTTGATGACGATAGATACATCACAATAGAGAAAGAAGACTATGGTGTTAGCTTCTCTGGTCCAACCAGTAACTTTGACGATATTATACGTGCGGCAAAAGCCTATGATACAGCTTTAGGGGACGATGCGGGGATAGAGTATGAGTTAGAGGCTGGGAATAAAGAGCAGGCGATTGAATTTTTACAAAAAATGAAAGCCGCAGGTATGAATTTTGACTCTGTTACCAGTATGATCATAGATGGAGAAAGCTATGACGAAGCAGAAACCCAAACGTTCATTGCCGAAGCCCTTGGGCTTGATTTACTCGATGCGGCCCCTGAAGCATTAGGTGCAGATGAAGGCGCGGATAGGAGAAACCGTCGAGGCTTTAATAAGTAATTTAAGGTGAGGGTGAGTTGCTAAAAGCAACTCGCCATATCTTTAACTTCATTGGGGTCTGTATTTTCTTTTAAGACGTTCGCCCATACTTGCATCTGGTCACCACGGCCAGATTCTTCTGATATCTTTTTCATGCTAAACTGAGCTGCTAGATTTCCTGCTAAGGCTAGCCCACCAATTTTTCCTTGCAAACAGCGATCAAAAGCCTGTTTAGCTGTGGAAGGATTGCCTGATTCTAAAACAGAGTAATGTAACACCAGCACACAATCTGCTGCAATTTGATTGACCGCATAAATATCTGGTAGCTGACACTTGGGGTCGCTTACTTTATTATTTAAAGCGGCTTTATAGCTATTGACGATATTCGCCGCCATATTAGGATTTTTGATATTGTTGTTTGGCCCTTGCAGGCTTTGTATTACACAGCTAGCCTCAATTCCATCGTTTGGTACACCACAAGATTCTAGAGCTGACATAAGTTGGCTGCGTGTTTCGGCATCAGCTTGGTGGGTTTTGACACTGGATAAGGTCTCGTTATAAAAAGCAGCTTGACATAAAGTTGAAAAACAAAGTAGTAAAGCAGCTGAAGTTAGGTTTTTAGTTATAGTCATAATAAGCTTATTGCCTTAAGTTTTATTTTTAATTTATTCAAAGTTCATTAAATTATAATATAAATTATCATTACAGGCGTGAATATGACAGGTTATTTATTGATGAGTTAATCAACTTTGAATAGAATGAAATGGATTTTTTACTTTGACAAAACTTAGGGTTGTGTAAATGAACAGGTGTAAATTTTTTACTTGTATTTTAATTATTTTTTTCTCTCAAAGCATTTTTGCCTTGGCGGAACGTCATATAATCGTAATACGTTGTGCAGAAGCCAAGCATAATGTTGAAGGCACTTTTAATGCTGATCCTAGACAAATCAATTACAGAGTATCCAACTTAACAACACGGGGTAAGCAGCAGGCCAGCGCTGCTGCTGAGCGCTTAGCGATGCATGGGTTTGACAATAGAAATATTACTGCCGTTTATGTTTCGACTTTGCCTAGAGCAATGCAAACCGCAAGAGTGATGTCTGATTATGGTATTTTTAGCGCAGATAAAATTTATTCCGACACTCGCCTAAATAATGCTTTGGTTGGTAGCTTAGAAAGTAAGCCTCAAGCTGATTTGAAACAAGATCCTTGGCATTTTAGCCAGGAGACAACGCAAAAGTATGAGCTGGAAAGTAACCGGCAAGTGAGAAATAGAATGTTAGCGTTGTATGATGATATTGAGAAAAAACACCCCAAAGGTCATGTATTAGTGATTGGGCATGGCATGCCGGCCATGGAGCTTTTGCAGGAAATTGTTCAAGTAGAAGTCCGGCTTAAGCCCAGCGACGCCTATATTTTACCGCTTATTGCGCGCAGCAGTGTCGGACGTAGCGTAAGCTAAAGTATAAAAACTGTTTCAGGGGTGTTTATCGGCACAAGTTAGTTTTATAGATATTTTAATGTAGATATTTGGCGCACTTGCTCCGATAAACGGCCTCTATTTTTTGTAGTATTTAGTATAAAGTTCACCTTCAAAATTAGTATACCAATACGTGCAAAAAACAGGAATGACTATGCCTTCGAACCCATCAACCATAGTGCAAGCAAGAAAGTATAAAGACGCATCAATAAAAAGTTACACAGATTACTTTGTTTCGTTTTGTGTTATGACTGAGGGTGCCAACCCAATGGGGCACAGTTGTATGCTCATTTCTCAGCTGGATCATCGGCAAGGTAAAACAGCCAGAGTAGAAGTGATCAGTGCGTTAGGTTTATACAGTCGGTATATGCCAATTTTAGGCTTTAAACCTTATGGCGTGGCAAAAATTAAGCTTGAAGATATGGCTTACATTGCTAACGCAAAAGGGTTGGTTCATGCAACGTATCAAATAAGCAAAAAAGATGTCGAGGTGCTACTGGATACTTTTTATCAAGATAAACTCAAAATTGAACAACACGAGGATTCAACTGATTTTAAATCGCCATCAGTACCGATGTTTAATGTTTTTAAAAAAAAGAATTGTAAAAAATATGTTTTAGAGTGCTTGAATCGTATCGGCATTAATACAAGGCATTTAAGTAGTTTTATGGAGATTCCAATTCTAAACTCTTTAGAATCTATGGTTATTTTAGAAGAAGGTAATGGCAGTGAAAAGGCTTATTATTGGGGATCGCCTATATCTTTTAAGGCAAAGAATGACAATGAAACTTGTCGATTAAATCATGATCTACAAGGAAAGTATGCCAGCCTGTATTATATATGCTCTAGAATAAAAAAATTGCAGGCTATTATTCAATTACGCCAAGTCGAATTAGCCAGCTTAGGGAAAACAGTTTCCGAAATAAATAAAATTGAAGCTGATCTACTAGCGCTCATGGGTGAGATTGAAAATCTTGCGGAATATCCTAAACTCATAACAAAGGAAAAGATCTTTACATTAAGTAGAAAGTTAACATACTGCATTGATGGTCATATTAAGAACTTAAGTATTAAACAGTTAGAGCCAAACCTGATTTGTGTTTTAACCGATGTTTTGCAAGAATTACTGTTATATATGAAACAATTGTTTTGCCCGGCAGATAAGCGCAGTCAAGCAAAGCTTAATACCATGGATAGAGAAGTATTTGATAAAATTCAAACGACAGATGCTCAAATGAGGGAGCAAGATAAGGAAAGGAACTATGCACCTGACTTGCTACCAAACGACTCATATAGGCGCGCGACAGTCTAACCAAGATAGTTTTGGCTTTGATGCTCGAGATAATTGGGGCTGTTTTGTTGTGGCTGATGGATTAGGGGGGCACTATCGTGGAGAAATAGCCTCTCAGTTTGTCACCCAATCCCTCATTAAACTTGCCCCAAAGTTTGCGAGCGCCATAGAAACAGACCCCATGCTGGGCATGAAAGATTTTGTATCACAGGCTATTAGCAAAGCACAAAAAGATATTATTAAAAAATATCAAGAAGTGGATACTCAAACAACCATTGCTATTGCTTGGCTAAACCAAGATCACTTCATTGCAGCACATGTTGGCGACTCTAGAATATATAAATTAAACAAACAAGCGGTCATTTGGCGCACGCCAGACCACACCCAAGTACAAGCTCTATTTGAACAGGGAAAAATTACTGAGGCAGTATTCTCTACCCACCCTTTGCAGAACCAACTACTCAGATCGATTTGCACATATGAGCCCCCGGAAGTTGATATTGTCGTACAACCCCCACTTGCTAGCAATGAATCGCTAGTACTATGCACCGATGGTTTTTGGTCTGGTTGTGAGCCGGAAGATTTCATAAAACTTTCTAGAAATCATGGTTCTACAGAGAAAAAAGTGTCAGATTTAATCGATAGAATTCTTAAGCAGCAGGGCGAAGACTGTGATAATATTACGGTTCAAGTTGTGAAAAGCCTGCCCACCCTTTAATACTTCACTTTACTCTTCTAGTTTTAGTCGTTTGATTAGTTTGTTTTTATGTTAATAGGCTGAGCTTTTTGGTTAGTATTTGCTGCAAATACATAAAAATTGACAGTATCTTAAGCAAGAGGTATATTCATTCTGGTTAGAACACTGGCTACTTTATATTTTTACTTAGGGGGACACACTGAATGTCCATTTATGGGGCTGATTTGCAAGAGGCCAAAAAGCCATTTTCAACTGAGCAAATTAATCATTTTTTGCGTTTTTGTATTCAATATGCAGACTTTACTCAGGAAGGGCTACTGCGTAAGGATGGTCCTGACACGTTAATTCAGCATTGGCACGATAACGTGTTGCCTCTACTAGCTCAAAAAGATGTCACGATGGAGTATTTGGCAGAAAAATTTTTAAAGGTGGAAGCTGACGTTGCTTCTGCTGATTTAATAAGCTCAGCATCCTCTTCTAGAAGTGCCGCAAGCTCAGGGAAAAACGATAATACAATCCACCGCACACTCTTACAAGTATTTAAGCAGTTAACGTCAAGGCATACTCTGTTTTTAGAAAATGAAAGTGGCCAAATATTACAAAGACACTTTCTGAGACAGTTACAAAATTATTTTTGGCCAATGTTGTTGTATATGGATGAAAAATTTTCAGATACAGAATGTGTGCGTGAAAAAAAAGATGAATATTACAATATAAATGCAATAGAGCTATTTAAAGAAAGTATCGCTTTTTTATTATGCACTGGGCACATTGACTTAGCCGAGACCTTTCATAATATATTATATATTGGGTATTTGTGTCATTGCGGCAATAAAATTGCTAATACACCATTTGTGGTGGGTAAACTGATAGCCCCTTCTTTGCTTTTTAAGTCGTTTGATATAGCTGGTAAAATACTACCTGACGAGAATTTTTGGGGTAAAAAAGAAGTGACTGTGTGTGCGGAAATGATCTCAGCTGCAATCACATCAACGTGGTTTCAAGTGCCATTTTCCGAGCAAAAATTTGCATATAGATCAGATATGACACTAGAGAGTTTAACTGAGAGTGGAATCTCTTTAGAGCGAGTGGCTCACTCAAGGGCGAAGCGCCGTTGTTCAGATGCCCAAGAGCAAGTTGTCCGGGTAGAAAATCCACTATATGCTCGAAACAGTAGTGCGCACGGTAGCCTTATTTCAAAAATGCGCGCTTTAGATTTAGACAAAGTGACAGTAAGTGCTGAACTTAAGCTTAAAGGTACGCACTCTCCAACGCCGAGTGTCTCTAGCAGCGCATCAGATTCCGAGCCTGAATATACTGGTGTTGGAATAGGTTGTGCCTCCGATTCAAAGTCTCTCTATGTGCCTGTATTGCCACTAGAACTTTTAGGCGAGATGCCGTTACCATCTCCAATCTTAAGACTGAGAAATGTTCAAGGGGAGGGGAAAGGTTCGGATTCTGACATTGACTCAAAATCCGATGAGATTTATAAAGATAAAAAGGAGAAAAAAGTCCGCTTTTGGCGTAAAAAATAAAAGATAGTTATGTAATATTCATCAGAGCGGTATTTTTATTAAACTGGAATACTAGAGATAGACCGCAGTTGCATTTCTTACAGGTGACAAACTGCGGTGCGTAGGTTGTATATGGTGCTGAGAGTGATTAATTCGCCCAAAATGCTTACGATTGTTTTATCACATGATTTACTTGCTCGATAATAAAGTGTACTTGTTCATCGCTCAAATAAGGGTGCATAGGTAAGCTAATCACTTCGTGGCTGAGCTTCTCAGAGATGGTTAATTTTTCTTGTGCTCGGGGGAATGCCTCATAAGCAGGCTGTAAGTGCATAGGGGTACGATAATACACGCCATAGGGGACTTGTTTGTCTTTCAAATGCGCTTCAAGCAAATCGCGTTGTTTGGGCTGGCACACAATAGTGTATAGTGCCCATGCAGATTGGTAGCCTTTAGGGACGACGGGTGTTTTGACTGAGCCGTGTAAACCTTCTTGATATAAACTCGCAATATGTTGGCGTTTTTTCCATTCGTCATCGAAAATTTTAAGTTTTTCAATTAGAACTGCAGCTTGCATTGAATCTAAGCGGCTATTAAGGCCTATATATTGATAATCATATCGGAAACCACAAGCGCCATGGACCCTTAATGCTTTTAGACGTTCGGCTATTTCTAAATCTTGTGTCATGATGCCGCCACCGTCACCATAGCATCCTAATGGTTTGGCAGGGAAAAAGCTGGTTGCGGTCATACTGGCTAATGTGCCAACTTTAGCGTCATTAATTTTACCACCAAAGCTTTGGGCACTATCGGCGATGAGCAACATATTATGTGCGTCTGCTAATTCCTGAAGTGCTGGGTAATTTGCAGGTAGACCAAATAAATCAACCGCCATAATGCATTTGGGTTTGAGGCCAAGCTTTTTACTGTGTTGAACAGCTTGCTCCAAGCTGATTAAGTCAATATTAAAAGTCTCGGGACAGATGTCGACGAAAAAGGGGGTTGCCTGTGTATAGGGAACAACTTCGGCAGTCGCCGCAAAGGTAAACGTCGGTACAAATACAGCATCGCCCTTGCCGACATTATTGGCAAGTAAAAGCAGCTTTAAAGCATCAGTACCATTGGCACAGCTGACAACGGCTTTGGCTTCAGTGTATTCTTTTAATGCTGTTTCAAAGGCTTGGACCTCTGGGCCTAAAATATATTGCCCGTGCTCTAGTACTTTTTGTAGTGCTAGGTTGATGTTGTCTGCAATAGGCTTTTGTTGGCTTTTAAGGTCAATGAATTGAATTTTATCCATGGGGTTACACCTTATTTTACTTAACTACTGTAAGATTGTCTCACGCTATAGGCTTTAATCTATTGGGGCTGCCGATTTTGCAAAAGGGTGCTCCAACCCTTCCAATGCTTTGTTGACGTGCTCACGAATACTATCGTGGAGTTTGTCATTTTGATCGTGTGTTGGTGGCTCAGGTGCCAATTTCACCGTTTGGTGAGTCTCTATAGACTGAATGGCAGCATTTAAGATACGCATAACCTGGAGTCCTTCGTAGGCATCCGTAATGGGCGTTTTATGCTTAGCAATACAATCCACAAAGTGTTGGCATTCGTTTAACAAAGGCTCTTGAGGGGACAAAGCAATAGTCTGTGGCTTTGGATCGCAAGGTTGTGGTTGACCGTCTATCCATTCTACGGGATAAGGGTATAGCTTAAGTTTTTCTGACCAATCAGCACAATCGTCAAAAATGGCCATCGCCTTTTCACCCACAACCACTAACTTTTGTTCTTTGAAAGGATGTAGCCAGGAAACAAATATATGTGCCTGTACACCACTTGGAAAATTTAAATGGGTGCTGGTAATATCGGCAACCGTATGTTCCAAGAAATTTGAGCCCATGGCGGAAACATGCTCGGGCATTTCTTTGGTCAAAGATAAAATCATAGAAACGTCATGTGGGGCATAATCCCACCAGATATTTTCTTCGGTTCTAAATTTGCCCAGGTTAAGCCTATTGGAACAGATGTATTGTAGCTTGCCTAAGGTGCCGTTATTATTTAGTTGCTTTAGGGCATTAAAAGCCAGATGGTACTGGAGTAGATGTCCAACCATTAAAATGCAGTCATTTTCCTTTGCTAACTTATAAAGTTCGCATGCATTATCTATTGCGAGTGCAAGTGGTTTTTCAACGAAGGTATTTTTGCCGGCAATAAGACAGCGTCGAGTATATTCATAATGTGTAGCAGAAGGCGAAGCAACTAACACACCACTGATAGTTTGGTCTTTAATTATTTCATCAAAGCTTAAATGTGGTACTTCAAATGTTTGGCTAAACTCTTTTGCGCGTTCTATGGACTTGTCACAGATTGAGTGCAAGTTGCCCATTTTATGCAAAACGCGGATAAGGTTTTTGCCCCAGTTACCACAGCCAACAACTGCTATTTTGATATCTTTATTTGATTCAGCCAACAAAATTAAACCTTATTTAAACTGCTTTTTCTTCTTAAAAATACACCATGAGAAAAGCTCTGAGCTTAGAGATGCATGTATATAAGAGAGTATTTTATATGAGAGTTATACAAGAAGTCTGAATTCTAGCAAATTTAGACCTACTAACTCAAATTTATTCGAGCGTTATTTACGGTAGATGATACGTTTAATTGCAATAAAATCCTACCAAACGCAAAAAAAAAATGGCATTACAGGCAGTTGTTCAACTAATTGTGAAAAGGTGAGACGTGCCCTCTCAAACACAGAGCTCAAGAGGGGGCATTGAATATTGAAGCTTAAAACACGGCTGGGTGGATTAGAAACAACCCCATTCGTCACAGATAACCACATCATAGTAACCATAATCATAGTAACCATAATCATAGTAACCATAATAACCACCACCATAGTATGGATATGGATCATAAACAACGGGGGCATAGTAATAAGGTGATGATAACGCGCCTAGCAAAGCGGCTGTTGTTACGATCGCCGTGGTTGCCGCAAGAACTTCAACTGAGCCACCTGAAACGGCTTTTGCTTCTAGCATGGATAATGATTTCATTATAAATCCTAATTTTTTTGGTTACTTCAAGAATGAGTACAATAACAAAAAGTCGAATGAGCTCAAATACAAATGCCGTCTAAACCGACAGACGGGAGGTGCTAATGGACAAAGGGGACTCATAAAGAGATAGTCGGCTTTGTAACTTGATGCTCTGTTGCCCATTTATCTTGGCTGTCCCGAATTATCTTGGCTGTCCCGAATTATCTTGGCTGCCCCGAATTATTTTGGCTGTCCCGATTATTTTGGCTATCCGGAATTATCTTGGCTGTCCCAATTATCTTTGGCTGTCCCAATTATCTTTGGCTGTCCCAATTATCTTTGGCTGTCCCAATTATCTTGGCTGTCCCAATTATCTTGGCTGTCCCGAATTATCTTGGCTGTCCCGAATTATCTTGGCTGTCCCGAATTACCTTGGCTGTCCCGATTATCTTGGCTGTCCCGATTATCTTGGCTGTCCCGAATTATCTTGGCTGCCCCATTTATCTTGGCTGTCCCGAATTATCTTGGCTGTCCCGAATTATCTTGGGTGTCCCGAATTATCTTGGCTGTCCCGATCATCTTGGCTGTCCTAATTATCTGGTTGTTCCAATTATCTTCTAACTTAATTATATTTTTTCAATTATCTTTGAGAGTCCTGGATTATCTTAGCTGTTCCCATTATTTTTATGCCAATTTAAAAAACCAACAAGAAAAACATACTGTGTTTTATTACTCATAAAGAAAAATATAAATTATAAAACGAGATAAATATGGCTAATTGTGTCTAAATAATGATTTGAGAGAGACCCAAACTAATTTATTTCTATTTTTTACGACTATTTTGCAACAAATTATTGATTTTATTTCGTTCCAATGCGTTAATAACTGTGGTATTGTTTTTTTTGGTATGAACCCGGAGGAAAATTTTCATGGCACCAAAGAAGAAAAAGGCAACGAAAGCTCGAAAGGCTACTGCAACGAAGAAGAAAACCACTGCAAAACGCAAAGCACCTGCTCGCAAGAAAGTGGCTAAAACTAAAGCAAAAACCAAGAAAAAAGTAACACGCAAGAAAACTGCGACCAAAGTTGCTTCAAGAGCTAAAAAAACAACAGCGACTAAGAAAGCGGTTGCTAATGTTGTTAAGTTGCCAACTTCAGTTGTTTCTCAGAAACAAACTAAAGCACAAATTTTCACTGAAATCTCAGAAAATACAGGCGTATCTAAAGCCGATGTTAAAAATGTATTTGCAGCATTGAGAAACTTAGTAGAGCGTCACTTGAAAACTCGTGGTTCAGGACAGTTCATTGTTCCTGAATTGGGTCTAAAAGTTCGTCGCGTTGCCAAAAAAGCAACTAAAGCTAGAAAAGGCAGAAACCCTTTCACTGGCGAAGAAATCATGATCTCAGCGAAGCCAGCTCGCAAAGCTGTTAGAGCGACTGTACTCAAGAACCTAAAAGAAGTTGTATAGCTTCTAATTGTTAGCGTCTATTGTGCTTGTATAGGCAATAGGCGCTATAATTACCCATTCCTTCAAAATTTGTTGATCCCGTATGCCCCTGCATCCAACTGTCAAATTAATTATTGATAAGACCTATCGATCGGATTTTGGAAATTTGCATAAAAAGCCTATTTCTGAGGTTAGAAATGCTTTTAAAAAAGGGACTAGCACGCCTCATCGCGTCATTGATAATAAGTTTCTTGAAGTTATTACTTTGAGTAGCGGGGCAAGTATCAGACTTCATACACCCAAAAGTATCAAAAATGATGGTTTGCTTTTTTATATTAAGGCTTGTGGTTATTCATTTGGTCACAATACGGACTCAGATTTAGGCTGTCAGAGATTGGCAAACCATTTAAACTGTAAAGTCGCGGCAATAGAGCACCGGTTAGCTCCAGAGTTTAAGTTTCCTTTGCCCTTTGAGGATTGTATTAATGCGGTAGAGTATTTATACCATTATCATGAAAAGTATAATATAAATCCAGATAAATTTATCAGTTGGGGTGAAAGTAGTGGGGCTAATATATCAGCTGGGCTGGGGCATTATTTTCGAGATCTAGGACAACAAAAACTAAAAACTCAGGTCTTATTTTATCCGCCATTAGACTACTCGCGATCTTATGACTCAAATTTTAAGTATGGGCATAAATTTTTAACTGAAATCTCAATCAGCGATTATTTCATTCGTCAGTATGTTGAAAATGAGTCTGATTTAGCCCATAAATATATTTCGCCAATGCTCAGTACTAATTTTTGCGGTTTACCACATATTGTGTTGTTGAGTGCCCAATATGATTTATTTTCAGATGAACATGCGAAATATGCAGAGAAAATAGCCCAAGCAGGAGGCTCGGTTGATATTCTATACGCAACTGGCTTAGTGCATGGTTTTTTGTGGCATCAAAAATATATTCAAGAGGTGTCATATTACGTTCGTTATGCGCTTGAAAAAGTTCAGGAAGCTTTAAAATAAGATTTTTTGTTATTGAATTTAGTATAACGTTTGGCGCTTTTTTTAGCGTATTGTCATTACTTGCCGCCAGGCAGATATAATGCCGTTGCAGGCTTCATTGATATGAACAAATCTGCTGAGCATCTCCCCGAGCACTATAAAGACTGACTAAACTAACAATCACACATTATAATATTATTCATCATTGCTAGTTCATCGTGTATTGGTAACAAGTGCTGCGGCTCCATGAATTCTGAGCTTGGTGCTTCTACAGTTGTCAGGATAGGACTAGAGCTAGAGGTCGTTATATTATTGGGGGTGAAGTTTTTTTCAATTAAGGTCTCTGGAAACAACTCTGCAAGTAAATTGATTAAATCATATGGGGCATCCTGTCCCTGAGCTTGAATTTGTGTCTGATTAAACTCTGTAATAAAACTGGTATCTATATTATGCTCGTTCGCAAAATCAACGAGCTGTTTAAATTCTGTAATTTCAGCTTGAGAAGATTCATCTTTGCCTTCTATTAGTGGTGCAACAACAGAAGCCTTGAAATAATAAGTACCTTCTTTGTATTCGCAATGCTCCCATAGGAGCTGGTTTGGCAGTACTAATAATTCACATTCAGATTCAAAGTGAGATAAGCCAGAAATATCCTTACCATAGGCGCCATCAAAAGTAATAAGGCTTCCATTGCTAAAAGCGTCGCCTATATATGAGTCGAAAGATGTACTAATAAATGCCAGGTTTTCGGATACAGGGAAGTCGCTGTTGATTAAAGCCATGCGATGTTCTATTTCTTCAAACGAGGTTGAGCTTTCGCCCCTAAAGGTTTGGCCAGAATAGTCTACTTCGGGCATAATTTTATTTAAGCCCGAACTTAAAAATGCAGTATTAAGTAAAAGTTTATTCGCTGAATTGTTTATACCATTATCATTATAAAAGTCAGGATGTATACGTCCAGTTTTGCCATAAAGGAAACTATTAATGCTAGCGTATTCTGAACCGGTATAGTTTTGTATGGCCGTTCTTTCAGCCTCGTTTATGGCAGAATATTTTGGGTCGGTATTTGAGTTGTATCTATAGCCGTAATACCCAAAATCATTATGAGCATATTTAGCGGTAAATTTTTCAGCGTCATGCGCATCCAGCGTTATATGGTTTAAATTTGCTTTTTGCGTTAACTCTGAGATATTTATTTTAATATTTCCAACAGTGGCATATAGGTTTTCTTTGCCCTGTATGTTGTTTTCCAACGTATAATTTATTTTATTTTCTGCATGCAAGGCACACTTTATAAATAATTCGTATTTTTGAGTATGAATACTTTTATTAAGAGGACCATTCATTAAACCGTGCATATAAAACCTTTTTAAAATTACTATTCAAATTGACCGCTTGTCGCTACAGAGCCGCTAATGATACTGTTAAAGAGGGGGTGAGTCAAGGCATTTAACTAACAATATTTGATTTATTCTATGGTTTGTTATGCTTGCTTAAATGCTTTAGAGGTTTGTAATATAGCTTTTTTGTAAATTTTATTGATAAATGGGTAATAAATATTATTAGGAGTCTTGCTCTATGGTGAACGAAGTTTTAAATTTTTGGTTTGATTATGAGAATAATCCAGACCCGTTATATAACCGGACAATTTGGTGGCAAAAAAATGAACATACAGATAATATTATCCGAGAAAAATTTGCCAACTTGAATTATCAAGCTACCTCCGGTCAACTAGACAGTTGGCTGGCGTCACCTAAAAGCACTTTAGCATTTATAATTTTAATTGATCAGTTTTCAAGAAACTTATATAGAAATACGCCAAAAATGTTTGCACATGATTCTTTAGCGCTGAATGCCGCTAAAAATATCGTTGCTAGTAGTAAAGATAAAATATTAACTTTAACGGAACGTGTTTTTCTATATTTGCCTTTTGAGCACTCAGAGAACTTCAATGACCAAGAAATGAGTATAGCACTATACCAAAGACTAGTAGATGAGACACCAGAGGCGCATAAGAAAACTGCAGAAGCGTTTCTGAGCTTTGCTCAAGCACATTATGATATTATAGAAAAATTTGGTCGATATCCTCATCGAAACAAAATTCTTTCTCGTGACAGTACTGCGGATGAGATAGATTTTATGAAAACACATCAGGGCTTCTAGTTAAAGGTTTATTCAGCAGAGCTTTATAATACCGAGCCGCTGAAGGGCTCGGTATTATGGTATCTTAAAAATCAGATTTGAAATTTTTGTCGAAGCTCTCCATCTTCCCCTGTTTCTTGTGCTTTTATCCCTGCGTAATAAGCAGAGCTGTAGGCTTGCCATTGAAAGCAGCTCATAGCTTGTGTCGTTGGACTTTGTGCTGCATCCATCCCCAACTTTAGAGCATTAACCTCCATTTGATCGATATTGGGTGAGGATTGATTACTTTGCGCTTTATAATAATCTAGAGCGTTATTTTTCATCTTTTCTCTTACCAGGGATACAGCTAGAGTACCAACAAATACTATAGCCCCAGTTGCAATTCCAGAAACTAAGCCGATGGGTAGGGCAAATGGAAATATGGTTGCAGGAATGAGTGATAAGCCAACAGGTATTAATCCTAATAATGCGGGGATAAAAAATTTGCTGGCCGATAAGCTCGCGGGTAGAAGATGTTTTCCAACTCGCGTGAATATTGAGTTATGTTTTATGTCATTATTTTGTGTCGTATGCGAAGTATGGTGTTTATTTGATTTAGACGAAAATGCACCAACTTGAGGCTGATCTGTAATATCTAAGACATCTGATTTTATGGCTTCTGCCAAAGCTTTAGGATCAGGGTCTTTGCCTAAAAATGTTTTGACTAATGCCATAAATTCTTGACTGCCACCTGGCGCTAAAATAGTCTCAACATACTTTCTACCGAGCTTAGGATCCATTATACCCTGTTGTTTAAACTCATTAAATAAATTATGTGATATATTTAATGCCCAGTTATAACCATAATATCCAGCAGAGTAAGCACCTGCAAAAATATGACCAAAAGTATTGGGCATATGATCATCCTCTGTTGTAGGTATTACGTGTACTGTATTTCTGGCTGCCAGCCATAAACGCTGAATATCGTCAGGTGTTAATTTTGAGGTAATGGTGTGTAGTTTAAAGTCAAACATGGCATAACAGAGTTGTTGCAGCTCATTTAGGGCGGCATTATAATTTCGACTTTTACCAATCGCTTCGATTAAAGGATCAGGCAAGGATTCACCTGTTTTATAATGCTGAGAAAGCATTTTTAATGTTTGGGGATCCCAGATCCAGTTTTCCATCATTTGACTCGGTGCTTCTACAGCATCCCAGGGGACGCCATTTGGCCCTGCGATAGAGGGAAAATTTATCTGAGACAAAATATGATGTAGGCAATGACCAAATTCATGAAAGGTTGTTTGGACTTCTCGGTGGCTCAATAGAGCAGGTTGTTCTTTTGTGGGTTTGCCAAAATTGGTATTTAAGAATGCAATGGGTAAATATTTCTCTTTGCCGTACTTGAAGCGATCTTCGCATTGGTTCATCCAAGCGCCGCCACGTTTCTCGCCATTGCGGGCAAAGAGATCCATATAGACTTCCCCTAGCTTGTCGCCAGATTCAGCATAAACTGAAAATAGCTTTACCTCTGGATCCCATTTGTCAAATTTTGTCTCTTCGACAATAGATATTCCAAAGATTTGCTTTACGATTCCAAACATACCAGACAAGACAAAATCAGCAGGGAAATATTCTTTGATTTTTTTCTCGTCAACTGAAAATGCTGTTTCCTTTAACTTATTTGAAACATAAGCTATGTCATATGTTCGTAGATCATCAATACCACAATAGCTTTTGGCAAAGTCTCTTAAACGTTTTAATTCTAACTCAGCTTGTGGTCTAACGCCCTTGGCCAGGCCCATTAACATTTTGTCAACGTCATGGCGAGTTGCCATTTTAGATGATAGGGATAAATCCACATGATCCTTAAACCCCAGCAAGTTGGCTTCTCTTTGTTTTAAAGCTAAAATTTTCACCATGATCGGGGAGTTGTTGTGCTCTGGATCAGTGGCTTCAGCTGAGCCTGCAATATTGTGTGCATGGCTGATTTCTTCTCTTAACGATCGTGAATCAGCAAAACGCACGACATCGCCTAAAACATTTGGCGCCAATGTTAATAACCATCCTTTTTGTTGTTTTGATTCGGCCAATTCTTTCGCTGCTTGTTTTGTGGATTCAGGTACCCCTGACAAATCAGACTCATCTGTGATGAGCTTTGTCCAAGCGTCAATAGCCGCTGTCTTATTATTCGAAAATAGCTCTTTTAGCTCGGTTAATTCTTTTCGGATAGATTTTAACTCGGCTTGCGCACTATCAGATAATTCAATGCCAGATAGTTTAAAATTGCGGAGGTAGTCTTTGATCAGAGCTTGTTCGGCTGGTGGGCGGTGCTTAAACTTATGAGATTTTTCTAATTTTTTTATTTGCTTGAATAGTTTTTTGTTTTGAAAAATATCTAAATGGAATTCAGACACTTTTTTTTGCGCTTGTTCTATCGCGGCACTATATTCTGGCGTTTTTTTGACATCGTTTAAATGCGAGATAGGTTGCCAGACTTGTCCAAACTCATATACGAGCCTTTCTAGCCGAATCATTAATGAACCAAAATTATGTTTTCGGTGACGTTTTAGTATTTTATTGATACCATCTCGATAATCTTTTAATGCTGTATCAATAATAGTGTTTATTTTATCGGCGGTTAAATCTGAAAATTTATTATGTGCAGGCATTTTTCTCACTCCTTGAGATAAGTTCAAATCATCCTTGATCTGAACACATAAATGACAGCAAATTGCTGTAACTTTAGCATATCCTTTTTTTTTTGATTAGGCAGCCGACTTTTTTCTTTCAAGCTCATTAAGTTTAGCTGACCAACTCTCTATTAAGTCAGCGTTATTATGTTGCCAGGGATGAAAATTGGGTTTTAAGTATGAAAAGTAGGGGGCTAATAATTTTCGCAAAACACCTGGATTTGTCCAATAAAACTGGAAGGCGGTTTTAAGAAACTTTAGCGAGAATAAATTATTATCAGTTCTGGCCATATGGCAGAATGGTCGAATATATCCACTGAAAAAATATAAGCTCATTAATATGAAGCTAGTACTTCTTCTTAAATAGCCAATTTTCAGTGCTTTGAGCATATCAAAAACCACCGCTTTGTGTTCAATTTCTTCCACAAAATGCCAATGCCACATTTCCTTGATTGGTTCTGGCACCCCTTCAAAATAATGCGGGTTTTGTAAGTAGTAATCAGCAAGGATGGCGGTAAAATGCTCTCCTGCGGCTGTCATGGCCAGGCGAAACTTTGCCCCCCCTAACCAAGCCAAGCTTTGAATGATTGGGAATTTATAGTTTTTCTGTTTCAGGTTGGGGTAGTGTTTATATATGGTATGAACGGCATATTTCATATGTTCTCGGCGATGGTTCGCTTCTTGTTTCAAAAAAGCGCGTACTTCGCCATATAGTTTTTCATCTGTAATGTGTTGTAAAAACGGCTTAGCACTTCGGATGAAAAACTCTTCCCCATCTGGGATAAATAAACCAAAAATATTAACGTGGTAAGTATGTACAGCAGATTGGTTATACCAGTGCTTAGGTATATTATTGTTAAATTGGAAGTGTATTCTTCTGGGCGTTATTTGTATACTCATCGCCAGAAGTATATCACATTGGCATTGGGATATAAGGGATAATAAATATAGCGGCAATGCCAGATAAAAAGCCTAATAAATGCCCCTCCCAAGAGACTCTAGCGCTAGTCGGTACCAAGCTTGTGATAATGCCGCCAAAATAATATAGTGCGATACCGCCACAAAAGAGTGCCGTAAAAGTGGGTTGGTTATAGGCTTCACCCATGACATACCCAAAATAGCCTGCGATTAATGCGCTAGCGCCAACATGATTACCTCGACGTCCAAACAGCCAAACACCCAAGCCAGCTAAAATAGTAATAATTAAGGTTGCGATATAAAATTTTATTTGTCCTAAAGACATTGTAAATAGCCCAAGGAAAAAGAGTGGTATTGTATTAAAAAATAAATGATTATAATCGGCGTGTAATACAGGTGCGAAAATAATACCAAATAGACCTTTAATTCTTCTGGGTTTAATACCTAAAATGTTAAATGGCTTGCCTAATTTAAAGTTAACAATACTAAAAGCCCAAAGCGCTGCAACTATTTTCAGCATGGCCGGCAGGTTTTCTTTCGAAGCCTGCATAAACTGTTCTAGTTCAAGTCCAAGTTGGGTAAGCATGTCTATCCAATGGTGTATGTAAGCTCGCAAACATTGCGAACTATTTACGGTACTTAAGTTAATCATATCATAAAAATTAAAGTGATCTACAGCAATTGAGAATCATTTAGAACTGTAGATAATTCTTGCTAAATGCGTAGTAACAACGTTAGAATTTGTCATCGTTTTTAATAAAGGGATATCCAATGAAAAAGAATGAACCAATCAAAAACATTATGTCTTCTAAATTAGTGTTTGCGACTATCAACAGTAAAATCTCTGAAGTAAAGAGTCTGATGCAAGAGAATCATATTCATCATGTTCCTGTCGTCTCTGGTAAAAAATTAATTGGCTTGGTTAGTCGAGTTGATCTTTTAAGATCTTCTTTTAGTGATTTATTTGTTAAAGAAGATAAAGCTTCGGCAGATCAGTTGGACAGTGTTGCTTCCATTGAAGACGTGATGACCAGGGATATTAAAACCCTTTCAGTTTCAAGTTCTGTACGTGATGCGGCCTTGATATTGTTAGGAAATGATTTTAATTCATTACCTATTATTGACAGCAATGAAGAGTTAGCTGGAATTGTTACATCAAAAGATATTACCAGGTATTTGATTGAGCAGCTATAAGTTTTTCTAGTAGCAACTTGTATAATCCAGGACTGAAAATTCAGCCCTGGATTTTTCAGGAATACTTTATTTTTTCTCTTTAAAGCGTTTTAATGGAACAGTTAACACATCACAGTGTGCATGTGACAATACATAACTAGCCGTTGAACCAAGCAAAACACCTATGCCATGAGCACCATGGCTTCCTAAGATAATTAAGTCTGATTTCAATTCATCAGCCATGGTAATAATAGATTTTTTTGCATGTCCAGTAGATAAATGCTGGTGTTTTTTCGCAATACCATAAGTATTTGAAAACTGATGTAAATGAGTTAACGCTTCTTCTTCCAGTTGCTTGTTAAGCTCGCCTATGTAATAAAACCCACCGCCATAAGTGCCAACCGGCTCTATAACATGAACAATGTTAAGTGTGGCTCCATGAATGCGCTCTAAATCTTTTGCAACCTCGCAGACATGTTTACTATCCTTACCTAAATCTGTTGCAAACAAAATATTTTTATATAATGACATGTTACACTCCTAATTAGTCACAAAAAGATTCCTAGAGATAATGCCTAGGTAAAACCTAGGCATTACGACATTTTTCTATTAGTCTTGATCATCAAACCGTTTTAACGGAACGGTTAAAACATCACAATGTGCATGAGACAAGACATATGTAGCAGTTGAGCCCAATAATACGCTGATACCTCGAGCGCCGTGGCTACCGAGAACAATTAAATCGGCTCCCAGTTCATCGGCCATATCAATAATGGCGTGTTTGGGGTGGCCTTTGCATAAAAATTGCTGCTTAGGCGGGATTCCACTAGCATTAGAATATTGGCTAAGGTGCTCTAGGGCTTCCTTTTCAATTTGCTCATTCATATCTTCGATATAGTAATAATTACCGCCATAAGCACCAATAGGCTCTATGACATGAACAATATTAAGTGTTGCACCATGTACCCGCTTTAACTCTTTAGCAATATCACATACATGCTGGCTGTCTTGACCTAAATCCGTTGCAAATAGAATATTTTTATATAATGACATTTTATTCTCTCCTTTTTACTACTTTATTCACTTAACATTTTCGCGAGGTTTTTATCCTAAACTGGACTTATGTGCCCCCACATTATCTGTGTTTTTATCCATAGTAATGTGTTTCTCTGGCTAATATAATATGCCTAACCAGGGCATTATACAAACACTAAATGTGCTTTGTATAAATAAAATTTGCGTGTTAAATATTCCGTTTGATACAAATAAACTATACAATTTTAGTAATGAAGAAGTGATGTTCTCCATAAGCAAAGGGGAAATATTATTGCGACAAATAATTAACTTCCTAACTATGATGGTTGTGTATTTGCACATATAGTTCAGTTTAAAATTTAGGAGCCACGATAGACTATTAACGTGATTCATAATGAAAGGCGGGCTCTATGGTAAGTGAAGGTATGTCCGAAATATGGTCTGTTTATATGGTGCGTTGTAAGAATAATTCTCTCTATACTGGAATGGCAAAAGATGTTCAGAAACGTTTTGAGGAGCATTGTGCGCAAGGCATTAAGACTGCAAAATACTTAAGAGGTAAAACCCCGCTAGAGCTTGTTTACCAAGAGGAGATAGGCTCAAGATCAGATGCTTTAAAAATTGAGCATTTGATTAAGAAGCTTTCTCGTGCTCAAAAAAATGAGCTGGTAAAATTAGGACAATATAAAGGCATAGTTCAATTAGGCTAAGTGACTATATCTTGATTAACTTACTTTTTTAAGTATATAATGAGTCAAATTCAGACGTAGGAGACAAGAAAATGGGGATAGAGAATCCTAAGCTTAAACTCCGACCTTTGCCTGTAGAAAAGCAGGCTAGGCAGCTTGTTTCTAAGTATTTGGGAACCCACCATTCTGCCAGTTCAACACCGTTTTGGGTTGAAAGAGTTTCAGAGCTCAAGAATAAGAAAAGACATAGGTTACAACCTGAAGATTTTGGTGCTCGCAAACTTACATCTTTTGAACAAACATTTGGTAAGCAAACTAGCCATGCTGGAGTGAGCTATCAAATGCTTCATCCCCAAGATAAGCCGGAAAATAATTCAAAGTCTGCTGATGGAAAGCATCTTTATCAATTTAGGCTAAATTCAATAAAGTTAAAATTACTGACTGCGCAAGCTGGTGTTAATCCTAATTTAGGCTTATCTGTGGAGCAGTTATTAAAAATGGAACTTTTGGGTGGTAGTAACACTGAGCAATGGCTTAAAAAATATATCATTTTGCTTCATGGTGGCTTGAATCCTCATTACAACTATGGAGAGTTTGCTTTTGGTTATGGCGAGCCTGGACAATTGGATCGCCTTGTTTTGCAAGAACAAATGGGCAATGCCCCTGATTTAGAGCCTAAGTTAGCTCAGGATTGCGCCAGTTTAGGATTGGCGCCGCCTATGCCGGTGGAGCAGCAAACACCAAGAGCAGCGCCCAGACCTGATGAGCATTATCGGCCACGCTTAACGCCTGATCATTCATAAGCTTATAAATTTTAACTGTTCAAACATGGAATATAAAATGTCTACGAAAGCGATTGTTAAAGATATAATGTCAACAGAGCTAATTACTATCGAGCGTTATGCTAATTTCTCTGAACTACGGAACCTATTAGAAAAAAATGATATCCATCATATTCCTGTCGTTGATGGTGAGCAGTTGCTTGGTATTTTGAGCACCACGGATGTGTTGAAATATAGTTTTGGTGCTATGGGTGTTGGGCAAGATAAAAAGCTTGATAAATCTTTAGATCAAAATATTTCTTTAGATGCGATTATGCAAACGCAAGTTGTCACTGTTACCCCAGATACGCCTATTATGGCGGCCGCAGAATTGTTGCTATATAGCAATTTTAACGCCTTGCCTGTAGTGGACGCTTCTCAAAAACTAGTTGGTATATTAACGACAAAAGATTTTATTGGTTATATGCTTAAGTTTGAAGGGAAGCTAAAAGATTAGTTTTATAAAATAGCAAAAAATAGCCAGGCCACCCCTAACTTCATAACTTAACAGGCCACCCCTGTTAAGTTGACAACCTTTTATCTCCGGGCATATATTATTGATTAGCAGCAATAAGTGGTTAGATAGGTTAAGTTATGTCCGTACCCCGTTCAGAGCAAATAAATATAGATTCAACACCTTATTATCATGTTATGGCGCGTTGTGTGCGCCGCAGCTATCTTTGTGGCAAGGATAGCCTTACTCAAAAAGACTATTCTCATCGTAAACAATGGATAATTGCGAGACTAAAATTCCTTGCGCAAGTCTTTGCTATCAAAATTGCCGCTTATGCTGTGATGGCTAACCATTATCATGTTGTTTTATTTGTGG